>NZ_JBIONV010000001.1:222500-857500 GCF_051711925.1 Enterococcus sp. DIV2385 | reverse complement strand
TTAACATATATTTTGGGACCTTAGCTGGTGGTCTGGGCTGTTTCCCTTTCGACTACGGATCTTATCACTCGCAGTCTGACTCCCGGATATAAATGAATGGCATTCGGAGTTTATCTGAATTCGGTAACCCGAGATGGGCCCCTAGTCCAAACAGTGCTCTACCTCCATCATTCTCAATTCCGAGGCTAGCCCTAAAGCTATTTCGGAGAGAACCAGCTATCTCCAAGTTCGTTTGGAATTTCTCCGCTACCCACACCTCATCCCCGCACTTTTCAACGTACGTGGGTTCGGTCCTCCAGTGCGTTTTACCGCACCTTCAACCTGGACATGGGTAGATCACATGGTTTCGGGTCTACGACTACATACTCATTCGCCCTATTCAGACTCGCTTTCGCTGCGGCTCCGTCTCTTCGACTTAACCTCGCATGCAATCGTAACTCGCCGGTTCATTCTACAAAAGGCACGCCATCACTCATTAACGAGCTTTGACTTGTTGTAGGCACACGGTTTCAGGATCTATTTCACTCCCCTTCCGGGGTGCTTTTCACCTTTCCCTCACGGTACTGGTTCACTATCGGTCACTAGGGAGTATTTAGCCTTGCGGGATGGTCCCCGCGGATTCCGACGGAATTTCTCGTGTTCCGCCGTACTCAGGATCCTCCTAGGTGTTGTCAGCATTTCGTCTACGGGGCTTTCACCCTCTTTAGCGGAATTTTCCAAATCCTTCAACTATACTAACAGACTACCATATTGGAGTCCTACAACCCCAACAAGCAAGCTTGTTGGTTTGGGCTCTTCCCGTTTCGCTCGCCGCTACTCAGGGAATCGAATTTTCTTTCTCTTCCTGCAGGTACTAAGATGTTTCAGTTCTCTGCGTCTACCTCTAATCAGCTATGTATTCACTGAAAAGTAATATCCTATAAAAGATATTGGGTTCCCCCATTCGGAAATCTCTGGATCATAGCTTACTTACAGCTCCCCAAAGCATATCGGTGTTAGTCCCGTCCTTCATCGGCTCCTAGTGCCAAGGCATCCACCGTGCGCCCTTATTCACTTAACCTTATCAACCTTACGGTTGGGTCTTGATCACTTCTTCTAGCGATAGAAGGTTAATCAATAAATAAGCAATTGAACTTATTAAAAAACTCATTCAACGCGGTGTTCTCGGTTTGTTTTGATTCTTTTTACTTCAATATCCAGTTTTCAATGAACGAATCTGATAGCAAAAGCTATCAATGGAGCCTAGCGGGATCGAACCGCTGACCTCCTGCGTGCAAAGCAGGCGCTCTCCCAGCTGAGCTAAGGCCCCGAACTTATTTGATTGAGAGTAGACCTCTCAAAACTGAACAAAGTAAAGACGAAATGTGTATTTCCGTAATATTCCTTAGAAAGGAGGTGATCCAGCCGCACCTTCCGATACGGCTACCTTGTTACGACTTCACCCCAATCATCTATCCCACCTTAGGCGGCTGGCTCCAAAAAGGTTACCTCACCGACTTCGGGTGTTACAAACTCTCGTGGTGTGACGGGCGGTGTGTACAAGGCCCGGGAACGTATTCACCGCGGCGTGCTGATCCGCGATTACTAGCGATTCCGGCTTCATGCAGGCGAGTTGCAGCCTGCAATCCGAACTGAGAGAAGCTTTAAGAGATTTGCATGACCTCGCGGTCTAGCGACTCGTTGTACTTCCCATTGTAGCACGTGTGTAGCCCAGGTCATAAGGGGCATGATGATTTGACGTCATCCCCACCTTCCTCCGGTTTGTCACCGGCAGTCTCGCTAGAGTGCCCAACTAAATGATGGCAACTAACAATAAGGGTTGCGCTCGTTGCGGGACTTAACCCAACATCTCACGACACGAGCTGACGACAACCATGCACCACCTGTCACTTTGTCCCCGAAGGGAAAGCTCTATCTCTAGAGTGGTCAAAGGATGTCAAGACCTGGTAAGGTTCTTCGCGTTGCTTCGAATTAAACCACATGCTCCACCGCTTGTGCGGGCCCCCGTCAATTCCTTTGAGTTTCAACCTTGCGGTCGTACTCCCCAGGCGGAGTGCTTAATGCGTTTGCTGCAGCACTGAAGGGCGGAAACCCTCCAACACTTAGCACTCATCGTTTACGGCGTGGACTACCAGGGTATCTAATCCTGTTTGCTCCCCACGCTTTCGAGCCTCAGCGTCAGTTACAGACCAGAGAGCCGCCTTCGCCACTGGTGTTCCTCCATATATCTACGCATTTCACCGCTACACATGGAATTCCACTCTCCTCTTCTGCACTCAAGTCTCCCAGTTTCCAATGACCCTCCCCGGTTGAGCCGGGGGCTTTCACATCAGACTTAAGAAACCGCCTGCGCTCGCTTTACGCCCAATAAATCCGGACAACGCTTGCCACCTACGTATTACCGCGGCTGCTGGCACGTAGTTAGCCGTGGCTTTCTGGTTAGATACCGTCAGGGGACGTTCAGTTACTAACGTCCTTGTTCTTCTCTAACAACAGAGTTTTACGATCCGAAAACCTTCTTCACTCACGCGGCGTTGCTCGGTCAGACTTTCGTCCATTGCCGAAGATTCCCTACTGCTGCCTCCCGTAGGAGTCTGGGCCGTGTCTCAGTCCCAGTGTGGCCGATCACCCTCTCAGGTCGGCTATGCATCGTGGCCTTGGTGAGCCGTTACCTCACCAACTAGCTAATGCACCGCGGGTCCATCCATCAGCGACACCCGAAAGCGCCTTTCACTCTTATGCCATGCGGCATAAACTGTTATGCGGTATTAGCACCTGTTTCCAAGTGTTATCCCCCTCTGATGGGTAGGTTACCCACGTGTTACTCACCCGTCCGCCACTCCTCTTTCCAATTGAGTGCAAGCACTCGGGAGGAAAGAAGCGTTCGACTTGCATGTATTAGGCACGCCGCCAGCGTTCGTCCTGAGCCAGGATCAAACTCTCATAATAAAAGTTAGAACAATCTTGCGATTGTTAAGCTCAATTTGTTTGCTAGCATATTGCTTGCTTGTTAAAAATGTTTGTTGTCTTGAATTGAATCAAGACGCCCTACACATTTGGTTCGTCTATTCTTTGTTCAGTTTTCAAAGGTCTACGTTACCTCGCAGCAACTTTTATATCATAACAAACTTTCGTTTGAATGTCAAGAACTTTTTTTGAAAAAGTTTTTTTAAGTTGTTTTGCTCGGTTGTCGTTGTCTGTTGTGACAACTTCTATATCTTATCATTATCTCAGTTGTTTGTCAACAACTTTTTAAAACTTTTTTGTTATTTTATAACAAGTTTTTTTGATCAAATGATTGATTTAAAAGCAATCTCTTTAACGACTTTGTTATTCTAACATGTTATTTATCTTTTCGTCAAGAAAAATTTTTAACTTTTTAAAACTTTTTTCTTAACGAACTGTTTGTCAGAACAGATATTAATATACCAAGGATTTTTCTAAAACGCAACTATTATTTTGCAGAAAAATAACATTTTTTTCAATTTCGAACGATGAATATTTTCTGCAAAGAAAACATTCGTTTCTTTATCTTATAATCCCTTTTCTCTTACTGAAATGTTCGTTAATCATTCGTAAAAAAAAGCAACGTACTTTATTGTACGTTGCTCTCGTCTTTTATTCCAGCGATTGGAATAAAAATTCTAAAGATCGTTCCTTGATGTAATACGCTTTCTGCATCAATACGTCCTTTATAGTTTTCGACTAATTGTTTTGCAATCGATAGACCTAAGCCATTACCGCCTTTATTTCTTGCACGGGCTTTATCTACTCGGTAGAATCGATCAAATATTTTCTCCAAGTCTTCTTCAGTGATTCCTTCACCAAAATCTTGCACAGCTATTTCAAATTCATTCATCGTTCGAGAAATGGAAATATGCACTTCTTTTCGATCGGTTGAATATTTAATCGCATTATCTAATAGAATAATTAGCAATTGTTCAAAGTGATTACGATAGATTTTCAGCTCAACTTCGGTTGGTAAATCGTCATCTAATGTGATATGAAACTCAGGATAAACCAATTGGAAGTTATTGAATACTTGGTAGACTACTTGTTTAGCATCTGTTCGTTCATTTGCATATTGGGTGTCCACTTGTTCAGCGCGTGAAAGGTCAAGCATTTCTTGGACCAAACTCTTCATGCGACTAATTTCTTGTAAACTGGCCTTTAATGATTCATCTAAAATTTCAGGATCGTCTTTTCCCCAACGATTTAAAAGGTTTAAATGGCCTTCCATAATCGCAACGGGCGTTCTTAATTCATGGGAAACATCTTCAACAAACTGCTCTTGTTGTTCGATATAGCGTCTCATACGATCTAACATTTCATTAAAGATTTCCGAGATATCTGCTAACTCATCTCTCGTATTAATCTCCGGCATGTGGACATCTGATTGCGGGTCTTTGCGGATTGTATCCATCGTGTCTCTCAATACTTTTAATGGTTTTAAGAAATAAGAAGAGAGGATAAAGCCTAAGACACTACTTACAATCAGAGAAATCACTTCTAAAACTACAAGTGTTAATAATAAATGATTACGAATTTCATAAAAAGAAGAAAGTTCATAAAACGCTTGAATATAGCCAATTTTTTCTCGTGTTTCTTTTGAAAAAATAGGTTCCACGGAATAAAAACCGGTTTTATCAAAAACGGTTCGAACAACAGGTAATTGTCGATCCAATTGTAATAACTTATCATATTCATTTTGTGTTTTAAAAACTAGCTTTTGGTTTGTGTCATACACAGATAAATAAAGTTCTGGTTGTCCTAGTTCAGATATGAAACTGTCCATTTCCATAAACGAACCTTCTACTGCTGTATGCTTATTATAGTAGTTTTCATCTCTTTCACTCGGCGTTTTTAAATAGTCAAAAACGTCTGTTACCGTTAAATTTTCATTGGCATTAGCTAATCGATTTGTTACTTCTGCAATCGTTGCTTCGACATTTTCCTTTTCTTTGGCAACAATAAGACTGACAGAAGACTTATAGGTAATCACCGCAAAAATGGTAAAAACTACAAATATAAAGAAAGAACTTGCGAAAGCCCACTTTATAGTTAAAGATGGGCCTTCCAGTTCTTTTTTAATCGTTCTTTTCATTAATTAGTTCTCACGAACGCATAACGTAGCCAGTTCCACGGACAGTTTGGATGTAGCTTTCTTCTCCAGGTACGTCAATTTTATTTCGTAAGTAGCGGATATACACATCCACAACGTTTGTTTCTACTTCTGTTTCATAGCCCCAAACTTTATTTAGTAACACATCACGTGCCAAGACAACATTCACGTTTTCCATTAGCGTTAATAGTAATTCGTATTCGCGTTTTGTTAATTCAATCATTTCAGAATTACGACGAACGACACGATTTTCTTTTTCAATTGTTAAGTCACGATATGTAATCGTTGTTTGTTTTGCAACGTTTTTATCGCCCTCAATATCAATACGACGAAGTAACGCACGTAAACGAGCTAACAATTCTTCAATTGCAAATGGTTTAACAATATAATCATCCGCTCCATGGTCTAAGCCAGAAACACGGTCAATTACTGAATCACGCGCAGTCATCATAATAATTGGTGTATTTTTCACTTGGCGAACACGGCGACATACTTCTAATCCATTTAATTCTGGTAACATCAAATCAAGAAGGATAGCATCCCATTCGTTGTTAAGAGCGGCTTCCAATCCTGTACGACCATTGTAGTGTACTTCTGTCGTATACCCCTCATGTTTTAATTCAAGCTCAACGAATCTCGCTAAGTTCTTTTCATCTTCAATAATTAAAATGTTGCTCATTTGATTAATTGTCCTTTCTCTTTAAAAGCTATACTCAAGCTCAACCTTTTTATTCCTTACTACTTATTAGAGAATTACTACTCAATCTATCTGGTTCTTTTTTAAGCCACAGTAAAACCATGAGCATGGTGAGCCACACTCATGGTCTCCAGCGTGTTTATTCTTCGTTGTACCAGCTGTAATGGTAGATTCCTTCTTTGTCTGTGCGTTCGTACGTATGAGCACCGAAGTAATCACGTTGTGCTTGAATTAAATTCGCTGGTAAGCGATCTGAACGATAAGAATCGTAATAAGCAATTGCAGATGAGAATGTTGGTACAGGAACACCTGCTTGAACAGCAATCGCAACAACTTCACGAACGGCTTGTTGATATTTTTTCGTAATTTCTACGAAGTATTCATCTAACAACAAGTTTTCAAGTGCTGGATTTTTTTCATATGCATCGGTAATTTTTTGTAAGAATTGTGCACGGATAATACAACCTGCTCGCCAGATTTTTGCAATTTCACCAAATGGTAAATCCCATCCGTATTCTTCAGAAGCTGCACGGAGTTGTGCAAAACCTTGCGCATAACTCATTAATTTACTAAAGTATAATGCTTCGCGAATTTTTTCAATCAATTCTTTTTTATCACCTGCAAAGTTAAAGGCTGCAGGTTTTGATAAAATGCCACTTGCTTTTACGCGTTCTTCTTTGTAAGCCGAAATAAAACGTGCAAATACTGATTCTGTAATTAATGGTAATGGTACGCCAAGATCTAACGCACTTTGGCTTGTCCATTTACCTGTTCCTTTGTTGCCTGCTGCATCAAGAATAACATCAACGATTGGTTGGTCGGTTCCTTCATCATCTTTACGTGTCAAAATGTCAGCCGTGATCTCAATAAGGTAACTGTCTAATTCGCCTTCGTTCCATTCTTTGAAAATCTCTGCCATTTCATCAACAGATAAGCCTAAGATTTGTTTCATTAAATCGTAGGATTCAGCAATTAATTGCATGTCCCCATATTCAATCCCATTATGAACCATTTTTACATAATGTCCAGCACCATTTGGGCCAATGTAAGTCACACATGGTTCACCGTCTTCTGCTTTAGCTGAAATTTTTTCAAGAATTGGCGCAACTAACTCATACGCTTCTTTTTGTCCGCCAGGCATGATAGATGGTCCTTTCAAGGCTCCTTCTTCTCCGCCAGAAACGCCAGTACCAATAAAGTTAATTCCTGAGTTTGCTAGTTCTTCATTACGTCGCATTGTGTCTTTGAAGAACGTATTACCGCCATCAATTAAGATGTCGCCTTTATCAAGGTGTGGTAACAATTCTTGGATTGTCGCATCTGTTGCAGGTCCAGCTTTAACCATCAACATAATTCGACGAGGTTTTTCAATTGCATTCACAAATTCCTCAATTGAGTATGTTGCTTGAAAGTTTTTGTCAGGATGTTCTTCAACCACTTCTGTTGTTTTTGATCCTGTACGGTTATACAGCGCAACTGTATAGCCTCTGCTTTCAATGTTTAAAGCAAGATTTTTTCCCATGACAGCCATGCCGACTACGCCAAATTGTTGTTTTGTCATTTTATGACCTCCTATATTATAATCAACGAAAATTCTATGAGCATTCTCTTATAATCCTCACTATTATAACGCACTATCTTTCATATGAAAACAATATAGTGCCAATAAATTTCCAATTTCTTCATATTTTCTTAAAAAAATACAAATCCCCTAGGCTCCATGGTTAGCCTAGGGGATTCAACATTTCAAAAAATGTTTTTATGCTTATGCTTCTTTAGACATTACGTCTTTTCCATCGTAGTGACCACATGCTGGACATACGTGATGGCTTTTTTTCATTTCACCACAGTTTGAGCATGCATTTAAGCCTTTGATTGTTAATTTGTAGTGTGTGCGACGTTTTGCTTTTTTCGCTTTAGAAGTTCTTCTAGCTGGTACTGCCATTGTTGTTCCACCTCCTTGTAAAGATGCGTGTATTTACATACACAATATATTCCAACCTAGCTGTTATCTTCCTCTTCAGCATTATCGCTGAGTAATTCTGATAGTTTAGCCAGACGAGGATCCACTGTTTGTTCTGCTGCTTTCTGCTTACTTTCCAAATATGCTTCTTCTGAAATCACTTCCCAGTCATTGCCACTTGGCATTTCTTGACTGTTTTGTTCTTCTTCTGTAAGCACTTGAATTGGAATGGACAATAGAATGTTGTCTTCGACAGATTCATCTAAATCAATTGTTGGCTTGTCCAATAAAATAATCTCTTCAGCTGCAAATCGTTCATCTCTTGTACCCATTTGTTCTTTTGTCATAAAGACTTCATCGACCGTGATTTGCATTGGCAAAGCCACAGGTTCTAAAGAACGGGATGAAGGAACGGTTACAGTTACCTGAATAGTGTAATGAAGTAAATATTCTGATTTATTGACTGCTAATAAGCCTTCTACTTTGATTGGACTAACATCCAACAAGGTATCATCTCGTTGAAGAAGCTCTTCTTTAAGATGCAATGTTTCTGAAAACACTAGCGGCTCTTCTTTGTATTTATTTAATTCTAACAAAGACCACTTCATAATTATCACTCCTAAGCAACAAAAGCTATTATACAGGGGTATGAAAGCTTTGTCAATGAAATTTTCTTGACAGCCCTTTCTTATTTCCTGTTTTTCTTTCGTTTTTTTTATAATTGTTTTTCTGTTGAAGATAACTTAGCGCTTATTTAATTAAATAACAAAATTTTTGTGTGAAATAACATAAATAATTTAAAACTCAGACATAATTTTACTATTTGCGCCCAACTCTTTATTTACTGAATACGTGTTTTCTGAACATTTCATACTACTGTCTTCCTTGTAAAAAAAGCTGAGACAAACTGACGAATCGGTTTGTCCCAGCTTTGCGTCCGAGTACATATTGCTTAAAATCAAATGATTGGATTAATTAGACTTAGATAGCTGTTGTTGCTCCGCGGTAAACAATACCACGACGAGGATCAACAGTAATCACTTCGTCATTATTAATTAATGATGTTGCATCTGCAGCACCTACGATAACTGGAATATTTTGCGCAATCGCTACAACAGCTGCATGAGAAGTTAAACCACCTTCTTCAACAACTAATGCTGATGCTTTTTCAATTGCAGGCATGTATTCTTTATCTGTTGTTTTTGTAACTAAAATAGCTCCTTCAGTCGCTTTAGCAACTGCTTCTTCAGCAGTTCCTGCAACAACGGCTTTTGCAATAATTGCCTCTTCGCCGACACCTTGACCTTGAACTAATTTAGAACCGATCATTTGAATTTTCATTAAGTTTGTTGTGCCTTTTTCGCCAACTGGAACACCAGCAGTGATAATGATTAAATCACCTTCTGAAGCATAACCTTCTTCTTGTGATACTTTTGAAGCTAAATTAAACATTTCATCTGTGCTTGATGGTTTGTCAGCAACTGTTGCGTAAACACCCCATGATAATGATAAGCTACGTGCTTTTTGTTCTGAGAACGTAATTGCAACGATATGTGCTTTTGGACGGTATTTAGAGATCATACGTGCTGTATGGCCTGATTCTGTTGCCGCAACGATTGTTTGGATACCCAAGTTACGTGCTGTATGGCCAACAGATTGTCCGATTGCTTCAGTCATATCTGTTTTGCTATATAATTTCAATGCGAATGAATCTTGGTTAACTAATGTTTCTTCTGTACGAACTGCAATACGAGCCATTGTTTGAACAGCTTCTAATGGGTAATCCCCTGCTGCAGTTTCGCCTGATAACATTACTGCATCTGTTCCATCGTAGATTGCGTTTGCTACGTCATTTGCTTCCGCACGTGTTGGACGTGGGTTACGTTGCATTGAATCTAACATTTGTGTTGCAGTGATAACTGGTTTACCTAAAGCATTACATTTTTTAATTAAAGCTTTTTGGACAACTGGAACATCTTCTGTTGGAATTTCAACACCCATGTCACCACGAGCAACCATTAAACCATCAGAAACTTTTAAGATTTCATCGATATTATCGATACCTTCTTGGTTTTCGATTTTAGGAATGATTTGGATGTGTGTTGCGTTTTCTTCTTCTAAAATTTTAGTGATTTCTAAAACGTCAGAAGCACGACGAACGAAGCTAGCTGCGATAAAGTCAATTCCTTGACCAATTCCGAAACGGATATCGTTAGCATCTTTTTCAGTGATCCCTGGTAAGTTTACAGAAACGCCTGGTACGTTAACGCCTTTTTTGTTTTTCAAGACGCCTTCGTTTTTAACAACTGTTACGATTTCGTTTGCATCACGGTCGATATCAGTTACTTCTAAATCGATTAAACCATCATCTAAAAGAATGTGTGAACCTACGTTTACATCATTGATTAATTCTGGATAAGTGATTGAGAATTTTTCATTTGTTCCTAAAACTTCTGTCATAGAAATACGTACTGAGTCACCAATTTTCATTGTGATTGCGCCATTTTCCATGTCATTTGTGCGGATTTCAGGACCTTTTGTATCTAGTAAGATCGCTACGCGTTTCCCTGTAATTTTTACAGCTTCACGAATGTTTTTAATACGAGCACCATGCTCTTCGTAGTCACCATGTGAAAAGTTCAAACGGCAAACATTCATACCTGCATTAATTAAGTTTACTAGCATATCAACGGATTCACTAGCTGGTCCAATCGTACATACGATTTTCGTTTTTTTCATTACTAAAACGCTCCTATTCCAAATTTGTTTATACAAAGCTAATAAGATTAGCTAATATACAAGATTAAAAAGAAATTTCATGATTTAACTCATAAAGAGATAAATCTGGTTTGTGTTTATTGTTTTCTAACGTGTCAATAATATCAGCTGCAACTACTTGGTTATCTAACATACCGATACATAAACCGCCTTTGCCTTCTTTTAGAAGTTCAACAGCATATGACCCAAATTTACTTGCTAATACACGGTCACGAGCACTTGGCGAGCCCCCACGAACCACGTGTCCTAAAATTGATACACGCGTATGGAAATCACCGTATTCAGAAAGTTTATCAGCAAATTCATTTCCGCCCATTACGCCTTCTGCTAAAATGATTAAGCAATGTTTTTTCCCGCGGTCGCGGCCTTCTTGAATACGTTTGGCAACGTTTTTCATATCAAAATCATGTTCAGGAATAATGATTTCATCTGCTCCACCAGCCACGCCTGACCACAATGCGATATCACCAGCGTTACGTCCCATTACTTCGATAACGAATGTACGAACATGAGAAGTCGCTGTATCACGAATTCGGTCAATTGATTCCAAAACAGTGTTAATCGCTGTATCAAAACCGATTGTGAAATCTGTTCCAGGAATATCATTATCAATCGTTCCAGGAATTCCAACAGCGGGGAAACCACGTTTTGTCAAAGCCATTGCGCCATGATAAGAACCGTCTCCACCAATAACAACTAAGCCTTCAATACCGAATTTTTTCAATTGTTCGATTCCTTTTAATTGCCCTTCTTCAGTAGCAAATTCAGGATAACGAGCAGAGTACAAGAATGTTCCACCACGTTGAATCTTATCGCCAACGTCAGCAACATCTAAACGACGGATGTCGCCTGCGACTAAACCGGCAAATCCATAGTTAATACCGTAAACTTCGATTCCATCAAAAATACTTTTGCGTACGACTGCACGAATTGCAGCGTTCATTCCAGGGGCATCTCCCCCGCTGGTTAAAATACCAATGCGTTTCATTCGCTATTTCACCTCATATAATATACTTTCAACTGCCAAAAGAAACCTTTTCGCAAAAATTGATATACAAAAATATTACGTCATTCATTTTACCATTAAAGAACCAAAATGTCTTGAGTTAAGAAGAAAAAAATGAAAAAAGTTGAAAACAACTAGTATTTTTTACCGTAAATCATTTGAAAATGACGTTTTGCTCGCCTAAAACGTAAGCTAATTGTTGCTGACTAGCGCTTGTATGAGCGACCCAATTTTCTTCATTTAATACTATTTTCTTTCCTGTTTTTTCAAAATAGACAATCACTGGAATGTGTCCAGCATGACGACTGAGTACCTCTTTCATTTTCTGAAAAACGTCCGTTTGTTCGACATCTTTTGTAATTCTGATAAAACACGTTTCGTCACTAATTGATGTTTCTACTTGTTGCGCTTTTTCTATTCGTTGAACCAATATTTGCAATTCTTGATTGTACGTACTGCGTTCCACTTTTCCTTCCACATAATAAACTTGCCCTTTCTCGACACTCTGTCTTAACTGGCGAAAAACAGTTGGGAACAACGTTAGTGAAATACTTCCTGTTGTATCATCCCCATCAACAAAGGCCATTTGTTCTCCCTTTTTGGTCCGAATCGTCCGAATGTTTTTGACATAAATCAATAATTTCGTGGGCTGATTTTCAACAAGTTCATGAACAAGTTGCGTTTGCTTGGCTAAGCGTGTTTTTTTGAACTCTTCTGTCGGATGTCCTGATAAATAGACCCCTAAATATTGTTCTTCTTGTTCTAGTCGCTCTTCTAGCGGATAATCGGCAATTTCTTCTTCCTTTGGCTTCAATGTTTCTAACAAATCCATACTACCACCGCTGAGAAGAATACTTTGGATATTACTCTCTAAACCTACTGCTAATTGACGGCGATTAGGCGCAATTTCGTCAAATGCACCGATGGCAATCAATGGTTCGATATTTTCAACTTTCAACCACTTACGGTCAATTCGCAAAAGAAACTCATCGAACGTTTTGTACGGTCCATTTTCTCGGCGTTCATTTAAAATATTTTGAATGAAGTCTCGGCGGATTCCTTTTAAAGAACTAAAACCAAATAAAATTTGCTGTTGCTGATTTAGGTAAAAGCTGTAGTGACTTTGGTTAATTGACGGCTGCAAAATCGTCTGCTTGTTTTTTCTAGCTTCGCCAATATATTCTTTAATTTTTGTTGGATTATGACGAACAGAGTGCAACAATGCGACATAAAAAGCACTTGGATAATGAACCTTCAAGTAAGCCATTTGAAAACCAATAAAGGAATAGGCAAATGCATGCGAGCGGTTAAAGCCATAATTAGCAAAGCGCTCAATATAATCGTACACTTGGTTAGCTGTTTCTTGGGGATAGCCTTGTTGTAACGCACCATTAACAAAATGATTCCGTTCTTCATCTAGCACATCTTTTTTCTTTTTACTAATGGCCCGACGTAAAATGTCAGCTTGCCCTAAAGAGAAGCCAGCCATTTTCGCAGCAACTTGCATAATCTGCTCTTGGTAAACAATAATTCCGTACGTATTTTCCAAAATGGGGGCGAGACTAGGCTCTGGATAACTAATTTGTTCCAAGCCTTTTTTCCGGCGGATGAAAACATCAATATTTTGCATCGGACCAGGACGATACAAGGCGTTGACAGCAGCAATATCTTCAATGCTAGTTGGCCCTAATTTTCTTAATACATTCCGAATTCCAGCAGATTCAAACTGGAAAACGCCACTTGTTTCCCCTTTTCTAAATAAAGCCAGCGTTGTTTCGTCATCTAATGGAATCTGATTCAAACGAATGGTTTGATTATAGACGCGTTTAACAGCTGTGAGGGTATCATCAATGATGGATAAATTTCTTAAGCCCAAGAAATCCATTTTCAGAAGACCAATTTTTTCAACATCATTCATAGTAAATTGGGTCAATAAAATTTCATTCGATCCTGGTTGTAACGGAACCAAATTCAAAAGATTTTCATCACTAATTACCACACCTGCTGCGTGCGTAGAAACATGACGAGGCAATCCTTCTAGCTGAACAGCTGTTTTATAGAGCAATTGATTATTTGGCGAAAAATTGACCAATTCTTGCATCCGTTTCGACTCTTGGTACGCTTCTTCTAACGTAATTTTCAGCTTGTTTGGGACAGCTGCCGACCAACGATTCGCTTCACTCTGGGACAACCCGAAAACACGTGCAACGTCCCGTAAAACCATTTTCGCAGCCATCGTACCAAACGTGGCAATTTGCGCCATGTGATAATGACCATATTTTTGACTGACATAAGCTAAAACTTCCTCCCGCCGATTATCAGGAATATCTAAATCAATATCGGGCATCGTGTAGCGTTCTGGATTCAAAAAACGTTCAAAAAGCAAATCATATTTGATTGGATCTACATCTGTAATTGATAGCACATAGGACACTAAAGAGCCTGCAGCTGAACCTCGGCCAGCGCCTGTAACAATTTGATTGTTATGACAGAAATCCATCACATCCCAAACGATTAAAAAGTAATCATCAAAACCCATATTGTGAATGATGGTTAACTCTTTTTCTAATCGTTTTTGGTAAACTTCATTTAGATGAGGCACTCTTTCTGGTAATTTTTCTAAACACAATGTGCGTAAATAAGAACCAGCCGTTTGATTATCAGGCACAGGAAAATGCGGTAATAATTTTTGATGTAAAGGAATGTCAACTCGGCAATTTTCAGCTAGCTGAATCGTATTCTGGACCACTTCTGCACCAGCTATTTGAAGCATTTGTTCCATCGTCGTCTCTGCTTCACGCAAGTAATTCAGACCTTCTATTTCCGGTGTTTGGCTTGTAATATTCAATTGATTATTTTCTTTGATGCTCTCAAGAACAGTAACGGCAAAGCCTTCTTCCCTTGTTAAATGACGTACCTCTTGCAAAGCCACGCCAGGTAATTGTTCTCTTTGGTAAAAAGAAAAGAGCGCTGGATTGCGTTGTTGATTCATTGAAAAAGAATGTTCAACAAATAACGACTGAGGATCAAAATATGAAGCAAGTTGTTGGAAAGCGTGAACCGCTTGTTGTTCATCTTCAAAAAAAGTTTGGGCGACTTCTCCTTTGGCTGACAAAGTCACGGCAAATAAATCACTTAATAAGGATTGATGTTCTGCTAAGTAAAAGGGACCCTCTGTCGTCATTTTGCTGCTAGATAGTTGCATTAATTGCTGATACCCTTTTAAATTTTTGGCAAATAAAAGCAACTCGGAATGCCCTTCTTTTTCTGCTGGGGTATATTCTAATCTTAAACCGATAATTGGTTGAATTCCCGCTTCTTGACATGCTTCATAAAATTCAACCGCCCCATGCAAGACATTGATATCGGTAATCGCTAATGTTTGATAACCTAACGCTTTCGCTTGTTTTACATAGGAACGAATCCTAACCGTACTAGATAAAAGCGAATAGGAAGTAACGGTATGTAATTGTGGAAATGACATTGGACAGCTCCTTTTTGAATCCTTGCTATTTTTTTCCTCTTCTCTTATTTTCCTATCGCGGATTCTTTACTTTTAAAGAAAATATGCTAAACTAAGAGCTAGAAAAGAGGTGCTCATATGCGTTATCTTGTTGTATTTTTCTGGACCTTCGCATTAGGCCAAGTCGTTGGATATATCGGCGGTGCATTATCTGGTGGTTCATACGACTTTAAAATGACAACGATTCTATCGTTGGCAACAGCCGTTATTATTTTATTAATTGCACACTTTGCAGTACCGAAAGAAACCAAACCTGTTAAATAAGAAAAAACCAGTTACTAAAGTTATTGTAACTGGTTTTTTTATCTTTTCAACTGTTTAGAGCTTTTTATTTAAAACTTTTCGGAAATTAAAGAAGGACAGCCCAATGTTTCCTAAAACGAAACAAGCGGTTACCAGAAAAACAGAAGAATAGCCAAAACCATGGGCAACTGTCGACCCTACCATCGGTCCTAAAACTTGACCGAAATTACTACACATCTGATTGTAACTATAAACTCTACTTACGCCCTCTGTTGGCGTTATTTTACTAATTAACGTATTAATTGATGGCATTAAAGCACCTGTTGAAAAACCTAAAAGGAATCGTAAAACACCTAACTGAAAAGGTGTTTGCACAAACGCCATGGGAATGTAACAAATAAAAGAAAGAATTAATCCGCCTAATAAAACTTTTTGGTTCCCAATGCGGTCCCCAATTTTTCCCAAAGTTGGAGAAGAAATAATTGCTGAAACGCCGGCAATCGAAACAATCAAACCACTAACAAATAATACATTCTCTGTATCGCCACTTAAAGATCGAATATATAGCGTTAAGATTGGGCTGATACTTGTAATTCCTAATTGTAAAATTAACGTAGTCACAAACAAACCAATCAATACTGAAACATGATCCATCTTACTAAAAATTTCTTTCGTCGTTAATAAATCCTTTTTCTCAACTGGTTGAAAATCTTCTTTAACTAAAAAGATAGTCAACAACGTTGTAATGAATAAAATAACGCCGGTAATAATAAAGACATTTTCCATTCCAAACCACTGTGCCAACGCACCGCCAATCGATGGCGCAATTAACGTCCCAGCAATTGCACCTGTTGATAATGTCCCTAGAGCCCAGCCATTTTTCTCTTTTGGCGCTTGCGACGCAATCATCGCTGTTGCGTTAGGAATATAGCCAGATAAAATCCCGTTCATAAACCGCATAATCAACAGCCAGTATACATTAGGGACAAATGCTAACGCCCCCATCGTGATCGTCATTCCTGCTGCAGCCCGAATCATCATAATTTTCCGACCTTTTCGATCAGCTAAATTTCCCCAAATCGGTGCAACAATCGCAGCAGCAAACGCCGTGACGGAAATTGCCAATCCAGAAAACAACTCTACTTGACTCTTAGGCGTCCCTAATTGTTCAACGTATACTGGAATAAACGGCATAACTAAGCTAATACTCGCCCCTGTAAAAAAGCAACCAATCCATGCGACTAATAAATTCTGCTTCCATTTTATTTTCATACTTTTATCCACCTTATCACCTCTTCACCTACCACTATACTCTAAAAGAGTGAATCTCTCAAAAGAAAATTCTTTAAAAAAAAGTCTGACAGACCGGTCAAAACGACCAATCTGCCAGACTTCTTAACACTTGGGCTTAAGATAAACAGCTGAATAAATACAACACCTTCAAAGCTAACCGCTGTTATCTTAGCCTCACTTCTGTTTACTATAAAATAGCTAAGAT
The DNA here is from genome assembly GCF_051711925.1 of Enterococcus sp. DIV2385. Classification (NCBI taxonomy): domain Bacteria; kingdom Bacillati; phylum Bacillota; class Bacilli; order Lactobacillales; family Enterococcaceae; genus Enterococcus; species Enterococcus sp. DIV2385. Next base: position 840,670 of record NZ_JBIONV010000001.1, on the reverse strand, counting down.
TACAAAGTTTAAGATAAACAACGCATCAATGACCCAAATAATTGGTGAAACTTCTTTGGCTTTTCCTTTGACTACTTTCACCACTGCATAAAAGATGAACCCAGCAGCAATCCCATAAGAGATGCTATAACATAATCCCATGAAAATTGAAGCGAAAAATGCTGGAATCGCATCTTCTAAATCCGTCCAATTGATGTCTTTGAAAGAAGCTAACATCATAATTCCCACTAAAATTAACGCTGGAGCCGTAGCTTGTGCTGGTACAATAGCAATAAGTGGTGAAAAAAGACTACTTAGGGCAAATAGAATTGCTACCACTACCGATGTCAAACCTGTTCGACCACCCGCACCGATTCCTGCTGCACTTTCTACATAAGTTGTCGTATTCGATGTACCAAAAATCGCACCGATAGATGTTGCAATAGCATCTGCAAATAGAGCTTTGTCCATTTTAGTGCTGAAGCCCTTACTATCTTCTAAAGCTAATTCATCTTCTTTAGAGAAAATCCCTGTTCGACGTCCCGTACCGATAAATGTTCCAATTGTATCAAACGTATCTGATAAACTGAAGGCAATAATGGTCATTAAGACTTGAGGAATTTTTGAAGAATCACTAAACAATGACTGTAAGCCCTCAGCACCAAAAGCAGCGCCAAAAGTTGTACCTAATTCTTTAAATGAATTGCCCAACGAATTAGCATGCCAATCAACCGAAGCAGTGTCTACCACCCCCATTGGAATTGCGACTAACGTAGTAACCACAATGCCAATTAAAATAGCCCCACGAACATTGGTGACAACTAAAATCGTTGTTAAAACTAACCCAATTACCGCCAAAATAATGGCTGGATTATCAAAATTTCCTAAAGCGGGCACGATACTCGAACCATTCACAACACCATTTTGAGGTTCTGCTTGTACTGTGAAACTTAGTAAGCCAGCATTTTTCAACCCTACATAAGCGACAAAAATTCCAATCCCACCACCAATAGCATGTTGTAAACTCTCTGGAATTGCTTTAATAATCATTTTGCGAATTTTTGTCACTGTAATCAAAATGTTAATCAAACCACAAATAAAAACCATTGCTAATGCTTGTTGCCATGTATACCCCATCCCAAAAACGACCGTAAACGTGAAGAAAGCATTGAGTCCCATCCCCGGTGCTTGAGCGTAAGGTACATTAGCAAACAGCCCCATAATTAATGTACCGATGATTGAAGCAATAATGGTCGCTAAAAAAACAGCCTGAAAAGGCATCCCTGTTTCTGAAAGAATGGACGGATTAACAAATAAAATATAACTCATTGCAAAAAAGGTCGTGACCCCCGCCATTATTTCAGTTGATACCGTTGTCTTGTTTTCCTTTAATTTGAAAAACGTATTCATAATTGCACTTCTCTCCCTTAAAATCCATGTTTTCGAATAATTACTCTTTGATTATAAGAGAATCGCTATCTTTTTACAACAAAATATTAACTATTATATATATTTTTCTATATAACGTTCGTGTTTTGTGGATATAAAAAAAGAAAAAGCTTTACATTGCTTCTTCTTTTCCTAATAATTGGATTAGCCCAAACAACAGCATCTGTAGAAACATCATTAATAAAATAAACATTAATTTTTGAAGGGACCAGTCAAAAAAGATAATTTTCACTGTTTCAATTGGACTCATAAAAAGATAGACACTGTGTAATCGATCAAAACGTCCAACATAAATCGCCAAAGCAGACAAGAAATGAAGGCTGGCTTGAAAGACTACAATTGTTCTATAGTCACAATAACTTTGCAATTTCTGACTAACAGTTGTTACTGTTTTCATCCCTAAAAGTCCATATATAACAATCCCGCTAGTTAAGCAAACAAACGCCCACCAATCACCAATTTGGTTTGCAAAAATCGTATTAAAGCCTCGATAAATAGATAGCGTTTCTAAATGAAAAAAATCCGTAAATAGGTACGGCGCATTAGGATAAAAAATTAACCAAGCAAAACCTATCAACCAATCCCTTTTACGTTTTTCTGCGTTTAAAAGATAACTAAGTTCAATTGGAATATAGGCTAACAACACGTTCAACGCCATAAAATGAAAATGCGTAGCAAATAACCACATATAGATACAATAGATTAAGGTGATCACTCGTAAATAATTTCTAGAATTTTTCAAGATGCTCTGCGCTCCTTTTTCAAACGGTTTATTTTAGTGTAGCATACTTCTTAAGCTTTTTTTTAAACCTTATAAATGAACATGCTTCTCCCCTTGATAATCTTCGGTTTTATGCTAGACTGAGTAAAAGGCATTTAGGAGGAATTTTTACTTGAAAAAATTAATTGCTATTGATTTAGACGGCACAACATTAAATGCACAGTCTTTAATCAGTCCAAAAACCGAACAAACACTAAAAAAAGCGATTGACAACGGTCATTACGTCAGTATTGCCACTGGACGTCCCTATAGAATGAGTCATCAATTTTACCAACAACTTGGCCTAACGACCCCTATGGTTAACTTTAACGGCGCTTTAGTCCACATTCCAGAGAAAAAATGGGACTTGGAAAGCGAAGCCAATATTGAGCGTGACCTAGTCTTTGACATTTTGGCACAGAAAAAAGAATTACAATTAGATTTTGTTGCTGCTGAAAACAAAGAAACATTTTATATCGATACGTTAGATGGGTTCGATCCGAAATTTTTTGCTTCCAAAGCAACCTTAGATAATTTACTTACTGCTAAAAATTTACGAACAAATCCTACCTCAATGATGGTTCGGACCACACCAAACCAAGCTGAAAAAGTTGCTGATACATTGACAAAACAATATGGTGATTATATTGATGTCCGCACTTGGGGCGGTCCAATGCCTATTTTAGAAATGGTCGCAAAAGGAATTCAAAAAGCCCATGGCGTTGATCAAGTGGCGAACTTTTTATCTGTCAAACCAGCTGATATCATTGCTTTTGGCGATGAACATAATGACGAAGAAATGCTAAGTTATGCTGGTTGGGGTGTTGCTATGAACAATGCCACGGATAAAATTAAATCCGTAGCCAACGATGTCACTGAAAAAACAAATGATCAAGATGGTTTAGCAGATTACTTAGAAAATTATTTAGATCTATAAAAGGCTAAAATAAAAGTATTTCTTTAAAAAGAACTCACTTTGGTTTAGCTGATAATCTTAAGATTACGAAAGTGGGGCATAAGTCGAAACGACTTATGCCCCACTTCCGTTTTTTTATTCCTTCAATGAATTTTGAAACGTGCTGATTTTTTCAGCCAATCTTTGATAAGTCGTAAAAGACGGATGCTGTAGCTCTTGTTCTTCGTTAACGGATAAAGTTTGTTGTGTCGTAATGGCCTTTGTTAGTGCATCTACAAAATGAATAAAAGAATTGTTGGTTTGTTTATTATATCCTGGTGAATAATATTTCGATTGACGATAAAAAGGCCGCAGGGCTGTTTCTGTGATTTTTTCCTGTTCATCTGAAAAGTATTCATCATAGCTGACATGTTTTATTTTCTGCTCTTCTGTTATCACTTGAAGTCGAGCGATTAGGCCATTGCCTAAATCTTCTGCGTAACCGATATACGTTTCTTTCGATGGCTCTTTTAGCCAAGTGTCCATCTCTGCTGCTAAAGGCATTAAACCTTCACGCGCAGAAGTTGATGAACCGCGTACCGTATAAAAATTACCTGTGACACGATTTTCGTCACGCATTTGTTTTTCTACATAAGTAATACCATTAACAACGGTGACTAACGTATCGTCTGTGCGCGTGTTGCTTGCTTGAAATTCAGGATAATCCGACAGGCGTTTGTTGACACCCGAATAGCGTGTATCATAATAAGGGTCACTAGCAAACTCTGTAAACTCAACATTCAGAATCCTTTGCGTTTCAGGTTCCGTAATAATCTCTACAATGCCGTAATTTCCCCCAGTAAATACACCTTCATTTTTATAATAGTTACCCGTCATTAATCCCAAAGGCGGTTGATTGGACCAAAACATTTTTTTCTTTTTTTCTTCTGGTGTATATTTTGCTGGTGGGGTTGTCCCAAATGTCGTTTGTGTGGCCCCTGTAACCACTTCGTACGTGTATTCATGAGAATCAAAAGTCAATTGATTAGCAATCAGTTCGTCATTTTTAGTCGGCGCTTGTTTTTCCACCGCAGAAGTCGTTTGATTGGTGACGGTAACTTGCTTCACTTGCTTTGTCTCTTGCGGACCACTTGTTGTTTGTTTCGTTGGCTCTTGATCTGGCGTACAACCGACCAAAATAAATAATCCGATAAAAACCAACATTCCTTTAATATGTTTCATTCACTTCTCTCCTTTTTATAAACGCTTAATTTCCTCTTATCTCCAGTGTAGCAAACATTTATAAACCAAAACTGACGGAAAAATGAATAAATAATAAACAAAAACGCTAAGTCTCCTGCAGCTTAAGAGACTTAGCGTTTTTTTATTTAATTGCTTGGCGCTTTTGGCGCAACCACTCTTCTTTAATGTGTTCAGATAGGCGAATCATTCGTTTACCAACTTCACTATATTGGTTAGTAGCTAAATTGGCTAAAGAAATTCGAACTGACCATTTGTCACTCCCGAAAGCATCCGCTTTTAAAAGCATTAATTTTTCTTTTTCTGCTAAAGAGGTTAATACTTTTGTGATCGTCCACGATTTCGTTAAATAACTTGAAAATTCTGGGCCATAACGTTTTTCTGTCCAATCTCTAAAGTTAATTTCACAATAATATGCTGTATTTAAACTTGCTAAAGGCTCTTCAATGCCTAAGGTGCGGAACAAGAGCTTTTCACGCGTATGACAGATATCCATCACTTCGTCTTTATATGCTTGACCGTCTTTTAACAAAGCATACAAACTAAATAAAGCCATCATTGCTTGCTGAATAGAAGAAAGTCCCGCTGCATGGTTCAACGCAATATCGCGGCTGTCTGCGACTAAGCGGCTGATAAAGTTAATTTGGCTTGTGTCTGCATTCAATGTAGCATAACGTGCCTGTAATTCCATTTTTTGAGCCACTGGCAATTCTTTTAATAATTGGTCAAAGATGTTCTCTTGGCTGACCGCAATGGTCCCCACACGCCAACCGGTAGCGCCAAAGTATTTAGAATAAGAATAGATACAAGCTGTATTGTAAGGTAACTCCGTAAATAGTGAACGGAAAGCTGGCACAAAGGTTCCGTAAACGTCATCTGTTAAAATCATTAACTTAGGGTTATCCACTGCAACGATTTGTTTGATTTGTTCAATGGTAGGTTTTCCCATAGCATTGGCAGTTGGATTGCTGGGATTTACGACAAAAACCGCTTTGATGGACGGGTCTTTTAGTTTATCAATTTCCTTGTTTGAGTATTGATACGTCGTTTTTCCATCAATGATCATTTGCTCTGCTTTGATTTTAACCACGTCAAAATCATAACGTGGTAGTTCTGGAATTTCTAGATAAGGAGCAAACGTTGGTAATAACAACGCAATACGATCACCTTTTTCTAGTAAATAATTATTTGCCAACGTATCAAACAAGTAACAAATCCCTGCTGTACCACCTTCAACGGCAAAAATATCAAACGGTTGTGCTTCGCTGGAAAATAATTCTTGATTTAAATATGCTTTAATCGGTTGTTCACACGCCTTCAAGCAACGAACAGGATTCGGATAATTATCCCCAATCACATAGTCTAACATGGCATCTAACCACATTTCCTTATCCATCCCAAAATAGTTATGCTCTGCTGTCCAAATTTCTTGTAAGAAAGTTGCCCCTTTGCTAGGATTTTCTGCTAAAAAGTTTAAGAAGCGTTGCGTTCTACCAAAACTTGGCTGAATCATACCAGCCGTTTGTTCGCTCCCCTCTCTTAACGTTTCTTTTGTAGCAAATTGACCTAATAAAAAAAAGGCTTCCCTTGGTGTTGGCGCCGTCCAATTAGGATTGCCTCGCCCTGCATTTAACAATGTTTCTAAATTATGATTTTCTTCATGTAATTTCTTCTCTAAAAATAGACTTAATTCAAACGGACTAAGGTTTTCTGTCAATTCATCACTTGTTATCATTTTATCCTCCTGAAGCACACGCAGTCATTTAGTATTTAGTATGTAGTCTATACTACTCTTCTACCTCCAGATGTCAACCATTTAAGCGGAATATTCTGACAATTAATAAAAAAGAAGCAATCCTTTATAAAAAATAAAGGATTGCTTCTTTTTTGATGATTAACCAAAGAACCGTTGCATCTCAATTTTTGCTGATTGGACAGAATCAGAAGCATGGATTAAATTTTTGGTGACAGACAACCCATAATCCGCTCGTAAGGTGCCACTTTCAGCATCTAACGGATTCGTTGCTCCAACTAATTTACGCACTTTTTTAACCACATTGTCCCCTACAACGACCATCACAACCACTGGGCCACTTGTCATATAGGCTAATAATTCAGGGAAAAATAGTTCATCTTTTAAATGCTCATAGTGTTCCTTCACTGTTTCTACTGTTAGTCGTTCGAATTTAAGGTGCAATAAGTCAATACCTTTATCTTCAAAACGTTGAATGATTTTGCCAACTAACTTCCGTTCAACGCCATCTGGCTTAATAATTACTAAACTTGTTTCCTTCATTTTTTCCACCCCTTTCAAAACTTCCTTTTGCCCTTTCCCAAGGGGTAGCTACAGAATAAAATGAAAGCGGATACTTTGTCAATGATAAATTTTCTTTTCCTTTTGATTAAATAAAAAATTAAAGATTATTCACAAGGTTTGTGAATTGTTCTTTCAGTTCTGTATTGCTTGTTTCTTTTAAAAACAAATAAGGTTGCTCTTCTACTGGCTGTTCTTTACTCACATAGACTTTGGCTTCACCATTCACTAAAGTAAATAAATAGACATGCTTCTGGGCAACTTGTGTCGCACTGTCAGAGTATACTGCCACCAGACAATAACCCCCTTCGCTGCCTGTTTCTGACCAATTTAACCAAATGGGATTGTTCCCAATAGCTGGTTGTATTTTAGGTTCATAACTCAATAAATCATCAGGCACTTGAATCGTGTAAAAAGCTACAGAGTGACCTGGTTGGTACGCTTGATAGTTCTGATTGCGTTCTTGACCCCAGATTTCCATGTATTGTCCTAACTGTTTTGCTTTTTGCTGATTCCAAATCATCCCTTCTTCTGTAACTAATTCAGTTAATTCTTGTGTTTGCGTTGTTTGCTCTAATTCCAACGCCGTAGTTTGACTAACTTCGGTTGCTGAAATTGCTCTTGTTTCTTCAGTATTTACATTGTTTGTTTGTACGGTTTGTACTTTCTGTGATTCCTCTTTCGATTTTTGCCAACCACAGCTAGATAAAACGCTTCCAACAACCGCTATCATAATAATCCCGTTTAGTTTCATTCCTTAAACTCCTGTTTTTATTTTTATTCTATCGAAATAAACCTAAAATCTCAATCCCTTTCTTTGGATAGTTGAAAACCATTTGGGAACTAGTAATTCTCCACAATTATAGTCCTCTAGTAATTGTTGGTATTGCTGTTCCATAGTCCTGATTTCTTTTTCACCAAAGCTAAGTGCCCAAACTAAAGAATAGAGTCCTGCGTGAAAAGTATAAAGCTTTTGAAACTGCCAAAATAAGGTAGGAACTTTCCCAGCAAAATAACCTTGTAATTGACCATAAGCAAACAATGGCGAAACATTTCTTGAAAAAAATTGTAACTTGTAAAATTCTTCATAAGGATCCCCAAAATCCCATCGATTAAAATCAATCACACCGACCTGCTTAGTTGGCAAGTAAATAAAATTTCCCACATGGAAATCTCCATGCTGATAAACCACAGGCCGTTGTTGCAATAACGGTAATTGTTTTTCTAAATATGAAATTATTGGCTGCTGGTACGGCATACAAAATTGAGATTCCTTATACTTATTTAGTTGGCTCTGCTTTTTTTCGTATAAATTTCGCGCAATCTCTCTTTGACTAATCCTTTCAGGCAACAAAAGCTTATGGATTTTGTTTAAATAGCGGCCCGCCTCTACGCCTAAGTTCAGTTGTCTTTTGGGAGAAAGAGCGGGTAAAACATCGCTTAAGTCTTCACCTTCTAGATACGTTAATAACATGTATCCTTGTTCACTTTCAGGAATAGGTGCACATAAAAAAGGTTTAGAACTGGGAAATCCTAACGCCGCTACTTTTTTGATAAATTGATATTCTTGTTGTTTGGCTAATAACTCTTCTTGTTGAAAAATTCGCAATAAAAAGGTTTCTTGATTTTTAGTAACTTTAAACTTTAAATCAGTTGACCAACCACGGTGAATAGCTTCAAATTTTTTCCATTGCTGAAACGCTGGAATCTTCTCAAACGCCCTCATTACTTTCGCCTCCATTTCCCTATTGGTTTTAGTATACCAAAGAAAAAAGGCTGGAGACAATTGGGGATAAATTGTCTCCAACCTTCACTGGTTATCGTTTTCTAGTTTTCCTTATATAAATCGTTCCACTCGTTACTAAGAAAGCTCCTCCTAAAACAATCCAGAAAGTACTAGGTACTTCTGCACCTGCTTTTGGTAATACTTTTTTGGGAAGCTGTTCTTTTTTCCCAATCATATTTTTATCAGAAAAAGCATGCGTACTTCCTGTTGATTTGGTTCCCTGATTTGCTGATGATTTCAGCGAATTATCTAAGGATGACTCACTAGTAGTTTTTCCAGCTTTGTCTGGGTTTTGGTTTTGGTTTTGGTTTTGGTTTTGATCTTTTCCTTCGATTGGTCCTTCACTTGTTTTTGTTTCTTTGTCTTTTTCTGGTTCGCCACTTGCATCTGGTTCTTTATCTTTATCTAGTTCGCCGCTTGCATCTGGCTCTTTGTCTTTTTCTGGTTCGCCACTTGCATTTGGCTCTTTGTCTTTTTCTGGTTCGCCACTTGCATCTGGTTCTTTGTCTTTGTCTGGTTCTTCTACATGTGGTTGATTTATCTTGTGGTTATTTTCAAATAAAGCACCTAATTGTAGCAATGTTCGGTCTTCATTTAATGCACTATTAAATTGAATCCCCAAAGGCAGTCCTTCTTTTGAAACGTAAGTTGGTACACTTAATGCTGGATGTCCAAATAAATTTGCTTGTTGTGTAAACGGTGTATATGTGAACGCCGTCAGCCATTGGTCATAAATCAATTGTTTTTGTTCTGCTGGTGACAATTGATCAATTTTTTCCATCTGTGCTGCATGTTCTGGTTTTAGTAACGGATTATCAATACTAGGTGCCGTGGCAGCTGTCGTTGGTGTTAATAAGATAGGATACTGTTGATAAAATTCGTCCATCGCTTGTGCTTGTAAAGCAACATCTGTCCAAGCCGCAGTTGTCTCTTCACTCGTTATATTTTTTCCTGTTTGAAAAAGCGCCCATGTTAACAGTTCTACATCATTTCGTTCAAGCGGTCTTTTTAATTTCTGCCGCGCCATAAAATCGGCAATTCCTGCTGAGCCAGCAGCTACAGTATAATAATTTTTCATTAGACGTTCCCCATCAACAGGGTGCTTCACTTCAACCAATGTGTACCCTTGGTCTTTTAAAAAAGCAACAGCTTCAGCGACCGCCTCTTTTGCTTCGGCACTTACAGGCGTTCCAGCAGGAGATTCTGTTGTATAAGCAATGGGTTGCGCTTGACTTAAATGTCCCGCAGGAAGATCTTTTTTGGTTAATAAGGTTTCAAATAATGCATTTGTATCCGCCACGGTTCGACTTAAACCAAAGTGAACAGTTTGACCTTTTGCACTATTAGAATTGCCAATGATTACTCCTCTAGAAGGTTTCAAACCTACGGTGCCTGTCCAAGAAGCAGGGATGCGGATAGAGCCACCAGCATCACTTCCAGAAGCAATGGGAACAAATGCCGCGGCGACACTAGCACCCGCTCCGCCTGAAGAACCACCTGAATAATGGTTAGGATTCCATGGATTGACGGAAACGCCATATAACTTTGAATCTGAAATATTCTTCCAACCTAATTCTGGATAATTCGTTTGACCAATGATTATGAATCCGGCATTTTGTAGTGCTTTGACAAAGGTCGATGTCCCACCAGCTACTTGATCTCGGAGAAAACCAAAACCGTTCGTGTTGCTTTCACCTTTCAAGGATTGTCCTAACCCTTTTAGTAAGAGCGGCACACCTAGAAATGGTTGACCTGTATCTTGTAAAGCTTTTGCTTCTGTCAAAGCCGCTTCTTCTCGTAAAGTAATGACCGCATTTAATGTAGGATTTTCACGTTTAGTGATGGCCAACGCAATTTTTACTAATTCTTCGCTCGTCACCTTTTTTTCTCTTACTAAAGTTGCTAACTCCAGTGCAGTTGCTTGTTTATAATCTGCTTCTGAAAAAACACTCTCTGCAGAAACAGCTTTTCCATCTGTATCACTATTTTGTATCTCATTTGTGGTTTCAGTAGTTACTGCAACCGCATTTCCGCTACTGCTTTCGGCGATTGCCGAAGAGGATTCTTTTTCCTGCATCACCGTTTGGCTAGTAGTTTCAGATTCCAAGTTAGCTACAGTCTGACTGGTTTCTGTTGTTACTGATTCCGTCTCTGTTTGAACGGTTGTTTCTAGTATACTTTCTTGTGCCAACATTGGTACCCCTACCAGTGTTTGGCTAATTAATAAAATAATCCCTAACTTTTTGAACAAAATCGACTTCTTCATAAGTCACATCCTTTATCTATTAATACAGTTAAAAAAACTGTATTACTTATAGCATAAATGAAAGCGATTAAAAAGTAAAGTTCTCTTGAAAATTCCCATGTTCAACTTTTAGGCTAGGTTCTTTTTATATGCTAAAATAGAATAGAAACGGAGGTTTTTTAATGGAATGGATTGAAATTAAGCACGCATCACAAAATAATTTGAAGAATATCTCTGTCAATATCCCTAAAAAGCAACTAACTGTTGTTACTGGACTTTCGGGTTCAGGAAAGTCCTCCTTAGTATTTGACACATTAGCCGCTGAATCACGTCGTGAACTAAATGATACATTTAGTTCGTTTGTTCAAAATTACTTACCCAAATATGGTCGTCCAGAAGTTGAAAAAATCGAGAATCTTCCTGTTGCAATTGTCATTGACCAGAAAAAAGTAGCAGGTAATTCTCGTTCGACAGTGGGAACGTACACAGATATTTATACGTTTTTACGTTTGCTGTTTTCACGAGCAGGTTCTCCATTTGTTGGTTATTCAGATACTTTTTCGTTTAATCATCCGGATGGAAAATGTCCAACATGCGATGGCTTAGGAAAGATTACCGAAATCAATCTTCATCAGCTAGTTGATTATGACAAATCATTAAACGAAGGGCCTATCGATTTCCCCACATTTACAGTTGGCAACTGGCGGTGGAAGCGTTATGCCCATAGTGGTCTATTTGATTTGGATAAAAAAATCAAGGACTATTCTCCTGAAGAGTTAGCATTATTTTTATATGCTCCACAACAAAAACTAGCTAATCCACCCAAAGAGTGGCCTCATACAGCTTTGTATGAAGGAATCGTCCCGCGCATGCAACGTAGCATATTGCATACAGACGAAGGCAAACGTCATCAAAAATACCTTAATCACTTTGTTACCGTAAAAAGATGTCCTGATTGTTTAGGAAGTAGAGTCAATGAACGTGTTCGTAGCTGCAAAATTAATCAGAAAAGTATTGCTGATGCTGTTGACATGCCACTCACTGAATTACATTCTTTTATTCGTTCAATGGACCTATCCTTAATAAAAACTATTCAAGAAGAGCTACTTGTACGTCTAGAAGCATTAATTAATATCGGTCTCTCCTACCTCACATTAGGACGAGCAACTGAAACACTTTCTGGTGGTGAAGCACAGCGGATTAAAATTGCTAAGTATGTAAACAGCGCCTTAAACGATATTATGTATATTTTAGATGAACCAAGTGCTGGCTTACATCCAAAGGACATCGAACGGATCAGTCGTGCATTGCTCAATTTAAAAAATAAAGGAAACACCGTGGTTCTGGTGGAACACAATCCACAATTAATTAGAGAAGCTGATTTTATCATCGATATAGGACCTTTCGCAGGCGAAAATGGTGGCCATGTCCAGTTTTCAGGAACGTATGACGCATTTTTAGCCTCCAAAACCTTGACTAGTCAAGCCCTTCAAGAGCCGCTAACTTTAAACGACCAACCAAGAATAGCAAGGAAGTCTTTAACAATCGAACATGCGACACTGCATAATTTAAACAATCTATCTGTCGAAGTTCCGTTAGGAGTTTTGACTGTTATTTGTGGGGTCGCTGGTTCAGGTAAATCATCATTAGCGGAAGAAATTTATCAAAAAGCCCAAGCTGATAACCAAGAAATTATTCATCTTTCACAAAAAAGCATTACCGCAAATTTACGATCCACACCAATGACCTATCTTAATATTTTTGATAAGGTCCGCAAACTGTTTGCGGAAGAAAATCATGTTAGTCCAGCTTTATTTAGCTATAATTCCAAAGGCGCCTGTCCTACTTGCAAGGGGAAAGGCATAATTGTCTCCGATATGTCTTTTATGGAGGATGTTACTAGTATTTGCGAAACCTGTCACGGAACGCGTTACAAAGAAGAGGTGCTTCATTATCTGTATAACGGAAAAAATATCGTTGAAGTACTAGCTTTAAGCGTTAAAGATGGCTATGATTTTTTCAAAGACCAGCCTTTTGCTCTTTCATTAAAAAATTTACTGGAAGTTGGCTTAGGCTACCTTAAACTCAATCAATCGCTCTCAACATTATCTGGTGGCGAATTGCAAAGGGTAAAATTAGCAGACACACTTCACCAAAAAAAAGCTATCTATTTAATGGATGAACCTACAGATGGTTTACACTTAATTGATATCCAACAAAGTCTTCAACTTTTCAATCGAATGGTAGAAGAAGGAAACAGCTTGATTTTATTAGAACATCACATTGATGTGATTAAAAGTGCCGACTGGTTGATTGAACTAGGTCCCGAAGGTGGAGAAAATGGCGGACAGCTTCTTTTTACAGGAACCCCAGCAAATATGCTAAATTCCACTCATTCTATTACTAAAGGCTATCTGTAAAATAAAAAGTACAAACGGTGCAAGCAACAAGCACCGTTTGTACTTTTTCTATTTCAACCCCACTTCCATCTTCACAGGTTGGTGATCTGTATATTTAAATTGTTCGTCCTTTGTTTTCACGCTATGAACAGCCACATTATCAGAAACAATAAAACCATCAATTACATACACTTGGGATGTTTCATAAGAGCCAGTGTAAGGCTTATTAAGCACCCGCACAGTCGGTTGTTGATCATCATAAGCAAGTGAAAAATGTTTAGGTAAGTCTGCTGGATCAATTTCTCCTGGTACCCAACCAGCTTCCCCTAAGTCAGGATATCGATGACTGCCTTTGAAAACTTGATTAAAGTCACCTCCAGCAATTACATAGTTTCCTTTAGCGTATTCTTGGGATAATACGTCAGCTAACTTTTTGCTTTGAGCAATCTTCCCTTCCCCATTGTCATAGGCTTCCAAATGTAAGTTAAAAACCACTAATTCTTTGTCTGTGCCTTTAATTGGAAAGCGCGTTTCTAGAAGCGCTCGTTTTAAGTTACTAATGCTAACGGGCCAACGAAAGGGATTGGGTAAAGCAATGCGTTTAGCCTCTGTTATTTTTTCATTTGATAATGTTAATAAACCACTTTCTACTCGTCCAATCGGCGGCCAAGGAATGGGCACATAATCTACCTTAAAATTATAAGCAAATGCGCTGTTCAGCTGTATCTGTTTTTGTAATTCTTCCTCTTGATTGACTTCATAAGAACGTTGCGAGCGACGATCGACTTCTTGGAATAAGTAAATCATCGCTGGTAATTCTTTTAAAGTTCCTTCAATGCCTGTTAAATTCTGTTGGACCATTGCCTTATTAACTGGTTGGACAGTTTTGCCACCGTCCATAAAAAAATCTTCTGTTTGTCCTAGGCCAGCATAGCCTATGTTATACGTGACTAAAGAAATGGATTGCTGTTTTTCGATGGTTTGCTCTGAAAATTGTTTATTTATAGCAACTGGTTCAACCGCTCGTGGTCGAAACTCTCGGAAGGTTAAATATCCTATCAAAATTAAAGCTATGCTTAGAAGAAGGACCATCAAGCTACCGAGATATTTAAAAAACTTTTTCATTGATTCCGATGTTCCTTTCACATTATGTCAAACCAAAAGTAGCAATTATCTTCGTTGCTACTTCTTCTGGTGTCATGTTTGAATTATTTATTTTCGTTATTTTTACATTTGGAAATGTACTTTCTAGTTCACCTTCGTGGCTTACTAATCGATGTTCTTTAAAGGTATTGAGTAATTCTTTTCGAGAAAAATCGACATCGCGTTTTGAAGGTTTTGCCTCTAGCCGCTCTGGATGAACATTTCGTTCTAGGCGGATTGATGTTGAAGAGACGAGTTCGACGAAATAAACGGCCTCATGTTTATTAAGAAAAATTTCTGATATTTCTTCTAAAAATTGAAAATCCTGTTCTTGATCAAAAGCAATCACCACTGTAAAAATAATGTTTTTTGTTGTATTTGTGGCTGGATTTTCTACAAAGGCATGAAAAAGTTCCTTTCTAACGGAATCAGACAATTGAAATGCACGTTCCGTATACCCAAGATAGTTTGCAAATAAGTCAATGGTTTGATGATTAAATAGTAATTTAGCATCTAACTGCTTTTCTAAAGCCTTGCCAACGGTCATTTTCCCGACAGCTTGGGCACCAATTAAAACGATTAAAGACATCAACTTTCCCTCCTCTAGTCTAATTTTTAGGTGGCTATCTTCTACTATATCACACTATATTACAACACCTTACAAAACTGTTCGGAAAATTTTCTGTTTTTTATTACAAAAAAAAGACAAAAGACTCTATAATGAGAGAGGACTCGATTGATTATAGATGAGATAGGTGACGGAGAATGGCAATAGAAAAATATTTTCAAACAATAGATGGCAGTCAAATTTTTTATCAAATTTTTGGCAAAGAAACAAATTACCCCCTTGTGTTACTTCATGGTAATGGCAATGATCATACTTTTTTTAATTATCAAATTTCTTATTTCTCCAAGGAGTATCAAGTTATTGCGGTGGATACCCGCGGACATGGACGTTCCACCAATACACAAAGTCAATTAACTTTTCCGCTTTTGGCAGAAGATTTAGCTGGTATTATACAACAAGAACACTTAACAAAAATTAATTTATTGGGCTTTAGTGACGGAGCAAATATTGCCATGGTTTTTACCCATTTATATCCTGATTTCGTCAACAAACTCGTCTTAAATTCTGGAAATGTCACCATGTCTGGTCTGAAAAAATATGTAACGATTGCCACTTATTTTCAATATTGGTTTTGTCGTATTGGCGCCTTTTTTTCAAAAAAATTGCGCGCACGGCTCCCTATCGTGGCTCTGTTATTTGAAGATACTGGACTGACAAAACAAGATTTAGAACACATCCCCTGTCCTACTCTTGTTATTACTGGCAGTCGAGATTTAATTGCGCTTTCCCATTCACGGGCGATTGCTGATGCCATTCCTGCCGGCAAATTGGTCTTGGTAAATAAACAGGGTCATTTATTTGCCAAAAACTCACCAGATATTTTTAATAAAACAATCGAAAAATTCTTAAAGGAAATGAAGGTGTCTAAATGAAACAAATTATTCATTGGATCAAAACGCATACAGGATTACTAAAAACACTGTTTGTTATTGCGGTCTCAATTATTGTTGTTGCCCAACTTTTATCAATTGGTAAAACGATCTCATTTGAACAGTTAAAACAGATTTTTGATGAGATTCCGCTATGGAAATTGTTATTGATGATGGTTATCGGTTTAGTTTCCGTTACTCCGATGCTAAATTATGACTTAACATTAAATCGCATTTTAAACTTGAAAGTCTCAAAACGGGAACTCCTTGAATCTAGCTGGATTGTCAATACCATCAATAATATTGGTGGATTCGGTGGTTTGGTCAGCATGGGACTTCGTTCTGAATTTTATGGAAATAAAACAGAGGAAAAGAAAATTTTACCTGCGTTAACCCATATTTTACTTTTTGTGTTATCCGGTCTATCTATTTATAGTATTCTTTGCTTTTTCCTTGTTCAGTTTGATCCAAAGATGGCTTATTTACAGCAATATTGGATTTGGTTATTAGGTGGCGGTCTTTATTTCCCATTACTTTATCTTATTTTACATTTCCAAAAAAATAGTTCCTTTGGTAACCTCGATGCAAAAAATCGCTTATCTTTAGTTGTTTCTTCGTTTTTAGAATGGACAGGTGTTTTAATTACCTTTATCAGTATTGGTTACTTATTAGATGTACCGATTCCTTTAATTGATATTGTTCCTTTATATGTAGCAGCTTCGATTATTGGGATTGCTTCGATGATTCCAGGGGCTTTAGGTAGTTTTGATGTCATGATGATTTTAGGACTGAGCAACTTAGGTGTCGATCGTGAAATTATTGTTTTGTGGTTATTGCTCTATCGTTTATTCTATTATATTATTCCTTTCTTAATTGGCTGTTTGTTCTTTACAAAACACTTAAGCCAAAAGTTGGATACTCATTATCGTCAACTGCTAAAACAAATTACTTTGGAAATTGCCCACAAGCTGGAAGTGGTTTTACTTTATTTTTCAGGAATTATGATGGTGCTCCTAGCCACTATTCCAGAAGCCTTCACTCAAGTGCATTGGTTAAGAGATATTAACCCCTTCCGTTCACATATTATTATTCAAATTCCGAGTATTGTTTTAGGCTTTGCATTATTAATTATGGGACGTGGGATTGCTGATCGTGTTAAAAGAGCCTATTATCCAACGATTATTTTATTAATTGGTGCTATCTTGTATTCATTTGTTGTTGACTTTAGTATGTTTTCCATTTTCTATTTAGCTATTTTATTATTTATCGTTATTTTTTCAAAATCAGAATTGTACCGTGAACAACTGGTTTACTCTTGGGAGTGGATGACGATTGATGGCTTTATCTTTGGCTTGTTGACTTTGTTATACCTGGTAATTGGTGTTTATAATTTACCGAACTTCCCACACCATCGTCATCATTTTGTGGAATTTTTCTTGTTCCCTTCCGAACGGATCTGGTTGTCAGGATTTATCGCTATCCTCTTAGTTATGAGTTTTAACTTTCTATTTGTTCGCTACCTCCAAGGGAAAAAACACCAAGTTGGTGAGTTTCCAGAAGATAGTATCTTGCATAATATCTTAACAACTTATGGCGGGAATATTGACAGTGAACTTGTCTTTCTTCATGATAAACAGGTTTTCTTATATCCCAAAGAAGAACCGACTGTCTTTTTACAATTCAACACCATTAATAATAAATGCGTTGTGATGGGCAACCCTTCTGGGAACAAAGAAGATTTTCCTGCGGCGATTGATGCATTCCTTAAAGAAACAGATCGTTTCGGCTATGTACCCGTCTTTTACGAAACCAATGAGGACAGCGTGATGTTACTACACGAATATGGCTACGAATTTATCAAAATGGGCGAAGAAGCCTTAGTTAATCTAGAAACATTTACGATGTCTGGGAAAAAATTCAAAGGTACCCGCGCAGTGTTTAATAAAATTACCAAAGCCGGCTATTCATTTGACGTACTCCAACCTCCTTTTAGTGCCGAACAAATGCACGAATTAAAAGCTATTTCGGATAGTTGGTTAGACAATCGAAAAGAAAAAGGCTTTTCACTAGGATTTTTCGATGAAGCGTATCTTCAAAGAAACCCAATTGCTGTTGTCCGAAATGCTGAAGGAGAAATGGTCTCTTTCGCTAATATCATTCCTAGTTACACAAATGAAGTTGGTACCATCGACTTGATGCGTCACCATAAAGAAAAAGCCCCTTCTGGAAGTATGGATTTCCTATTTATTCATTTATTTGAATATATGAAAACAGAAAATATTCATTATTTCAATTTAGGTATGGCTCCGTTAGCCAACGTTGGTCAATCAAGAAAAAGTTTTATTCAAGAACGGATTGCTGCGTTAATTTATGAATTTGGTTCAGAAATTTACTCCTTCCAAGGATTACGCGAATACAAGGAAAAATTTGCTAGCAAATGGCAACCCCGCTATACACTTTATTCTAAAAGTAGTTGGATTGTCTACGTGATGATCGCTTTACTCATTGTCGATCAAAAAAATATTGACTAACAAAAAGAAGCCCAATTAAGTATAAAAAGCTTGGCAACTTCACTGAAATTTAGTGAGGTTGCCAAGCTTTTTAATTTCTTTCATCTAGTTTTTCTTTAATTAAAAAGGCTGTTTCTTCGACAGATTTTGCGGTTACATCAATCACTGGGATGCCATACTTCGCAAAAATCTCTTCGGCATAAGCTAATTCTTGTTCAATCCGTTCAACATTGGTATAACTGGTCTCATTACCTAAACCTAAGGAAGCCAACCGACTGCTACGAATCTGTCCTAATGTTTCTGGCGAACAAACTAAACCAATCATTTTTTGTGGATCCATTTCTTCCAAAATTGGCGGCAATGGAACTTCTGGAATTAATGGTAAGTTAGAAACGCGGTAGCCTTGATTCGCTAAATACATACTGACTGGCGTCTTTGAGGTCCGCGAAACGCCTAACAACAATATATCAGAATCAAGAAACCCTTGAGGATTTTTGCCATCATCATATTTTACAGCAAATTCAATCGCTGAGATTTTATCAAAATAGGCACGATCTAGTTGGTGGCGTCGTCCAGGCTCTTCAATAGGATCTACTCCGGCTTTCGCTTGAATTAATTCAAAAAATGGCGCCATTAAATCTAAATATAACAACCCTGTTCGTTCACTAAATTCTTTCGCCGCTGTGATTAGTTGTTTACTGACTAATGTACTGACAACTAAGGCTTTATCTTTTAAGGCATCTTTTAAAATCTCTAATAATTCTTCTTCTGTTGTGACAAAAGAAAAATTGTATCGATTAAGAAAAGAAATATCTGGATATTGTGCGCTTGCTGCAGCTAACAATTTTTGTGATGTTTCTCCAAGTGAATCGGAAATAGTATAAACAATGATCTCTTTTTTCATAATTAAGCTCCCTTATCTGTTTTGTGCGGCTTCTTTCGCTTGTTGCGTAATATAGGTTAAAATTTTCGTTTTCGTAATTTTTCCAATAACTTTTTTAGGATTTTCTTTTTCAACGACTGGCAAAGAATCCACTTCGTATTTTTGCAAAGTGTCAGCAGCTTCAAGAATAGTAAATTCTGGTGTGCAGGTTTTCACATGTGGCACTCTTGTCATACAAACAGCAACAGGTGTGCCATCAATATTTGTATTTAAAGAGGCCCGTAATAAATCTTTTCGTGACAAAACCCCTAATAATTCTTTTGCTTCATCCATGACATAAAGAGAACCGACATCATACATAAACAAGTTGGTAATCGCATCTCGAATTGAGGTGTCTTGGGCAACCATCAATGGTGGACTCATGATCTCCTGAACTTTTGTTTGAAAAACATCAAAAAAGAAAAAAGCCTCCATATTATCACTTTCGTAAGTATAACCAACTTTCGGACTTGCTTTTAAAATTCCTGAAAGTGTTAAAAAAGACAAATCAGAACGCAATGTCGCACGTGAAACGGCTAGTATGTCCGAAATGCGTTCACCACTAACTGGCTGATGCTCTTTTACAACAGCGATAATTTGCTCTTGTCGTTTACTTAATTTCATCATTTCCTCCTCAATTCCTCTTAAACAAATTGTGCATTCGCTTACAATTATACACATATTTATTGTTTTTTCAACATATTGACAAGAAACTTTTTCTATTGACAAACTTATTTCCGTCCATTATGATGTTTATTGAACATATAAGACACATATTA
Source organism: Enterococcus sp. DIV2385 (assembly GCF_051711925.1). NCBI lineage: Bacteria > Bacillati > Bacillota > Bacilli > Lactobacillales > Enterococcaceae > Enterococcus > Enterococcus sp. DIV2385. Next base: position 820,732 of record NZ_JBIONV010000001.1, on the reverse strand, counting down.
AACGGAGGTCACGCATGAAAAAGTTTATTTATTCTTTTAACGAAACACACAATGAAGGTAAAGAGACTCTTGGTGGTAAAGGGGCAAACTTGGCAGAAATGACACGCTTAGGTTTGCCGATTCCACAAGGATTCACGATTACAACCCGTTGCTGTATGGACTATTTGGCAGATGCTACTTTCTTTGAAGAACACTTACAATCAGAAATTTTGAAAGCGGTTAAAAATCTAGAAACTGAAACAGGCAAATCTTTTACCGCGGACAATGAGATTCTCTTAGTTTCCGTTCGCAGCGGTGCTGCCTTCTCGATGCCTGGTATGATGGATACTATTTTAAATTTAGGTTTAAATGATCAACGTGTGAAAAAATTTGCGACCTTAACCTCTCCTGGTTTTGCTTTTGACTGTTATCGCCGACTTATTCAAATGTTTGGAGACGTCGTCTATCACATTCCCAAAGAATTATTTGACCAACAAAAAGAGCGCTTGGAACAAGAGTTAAACAAAAAAATTACCGCTTTTCAAGAAGAAGATCATTTTGCCTTGATTGTCCGCTACCAAGAAGTTTTTGAACAACATCAGGTGGTCTTCCCGCAAGACCCTGTCGCACAACTTTTTGAAGCAATCAAAGCTGTTTTTGATTCATGGAATAATCAACGTGCGGTGGTTTATCGAAACTTACATCATATTGCACATGATTTAGGTACAGCTGTCAACATTCAAGAAATGGTTTTCGGCAATCGTGGACTAGACAGTGGCACTGGCGTTGTTTTCACTAGAAATCCGGTCACAGGGGAAAATCAACTGTTTGGAGAGTTTCTTTTGAACGCGCAAGGAGAAGATGTAGTGGCTGGTATTCGGACGCCAGAACCCATTCGTCGTTTACGTTTGACTATGCCAAAAGTTTATCAAGATTTTCGCCATTACGCAGAACTTTTAGAATATCATTATCGTGACATGCAAGATATTGAATTTACCATTGAAAATGAAAAATTATATATTTTACAAACAAGAAACGGGAAACGAACCGCCGCAGCTACGGTTAAAATTGCTTTAGACTTAGCCAAAGAAAATCGCATTACTAAACAAGAAGCACTGTTGCGTGTGACACCTGATACGATTGATCAATTAATTCATCCCGTGTTTGATCAAGAGAAACGACAACACATGGAACGTTTAGCTATGGGACTTCCTGCTAGTCCTGGTGCAGCAAGTGGCCAAATTGTTTTTACAGCAGAAAAAGCCAAAGAACTGACCAATCTAGGAAAGAAAGTCATTCTTGTTCGTCAAGAAACTTCACCAGAAGATATTGAAGGCATGGTTGTAAGCGAAGCAATTGTGACCAGTCGTGGCGGAATGACTTCTCATGCCGCTGTGGTCGCACGAGGAATGGGAACTTGCTGTGTGACTGGTTGTGAAAGTTTAACCGTTAATGAAGAAACCAAACAACTACACTGCGGGCCACAAGTCATCTTAGAAGGAACAATCATTTCCGTCGATGGCTCAACGGGGGAAATTTATCTTGGCGAAATTCCTACAATTTCTGCTGATAATAACGATGACCTTCAAGAGCTCTTGTCTTGGGCAGATGCGTACGCTGATTTAACTGTTCGTGCCAATGCAGAAACTACACAAGATTTAGAGACTGCTATCCGTTTTGGTGCAGCGGGGATTGGTTTAGCGCGAACAGAGCATATGTTTTTCGGTGAAGAGCGTGTCTTGGAAATGCGTCGCCTGATTTTAGCAGAGTCTGAAAAGGAAGCAACCTATGCGTTGGAGCAACTTCTTCATTTTCAACAGGAAGACTTTTATCAAATGCTGAAAGTAGTTCAAGACAAACCCATGGTGGTCCGCTTGTTAGATCCGCCGATGCATGAGTTTTTACCTCATGAAAAGAATGATATTCAATTATTGGCGAAGCAACTACAACGGTTCCCGGTGACCATCGCCAAACAAATTGAACGGTTACAAGAAACCAATCCAATGTTGGGCCATCGTGGTTGTCGCTTAGGTGTGACCCAACCACAAATATACAAAATGCAAGTTACAGCCTTATTTACTAGTGCCATTCGATTAGTCAAAGAAGGAATTACTGTTTATCCAGAAGTGATGATTCCTCTAATCGCCGAAAAAGAAGAACTTCTCTATCTCAAACGCATTTTAAAAGAAACGATTGACGGTCTCTTTGAAGAACATAAAATGACTCCTTTCCCTTACGAAATCGGGACAATGATTGAACTACCTAGAGCTTGTCTGATTGCGGATCAGTTAGCAGAAGAAGCAGACTTTTTCAGCTTTGGAACAAATGATTTAACACAAATGACCTATGGTTTTTCTCGTGATGATATCGGTAAATTCATTAATACGTATCGGGAAAAGAAAATCATTACCCAAGATCCGTTTCAATCACTAGATCAAACAGGTGTTGGTCAACTGATTCAATTAGCTGTAGAGAAAGCGCGTCGCACTAAACCAAACATGAGTATTGGCGTATGTGGAGAAGTCGGTGGTGATCCGCAATCCATCACATTTTTCCAAACACTTGGCCTAAACTACATCTCTTGCTCACCTTATCGGGTACCTATTGCGAAACTCGCAGCTGCCCAAGCCAAAATTTTAACCGAACCGGCTGTGACTGAAGAACAAATGGTCCTTCTTTAATTTAACGTGTGTAACGAATGATTCATCCTTACAAGATAAAAAGTGCTAGGAACATCAGTCGAAACGGCTGATGTTCCTAGCACTAAATTTTAAGATCAATGATTGCACTCTGGTTATTTTCTTATAAACGCAGCATCTTTTGTCAAGGGGTCTGTTACGTCTGATACATATCTTTCTACTTTCATATGCAAATCATATTTTTCTCTAAGTTCCGTAATACGGGTCATCATTGGAGAAGCGTGGTGGTTGTCTAATGCTTCCTGATCTGTCCAACTATCAATTAGCAGAACTGTTTCTTCATCGTCCATTGGAAAAAAGTATTCATAGCGACTATTCCCTTTTTCTGCACGAATCGCCTCTACAATTCCGCTGGCAATCATTTCTTTGGCAAATTCTCTTGCACCTCCATTTGTCCCACTATAATAAATATTTATAGTAATCGCCATCTGTCTTCCCCCCCCTAAATTTACTTGCCTTTTTACGTTCCCGACTAAGGTTATTCATCATTTTACTGTGTTCTTCTGTGTTCGAAATCACTATAATATAGCAATTCTGTTTTGTAAAGAAAAATAGAACTCTAAAATTTTTGGCACATTTTTTGGCACAAATAAGAATAATATTATTCTATCCATTCATCCTCGAAATATTCGTCTACGAATTCATCTATCGTTTCGCAATGTTCCTTTTCTTCTTCAAATGGATTTTCTTCTTCAAATGGATTTTCTTCAGGTATATGTTCTTCACTCCACTTGGTGAAATTATGAATCTGAATATGTCTTATATCGTAAAAATCGATTTCTTGTTCACCAATAAGAACAACATCGAATTCTGCCATCCCACGAAAAACTCCAAAAACATGTGGCTTCACTCGGTCATATTCATCTAATGAGTTCAACTGGATTTCTAGTACCTTATTTTGCTTAATAGAGCGATCTAAAAAATATTCTATTTGTCGCTGTGATTGCTGCGGCAGTCTATCAATATTGCGAGCATGATATTCATCAGTACTCTTTATTGCTTCAGTCAATTCGCCCAACGGAAAAGCTGTGGGCCACTTTAATTCAAAAGGACGGTCAACATAATCATTGTAAGGTTTAAACTCTTTTTTAGTTCGTCTCACCATCTGATACACTCTCCTATCAGAAACATTATACGAACGTTTGTTCTATTTTTCAACAAAAAAATATTAACATAACAAAAAAACACCTATCTCTCACAAAAAAAAGAGGTAGGTGTTTAACTATGGACCATACAGGACTCGAACCTGTGGCCTAACCGTTATGAGCGATTGGCTCTAACCAACTGAGCTAATGGTCCTAAAAAGAGCCGCCTTGGGGAAGACGACTCAAGAGAAATTTAATAAGCGTATCCTTATTTTATATTAAAACTATCAATAGTTCAACGTTTGTCCTGGATAAATCAAGTTAGGATTTGCTAATCCGTTTAATGCAGCTAAGGCTTGATAAGTAGTGCCGAGTTTAGCTGCAATACTTGATAAATTATCACCGTATTGAACTGTGTAAACGTTGCTTACTGCTGATCCATTTACTTTCAAAGCTTGACCAGGATAAATAAGATTTGGATTAGCCAATCCATTTAATGCCGCCAACGTTTGATAGTCTGTTCCATATTGATAAGCAATGCTGGATAACGTTTCGCCGTATTGTACTATGTGTGTTGTTTCTGGTTGCTTATCAGGAACAACTGTTGCATCTGGCAATAATTCAATATCGCCTTTGCTAATCCATGACAGGATACCTTCTAACAATACTCTGCTTCCAGTTACTTCTTGTACTTTATAGCTGTTTCCTTTTACCCAATCTGGAATAGCTTCGCCTGTTGCCCAAGCATCAACACTAAATTTCACTTTAACAGTGTCGCCGACTTTAGCATCGGAATTGGGTGTTTTTTCGATTTCTTCCCCTGCATCTGTTGCTGGTGTGTCCGTTTCTGGTTTATTGGTATCTGTGTATCCATTATCAGTAATACCTGTTAAGTCTACGTTACCATCTAAACCGCCTGCAATATAAGTAGACGTAAATTGCCAAATGCCAATGCCATCCATACTAGGGAAATAAGCATACAATGGTTCTGGTGTCACATCATAGCTAGGATATGCAGCAATCCATAAAGAGTTAGGAAACTCTTTGATGATTCGTTGATAATCCACATACTGCAATGTAAAAGGCTTGTAACTATAATACATTGGTGTATATCCTGCTTGTTTAATTCGGCGCATACCATATAAAATCGTTTCTGTATTTGCGTTTACATCAGGACTAGCGCCATGTTCAAAATCTAATGCAACGATGGAATTTTTAGGCGTTTGGATACGTGGCAAGAAGTAATCCATTGTTATTTTTGCAATATCCATGCTACCGAACGTATCGTACCAGATATAAGTGTGCGCTCGTTTTCCTTGAGCAATGGCACTTGCTACTTGCGTTTTATAGGTATACTGTTCATAGATACCGCTAGCATTATACCCGCCAATTTGCGCTATAGTAAATTTATCATGAGCGTAGCCAAAACGTCCTTGTTCGCCTTGATAAATGGCCCAGTCAACACCTTGATCGCCTTTTGCAGCAAATGTACTAACTGGCGCTAAAAAAAACAGGCCTACCAATAATGTTACTAATAGTTTCTTTTTCATCTATTTGTCTCCTTTTCTATCTGATAATCCAGGCGTTGTATGGTCTGTCACAATTCCTAAAATAGTTAATACAACAAACACTGCATTGATAACATCTAGCAATTGCTGATTAATCACATCAATTTGAAATTTATACCCAAAAGGAACTGCAACTACTTGAATAAGTAACAAAACTGCAGGAATAAGAGACAACCAGAATTGTTTGTTTTTTATTCTTGATTTCCAATCAATCATTTTTATTTCCTCCAATTCCTCGAAAGAGGGTTTTATTTTGTTCTTCCAATCGACTAATGCGCACCTCATGGTTATTTAATCGGTCAACAGCTTGTTTTAGTTCTTTCATGCTATCCTCTAATTGAGAGAAGACATGATAGAATTTCATTAATGCGAAGATAATTCCGCCTAAAAATGTAATCAGCGCTAACCATTGTTCTAGTGTTAAATTCATCCTGCACCTACTTTCTACTTACAATAAAAACCGCCTAGCTTTTGCTAAACGGTTCTCCTGTCATTTTAGTAAATTCATCTTCTGTAATACAACTAGGTACAAATTCTGCGACCTGCTCTGGAGTAAACAGCCCCCAGTCAAACATTAACTTAATGTCATCGTATGAATACATTATTTTGCACCTCCGATTTGTTCTTTAATCGCATCAATTTCTTTAGTATTTTGAAGCGAAGTAAGCATGGTCTTTGAATTGATTTGTGCAAGTGATTCTGCTTTAGCAGCTAGTTTTTCATTTGCTTGTTTTAAAACAGCGTTATCCGCTTCTAATACTGCTGAAAGGTTTTCTAACAGATTTAATTTCTTCGAATAATCTTGTGTGACTGCTTCTTCCCATTTTTGTTCTGAAAAATTAAAGAATTGTGATTGTTCATTGTCCAAAGCTTCAAGCGGTTTAATCTCAACAAAAGGTAAAGATGTTGGAAAATTATCCTCTACTTCGTTTTTTTCAAAACCCATTGGGTACAATACTTTGTATACTACTTTCATTTTATTCTCCTCCTTTAATATGGATTTTTAGCCATCCAACAACTTGAAATAGTAATCCATGCTCCTTTTGCGACACTATCTTTACATACAATATTTGAGTTATCTGCTGTGTTCATGTATAACAAGCACATTTTGTCATCGCTGGTTTTGCCATACATTCGAACCGCTTCAATCGGATATGCCCATGTTGGAATGTTGAACCACACCGCCTGGTTATCTTTTAAAGCAGATAATTGGAATGATCCTGTGAGATATACCAGATCTCCCCGTCGGTATAATTTTAGAGAACCACCTGACATCACAGAAGCGTTGTTATCCTTATCTACCATTGCATAATCTGCTTTAGCATTTGTAAGGACTGGCTCTTTTCCTTTTACTTGAATTCCATCTTGAAAATTTTTAGTACCTAGAATAGTTTCATTTCCAACAGCCTTTACTAATTTGCCTTCAATACCATCAATGGCATCTGCGTGTGTTTTCATGTACTTATTGACACCATTTTCTTTTAGCTGAACGATATCTGACATTACGCTTCACCTACCTTTTCAAATGCAAAAACTGGTAATGCATCCAATTTTTCTTTATCCGATTTGGACATTAAACCGTCTTTTTCAGAAGTGGCATTGCCAGGAAGTGTTGGAATAATAGTTGTGTCTGGCAGTGCTTTTACATCAGAAGCAGTTAAAACAACTTCACCTGTATGACCATTTACAGACGAGACAGTGCCTGCTTCAGCACCACTAATTTTTCCATCAACAAATTCATTTAATCCAACAACACCAGCTGTACTAGTTTGTACATCAATAGCTACGCCGTCTTTTTTCACTACATATAAATCAGGCATTTATTTCTTCATCTCCTTTTACTTTTTCAAACTCAACACCAGAACCACCTAGTTTTCCAGCTTCATAATCGGCTATAATTTTTAACATTTTGTCATACTCTTGTCGTGATATCATAATGCCATCGCTTGGCAGATCTAAGTCTGCACGTGTAATAATCACTGCTCCAGTTTTTCCGTTTACAGATAAAACTTTTGCCTGTCCGTTCATTATCTCTGATAAACCAAGGATAGCTGAAAAATGTGTAATAGGAAAAAACTGACGTTTAATACCATTTTCATCAGTTTCCATCATTCTCTTAGCATCAACCATTGTTTACACCTTCAATCGTAAAAACATTTTGTTTTGGATCATCAACTGTCGCTATGATTAACGCCCCTTCCTCGATTGGGAAATTGACTGTACCCACCAGTTCAACTTCATGATTCTTAGAAAATGAATCATCCTCTAAAATTTCTAACGTATTTACATTGCCGTATTTAATGGTGTATAGCCGTTCCTCTAGTCGATGATACAAATATTCCATATCTGCCAATAAACGTTCAGAAATTGAATTATGGCGCACTCCTTGTATGTCTACACGTGCATCCATTAATTCGGCTAGCATTGTTCCGCCTGGATCAACAGTTTTTAAAATATCTTTGATTGATTCGAACCATTTTAGATAATCTTTTTCTTGGCCGTTCCGCCAAGCTTCGAATGTATCTTGTTGATTTTTGCGCCACTTTTCAAACTCTTCTTTTCTAGCGTTCATCCATGCTGTGAAATCACCTTTATTTTCATTGATAAAGGCGGTCATATCCGCTATTAAATCTTCAATTGACTGCCAGTATGACCCCATTTCACCTTCTGTTTTAGAAGCTGCTTTAATGACGAAATAAGAAAAATTCTGTGTTGAACCAATTAATTCTTCACCGTTATAAATCGTAAAATAAGCTTCTTGGCGATGTAGCGACTGCATAGAATATTCATCAAAAGTGTACTGAATGATCCCACTACGCGCATCTACAACCGTTGCTGGCCGCTGAATAGGGTATTTATTACTGATTACAGATTCAAAAAATACCTTGCAATTAGTTAGATCTAATGGCAAAGCATTTTCTACGATATTTACTTCTAATTTTTCTGTATTCTTATTCCCCTGACGGACATTAATAATGCCGACATAATTATAAGGTTCTGTGGTACTTAGTGTCGCTTGCCATTTACTCATTTATTCACACCCTTTCTAAAAATTAATAACGTCTCGTGGATTAATTCGTTGCCATTGAGCGCCCTTCCATACTTCAAAGTGAAGATGAACGCCAGAAGCTAATCCGGTTGCTCCCATGATTCCCACACGTGAATTAGTTGTTACTTTGTCGCCTACTGACAAATCGACCGAATCCAAGTGACCATAATAGGTCCAGTAGCCATCATCGTGCTTAATTACTACGTAATTTCCGCCTGTCCCATCATAAGTGACAGTTTCTACTGTACCCGAGCGGGCAACATAAACAGGCGGCATACTTCCAGCAGGCATCGATGCAATATCAATACCACCATGAATCACATTTGTTCCCCAGCCAATCTCATCCCATTCTTGAGTGATAGTGTAACTAGAACGTACAGGATTAACCCACTTGTTAGTTCCTGGTTTTAAATTGTGTAGCAAATCATACCAGTATTGCGCCAATGGAATGCGTTCTGGATGTGTGACCGCTGGACGTTCAAAGTTCGCTTCAAATGCCATCGTGGCTGTGCCGATATCTGTTAATGCTTTGAACTCTGCAACGGAATATGGATAAGCTGCCGATGGAATGTATTGGCCATTATGCATATGCCAATCAAGCAACTTCAACTGTGTGGTAATATTTCGATAGTCTCCACTTATTCCAGCTTGAGCTAGCAAACGTTGCACATAAGCACGTCCGCTTTCACCAGCAATTGGCGATGTCCATTGAACTAGACCGTAACCAGGACCGCCCCCACCTTCATCAATATCAGGCATGATACCAGATTCTTGGTCCATGTTACCTAATATTCCAGCGGCTGCTTGTTCACTGTATCCTTTAGATTTCAAGAACTGCCAAACCGCCCAAGCATTTTTCTCTTTTTCGGTTGTTAGCTCTGGTGGTACATCACCATCATTGCCGCCTGATCCATCACCAGGTATTACTTCTTTACCGCCGACAATCAATCTATCAACATAAATAGTTGATTTGTTACCGCCTTTTCCGATGAAATAAGAGTTATTAGCAAGATTCCACTGAGTAGCTCCCCTAATGATCAAACCTGTACTTTCTTCGTTAGAAAGACCGATGATGTTAGTGGGACTGTTACCCACAAGTAACAACGATTTACCATCTGTTACTACGGGTTTACCATTCGCGTCGTTTAATAATGGAAATGGGTTTCCTTTAGTCCCCATGTTGCCTACATGGCTCGAACCATCCCAAAACCCCATGCCTTTTCGGGTTAGTTCCATTATTTTAGTTTTCCCATTCCAAGCTTGCAGAGCGCCGTTAACTAAACGCAAAATATCTCCATATGCATTGAATGACGTTTCAAAAATATCCGATCTAATTTTACCTGCTCGGATAAAGTCAGCATTTAAAATACCATCAATGGTCCAAGCATTTCTAAAGGGGCCTTTCCATCCAGTAGTTGAAAAGCCTATACCTTGGTTATTAATGGCGATGACATTTTTTGCAGTATCTGTGGAATCTGTATCCATAAAATAAAGCGTATGCGGCCTGTTTTTAGGATATTGAAGAATACTACCACCTTTCACGCCATTGATTAAATCGGTGATGTAATCAATAAAGTTACTCATGTAATCTTTTTTAGTTAAGGTTTTAATCGCTTCTTGAAAATCATGACTTTGCTGTTTATAAAAAGCAACTTGGATATCTCCAGCAGTAATCTTTATTGTTTTTTCTGCTAAAGCATCATAGACAATCCCTGTAACTTTCGTTTGAATGTCAATATCATAAAACTTGTGATACACAGTGAACGTATCGAATAAATTGTAGTTTCTCATTTTAGCAAATTCTTTTGCTTCTTCTGAATCTGTGAGTTTCTCAATTTCTAGTTCAATAGAAACTTTAGGCTTATCACTTCCTGGATATAATGTAGTGAAGTATTTACCTGCCACTTTATTTAAGCTTGATGAATCTTTTACTCCTTGATCTTCAGTGAACTGAACGTATTGAGCGTAAACATCTGGATATTTGTTGATATATTCACTCTTAACCGCATCTCCATAAATCCGTTGAGAAGTTCCGTCTGCACCACTTTGAAGCTCTGCAAATGGTAAAACTTTAGTAACAATTGATTGCCAATCAAATTTAATGGTTAATCCTTTTAAATCTTTACCATAACGAACAGTTCCAACATTATCTCGCCCTCTACGTCTTAACAAAGATAATTTAAAAGGTTCTCGTTTGATTTCTCCACCCCAATATTGAAGCAAAGAACCTTGTTCACCAGCAATACAATTAAGTACGTTTCTAGCTTCGAATACCGTACTAGAAGCTGTGTTAATATCAGAATAAAGTTTGATATCGCATGGTTCGTCCATGTTCTGTTCGATTAATCTCATAGCTTCTGCACCATTACGATTATCAACTGTCACTAGCCTTACTTGTCTATTTCCTAGTTTATAAGTACGAGATTGAGCATAAATGACAATACTATTAGTAAACGTATCTTTAAACGTTTGTTTGATCTCGAAAATGTGGTATTCTTCTAAGTCATTTGGCTTTGCTTTAATTTGATAGCCATTTTCGAAATAATCACTAAATCTGCTAATCGCTGGATAGTCCATTTCTAGTTCATATTTTCCGTTTGCTTCTTCAGTGATTTCGCAACGTGTCGCATCAATAAGACGTCCTAAGCCGTTTGTTGTAAAATCTTTTTCTCCAGGTTTAAAAATAACTGGAATCAAACTTTCCGCCTCCAATTAGGCTGAACCTTAAACTCTGTAACTTTTCCAGTCCAGCGAAAATTATTTTCTCCACTTTTTAAAATTGGGTAATCTTTGAAAAGTGTTTTATGATCCAAAATTTCAAAAGCTCCACCTGAGTTTCGATAAGCTTCTTGTTTTTCTGAATCAATAATGATGTCTCCAGCAATCGCTTTTAATGCGTATTCCTGATTATTGATGAAAAAAGAAATATCCCCAGAACCAAAAATCTGAATAGTAGGTTCTGAAGGATATTTTTCTGTGTTTATTAATTGTTTAGGATTACTTGTCCAATATTGGCCAATACGATTTTTTTTGAAAGGTCGGATACTTACAGTAAACTCAAAAGGAATTAAAATCCCTGTTTTTCTTGTTCCTGTAAACTTTGGTGGACTTGTTACGATGGCTTGATAGATGTAATGTTCATCAAAATAGACGATAAAGTCTGAGTAGTTTCCCATATCGAGCCAGAACGTGATTTCATCTTCTAAGAAAGATACTTCTTGTAAATTTCTTGCTTTCGCATAGCATGTAATAGTGCGTTCTACATTTTTATAATACTCAAAATCAACAGCTATTGAATCATTACCCATTCGCTCCCTAAGCTCTACTACACGTCCAGCAGAAAGTCGTTCAGGTCTTTCTCTCATAAACACATTAAATTCAGAGCTATGTTTTCCATTAAGAAAAAACTGACCTCTTTTAAATTCCACCAAAAGCACCTCCTACTGCATCGCTATCTCTATTTTTGACGACTTGAATGTATTTAACTAATTTTTGAGCCATGCTCATTAATTGCTTATCATCTAATTCACCCATTGCTTGTAAATTAATGTTAAAGGTATCACCACCAAAGGTAGTCGTTGCATTGCTGTTGTTCTTATCCGATTTAGATGCTTGAGATTCCTGTTTACTAATATATCTACCTGTGACAGAAAAATCCGGTAATTCCGTTGGCAAATCAGTCATTTTTTTAACCGATTTATCCAAAGTTCCTTTTTCTTGGTCAATACCAGCAACGACACCCAACACGATATTTTTACCAATCATATCCCGCATCCATCTCGAAGGAGAAAATATTCTTAATTGCTTTTGAGTCCATTTTTTAATATTATCAGCCATATTAAACATTGTTTCTTTTAATTTATTAAACTTGTCTGTTATGCCATTAATAAGCCCTTGAATAATATTCTGACCAATTTCAAATAAATCAACATGTTTTAAATCTTCAAAAGTTTGTTTTACATTTGACACTGTATCACTGACACTTCTTGTGAGATTATTCCATGCGTTTTTAGCACCTTGCACCATGTTGTTGAAGGTATCTATTGTGCCATTTCTAATTCTATACCAGGTTTGAACAACACCATCTTTTATTCCAACCGCCGTATCAACAATCCACTGTTTGAAATTGGACCATGTATCTTTTGACCATTGAACAGTTGCATTAAATGTATCAATGGTTCCTTGTTTTAGGTTGTTCCAGCCATCGATCATACCATTTTTAATGTTTTCTACTGTTTCGAAGAACCAAGTTTTCAAACTTTCCCATATTCTAATTGCTTCAAATTTAATATTTATCCAAATTTCAATTATGGAATACTTAACTTCAATCCAGATATTGATTGCTCCATACTTGATATCAATCCAAAGTAAGGTGAAAAATAACTTCACATCAATCCAAATCTTTTTAATTGTCAACATCAATCCATTAAAAATAGAAGTGACTGAATAGGAAATAGCTGTGACAGTGTTATAAAAGATATTTTTAATGCCAAACCATATTGTTTGAGCTGCTTCAGCAATATTATCCCAAACGGCAATCATGTTCTCTTTTGCTTCTTCCCATCCGCCGGTAATCATTGATGTAATGAAAAGTATCGGAGCTAACAGAACATTTTTTAGAATGGTAACGACATTTTCAGCGATCATTTTGACATTTTCAATGTTCGCTTTCATAGCGTTAACAACCATTTTAAACGCATTTTTGATTCCTGTTGCATACGGACCAATATATTTCCAAACAAAATCAAATGCTGTTGTGAAAACATCTGATATTGATTTTCCAACACCCTTAAACCAGTCTTTTGCATTATCAAAGCCATTTTTAAAACTTTCGCCAACGCTTTTAGCACTATCAGCAGCACCCTGCTTGATATTTTCCCATGTGTTTTTTGAGCCTTCTTTTGTTGAATCCCAAAGTCCACTAAAGAATTCTTTAGTACCATTCCATTTATTTTTAACCCAGTCGGCTGCATTTCCAGGTGCTTCTTTCATCCATGTACCAGCATTTGAAAAAGCTTCTTTTGTGCCATCCCACATATTGCTGAAGAATTCCATTGTCGAATCCCAAGCTTTTACAACTACATCAGCAGCGCTTGAAATGACCTCCTGGATATTTTTCCAAATGTTTTTAACAGCATCTCTAAAACCTTCATTGGTTTTCCAAAGATAAATAAATCCTGTGACTAACCCTACAACCGCAGCTAGAATAGCGACAAAAGGATTTGCTAACATTGTTGAATTAAGTATCGCTTGCGCAATTGATAGTCCTTCCGTTGCTTTTTGCCAAGCTGTAAATGCTGCACTTACTTTTTTAGCAAGCATTAACGTCCCGATGCTACCCGCTAAACCCGCAAGCAGCGGTGCGTAAGGCTTTAACGTATCATACAATGTTTTAACTGTTTTTATCATTGGCGGTATCATTTCAGCAAATTTAGATAAAGCCGCTTCCATCTTTGCCCCTTTATCAGCGATGATTTCACTAATACTTCCAAAGCCCGCACTTTTTAAGCCTTCGTCAATTTTAGTTACAACATTGGCTACGCCACGAACGATCGCAGTTTTCATGTTAGCTAAACCAGTTTTAATACCCGCGGTAGAATCTTTAGCGATTTGTTCCAATGATTTAAGGCCTCCACCGCCCTCTTTATTCAATTTAATTAGAGAGTCTTGAAATTCTTCAACTGAAATTGAACCATCAGAGAGACCTTCTTTCATCTGACCAGCAGTTAACCCCATTTGTTTCGCTAAAGCATTCAACGCTGGACCCAAACCACTGTTAATCATTGAGTTCCAAGTTTGCGCATCTACTTTACCATTTGAGAACGATTGGGACAGCTGGATAATAGCATTGTCTACCATCTCTGCAGACCCACCAAAGCCGAGGATACCATTATTTAAAGCTGCGAAAATCTGTTCTGATTTTCCTAAGTCATTTGTAGACGAAGCAATTAATTGAACACCTTTAATTGCGCTGTCTAAAGGTGTAGGTAACCCTTGGATACTCTTCTTTAAGCTATCCATTGTCTTTGATGTTTCACCAGCTGAAAAACCCATATTTTCAAATACACGATTTGCGTTATTTAACGTATCCACGCGATTAATGGCCCCATCGATGTTGCTGGTAATCAGCCCAATTCCTTTTGAAATAATTTTAGTTGCTCCGCTGGCTAAAAAGTTACCAACAAATGACGTCCAAATAGATCCAAGAGAGCGGCCGCCTTTTTGTCCTGTTCTGTCAACCTCTCCATCAAAACCTTGCAACTTTTTTACTGCCGAATTTAGACCTTGGGAGAATCCTGATTCATCTAGTATCATTTTTAAGACTAAGTCTTCATTGTTCAATAAGTACCCCCTCCCTTCTTAGAACATTGTGTGTTCATCAAGGAATTTAAGCTCTTCAAATTCTTTAACAGCATCTCTGAACGCATAAAGCTTCATAAGTTCGTTCAAGTCTGTATTCTCAATTTCGTTTAGTGTCCACCCATTTTCAAGCAACGCAATTTTTAATTCTGCTTCTCGGTACTGAGGGCTAAATTTAAAATGAGGATGATAAAGGAGATCTGTTACTTTTTTTTCTGATCAGAATAAACTGCATCATAACCGCTAGAAACAGACCCTAATAGTTGCCCCGTAATTTTTAAGATTTCACGTGCATCCATTCCGTCAAGAAATTCTTGGCCCGTAAATTGACCTTCAAAAATAACTTTTGCGATAAAGTCATAACACTTACGCAAGACAGGCCGAATTTCCTCCATGTCGTTTGTTTTGACGATTTCTTCTAGTTCTACTTGTAATTCTGTTGCATCTTCCATAACAGATCCTGGTAACATTTCAGCGGATTTGAATTGTTTAGTGGTGAAATTGCCTTCTTCATCTTTCAAGTAAAGTTTAATTGTCGTTTGTAATTTGCTTGCCATTTTTTTATTCCTCCATATAAATAGGACGACACTTGGCCGTCCTTAAATTTTATTATGCGTTAACTGTTACGCTGCATTCAGCTGTATGGTTGCCATCTTCAGTAGTGACAACAACAGTTGTAGTTCCTGCTGTTACTGCTGTAACTTTTCCTTGCACAGGTGTTACTGTTGCAATTGAAGTATCATTTGATTTGAATGAATAGTTTTTGTTTGTTGCGTTTTCAGGTGCAATTGTTGGCGTTAGAGTTGCAGTTTCACCAACCGTTAGAACTAATTCCGTTTTATCTAAAGTTACACCACTGACAGGATTTGTAGACTCTTCATGTGGATTAGTAACCGTAGTAAACCAATTTTTGATCATATCTAAGTCAACACCTTCATCGTCTTCATCGACTGAATACATGTATCCGACACCAGGAACATCAACAAATGAACCTGTCCACTCTGGATGAGTGTAAGATACTGAACTACCTTCTAGAGTTGATGATTCATCAGAAGTCAATGCAAATTTTCCTTTATAAAAAATTGTATAGCGATATTTACCATTTGATTTACGACGGCGATAAGCAAATGCTCCATCTGGTGCAATATCATCTGCGGATCGTAAAACACCGCCTTTCAATTTTTCACCACCCGTAATTTCAGCTAAAACTTCATTCTGGTATCCATTTGTTTCCAAAGTAACTTCTGCACCGCCAAATGCAACGTACTGATCTTGAACTACACTATCGCCATAGTCAGGCGTTGTTTCTGTTGTAACATCTGGTTTAATACTTACTGCAGTCCCGATTGTTGTTGGCTCTCCGTAGATTGGGAAAGTACCTGTGTCATCTGTTAGTGGGAACCAGGTTGGTTTCTCCACAGAAATGACACTTACATTTTTTTTAACTGCCATCTATTCTTCACTCCATTCGATTAATTGAGGAAAAGCAACATTAAAATTAACATGTTGAATTCCGTCTGTTTTAAATGTCTGATAATCTTCCGAAAACAATTCGTTCCCATCTAGATTTAAGACATTAAAAAAAGCCCCACAGCTTTCTGTTAGGCTTGTTACTAATTGTTTATTTTTCTTGCTATCAACTAACGCAATATCAACGTTATATGCTTTATTCTGAACGTTTTGGCCAACATTATCAGTCATGCTTTCTTCTACGCTTAAAACAAAATAAAACGGTTCTGACGATTGCATCACATCATCAAGATAGATAGGTGCATCCGAGAACTGTTTTATTTTGCTAGTAAGCATTTTTAAAATTTTATCGTACATACTCTATCCTTTCTTAGCAATGACAATCGCCATTTGTTTAAACCGTTTTGGAATATAAGTTGCATGAGCTAATTTATAAGACTTTTGTAACATGAATCGGCCTTTAACAAATCCACCATTCTTAGTTCGGTGCCCATCGTTTACATATTTAAAATATTTTTCATTGTTAATTAAGGCGCCAACAATTCTACCACTTGATGTTTTTCTAGCTTTAATGATTCTGTATCCACGTCTTAAATCACCTGTTTTAATCGGCGTAATAGGTACAATTAACTGATAAATCTTCGCTAACGAATCATTGACCATCGCAATACCTTCTTTTTCGGCAATTGGTGTCATTTTCTTTAAATTAGCAATAACTTTGTCAGCATTCGAGGTCATTCTAAAATCACTTTTACTCATCGATTGCACTTCCTGTCAATGTCACTTCGATGTGACTTGGATAGTTAAAGGGTTTCTTTGCAAATAAAATATGCTTTTGACCTGTACTTTGAATGACCGTGATTCTGTCGGCCTTTTTCACATCTACATCAGGCATTAAAAACAATTTTTGATCTTCGTAAGTGATATTAAAGGTACCTTTGTTTTCAACAACTGGTAAGCTTCCAGCGCTACCCAGTCCACTTTGGGAAAGAGCACACTTTAATTTACCTCCGTGGATCGGTGAATACCCTTGCTCAGTGATGCCTGTTTCAGAATTTTCAATATCGTTCATTCTTTCAATGACACAAGTGTCAAGATAGGTCATTGCCAAAATATCCGCTTCATTCAATAGAAAAACACCCCACTATCACAGCCAATTAAACGTTTAATAGTGTCGCTGTAATTGCCAAGCAACGCTGTTATACTCTGCTTCGTAGTTGCATAGCTAATAGATGTATCACCGCGCTTAATGCTAGTTACAGCTTGTTCCGTTTCACTTTTAAGTGACTGATATAGAATTTCAATTACAAGCGAGGTAAGTAAATCCCAATCAATTTCAATCTTACATGTATTGTAAGATCCGATTTCCAAAAGAACTAGGTCTAAGACAGACGAAATACGCTCTTTTGAAACATTAGGTAGCATTTTTGAAACTTTTTCTATAATTACTTTTTTTTGTTCGTCTGTCATATAATCACCTAAATTTCTGTTAAATCTGCAGCTTCTTCTAAAATTGCAATAGCTTTTTTATCAGAAACACTCACTTCGATTTTTCCGTCAACTGCTGTAATAAATTTACGTGTTTCAGGATGAACAAAACCAACGAAATTTTTATTTTTTAAAACTTTGAATGTTTTTATTTCAGGTTTCACTTCTTCAGTTACTTCTTTTGTCTCTTCGATTACTTCTTCTTTGACCTCTGACTTTTTAACCATAATTATTCTCCTTTACTTTTTAATTATTCACCTGGTGCTGCAGTTGCAAGGTTTAAGATTGCCCCTGAATTCGAAGCGTTGTATTCAATCGTGTACTCACCAACTAAACCAATACGTTTTGAATCAGTTGTTTTAGCCAATTCCTCTGCGCGCCATTCGCGCAACGGACGTAGCTCCACATAGTTTGTATCTAAAGCAATCATTGTTCCACTTGGTAATGACGGCTCAATTAAAGCTGTACCCGATCCATAATTTGAAACAATTTTCCCTAGTTGCAATCCAAAAGCGACTTGATCTCCAAAATTAAACACTTTAGTACCTGATTTATCAACTTCATCGGTCATTAAATCAACCATATCAGTCGAAACTAGACATAGCTTTTCGCCTGCATAACCTTTGTCAAACATAGTTTTAAACATTTTATCTACATCTTTACGTGTTACTGCATCAGCTGCAGACGTTTTAACTAAGTTATCAGAGTTAATTAAGTTAATTACACCAGCCATTTGACGACCTTTAGTACCATTTTCATTAGCTTTTACACCAATTAATAGCTTTTTGTTCAAATCTAACTTCATTTCTAATGCACGTTGAGATACTTGATTAGCTAATTCACTACCTACCCCATTTACATTGATAGCATCTAATGTACCTGAAACAGAAGTAGATTTACGGAAAATTTCAGTGTAATTATTGAACCATTTACGCCCTGAATCTGCATCTTTGTATTCTCCGCCTTCTAATTGTGCAGATGAATCTTCTCCATCAAGTTCTGATTCACGCCATTTGATCTCCGTAGAAGTTGCTGGACTAGTTTTACCAGCTCCTAATAGCCAGCTTAAAAAAGGTGTTGACGGACGTTGTAACGCATTGATTTCTTGTGAAATGTCTAAATATTCAAGGTTATTAAGTGTAGTTTTTTTCATTTATAAATTCCTCCTAATTGAATGCTTGTAATTTTTGCCCTAATGCTTCTTTAGGATTTTCAATCGGTTGCGTTGACTGATTACCATTAGCCGCATTAGTTTGTTGCTGCTTATTACCAAAAGCTTTACCCATTTCCATGTTTTTGATGGCTTCTGCATGCTTCTCGTTGATTGTTCCTAAAACGCCTGTGAACGCTTCTACAGCTTTCTGTGTGAATTCTGTATCTGAACTAACTAAAGTGTTCAACATGAACTGGGAAACTGAATCTTTCAACTCTTTATCAAGCTCTAATCCTGCAATTTGTTCAGCTACAAAAGCTTTATTTTCATTCGAACGGCTCTTAGCTTTCTCTGCTTCAAACTCAGCTTTTAATTTCTCAAGTTCTAGCTGTTCTGGTGTTTTATTCTTTTTAGCTTCTTCATATTGCTTCACAGCTTCCTGTTTTAACTTGTCTAGATTGTTCTGTTTCCACGCTTCCAACTGCTTATCTGCAGCACTTTGTGATTGAGATTGAATGAATTTCTGTGCATCTTCATTCGACTCGACAAATGCTTTAAAATCATCAATAGTGAACTCTGGTTCATTTCCCCCACCATCAGCAAACATCTGCAAATTCATTGGTAATAATTTTTTTGTTTTCATTTTGTTTCTCCTTTCGCCCCACGATTCGTTTGCACGCCCCGCATTGCTTTAGATTTATTTATTGCGCCCCACCATTCAATTAAGCCCAGCATTGCGCTAGTTTAGTGTCATTTCGGACAAAAGAAAAAGCCTAACTTTCGCTAGACTTTAATTGCCTTGTTTTCCCATTTTTTGTATGCATCAAAATAAATTTTTGTGAATCCATCTTTTTATCCTCCTTCCTCAAAAATTCTTCATAATCACTATCTAAATAATCATAGGGATCCATTTAATCACCTCATAAGATTTCTAAATCTTCTAATTCCCACAACTCGTCTAATTCATCTTCATCCATTTAATCAATCGACCTCGCATAGCCTGCTATATTTCCTAAATTAAATACTGCATGTCTTGCAGTCTGAGTAGATTGCCCTAAATAGTCAAAAATAACCATTGTTTTACCATAACTATCTTCTTCAACTTTAAAATTAGTTACTCTTTGAAATAACGCTGTCTTAGCATCATTAAAATAAATAACTATGGAAACATCGTTTTCTGTTGTATCAAAACCGTTATTCATCTAATCACTCCCAATTCTTGTGAACCAATTCAGCACCTAACATTTGATAATCAATGACAGCATCTTTTACATTTTGCACAGTCCTAGACACAATCGAAATAGTTAATTTACTTTTTTTACCTGGTAAAGAATACAAAATATCGACGTGACAATAATTACCGCCCCAAACTGATTTAAGCTCATCTTTGATGACATTACCGTTGCCGTCTCTCAAAGTGTGTTTGGTTAAGTATCGTTCGTTTTCTTGTTCAAAAGCTTTTTTATAGGCTTTTTCTGTACCATTCGTAACTTCTAGATTTAATACTGCTTCGAATAATCCTTTCATTGCTATCGTCCTCTCCTATTTAATTTTATTCCCCAATTATTATTAGCGAATTCATCCAATAAATCACCGAACATTTCTTCATACAATTTATCTATATCATCACTAATTTCAGGGATAATTGGTATTTCAGTACAACGACAACGTCCATGATAAGGTGGATGCCAATCGTCTTTAATCTCTTTTCCGTGACGTCCACCACAAATAGAGCAAACACGCTCATCTTCTGCTGACCAGCTTTGTGTTTGCTTAACACTTACATCCTTTAGCGATTTTCTTACACCCTCTACAGCAAAATGTGAATATTCCGTTCTAACAAGATTTTCAATCGATCGATTAAACTTTCCTTGTTCCAATTTAAACATACCGCTAATAACACCATCGTTTTTCATCGTTCTAAGAGCTTCTAAAACACCTTCGCCGCTTGCTAAAGAATTAATAATAGAATTACTTAGACGTTGCTCTAAACTTGAAATATTGCCCCACAAGCGAGATGAAAAAGTTTTGCCGCTCCATGGATAATTCAGAATGTTTTCCAGCTCTTTTTTTGATAAACCAGAAGCAGAGCCGCCTAATAATTGCATCAACGCATTAGAATTAGAATTGTAGATTCGTTTTGTAATGTTTTCTAAGTCGTTATTAAATTTACCGTTAACGTCGCTTGCGATTGCTTCATCAGCTAGCGTTGAAAAGATATCTGCTCGTAATTGTAACAAACGATTAACTTTCGCATAGTCATAGGACGGAAAATATTCATCAATGAATTGCTTATAAGCTTCATCTGATTCCATCAACTTTTTATAGTTTTTTTCGATATACTTGCGGTACTTTTCTTGGTCTCGTTTGCTAAAGTCTTCTAGCATTTCACTTTGTGTGATGTCATGTAAATCCGCTTGTGACAATAGCTGTCGTTGAATTTTAACTAAAGCACGTTCAAAAACAGATTCTAGCTCACTAAGAGTTTTCTTCTCTAGTTTCAAACGTGCTTTGTCTTCTAATTCTCGGCGTTTTTCCCAATAACGTTCACTAGCCGTTATTTTCTTCTTCGTCATTATCCGCACCGCCTAGCTTGCCGTATTCCCCGCTTGGATAGTTTTGCCCTTGTTCTAAATTCATCATGTCCGCCTCGTAATCTGGATCTTTAACGAATGGAATTTGATTAATGATAGTACGTTTTGATACATAAGGTGCTAATTTAGGCAACGCCTCAGCAAGATATCCAATATCGGTTGGTAAACTACGACTAAATGTAAACACAATTTTAGAAACATCTACTTCTAATTTATCGTTAAATTTTATAAAAGCTGCCATCGTCTCTGCAACTTCTTTTAATCCTTCTTTGAAGTACTGTTCTTTCGTGTTTGTTTTGGCTTCTAGTGCTATTATTTGCCACTTGCGAGCTTCACCAGAGCTATTGGATTTAAATACTTCATCGTTGAAGTCGATTGACTTAGTGACTGTGTAGTAAAGCTTTTTCAACTGATTAAGATGATACTCGTTGAAATCTTTGTTAATATCTTTCGTTACATAGCCAACCTTTGCTTGTGGATCTGGCAAATTAATGATACCTAGCTGTTCCATCATCCTCTGTGCTTCTTCTTCACCTAAACGAGACCCGCTAATCATCATATACGCTAATTTAAATTGCTCTAACTCGTTTTGCTGGTCTGACAGGCTTCTATCAAATGCATCAGAAAGTTCCTCTGCTACTTCAAAATCACAATAACGGTTTGTGTTGTTTTTAAATTCTGATAGGTAGAACGTTTCTAAAGGGTTATCAGTTTCTGCTGTCAATTTAAATGTTTCAGCCGCATTCATTAAATTCGTTTCCACGTATCTGTCATACGTTAAGATTTTTTTCTTAGTAACAACTTTCATTTCTTCGAAAAATTTCTTTTGGTGTGTGTCATATTTCTCTCGAATGAAAATATCTGCATTCTCATATTTTTCGGCTCTCCACGGCTCAACATTACATGCCCACAATTGCCACTCGCCCTCAGTTTTAACGGGTTCTAACAAACGAAAAGCCACCCCACAAGCGCCTTGATATCGTGCCGTGTCCGAATCCAACATTGCGAATCGCATTTCTTTAACTAATTCTGCTAGTCTATCGAATTCTTTAGGCGTTTTAATTTTCGCGCTGACGTTACCTAAAAATAAATCCTTTGTTTTTTGAATTAAGGACTTTCTTTGTTCTGTAATATCATAATCCCATTTAACTGGGATACCTGTGAAATGATCAGCTGCTTGATCAACAATGGTGTTGTATAAGCCAGCGTGAAGTTTATTATTCACTTTTATAATTTTCGTGTTTGGTTTAGGTCTGCTATCAATCTCATTTTCTTCACTTGTATAAGCTTTGTATTTACGCTCTCTGTCATCAAAAAATGGCTTCATCTCTGTTATGAAGTCATTTGGATCAAACAGCTCTTCGTTTATTTGCGTAGAATATTTCGTTCGTAATCTTTTATATCGACTCAATGTTAAATCACTTTGAAACAATCATTCCGCCTCCTAAAATTGAATAAATTGAACTTTATTATCATTTGCTAACGTTTCTACAATTCCTGTAACTGCATCTGGTGCATCATCATGTTTATTTTTTCCCTCTCTTTGGTAGGTCGTCATAGCTTCATAAAAATCTGGCCATCTTATTTTCCAATCAGAAGGGAAAAACACGTTATTTTCAACAAGTGCCGCATTAGAAAGGATACGCGATTGTTTGTTTGCCGATTGATGAAATGGCTCGTAATAAGCTCCACGATATCCTCGTTCTTTAACGATTCTTTCTGAATTACGAGAAAAACCACGCCCACCAGAGTTAGACTCAATGCGGGCATGGTTCACCTGATTATTTTTAATTTGTTCTGCATGCGCTGTTTCCGTTTGTTCCATTGGTTCTTTTGTAAACAGAACATCCAATACTTCTGCTTTATGGTCTTCTGTCTCACCAAAAACAATTGAACACAAGTTGTCAGCACCTTTATCTGCCGTATCTGTATAATTCCATATTTTGATATAATTTGAACGCGTTTCATAAGTTGAAAACTTTTGATACAGTCGTCCTTTTAAATCAATTGGTTCTTGTTGGTAGTTAGCTGAAGCAATGTCTGCACCCATTGTTTTCTTTTTGCGGAAATATTCTTCCTTGGAAAGCACAGACTCACAAAGCATTGTATCCGTTTCTTCATCGTACGCTTTCATGCTAATATGTTTTACTTTATAACCTGATTGCGGTAATTCTTTTAATGCTTTACCTGCTAAATCATTAGAATTCCATCTGGTCATAATGATGATGATTTTGCCGCCTGTTTCTAAACGAGATAGCATCGTATTAACAAACCACTCCCAGTGTTTCTCTAACATCATAGCGTTATTTGCTTCTTCAGCATTTTTGATTAAATCATCAATGATAATAATGTCTGCACCAAACCCTGTAGCTGTGCCAGTTGGTGACGTTGCCAGATAATTATTATATCCGCCAGTCAAACTCCACAAGTTCATGGCCCCATCACCAGACTTTATCTCTACACCAGGGAATACATCTGAAAATACAACTCTGTTTTCATCAGCTTTTATTTCTTGAATAGTATTCCTTACGCTTTTAGAAAATGTTGTAGATAGCGTTTCGTTATATGATCCCGTCATTATTTTTTTTCTCGTGTCATTCCCTAACAACCATTCTACGAATTTACTAGCAGTTCTCGATTTCCCGTGTCTCGGCGGTTCGTTGATAACTAGAACGTCATCATCGCTATCATAAATGAATTCTTGCAAGTCATCACATAACTCTTTTAAGTACTCTCTGTCTTGCTTATAAAAGTCAGATGCCGTTAACTTGCAATATTCCCAAAAATAACGACGGGATAATTCTAACTTCGCACCCAAAACAATCTTATTCATCACTTTCAGCAAGCTTTCTTAATTCTTCTTCTGTAAGATTTTTAAATGGATTATTTAACTGCATGGATCCTGAAACTTCCGTTTGTTTCTTATCTCTCCATACATCTGGTTTTCTATTTTTTAACCAGAAAATAGCAGATGTTGGATTAGGAGCCACCTGTTTTGTTACTTCTTTTGTAACAACTAGCTCTGTGTTTTCTTCTTTTTTCGGAAGGCTTAGCACGAATGATATATAATCAGTGATTTTATTTGCTTTATATTTATCGTAAAAGTATTGATTTTGATACCACGACAGCCATTGATGATCCTTTTTACTTGAGTTGCAAGAACGACATGCAGGAACTACGTTTGAAAAAGTTAACTCGCCGCCATTTTTTAATGGATCTAGATGGTCCTTAGTCATCTCATCTGAATCACCACAATATGCACAACGGTAATTAAAATAAGCAAGTGCTGTTTCCCACTCTTCTTCTGTCAAAGATGATTCGCCATTATGTCGTTTCTTTTGTCCGTTATCTGCCATTCTTTCTTTAGTAATTTCGGTGTATTCGTAACCTATTGCACTTTTAAACAGTGCATTTTCCACTTGGCGATCTACAACTTCTTTACCTCTTTTTATGGTGTCCTTAATGTCCGGAAATCGTTTTTTCCATTCATTTAACGTAGAACGACTAATTCCAATATTTTGCGCTATCTGTTCATCGGTGAGGCCGTCTTTAGCCCACCCACCTATTTTTATTAATCCTTCTTCAGAAATCCACTCTGTGTACTTTGCCATGACCTCACCCCCTGTGTAATCTTATGTACAAAAATAGACCACTCAGTGAGTGATCTATTATCATTCTTATTGTCCCTTTTTCGCTTTATCCCATTCTATTTTTAAATAATAAGAAATAATTTTTGAAAACTCACTAATTACTTCTCTATATTTTTGTAGCTCTTGATCTACCTTTTCTAACCTATTTTGATTATAAGGTATACTAGTTTTTAATCTCTCATATTCGAATATTTTTTCTTCATTCAGATAGTCTTTTCCTGTTTTTTCTGGACTATTTTTTACTTCTACCATTTTATCTACACCTTCAAAGTACAACGATGTCTGATTAAACAAATCTCTATTCAAAATTTTAGCAATTGTTTTTCTATATTTTGCCTTGGATTTATATTTATCATTTTCGTACAATTCTATTAAACATTCAATATATCTTCTAACAAATATATTCTTACCGTTGTTGTTACATTCGTTATAAAGAATTTCCTCGGCTTTTTCAGACACAAAAATATTATCCTCTTGGACATGGATATCTTTTTCTATATCTTCAATCGTCTTTGAACTAAAGAAAAGCTTTAATAATTCAGATGTCTCTTCCACTTTTAACCATTGTTCATGAAATGAAATTTCTTCTTTCTGCAATGAGAGTAACAATGACATAAGTTCAGATGACTTTTCTCTCACGCCGCTAATCCATTCTATTCTTGCCTTTGCTTTTAAATTAGCGTCAATTTGTTTTTGAGTTATTTCTTTTTGAAGTTCTTCATTTTTCTTTGTCTGTCTATAATTAATATATACATTTGCAAAAATTCCCGCTATAGTTCCACCAAAAGGAATCCACAATTGCCACCATTCCATCTAAAACACCCCTGATATTTTTTTATTTAAGTATACCAAAGGTTTAGTTTTTATAATAGCAGCACTCGCAAACCTATAGAAAAAAAGAGAAGGCTCTTCACCTCCCCTCTAATAAGAGAACGTATCAGTTTGCGAGTGATAGTGTGATCAGTGTTAGCAACGAGATAATATTTATTTTTGATTTCCTTACACTTCTCACACTACTAATTTACCATGTGAAATAACCTCGATAGTGCACAAATAGTGCAAATTATATATCTAAATTTAATTCTTTTGCGATTTCTTCAAAAAATATTCTTTGTAATTCGAAGGCCTTTCTTCTACTACAAAATATTTTCCCTTGATCAATTAATCCTTGCATAGTGAATCTAGGCCGTTTTTTAAAATGAAGTTCTTGAATGATAGTGATGGTATCTTCGCACGATTCACTAAGCACTTTGTCAATAATGCGTTTATTCCGTTCTAAGCTTGCTAGCCGCCTGTCTTGTTCAATCGTAATAAGTAAATTGGCAGCAGCTTCATTATTTCCGTGTGATCCTTTAATGCCACTGTTCAAATCACTTTCTCTAAATGGATAACGTAATTCTTCTTCGCGTTGCCGAATATAGTCATCGGTTTTATAATAGTCTCCTAAAATATCTTTGATATAGTTAAATGTTGACGTCCGCAACTAATCATCATCTCCTAAAATTAATTTAAGTTGTCTATCATGCAGATAGTCCATTGTTGCGATTAATTCTGCTGTATATGTTTCTATGTCTAGCGTGTCCATGTATCTAGGCTCAATTAATTCTTTTTGTTGATGAATTGCGTTTCTGATATCGTAACCAATTTTTTCCAATGAGTATGAGTATGTTTTTCTGTACTTATCTTGTAAAAAATCTTCTGCTTTTTCACTTAGCGATTTCATTTCTGCACCTCAATCGTTATCGGTCTACCGTATTTTAAAATTTTCCATTCGCCATTATAGTGTTTGTTATAAAAATCTGCATTACGTTTAGCATCTGATAATGTGTAAAAGGTTCTTCTCATGTATTCAACATAAACGCCCTCGACTTGACGGCCTAAAATATAAACTTCTGGATAACTTAACATTGTTGTTCTCCTTCAAGAGATATAGTCGCACCAGTGATTTTTAAGCCAATTAGTTTACTTAAAACCATAATTGCTTCATCAACCAGCAATCCATTTCGTTGAATGGAACTGCCACATGTAAAGCGATCCATTCTTACAATTTCATCCACCGTAACAGGATATGGAATAGTAACGCCTACTTTTTTGGCAATTTGTTCAATGGCTTGAACATGAGCTTTATTCGCTGCTAAAATATACTGACCTGTTCTCGCTGATTCTTTAACTAGCTCTGTTGTTTTTCCAGTTCCTCGACCTTTAGCAATAATTTTCATTTATTTATTCCCCACTTTCACAGCAAACGGCCAGTAACGTTCATCAATTGCTTTGATTTCTTGTTCTGTTAGCGGTGTTCTTGCTCCGCTGTTCTGAGACGATAACCAGAATGCTTTGTTTAAAACTTTATCTACACCTAAATATTGTTTTGTTGTCGTGTCAAAAACATAATACAATTGCTCTTTCTCGACTTCGTAGCCGTTTACCCAAGCTTGTTCCAGAATATGTTTGTTACTATCATTTTCAAACCAAATTACAATGTTTTGATGGTTTAAAAACTTTTCATTTATAATCTTATTCATCACATGCCACAAAGTAGTTTTATTTTCTTTTTTATATAACTCAATCCATTCCGCAACAAACTTCGGCACCACGACTTTTTTCGGTTCGTCTAGTTGTTTTAAATCGTCTAGGATTTCTTTTCGTGCAACGCCATAACCTGCAATATACATTTCATTTAAAGATGGATTAACTGGAAAGGCGCTTATTTCATATGACGGAACACCTTCCTTACTTTCCCATTTCTTAATCAATTTTTGGTTATTCATCGCTAATTCTCCTTTTTCCCATCCCATTGTTCCAACAAATTGATAATAGCTGCAATATGATTGGAATATTCACTTATTTCAGATTTCAATATCCATTTTCCATGATACGTATAGGCTATTACACGACAAAGTCGTTTTGAATAAATACTTGGGATGCCAGTATCACTTGACCATCCTAAAACCAATTCAGGAAACGTTTGTTCTATTCTTGTTTTTATTTCTTGAATATTAAGTTTATTCATCGCTGTTCCTCCTAAAACTGTTCATGTGTATCATAACCGCATTTTTTACAGTGTCCTGCCATTTCTATGTCAGTGGGATTAGATCCAGTAGGATAAGCATATACTTCATATTCGTGAATGCATGTATCTTGGTTTATCACTTGAACCTCATCCTTGAATAACCGATATTGATTCCCTTCATCATACACATGGTAGATTTCACCATTATTTGACACACTGTCCACTTCCACTGCTTTATTTTTGTTTTTATCAATTACTTTCATTCCACTTCCTCCAATCTAATAGCTGGACCACATGCAATTTCATGGTTAAATCTCTCAACGTTAATTTCCAGACGATCAATATGTTCCTCGTTCACTTCTTGATTCATTTGATACGAGTGGCCTGCCCAAGAATTGAAAGCCTCTAGCCATCCTTGGTTTTCTTTATCAGCTGTGATGATATACTTGCTCATTTTGTCCCCTCCTGTTTGTTATCGCTGACGATTGCGGAATTAGCTAACGTCCTTCTTCATGACATACATAATATATTTTATTAAATACTTCTTTCGGAGTTTCTTTGTAGTAGGAGTTATAGTCCGTAGGATTATTATTCCAAGCTGGAGCATGCGTCCATTCGATAATTGATCCTCCCCCCGGCATGTTAGATTTACAAATACACTTGATGTGGTTGGCATTTACAAACTCAACGTTCCCATCCATCGCTGTAAGTTCAATAAACATCACTCTTCCTCCTGTTCAATAGCCCACTGGCTAAATGCTTGGATAACTTGCGCTAACTCTTTGTTTTTCAATTTCATGAATGCTATATTTTCTTTTCGGTGCGGCTCTCCATTAACATATAAGAACCTAGAATTATATATTGTGTTGTAAAAATCGGAATCGTCTAGCATGTCATTTTTCAACCAATCAAGCACAATCTGCTGATTTTCGTTTAGATATGGTCTTTTAAAACCTTTTACGATGTATAAAACATCTTCTGCTGACATATTTCCTTCTTCAATGCGATCCATTTCTAATTGACGTTCAATTTCTTTTATTAGTTCATGCATTTAATTCCCCTCCAATAATTCTGGATTCTCGTGGACATTGCCTAAAAGCTCGAATGATTCTTCATGCAATTGGACAGTAAGTGCCAACGTTGCCAAATCAACCCAATCATCACCGCTATTCCACCAGAATCCAAGATTTCCGAATTCTTTTGTTATCACTACTTTTTCTGCTGTTGCTTCGTTTTCAATAGCTCCGAGAGTTTCAGGATCATAATCCGTATAAAACCAATGAATGTTGACCACGTCTCCTTCAAAAATTTCAACTCCGTTATCATCTTTAAATCCTGTTGATTGCATGAGAATGTATTTTTGTGGTTTAAGCGTTGTATCCGTATAATGATAACCTGTCGTTCCTTCAGCAACGCCTACGCCATCGTAGCAATTTTTAATTGCAGTCATAACAGCTTGATTTGTGGTAAGCATCCTTGAGTACTCACCCTCAATTTTCCACGCTCTAAATCTTGGAATCATCTTCTTCACTCGCTTTCTTAATTCTCTCAATGGCAACATCAAAATATTCTTTTTCTTTCTCAAAACCAATGAACTGACGATTAGTATTAATTGCAGCAACTGCAGTTGTACCTGAACCAATGCAATTATCAAGCACAATGTCACCTTCATTCGTATATGTCTGAATCAGATACTCAAACAACGCAACGGGCTTTTGCGTTGGGTGCAATGCTAATTTTTGCTTATCCGTAGAGAATCTGATAACGCTTCTTGGATATCTTTCTGTAGAACCACCACCAGATACTCCAACTTTTGTCTTTCCATAATTGCTGCCATCGTCTTGATATTTTGTATAGCTATTAACAGGCGTATGGCCTATCGTTTTCTGCGGATTATACGTTGGTAGTTTTTTATAAAAAACCAGTATGTTCTCATGAGCTTTCATAGGCATCTTTTTAGCATTTAGATGGCCAGTAGCAGTTGTTTTTTCCCAAATCCATTCATACCTTAAATTTGCTATATTTGAGATACCTAAGACTTTGTCAAATGGTGTTTGTGCCGTTAAAACGATTGCTCCATTGTCTTTAATTATGCGATTATATTGCTCCCAAAGTTTGTCTAAAGGAATAATACTGTCCCACTTATTTCTCGTTGTTCCATAGGGCAGATCGCATAGAATCATGTCTATGCTCTTATCTGGTATTCGTTTCATTCCTTTTAAGCAATCTTCGTTATATATTTTGTTTAGTTTCATACTTCCAAAGGAGCAAAAAGCTTTTTAATCGCGGCCGCAAATCTCCGCTCCTTTCTATTAATTAAAGTATTCTACTATATGTTTTCCAATCCATTCCGCCATTGGGACGGCTACTGCATTTCCAACCATTCTCATCCCATCATTATCGGTCCCTTCAAAAGAGAACCAGTCAGGAAACCCTTGAAGTCTCTGCCATTCAAGTAAAGAGTATGGTCTTATTCTTAATCCATCATCAACTAAACGGGTACTTTTATCTTTGGCATAGTGCGCAACCGCTGTCGGTGCTATTCCGTCTAAGTTAGTAATTATGGGTTTATCTCTATACTTTCCATTTAACCTACTGCTAACATAGTCGGGAACTGATACGTTAGGATTTTTTTCTAAAATATCTTTTAGTCTTAAGTTTGTTATTTGTCCTGGATAATCCAATTTGGGAAAAGGCCGCTTGCTACCTATAACAATTAATCTTTTCCGCTCTTGCGGGAGCCAAAAATTAGCATTCACAGGGCATTCAACTCGAATATAGTAATCGGGTAGTTTTGTTAAGCATTCCATTACTACTTGAAATTTTTTCATCCCTGGCACATTTTCTACAACATATATTTCTGGCTGGGCTAATGCAACATGCCTAAAAAAATGTAAAAATAAGTCATCGCCGATTCTAGTACCACTGATGTCAGCAATGCTTGAATATTTTGTACAAGGAAACGTGCCTATATATACATCTGCATCTTGCTGATCCAAAACTGTAATTTTTGATATATCGCATTCATTAACTTTGTGATTAAAATTTTTTCTTAAAGTCGCACAACATTTTTTATCTATTTCAAAAGATTCCACAACGTTTATTCCTGCCTGCAGCATACCTAAATCCATTCCACCAGCACCTGAAAAATAACTCTTCGCTATAATTTCCATAATTTCAAAGGAGTAAAGAATTCTTTGTGGTCGACCAAACCTCCACTCCCTTCTATAAATTCACTGGCTCTTTTTTATAACCAGCATCAATCAAAATACTTTCAATTACATAAAGGTCCGTTTTCTGCTTTAAACTAGCCTTAAATTTCTTGGCAATATTTCTAGCTGTTTCTAAAGAAACGACTTCATATGTTTTAGCCAGTGCATCCGCAATAATAGCGGATGTTGGCGTGTAATATATCTCCAGCAAAATGAACACTCACTTTCATTTCATAAATCTAATTTAAATGTTCAGCTTTATATTCCCAAAATTTGCTTCTAGGCATTCCTAACGCTTCTATGATTGCATTCACTGAATAACCAATCCATTGCAAATACAAATATTCTTGAATGGTGAACTTGTCTTTATCAATTGAATTGATTGGTTTAGATTTATCCATTGTTTGCTCACCAATATCATTACCAAGCATTTTAATTTGACGATAGACCATGCTTTTTGGATGTTTATACCAATCTGGGTTTTCATTCATTAACTTAAGCATTTCTTTTCGCTTTTGCTTTTTTTCAGCTTGAATACGTGCTATATCTTCAAAAATTACACTGTTCATTTTTTAACCTCCTAAAAAGGCAGATCATCATCGCTAATGTCGATTGAATTACCTGCACCTGCGAACGGATCTACATCTCCACCAAACGACATTTGTTGGCTGTTATTTTGCTGATTTAAGCCTTTGTTTTGATTTTTGGCATAATTACTCTCGAAATTATTTTGAACGCCTGTAACGCTATTCTGCGAACTCTGAATGCTATTTCTATTCTCATTGGTGCTTTTTGACTCTAATAATTGGAAACTTTCGCAAACAACTTCAGTCACATAGACACGTTGGCCTTGTTGGTTGTCATAATTACGAGTTTGAATTCTTCCAACAACTCCTAATAATGTTCCTTTGCGAGCATAATTAGCCATTGTTTCAGCAGGCTTACGCCAAATTACACAGTTGATAAAATCCGCTTCTCGTTCGCCGTTTTGGTTTGTAAAGTTACGGTTCACAGCAAGTGTAAAGGTCGCAACAGCTGAACCACTAGCGGTGTAGCGTAAATCTATATCTTTCGT
Source organism: Enterococcus sp. DIV2385 (assembly GCF_051711925.1). Classification (NCBI taxonomy): domain Bacteria; kingdom Bacillati; phylum Bacillota; class Bacilli; order Lactobacillales; family Enterococcaceae; genus Enterococcus; species Enterococcus sp. DIV2385. The sequence goes on along the minus strand of NZ_JBIONV010000001.1, from coordinate 788,340 downwards.
TAAACGTCCAACTAACACAACTTGGTTTATCATATTGTCACTCTCCTAATAATTCTTGTTTTTGTCGTTCTAATTCAGCTAATTCTTCAGCTGATAAAGGCACATCTTCTTGCATTCCAGTCCAATTTGGTAACTGCTCTTGTCTCACTGGCGCCTTAGAATACGCAGGCTGCTTATTTGTTTGAGACAGATCATATTCATCGTTGTAACGATCATCACGTATCCAACGAAACAATTCTTGCGGGTGATACCAATCGTTTAATTTAATATACGCAAGATAGTCCTTATATCCTTTTTTAAACGGCTCTAAATCTTCTTCCGTCTTGAACTTCTTTAAAAATTGTTCTCTAGCTTTTTTCTTGTTGGTTTTCTTTGGATAAGTTTTCCAAACTTTTTCGAATAATTCAGGCATAGTTGAGCTCGGCTCAACACTATTCTTTTTTTTATCCTTAACTAACCTATCCTTACCTAACCTAACCTGTGTATCCATTTGGTATCCCATACGGTTGTCATCTGGTATACCAAGATGGTTTTCACTCTCTATAACCTCGGTTTTAAAGGTATATGCCTTACTATTTTTCTCAGCTAATTCAGCCTTTTCTTCTTGATATAGAGTTGGTTTGTATCGATCATTTCGGATATAGTTATGAATTTTCCAATGCTTGATAACAATAACTCCGCTATCAAAAACTAAAATAAATCTTTTGGCCATTAATAGCTTTAAATCATCATCTCCACATCCAACCATTCGTTGGATTTTCTTAGGATTATTAATAAATCCATCATCATCCGCTCGCATTGACAAATGAAAATAAAGAGATTGAGTTGACAGCGGCATGTCTAAAAATGCATCGCTATCAATGATGGTCTTTGCAAACATTCTTCTTTCAGCCACCGTTCTATCCTCCTATGTTTAACTTTTTACGCTCTTCGATGTTTAATTTGACTGGTTTAATTTGATACTTATTCAAAAAGTTCTTAGTACCTATTTGGTGCTCCTCTTGATGGTGCTGACGACATCCTGCATAAAATGTGAATGTCTCATGATTAATCTTTTTACGATTACGCCCCATACCAACAACTTCAATATGGCAAACGTCAGCATGCTTACCGCAAATACAGCACTTACGATATTTCAGACAGTAATAAAACCATTTGTTGTTTTCAAGCAAGTATTGGTATCTTTTTTCCAGTGGTATATCGTTTTTCAAAATAAACTCAATCAAGAAACCGATCCACTCAGTCGCTTCATTCTTGGTAGCTCTACTATGTTCAAAATAAACACCACTCTTAGCCTCGTAGTAATATTTCAAGACACTTTCAATCCATTTAGGTTCGTCATAGCTCCAACGTGCTACATCGGCTATTAGAACGTGAGAAAGTGCATTCTGTTTTTGAGACATCCGTCGATTATCTAAGAATTCAACTTTCGCTAAATTATCATCGTTATTAGCCAGAAGTTCGAGAAAATTTGAATTTATTTCATCCTCAAATTCGATGACCAATTTATTTCCTTTGTGGTTTATGATTTTTCCAATCACTCAATCACTTCCACCATAATGCCACTATCAACTATGAACTCATTAAGTGCTGTCAATTGACTGTGCGAACCTGAAAGTCGTAATGTTACTGTATTTTTATTTGTATCTTTTACTTCCGCTTTTGGTGATAGTTCACTGACTATTTCTCCTGTATTTTTGTCAATTACTTTATCTTCTACGACTGTTTCATTTAATTCTCGCATTGCTGCTTCATATTCTTCATGTGCTTTCTGTTGTTCTATAGCCCTTTCTTCAGCGGCTTTTTTCTTTGCTAGTGCAGCATCAATCTCAACCATCAATTCTGCAGCTGTTTTTCCGTTATCAATTTGGCTTAACCACGAGTAAGGCTCTAATCCTAGTGCCTTTACATAATTTTCTATAATCGCTTTTTCTCCTATAACTCGCTCTTTTTCTTTAAAAATCATTGTCATATCGGCAGCAATTTCTTCTAAAGTTTTTTTATTTATTTCTCCTTTTGCAGTAAAAGAACTCTTATTTAACCAGTTATTTCTAATACCTACTTCTTCTAACTCAACACTATAGTTTTCTGACATTTCTTTAATAGTATCTTTGATTTTTTCAAGCCTCTTAGAACGTTCTGTTTCTTCATATAATTGGATACTTTCGTTGATGCCATCACTTACTAGCTTAATTTGTCCAACATAAGTTTTAATTTTGTCTTCAAACGATTTCAAGGGTTTGTTATACTCGTTTTTTATTGCTTTGCGCTCATTATCTAAAAGTGTCGCCACTTTATTTAAATCCGCTTTTGCTTGCTTGGCTTCTGGAATATTCGCATCTGTAAAAATCATACTTGAGTAATGATTTACTGCTTTATCAACCATTTCTTTTAGTTGCGATTCGTTCTGAATTGTTATTTCACTGGCTTTAAAATCTACTTTAAACTGTACATTTGTTGTTAATTCATTTGTCATTACCTTTGCCCCCAGTTAATATTTTTTACTTGATCATTTGTATTGTTTTTATTGATCTCTATTTCATAGTTACTTTTCCACTTATTTAACTGTCTCATTGCTTCTGGATACTGTTTATCTGTCATACTGTCTAATGTTTGTGCACCAACATGTTGCAACAATCCATTTCTAACAACTTGCATATCGCTTGAGCTTAGTTCCGCTACTTTTCTTATTAAATCGTTCATCTCTGATATTTGTTTACCATTAACCATATTTATTGGTTCTTTAGCATCAAGCTTCTTTTGAAATGAATCAGGATCATCTTTATCTGTTGCAATATTAAAAAATTTCAATAAAAAATATTTTTCTGCATAAGTTAATGCTTTACCTACACCCTTCTCACCAGCAATATCAACACCTTGTGCATACCACTTTGATTCCAAAAAATCTTCTGGATTATCAATATTAATCCAGCGCATAGTCATCTCAAGTTCAGTAAAATATGTTATTCTTTGTTTCTGTTCTGTTTGTTTTGTGTACTTATTGTATTGATTTATAATCTCTATCTGGTCCTTAACTTTATGGCCTGTAATTGCTGGTTGTAATAACAATCCCATTTCATTAATTTTTGAATGTAAAGCTCCTAGGACATCACTTGATCCAACATAATTAAATTGACTTCCTGATTGCTCTTTTTTTAAATAAGATACTTTTTTTCTTACTTCTGCTAATCTTTGATAAACATTTAGTTGTTCAGCCATTTAACAAGACCTCGTTTCTGTGATATAATTTTTCTTGTATAATTTTTGTATGCGACTTATTGCTTGCCGGCTTAAGTCGCTTTTTTGTCGTCATGCGACACCTCTGCGCTCTTTTTGTTGGGCAATGTATATTTTATTTTTCTGTTGCTGATACCATAAATCAGCAAGTTTTTTCGTTTGTTCTAATTTGTCTTTTCTTGTCATTTCTTAACCTCTCTATCTTCAAGTGCCAGATCATAAAACAGTGTCCAAATGATGAATAAGCCGATATATATATTTTGGATAATCGGATTAAAATTTCCGCCTACTATCAGTCCCAATCCGAATACGATTAGTAGTACTGCAATTCTTCTTAAGTTATAAATTTTTCTCATTTCATTTCTCCTTAAATATGCATTCTATTTTGAATCTCTAAGTATCTTAAAAATTCAAGTTCTTTTTCAATTTGATATGCTTTCCCTTCGGTCAGTTGTTCTGATTGTCTAAGCGCTGCTCTATCATCTTGTAGCTGTTTACGCTCTTTTTTGATTTGGTTGAGTATCCAGCTTTCTTGTTCAGTTGTATAAGCCATAATATTCTCCCTATGCTATGTCGTTTAAGTCTAAACTCATTTGTCTTACAACTGTTTTTGTGGCTGTAGACGGCTCCCAGTCATTGATATATTCAATTACGATTGGATAATGTTTTTCTCTTAATTGTGATCGAGTACCCACGCCTGTGATTTGCTTAATACCTGAATTAATATCTTTGTAAAGCTTGCCACGCTGTTCTTTTGTGATTTTCCCAAATCCTCTTGCAACTTCTGCTACTCGTTGATGAACTCGGCGTGATAAGTAGCCATAATCATCTGCACCGATTTTTTGATTGTCTTTTAAGTCGGCTACTTCTTTTTCAATTACATCTACACGCTCATTTGTTTCTTCATTTGCTGATAAAGCAAGCATCGCCAATTCTCTTTGCGAGGTTGGAAGTTTAGGCTGTTGAATTTCTTTTTCCATTTGATTAAAAGCCTCAATATATTTCAGTTTGAACTGCAATGCCTTTTGACCTGTGAATCCCATTGCTAGTAGTGTGAATCCGTCACGGTTCATAATTACTTGGCGATATGATTGTTTGTTTTGTGGATGAATGTAGGAATCTTCGTAAAATAGGTGTGCCGAATTTTCGGCTACCCCTTGTTTCAATTCGTCAATAGCTTCCAAAACATGCTTATGTTGTTTTTCAAATACTTCTGCAACTTGTAAACTACTTGTGACCGCTTGTTGGTCTTTCATTATTACTAAATTGTTCATTTTTAATTACTTCCTTTCTTTAAAATATCTGCAAAATTTTCATCTAAAAATTCAAGCATTTTTCTTCTCTGAAAAAGATAAGTATCGCGACCGTCCCCTGGATAATAAACAAAGCCATCTTTATTTTTATCTACGTCTAATATTTTTCTATATCTGGGATTTTTCAATACATTACTGGTAAACCATTCATATCCACGATTTACCCTGTCTAATACTTCTTTCAACGTCATCCAGTTTCCTGTCTCATCAGCTTTTTTTAATTCTTCATATTCAACTTTAGAGATAATAACGTAATCTGAAGGTACTGGAATTTTAGCTTCTAAGTATTGTGTTTGAGACATGAATGTACCTCCTATCTAATTTTGTTCAATTAATGGCAACCATCCATTTTGTTTCATAATTTCATAAATAAATAATCTTCCTTTTTGAGTCCATTTCGTACTCATACGACTGTTTTCATCATCAATTACATGTGTGAAACTTTGGGTATAGCCCTTATCTGCATAGTTCTGATACAAAAACCACATGTCACCTTGTTTAAACTGAATTCCAAATTCATGCAATAAACTATTTAACTTACGTGCAGATATTCCATAGTCCTTTGCTATCTTAGTTACAGATAACAACGTTTTATTTTGAATCACTAAATCATAGTAAGTTGCTTTAGGTTGTAATTCATTTACTCTCTGTTCAGCCATTAAACGTAAAGTTCGTTCTTCTTTATACTTAGTAACCACATCTAGTAATAAGTCAGGATTATCTAGCAATTCATCTTTTGCATACATTCCATACTTGCGAATTTGTGGTAACACTTCAGTTGCTAACCAATCTTGAAATTTTTCAGCTAAAGCATTGTTTGCTTTGAATGCTAATTTATAAACCATTGGTTCGCTGATAAAATCGGTTTTCGCAACTTCTTGCGAAAGATATTTTTTTAGGTATCCGTTGATAGTTCTCCATCGAACATATTCCTTACCATTCTTCACTTCTGTGAATCCTAAACTTCTTGCTACTGTCTCAACATCAAACAACGATTCACCTTTTTCAGTTTTGACTTCTAATTGAAATAGATTATTTTCAAATATTTGTGTATCCATTTTCATTCCTCCTATCTAATTTTGTGATCTCTAATTACTTCTAAAATAAAAGCATTTACCGCTGGTCCCTTATCTTTTCCACTCAAAACACGCTGAATCCATGTTCTTGACTTACCATAAGCAGTTGCAAGATCTCTTTCTGAAATATTGTTCTTTTCCATAAATGATCTAATAGCTTCACGACCACTATTAATATTGCTCATGTTTTATCTCCTTTCCGTTTTTTGAAAGAAAACTGGATAGAATTTTTGTAAAAACTATTGACTTATGTATACAAATATTCTACAATCAGGACATAGTTAATAAGCCAATAACAAAGCCTTTATTTTGCACTCGGTCGCCAAACTTAATGCTGTAAGGTGTGTTTTTAGTTTGCTTTTTTTCTATCCAATTAACTTACAAGGATAATTATATACATATTTTCTACATTGTCAACACTTTTGTAGATTTTTTGTATACATTTTTCTTTGTATTCCTAGAAAGGTTGATACAAGTGGATTTATACGAAAAAATAAAATTACTTGCTAGCGAAAAGAAAATGTCAATAAGACAATTAGAAGAAACATTAGGATTTGGGAATGGGGTAATTAACAGATGGCGTAAGAATACCCCTGGTTCTGACAAATTGAAAAAAGTAGCTGATTATTTCGATGTATCTATTGATTATTTGTTGGGCCGGACAGAAAATCCCAATTTTTCTGTTTCTGCAGAGAAAGATCAGGTTAAAGACAAAGAGGAAAATGAACTTTTAGCTGCGTTTCGAATGGAAAGTGAAGACATGACAGAAGAAGAAAAGAAAAAATTCAATAGTTCTCTTAAAGGCATGATGAAAATCGCTAAGGGATTGTTGAATGATGACACTAAGTGGAAAGATTAATTGGGTAACTGCTATGACGAAATATGAATATCAACACGTAACGACAGATGAATATTTAGATTATGTAAAAAAAGCAAATATATTACTTTCAAATATAGCTCGTTTTCAAAACATTGAAATTAAGGAATTAACTTATAAAAATATAATTTCTTTTTTTCAATCACAATTTAATATACACTTTGCTTTTTTTGAAGCTGACCCTACTGAGATCTTTTCATTAGATAATGAATGGCCTTCAACTCAAAGTGACTTATCATGGATAAGATACAAAGATTTAGTCTTTAATGCAGATTTTCAATTTTTGCCTATCGGCATTGTCAATAGAATTTCAGGCATCACAATTCCAAGCGGAAAAAGAACATTAATAATGATTAATCAAGATCGTGTGCTTCAACGAGTTATATTTACTATCTTACACGAGTTGTGTCATTTCTATTTTCATATCCTTGATGGTAAAAAAAAGCAAGTTTTTGTTTCATTAGCCAATGAGCAGGTAGAAGGTCATTATTCTCCTGAACTAATACCATTTGAAAACGAAGCGAACAATATTGCATCTATTCTTTTCTGTCCAACAGAGCGATTAGAATATATGCTTGAGAAAAAATATAGATTTAAAGACATGTGTAGAGCTACTAAAATGAGCGAACCAGCTATGCACAATCGTCTTTTAAACTATTTTGAACATATATTACATCTGCCACAGCATTTAGCTTTAAACTATGTATTCAAAATACGTAATCAAAATATCAATATTTACCACGCAATAAATTATAAGATTAACGCTAAAATTGCAGAAGAACAAAAACGTGCAGAAGAAGCTTCTAAAATTGCATTACAAAAAGCATATATAGATAAATACGGGAGTAAGCCATTTTGGCAAGATATTTTTGAAGAACTTGGATTATACTCTGATGATGATACTAACAAAAAATAAAAAAGCCCGTGCGACAACACGGACTTAAAACCTCATCTCGAGATTTGCTTATAAAAATATTATAACAAAAAATAGGAGTGATTGAGAAATGAAAAAAATTGTTTTACTAGGTTTATCATTATTATTACTATCTGCTTGTTCGAATAACACAAAAAAAGAAGCAAACGTTAGTAGTTCATCTACTAGTATTTCATCAAGCGCTAAAGAATCATCAAGTGACACGAAAGAAAAGAGTCAAAGTTCTACGTTAACAACATCTAGTGTTGTAAATTCATCTACTATTGAAGAACAGACACCTCAAGTAGGCCTTAATGATTTTGTCGGAGGCTGGGGTATCCCTCAAAGTGATAATTTATTCTTTATAAATGCTGACGGAACATTGACTAGCACTACTCAATCAAATGCTCCGCTCCAAAATTTGAGCTTTAGCATTGATGAAAATGGCAATCAAATAATGTCATATGTTTTAAATAATACTCCAGGAACATTAGTCAAAAATATAGATGGTACTTTGTCAGCTGGTGGACAAGTTTATAGTTATCTAGGTAATATTACGATGGAACAATTAATTGAGAGAAACAATCAAGGGCAACAAGCAGATGTTCAACCTTCTGAACCACAACAACAAGCTGAAACTACGCAAGCACCTAGTGAAGAACCTCAAAATTCCGAACAATCTGGAGAACAGGCAGTTTATGACCAATTAGGAAAAAATGAACTCGGGCGTGACTTTGCTGCACGACACGGATTAACTGTTGAGCAATTAGAAGAGTTAAATGGTGGAAACTGGGCCTATTATCCTGGCATGTATCTTCGAGTTAAATAGAATCCCTCTCTTTGACGGGTCTACACGTTTTTGATTCACAACAGGCGTTTTAATCAAATATTGGAGGTGATACAATGGCTAGATTTATAAAGCGGGGAAATTCTTGGCAATACGAAATATCTTATAAAAAACAAGATGGCACGCATAGCAAATTAAGAAAAAGCGGGTTTAAAACTAAACGAGAAGCCAAAGAAGCAGCTGATGAAATTGAATATAATTTAAAAAAGGGGCTTCAAGGTGATAAACAAAATATCTTGTTTTCTGAATACTTTAAAGATTGGATGAATCTATATAAAAAAGATGTCGTTTCTGAAATAACATATAGAAAATACAAAGATACACTCAACAATATAGAAAGATATATGCCAAATATAATTCTTTCACAGCTTACCCGACCATTGTACCAACGATATTTAAACAAGTTTGCCGAAGAGCATATGAAGTCAACTGTCATTAAATTTAATAACCATATCAGAGCATCGCTTAAAGATGCGGTTGAGGAAGGACTTATTCTATTTGATCCAACTAGAAAAGCTGTAATTAAAGGTAAAGAATCAGATAAAACCAAAAATGATAAATTTTTAGATTACGGTGATTTTAAGCGGTTAATGGAATTAGCTGAAAAAGGAATTGACCCACACTACGCATCGCCAATTATGGTTGTGGTAGCTGGTGCTACAGGTATGCGTTTTGCAGAGTTACTAGGAACAACTTGGAACGATATAAATTTCGAGGATGAAATAATCGATATTCATAAAACGTGGAATTACAAAATGAATTGCTGGGGAAAAACTAAAAACGAAAGTTCTGTACGTAAAATAAAAATTGATTTTCATACTGCTCAATTACTAAAAGAATACAAGAAAGCTCAAAAAGAATTGTTTGATAAACTAGAGGTACAAAACCCTGAACAATTTATCTTTTACAATTCTCAAAACGGGCTTATTTCTAATAACGCAGTAACTAAATACTTGAGAAAAAAACTATCTGAAATAGGTGTAACAAAAAAATTCACCTTACACGGTTTACGTCATACGCATGCTTCAGTTCTATTATATCAAGGTTGTGATACTATATATGTTTCTAAAAGGCTAGGGCATTCAAGTTTAGATACAACGATAACTACTTACTTACACATTATAAAAGAGCTAGATAACAAAAATGATGAAATGATTGATTCTGTATTCGATAAAATCTATAAAAGTAATTAACAATTTGGCACATTTTTGGCACAAATAAAACAAAACACCTATCAAATCAACATTTGAAAGGTGTTTTTTACGTTCCCGACTGGAATTGAACCAGCGACCTACCGCTTAGGAGGCGGTTGCTCTATCCTACTGAGCTACGAGAACAATCTGTTTTAATTTTAGAAGTCTTCACTACATCTGTCAATAGACAAAAAGAAAGTATCCCGCATAAACAATTATGCGAGATACTTTCTTTCAGTGAAACACGTCGTTCTTTTATCTATTATTTTTTTTGCCGCCGATCAAGAATCATTTTTCCTAAATAATAAAGTCCTGTCGCAATAGCTATATATTGCCCAATTTTATTATTGCGTGCAACTTTTTCTTGTTTCGTTTTCGCCATTGTCCCCATCACCTTTCTAAAATAATTCTTTTTACATTTTTATTATAGTAGGTTCTGTCATTTTTTGCGAATAAACACACTTTTAAAAATAATCTTCTAAAATTGGCATGCCTTTGACTAAACGTTGGCCTAAACGTTGAACTGTCGTTGCGTCTCCTTGCAAGCGTTCATAAAAAGATAACGTCTCTGCTGAACGATAGCCCAAGAATAGTTGCGTCCACGTTTGGATATCTGCTTTCAAAGCAGCAGTCCCTTCCTTTTCCACAGCACCTTTAGTCACTGTCGCTTTTCCTTGTTCGTCAATTGTGATTGTCCAAATACCTTCATTCCATGGCCCATAGGAATCTTCAATCTCTAAAGAATACGTTTCTTTTTCTCCTGATTGAAATGGATACTTTTCAAGAAATGTTTGTAACTCAACGATTCGTGCCATCATGTAAGGTAAAATTTTTACAGAAGCTGCTGGCGTTGGCATTAAATCATTTAAATCTTTTCCAGCAAAACCATTAATCCAATGAAACGATTGGACGGAACCACTATGTGAGCCAATAAACCCAGCTAAAGCTTTAAAAGCTGTATTAGTTAAATAGTTCCATTCTACGATTTCAAAGGTGCCAGCAGCTATCCGATAAATCACATAGCCTTCTGCTTTCCCTTCTGACGAATAATAAATCGCTTGATTATTTGGTTTACTTGCACGATTCAGCGTATAATCCAGCCACCAAGTTTCACGGATCACACCACCAGAGTGCGCTCTTTGATTTTCAAGGTATACGTCTTTAATGACCTCTTTACCGTCAGCCCAAGAAACTCGTTTAATGGTACCCGGAACTCGTTTAACACGTGGCCAATCTTCCGTTTTAATTGTATACTCCGCTTGTTCAAATGTTTGTTCATAGCCATATTGACGATAAAATGGATATGAAAACGGTGCTAAGTAAGAAAGGGCAACCTTTTGTTTCGCTAAATCAGCCAACATTTCTTTCATAATAGCAGAGATGCCGCCTTCACCACGATATTCTGGATAAGAAGCCACATAGCCAATTCCAGCCATGGGATAGCGGACACCATGGAAATTCACTTGAAAAGGTGTCGCCATCACTTGACTTGTTAATTGCTCATCAATTAGGAAGCCATAGCTTTGCGTATGTGATAACAATTTTTCAAAACGTTCTTGGCGTTCCGCCGTGGGTTCCTGATTAAAAGCATAGATGACAAGATCAAACATCTCTTTCATTTCTTCTTTGCCCATTTTTTTGACTCTTTTAGTTGTCATTTTCTTTCCTCCTCGCACATTGTATCAATTCATTTTATCACAGAAACGATTCTCTTTCTAAAAGCCGTTATTTGCTGTCATTTCTTTGAACCAACGACCGCTTTTCTTAATGGTCCGTTTCGCATCATCATCTAAATCCACAGCGATGAAGCCATAACGATTTTTATAGGCATTGAGCCAAGACCAGTTATCCATACACGTCCACATATGATATCCTTGAACATTACTACCTTCTTGAATCGCTTGGTGCACCCATTTCAAGTGATCCTGCACGAATTCAATCCGATAATCATCTTCAATGACTCCTAGTTCATTGACAAAGCGTTCTTCTCCTTCTACGCCCATGCCATTTTCTGAAATGTAGCAGCGAATGTTGCCATAATTTTCTTTTAAATTCATTAATGTATCATAAATGCCTTTTTCGTAGATTTCCCAGCCACGGTAAGGATTCATTTTTTTGCCAGGCATATCGTAGACATCATAAAAATCTTCTGGAAGTAAGCCTTCTGGTCGTGTTTCAACAGGTGTTTCTTTTGCTTTGGCACGACGTGGTTGATAGTAGTTTACTCCTAATAAGTCCACAGTATTTTCAGCAATTATTGCTAAATCTTCTGGTGTTGTTTCTGGCAACAAGTCATTTGCTTTCACCCAAGCAACCATATCTTCTGGAAAATGACCTTTAACAGCCGGGTCTAAAAACGAACGGTTAAAGAAACCATCGACAAATTTAGCCGCATTTACATCGGCTTCGTTGTGCTCATCACGAGGATAAGTCGGCGTTAAGTTTAAAATAATGCCAATTTCACCTGATAAGTTCATAGAATGATAGACGGCAATCGCTTTGGCACTAGCTAAAGCTTCATGATAGAGTACTTGAATCCCTTCTTTTAGATTCACTTTATCAGGATAATGCCAGCCATAGAGATAACCACCTTCAACTGGTACAATTGGTTCATTGTGCGTAAACCATTTTTTCACGCGATCGCCAAACAATTCAAAACAGGTTTTGGCAAAGTCAACATACAAATCAACCACTTCACGGCTTTCCCAACCACCTTTTTCTTGAAGTACCATCGGCATATCAAAATGATACAAGTTCATAAAGGGCTCAATCCCTTGTTCTAATAAATCATCAATCACTTGATTATAAAAATCAACTGCTGTTTGATTGACTTTCCCTGTTGTAGGATCTGGAATTAAACGGCTCCATTGAATGGATGTTCGAAAAGAGTTATGTCCCGTTTCTTTCATTAACTGAATATCTTCTTGGTATTTTTTATAAAATTGTGAGGTCTTATCTGGACCGACTTGTTGAAAAAATTTTTCTGGCGCTTCTTGATACCAAAAATCCCAAATGTTTTGACCTTTACCATCACCTTCAAAAACGCCTTCTGTTTGAGGACCGCTGGCTGCAGAACCCCACCAAAAATTTTCTGGAAATTGATATTTCATGTTATTTGCTCCTTTACGATTTAATCATTAAAAAAAGGATTGAACCCTCCGTAAGAGTCCGGACGATTCAATCCTTCGATTTTTTACTCAGCTGCTTCTGCGGCTGCTTCTTGTTTCAAGTATTGATCTGTTGCTACTTTTACGAAAGGCATGTAGATCAAAATAGAAATCAATAAGTTAACAGCTGCTAAAACTCCGCCGGCGATACTCTTCGTTGCTAAAAATCCGCCAATAATTGGTGGTGTTACCCAAGGTGGCATAAAGGTTGCAGCTGGTACTAAACCAGTTGCTGTCGCCACATACGCAACAGTTACAAGAACCATTGGGACTAAAATGAATGGGATAAACATGATTGGGTTTAAAACAATTGGTAAACCGAACATGACTGGTTCATTAATATTAAATAGTCCTGGTGCTAAACTTAAGTTTGTAATGACTTTGTATGGTTTGTTACGACGACCAACGATAAAGATAGCAATTAACAGACCTAATGTTGCCCCTGTTCCACCTAAGTTTACAAATGAATCAAAGAAAGGTTTGTTTACAATATAAGGAATTGCTTTACCTGCTTCTAAAGCTTTAATGTTCGCATCAATCGCTGGTACGTTGATTGTTTGCATTAATGGGTCAACCATGTTGGCACCATGTAAACCAAAGAACCATAAGAATGGTGTAATGAAAGCTAACAATAATGCTGATGGGTAGCTGTTTGCAAGTCCCATAAATGGTTGTTGAACTGCTTCATAGAATGAAATAACGATATTGTCAATTCCTAAAGCAAATAGAATTGATGTAATTAAACTAAATAAACTGATTGTAATCATTGCTGGTAATAATGCCGCAAATGATTTTGCTACTGCTGGTGGTACACCATCAGGCATTTTGATAACTAATTTAGGATTGCCAGATAAACGTTGGAATAGTTCTCCTGAAATAAGTGCAATAATCAAAGCAATAAATAATCCAGTTGCGCCCATGCCTTCTAAGCCGCCAACTGCGAAGAATGAAGCTACAGAAACTGTACCGGCTGCAATGCCGTCTTTTCCATAAGATTTAACTAAATTGTGTGCTACTAAAAAGGCTACTAAAACGGCAAAGATTGCGAATGTACCGTTCCAAATGTTACCACCAAAGCTTTTCCAAATTGGTGCATCGTTATACATCATTGGGAAAATTTTGTTTAAAAAGTCCTCATATCCTGGAATTGGAATATTATTAATTAATACCGCCAAAGCCCCTAAAATCATTAATGGCATCGTTACGACAAACGCGTCACGAATTGCTACCAAGTGCCGTTGCGCTGCGATAACTGACGCTTTCGGCATAAAGTGTTTCTCCATCCATTGAACAAATCCGTCCATTGTTATTCCTCCTAATTAACGCTTTCTCAAGCGCGTTTTTCTTATAAGACGCATTGACAACGAGATTACTCGTTATCAATACGGCGATAAAGATCGATAATTTCTTTTGCTAAATCTGTAAATGCAATCGCAGTCATTAAATGATCTTGACTGTGCACTGTTAACAATGTTACTTGCATGTTATTGCCTTTTGCTTCTTCTGTTAACATTCCTGTTTGCGAATGATGTGCATGTACAAGTGATTCTTCTGCATCTGCAATTTTTTTGTCTGCTAATTCAAAATCCCCCGATTTTGCTGCGGCAATCGCTTCCATTGCATCGCTTTTAGCATTTCCGCCATACATGATTAAACCCATGATTGCTTCTAAGTTCTGTTGTCCGTCCATTACCTCTACCCCATTTTCTGCTCTAGTTTGATGATCCCATTAATGAAATTGCTTGATCTAAAACTTTTTCGCCATTCATCATGCCATAGTCCGCCATGTTAATGACATCTAAAGGAATCCCTTTTGGTTGTAATTTTTGTTCAAATTGCCCTTTCATGAAACGAACTTGTGGGCCTAATAATAAAACATTTACCTCTTTATTTTCCAAGTTTGTATCTGCTTCAGAAGCCGATACTGCAAAGATGTCTGCTTCCATGCCACGATCTTCTGCTGCTTTTTGCATTTTTGTTACTAATAAACTTGTGCTCATTCCTGCGGAACAAACTAACATAATTGTTTTTTTTGCCATTTTCCTTCATCTCCTAAATTCTCTTTGTTTTGCTTTACACCTTTATATAAGCAAGAAGCGTGCCAAGTTTTAACACATTGAAAAACTTGATATGACAACGTTTTTCAACATGGAAAGCGTGTACACACTAAAAATAAAACGATTACACACAGCTTTTTTGTGTGCGTTTCCAAAATAATAGGGCAACAAAAAAAAGTGAGCGATAAGTCGAAACGACTCATCGCTCACTTTCTAAAGCTGAAGAGAATCAACTGGACAAAAGCCGCTTTTTCCCTTTAAGCAGTTTCCATCATTTTAAGCATTTTATAAAACTGTTTCTTTTTAAAATAACTTAAAAAGATACCTAATACTGCATCATTCAGTTTTTGTAACGCCCCATAAGAAACCATTGTTTCTGTATAACGCAGTTCACAGCTTTTTTCATCAATTGGCTGGAGCTCATACCGCACCGAGAAATCATTTTTAGTTGTGGATGTTCGAAATTGATAGGTCTTATTTTCTACAGCTTCTTCAATAACTATTTTCGCGCGACTATTTTTACTATATTCTTTGATATATTCAAACTTACGTAACTGCTTTCTTGTAAGAGTTTTGCCTGTTTGCTTACGGATATCAAAAATAACAGAATTCATTAATTGCGTGTAAAATTCATCTGCTGAAATAGTTAATGTTTTCGTAATTTCCATTACCGTTTCACCTCATCCTTTGTCGCCTCTTCTTCAGCAACTTTTTTTCCTTTAAAAAACAGGTAACCACCAAGTCCAATGAAAAAAATCCCCGTTGTCAGACTTAATAAATCATAGTTTAAGGAGCTGGGATTCAACGAATACAAAACAATCAAGAAGCCAATACTACATAAAAATAATCCATTTCTAATCATTTTCATCCATCCTATCTTTTTAGACTACCGTTGCTTGGAAGTATAAAACGCCACCCCAAGGTTGTTCCTTAATCAGCTGTTTTGCAACTTGTGCAGCAGTTTCAGGGTCTCCTTCAAGTTCAAAAAATAACTTAATACCATTCTTTTCTTTAAAAGTAAATGTTTCATTTTCCCCTTGATATGCCTCTAGTAAAGTAATAATTTCCTCTTGCTTCATTGCACTTGCAATCGAAATCATGCCGCTCGCTCCTTTCTATACAAGTAATTGCTGTTTTTATTGCCTATTGCTCACTTTCGCCTAATGCAGGATCCATTTTGTTAGCAGCGATAACAAACGGTGTCCAAATCAAGAAAGTGACTACCATACATACCAACGCTACGATTGGTGCGCGCCAGTCGGCACCTGTCGCTAAGAAAGATAATAGCAACGGCGGTGTCACCCATGCGACTTGTTGAGAAACTGGGGCGACTAGCCCAAGATACGTTGCAACCCAGCCAATTGTAGTAGCAACTAATGGCGCAATTACAAATGGAATAAACATAATTGGATTAAGAACAACTGGTAAACCAAACATAATCGGTTCATTGATATTAAAGATCCCAGGTCCTAAT
Source organism: Enterococcus sp. DIV2385 (assembly GCF_051711925.1). Classification (NCBI taxonomy): domain Bacteria; kingdom Bacillati; phylum Bacillota; class Bacilli; order Lactobacillales; family Enterococcaceae; genus Enterococcus; species Enterococcus sp. DIV2385. The sequence goes on along the minus strand of NZ_JBIONV010000001.1, from coordinate 772,186 downwards.
GATAATTTACCGACTGTTAAATAATCTGCTCGTTTGGAGAATAACAAGATTGCAATAATTAGGACGATTGTACCGCCTGAACCACCAAACCAAGCAAAAGCATCAAACGAACCACGGACCCACATGTAGGCTTTACCGTCGTCAATAGCGGCTAAAACCGCAGCTGTTCCTGTTTTTCCTTCGTAACCTTTTTGGAAAATATCAATATTGATTAATTGTGCTTGTCCCCAAATTCCTTCAAGAACTGGTGCCAAAACGTTTGGCCCATGAATACCAAAGAACCAGAAAATTTGAACAAAAACTGTTACGATTAACACAGCTCCTAGTCCTTGTGATAACCCAAGGAACGGTTCCGCGATATATTTTTGAATTAAGTCAATTAATAATTGACCGCCTGAAAGTTTTGACACCGTAAAGTTAATAATCGCTACGACATACAACGCGATTGTTGCTGGTAAAATTGCCGCAAACGCTTTTGAAACTGCTGGCGGAACAGAGTCAGGCATTTTTATTGTTAAATCCGCTTGCATTAATTTACAAAAAATAATGGTTGATAAAGCGCCCATAATCATCACCGTAAAGAAAGCGTTACCATTTAGATGATTGAGATTTAACCAACCCCATGGATTGACAGTCAATTGATTATTAGCAATTGACGCACCAATTTCTGCCCCATTAATTGCGTTGGCAATCTTTTCTGGCACTTTTACAGCTAATTCAGCTGTGTTATTTGGTGCAAAAGCAACACCTGAAATTAAGGTAGCTAAACTGACAATCCCACCAGCTAGCTCATTCACATTGTATGCTTTCGCTAAGTTATAGCCCCAAGAAAAAGCGAAAATCAAACCAGCGATAGCCAATGTACCATTCCAAACAAAACCATTAATCCCAATGATGACATTCAATACTGCAAAAATACCTTTGTCTGCTTCCAAACTTGCCGCATAAGTTGAGACAAACTCTTGGGGAAGATCTCGAATAATTGCGTTAATCATTACGGCGACTGATCCAGCCATTGTCGCAGGTAATGTACCAATAAAAGCATCCCTTAGTGCCACCAGATGTTTCTGTGCACCAATTTTTGCGGCAGTTGGTAAGATATATTTTTCCATCCATGCCATTAATCCGTTCATTTTTATTCCTCCTGTATCCATTTATATTTATTAAAAAGGCAGTAGCCTCATTAAACGAATGAATCGAGCGTACAAAATAAAACCTTTGGTAACATGCACTATCCTTATTTGCTATTCACTTTTCTTGAACGTTTTAATTCCTTATCCCATTAATGAGATTGCTTGATCTAAAACTTTTTCGCCATTCATCATGCCATAGTCTGCCATGTTAATTACATCTAAAGGAATCCCTTTTGGCTGTAATTTTTGTTCAAATTGCCCTTTCATGAAACGAACTTGTGGACCTAAAAGTAAAACATTCACCTCTTTATTTTCCAAGTTTGTATCTGCTTCAGAAGCCGATACTGCAAAGATGTCTGCTTCCATGCCACGATCTTCTGCTGCTTTTTGCATTTTTGTTACTAATAAACTCGTGCTCATTCCTGCGGAACAAACTAACATAATTGTTTTTTTTGCCATTTTTTCTTCATCTCCTTAAAAGTTATGACGTTATACACTTTATTTATAGCAATTATTGTGCCAAGTTTTTCCCTCATTAAAATACTGATATAACAGCTTTTGTCATAAAAAAAGAGTGCACACACTAAAAGAAAACGCTTACACACATGAAATTGTGTGTAACTTACAAAAAGAAAACATCAAGAAAAAAGAGAGCGTTTTCTCATTTCTTGATGTTTTTTTATTTATTATTGTTTACTTTTAATTTCATTTTCTAAGAACATTTGGGTAACATGCGCAACTTCCGCTTCTGGAATCGTCACACGATACGCCCGTTCAATTAACATAAAATTCGTGCGTACGACATCGATTTCTAAACGATGTGTTTTAACATATTCCGCTAAGTTTGGAAAAGTTCTTGCTTCTTCTCCTTTAATTAAAGCATCTACCAGAAAAGCCAAATGAATCATAATTCCGGCATCCACCCCTGGTTCAACAATAATATGCATGTCTGTTTGTATTTGATGAACTGTTTTTTGTAACATGAGAATTAATTTTTGTAAGGAGTCCACAGAAGTAATGACGCCACTTAGTGAATGAACAATTGTATCAATCGCCACTTCATCACTAGCAATCCGTTTCAGTACATTTAATTTTTCATCATCAAAAATATCATAGACGGAAAAGAAGGGAATATTTTGATATTCAACATCCACAGTTCCCGCAATGGCCTTAATTTCATATTCTTCCATCAAGTTGTCGATATGCTTTTTAAACGTTTCTCGTTCAATAAATTGCATTTGAATCAGTTCCACTTTTGTTTCATCAATAACTGGTAAGATTCGTTGGTATAGTTTTGCGGCAACCCCTTCTCCAGTAAAGCACGTCACGATTACTGCTTTTTTAACGTTTTGACGTTTTTGCAGACTAGAGCGAAATTGTTCTCTCACAACGCTTTCAAAAGAAAGTTGAATATTTTGGTAAATGTCCTCTAAACTTCGTCCCACGCTTGCCATTCGAATAGCTTCTAAGACAATCATTGTGCTCGTCATTGTAATCGCCTTCGTTCGGATACCTGTTTCTTCAAACAACATATTTCCAAACGAATTTAATGAACCCATATCCGTCAGTAATAAAATCCCATTATTTAACGATTCTTTTTGCGTAATTACTTGGTTTCGTAATTGTTCATACATTGTTTGAACTTCCATCGTTAACGGCATATTCATCGCTGTTCCGATTGACGTTCCTAAAAGTTCTTGGGCGGTTTTCAACATACTTGAGGCAGTAGAATCCCCATGCATTAAGACGAACACACCAACATTATTTTCTGGAGTTCTTTCTTCTTTACCGACATTAATAGATAAAAACATACTAATAAAGCCAATTTCATCGAAAGGAATCTCTATGTTGTTCTCTTCTTCAATAATAGAAGATAAATCTAAGGCTACTTGAAATTCTTTTTTCATATTTTTACGGACATTATTTAAATCAGGATGGACAATCACGTGACCTTCTTTGACACGTTCAATCGTACTTTGTAAATGAAGCGCAAAGGCAAAGCGTGCTGTTTCGTTGTACGTGTGTTCCAAACGCTCTTCTGCGATATCATAAAGACGATTCGTTAAGTCCCAAATAGCTTCTGGTAATAACTCCTTATGTAAAGAATGTTGGGTTAATTCTTCGACATAATTTTTAAAATACGCATTCATATCTTTAGAAATCAATTCTTCTAAATCAACATTTTCTAAGTCAGCTTCAGACAAGTCAGCGACTTTTTCTTCGATTTCATTGTAAACTTGCATGTCTCTAGCTGGATCTTGCGACCAAACAATTTTGTTGGTACCTGGTTGGAAAGATAAATAATTACTTTTACTGTCGACAAATTGATCCAAGCGCTCAGGTACTTCTTTAATTTTTAATAATCCTTTTTGGACAGGTAACGACAAATCCCGTTTACGGATAACCAAATGTTCTAAATTGTGCGTCCGATAATAAAGAAATGACTTAGCACAAACTAATTTTAAGTCCCGCTTCACCTGACCAATATTTCCTTCTGCATCGTATAACATGAACGCCAAAACTGCTTCGCGTTCGATATCAATTTGTTGGCCCAAACGTGTTGCCTCTTGCTGAATAAATAACGAAATGATGGCATAACGCTCATCTAGCGTCCGTGCATCTAAAGATGGTAATGTAATCGACATCGGAATCCGCCGATTAAAAGTGGTTAAAAAGTTTTCTGAGGATTCCGTTGTCGCACCAATAATTTGAACAGAGGCTTCATAGGTTTGGCCACTTTCTCCTAATGGACGGTACACGCCTTTATCAATAAACGTAAAGAGCATTTCTTGACCTTCTGGCGGTAAACGATGAATTTCATCTAAAAAGAGAATCCCGCCATCTGCTTTTGCCATTAAGCCTGGACTATCTTCATTCGCACCAGTATAGGCGCCTTTTTTTACGCCAAAGATATGACCAAATAATAATTGTGGGTTTTGTGCATAATCAGCACAATTAAAAGAGACAAAAGGGGCATCTTCATCTAAGGTTTTTGAATCAATGGCAAAACGGTACATACATTCAGCAAAAAGAGATTTCCCTGTTCCTGTTTTCCCAAAAATAATCGTATGCAAACCTCTTGGTGGATATAAAATAGCCGCCTTGGCCTGCTGAATACTCACTTTTAAAGAATCATTGGCACCTACTAATGTGTCAAAACTAACAGAGGTAGACTCATCTACATGGACTTGTTCTCCTTCATTGATTGTTGGCACTGAATAGATAACAGGACGTCCAGTACTTCTAGTAATTTTCTTTTCTTTGAATAATTCATTTAAATAACGGCTGGCATTACTGCGATCAATCATTAACTGTTCTGCTACCGCTCCTGCCGTTAAGCCAGTTTCATTTTTTTGAAGTAACGCTAAGATTTCTTCCTTCCGAGATTTCATGGAATCCTCCTCGATACAACGTTCTGCTTGAAGCTCGTAAAGCGTTATTTCTTCGCTTTACGAGCTCCTTTGTTTTTCGTGTTTTTCTTTTTGTTTTTCTTCTTTTTGCGTGTTTCTTGTGGTTCTTTGACAACAGAATTTACTGTTTCTGGTTTTCTTTCTTTCGTACTCTTTTTTTCTGAATACGTATCTTTGGCTACGTTCTTTTTTTCTAGTTCATCTTTGGCTTTTGGCTGCTCATGAAGTGCACCATCATATAAAAAGATTTCCTGATAGGGAATGGCCAATTGTTTCATCAAACGTTGATAATCTCTTTTGGTGCCGTCGTTGATAAACGTAATCACTGCCCCTTGTGCACCCATCCGGCCAACGCGACCAGAACGATGAATATAGCTCTCTTCGGTTAAAGGAACATCTACGTTTACGACGTAAGGGACCCCTGTGAAATCTAAGCCCCGTGCCGCAATATCCGTGGTTAGTAACAACTTCACTCGTTCTGCTTTAAATTGATCGATCGCCAATTTACGCAACTGTTTACTTTGATCTGAAGCCAGACCAATAGCTGGCACATTCTCATAAACTAATTTTTCTTCTGCTGCACCTAAATCAGCAACTTGATTGAAAAAGACCATGCTTCTGAATGCTTCTGTATGGGCCAAACGACGTAAGTAATCAGCTTTTTTTCTTGGTGCTAACCGAATAAAGTAGTGGGCGACTTGACCTGCTGAAGTATCTTCTTCCGTCACATCAATCACCTGTAATTTTTGGCTTAAAGATTGCGCTTGATTCACGACACGATCAGCAGTCGCTGAATAAAAAACAAGTTGGTATTCGGTTGGTGTGTGTGTCAAAATTTGCTTGGTTAAACTTAGCTCTTCCTCTTGGAAAAGTTGATCAACTTCATCCATTACAATTGTTTTTAACAACTGAGCTTTGACTTTTTTATTCTTCATTAACTCTAAAATTCGACCTGGTGTTCCGATTAACACTTCAGGACGTTTTTTTAACTTGTCAATCTGACGTGAAACATTTGCCCCACCGATTAACGTTTGAACCGTTAATTGAAGTGGCTTAGCCCAAGTCCGAGCAACTTCAGCAATTTGCATAGCTAATTCTTGAGACGGAGCAATAATCAACAATTGATTTCCCTGTCCTTTTTCAACAGTTAAGAGTAAAGGCAGCATGTAAGCAAGTGTTTTTCCAGTTCCTGTCGGCGAAATTCCTAAAACATTTTCTCCTTCGCGAAGGAGCGTAAAACTTTTTTCTTGGATTGTTGATAGTTCGTTAAAGCCAGAAGCTTGCCACTGCTCTTGCCAAGCCTCTGGAAGTTGTTCTAAAAATCTCATATTGTTCCTTTCCTATCGCTTAATTCTTATTTATCAGCATCAAAAATAATGCCGGCACTATGACGTAAATCAGTGACTACTTTATTGACATTTCGAGCAAGCTCAACCCATTCTTCATACTTGGTGCCCCAATACTTATCTGTTGGGTTATTTAAAACTGCTGCAAAATCACGAGCTTCTTCAATCATTGGATTATCGGCTACTTGAATATCTAAGACATCACGTTCTTCATTTGCGCGATCATGGTACTCAGCCGAAGAAATAGCATTGACACTGTCTAAAATCAAGGTCCCGTTTTCAAAGTAAATTTCGGATGGCGCAAAAGAATCACTAATTTTCCCAGTGTTTAACGTCACGTCAAACTGATCATATCGTAAAATAATTGTTCCTAAGCCATCGACACCTGTCGCAATTTTACTAGCAAAATAATGGCTTTCGTTTGGTACGCCAAACCAGCCCAAGGCTGCATAAACTAAATAAACGCCTAAATCTGCTAAGGCTCCCCCAGAAAAATGAGGAGAAAAAATATTTGGCTCTTTGCCTTCTAATACTTGATCATAGCGAGAAGAATATTTCATATACGTAAAATTCGCACCTAAAATTTGGTTTTTTAATGGCAATAATTCAGCAATTTTTTGGAAACTTTGCTCATGAATATTACGGGCCGCTTCAAAGAAATACACACGATTTTTATTCGCTAATTCAATAATTTCTGCCATCTCATCAGGCGTTGAAAAAGCTGGTTTTTCAACAATTACATTTTTTTTCGCTAAAATTGCTTGTTTCGCTTGTTCAAAATGTAATGAATTTGGTGAGGCAATATAAACCGTATCCATATGTGCAATACCAAAAAACGTCTCTAAATCAATTGCATATTCCACATCCCCATAGCGAGAACCAAATTCTTGTGCCGTTGCTAGTTTCCGAGAATAAACAGCCGTTAAATCATACGCACCCGTTTCTAAAGCTGCTGCAACAAATTGATGACTAATCCAATTGGTACCAATTACGCCTAAATGTATCATAATCAAAAACCTCCATTTTTTGTTTATTTACTCTCTTTATAATAGTAATCTCTCGTACAAAAGTCACGTAATTACCCTGCCTTAAAGCGCTAGGAGTTCTTCAAGTTATTTATTAGGATCATCAAATGCCTGTAATAAATCAAAGGTTACCTGTGACTTAAGTTCAATCGTTGCTGGTGTTACGTGGCAATTGTAAGCAAGGACTTGCACACCTTGATCAATTGCAGCACCCACATTTTCAGCAAAGGCAGGTTGCATCTCTTGGTGAATCGTTGCTTGCTTAATTTCTTCAAATTGGACCACAAACAAAATGTAACAGCGGTAACCCGCTTTAGTTGCAGCTATTAGTTCAGTGACATGCTTCAAGCCACGAAGTGTTGGCGCGTCAGGAAAAGCACCGATGCCTTTATTTTCTAAAGTCATGCCTTTCACTTCGACAAAAGCTTGTTCGTCCGCATCCGTTTCCACTAAAAAATCAAATTTTGAATGTGCAAATCGTTGCTCACGTTTAACAGTTTGGATCGTACCAACTAAACCAGGAAGCACAATTTGACCATTTTTTAACGCTTCATTGACTAATGTATTCGGTACTTGGCTATCAATATTAATCCAAAAAGAACCTTTTTTTACTGCAATCAAATCGTAATCTGTTTTTCTTTTAGGCGATGGTTGATAACTAAGCGCCACAACAGCACCTGGTAAAAAAACTTCTTTCCCTCTGCCAGTATTTTTGACATGTGTGACCACTTCTTCATTCGTTTCCATTAAACGACAGTGTGCAATAAACCGATTGGGTCGTTCGATAAAATAAGCAAGTTGGACATTCGGGTACTTCATACACAGACTTCCTTTCTTACACACTATACCATAAAAAAACAAGGAAAAGTATAGACCAAAACCAACAATTTTACTATCTTGTGTCAATCATTAAATATTTGTCAATTCTCAGCGATTTAGTCGAATATTTTAGACAAGTTCTATATAATAAAGGTAACGAAGACGAATAAATGAAAATGAAGGTTAGGAGGAATTTCTTTGAAAAAGCATTGGACTTTCTTGGTTGGTGCATCTTTACTTACTGGATTAGCAGGCTCTATCCTCTGGAAAAAAAATAAACAGCTCCCTTCCCCACAGGAGCTTCAACACAACTATACTGGACATTGGTGGTTTGTAGACGTGAAGAAAGCCACGCAACACACCTTGGAAATCACCTCATCTTTCAATGTTTTCATTGATGGCAAACAAACGCATGCCTTGCTTGTTGAATTAACCCCTAAACGCTTAGTTATCTTAGACAAGTTAGGTTACCATTTAATCATTCAATGTGAAAATGGTGTCCCTGCGACGCTTTACGATGAAGCCGACGATGAAACCTACACACTAGAACGGGCCATCTACAATTAATAAATCACCCACGACACATAAAATGAAGTATGTGCGGTGGGTGATTTATTTTTTTACATCCCTTGCCAAAGCATTCAGAAAGTTTTCTTACAACTTGAATATTATTAAATAGTCAAATGCGCCTTTTTCTGATAAACTTAGGATGATGTTTTTTTGAAAGGATGAGCCCCTATGACACCAAATCGCGAAGACTATTTAAAATTAATTTTTGAATTAGGTGGCGACGAAGTTAAAGTGAATAATAAACAAATTGTTTCTGGACTCGATGTTTCGGCAGCTTCGGTTAGTGAGATGATTTCAAAGTTAGTAAAAGAAGATTTGGTTGAGCATTCTCCTTATCAAGGGGTACAATTAACTGAAAAAGGCTTAAAAAAAGCGAGTACGTTAATTCGCAAACACCGAATCTGGGAAGTCTTTTTAGTAGAGCACTTAAATTACACTTGGAATGATGTGCACGAAGAGGCAGAAGTTTTAGAACATGTCACTTCACAGACGCTTGTGAACCGTTTAGCGGATTATTTAAATCATCCAAAATTTTGTCCACACGGTGGTGTTATTCCCGAAGATAATCAACCCATTCATGAGGAGAAACGCCAAACGTTAACAGACTACCCTGTTGGCACAAAAATTCGGATTGCACGTGTCTTAGACGAAAAAGAATTACTGGATTATTTAGTTTCCATTGATTTAAATATTCAAGAAGAATACACGATTAAAGAAATTGCTGCATATGAAGGACCGATCACCATTTATAATGAAAACAAAGAATTATCCGTCAGCTTTAAAGCAGCAAACACAATTTTTGTTGAGCCGTTGATTAGAGAAAGTGAGGAAAACTAATGAATGAAAAAGTAGCATTATTTACTATTTTCGGGGGGACAGGTGATCTTGCCAAACGCAAATTGTATCCTTCCCTGTTCCGCTTATATAAAAAAGGATTATTAGCTGAGCGTTTTGCGGTGATTGGTACCGCACGTCGGGAATGGACAGACGAATACTATCGTGAAATCGTTCGTGAAACCATTCAAGACTTAAATCCCACGGCCGAAGAGGCGACTGAATTTTCTAGTCATTTCTATTACCAATCACATAATGTGAATGATACGGAACATTATAATACCTTAAAAGAATTATCTGATCGCCTAAATGAACAATACCACTTAGAAGGCAATCACGTTTACTATTTAGCTATGGCCCCTCAATTCTTTGGAACCATTGTTAATCACTTGAAATCACAACATATTATTTCGGAAGAAGGCTTTGATCGTCTAATTATCGAAAAGCCATTTGGTTCTGATTATGAATCTGCCTACGAATTAAATGAAGAAATTCGTGCTGCATTTCCTGAACAAGATATTTTCCGAATTGACCATTACTTAGGCAAAGAAATGATCCAAAATATTTCAGCCATTCGTTTTGCCAATAATATTTTTGAATCACAATGGAACAATCGTTACATTGATAATGTCCAAATCACCTTCGCTGAAAGCTTAGGTGTCGAGGATCGTGGCGGCTATTATGACCACAGTGGTGCACTAAAAGATATGGTTCAAAATCATATTTTACAAGTCGTTGCTTTGCTTTCTATGGAGCCTCCTGTTGCCTTTTCTGAAAAAGAAATTCGGACTGAAAAAGTAAAAGCTTTACGTGCGATCCGCCTTTATTCTGAAGAAGAAGCCCTTCAAAATTTCGTGCGTGGCCAATACGGCGAAGGTCAGCTAGCTGATCAAACATTTGCAGCCTATCGTGATGAACCGAATGTGGCAGAAACTTCATCCACTGAAACTTTTGTTGCGGGTAAATTTTTAATTGATAATTTCCGTTGGTCTGGCGTCCCTTTCTATGTTCGCACAGGTAAACGATTAACTGAAAAAGGCACACGTATTAACATCGTCTTTAAACAAGTACCTATTAATGTCTTCAAAGATGATACGTGTGAAGAATGCGATAAAACCGATTTACCACCGAATGTTTTAACTATCTATATCCAACCAACTGAAGGATTTTCATTAACCTTAAATGGAAAAGAAATCGGTCAAGGGTTCAATACAACTCCAGTGAAACTTGATTTCCGTCAAAGTGCTGAAATGACTGAAAATAGTCCAGAAGCATATGAAAAACTTCTATTAGACTGCCTAAATGGCGATAGTACAAACTTCTCTCATTGGGACGAAGTTGCCCAATCTTGGCGCATTGTTGACATTATTCGACATGCTTGGGATAAAACAGACGTTTCTTTCCCTAATTATGCCGCTGGCACAATGGGCCCGCAAGCTGCCTTCGACTTATTAGAAAAAGATGGCTTTACTTGGGAATGGCAACCAGATAACTGGTACCGTGACCGCGGTCAACTTGATCAATAAATAAGCCAAAAAAGATCCGCTAGTTAACAACTAGCGGATCTTTTTCCTTGTTTATTCGAATCCTTCAGCAACCGCTTCTGGATAGTTTTCTTCAACAATGTGTGCACAACGGCCACAAAGTGTTGGTAATTTTTCATCTGAGCCCACATCTTGACGAACGGAACGACAACGGTCACACGTTTCGCCTTCTGCTTTTTCAACTAAAATAGCCATGTCTTCAAATTGAACAGCTTCACTAGGTGCTACTTCTTTTGATACTTCAAAGTCGGAAACAATTAGTAATTGAGCAATATCTGCATCAACAGCTGTCATTAATTGACGAATTTGTTCATTTGGATAAACGATCACTTTGGCTTCTAACGATTTACCGATTAATTTAGAATGACGAGCTTCTTCCAACGCTTTTAAGACATTGTCACGGAAATCCATAAAGGCTGCCCATGTATCCATCAATTCTTCTTCATTAGTAAACGTTTCGTAACCTGGGAATTCAGCTAATTGCACATACTCTTCTTCTTCTTGTAAGAAACTCCAAATTTCTTCCGCTGTATGTGGAATAATTGGTGTCAATAGTTTTGTTAATGAAACCAATGTTTGATAGAAAACAGTCTGCATACAACGACGTTGATAATCGTTTTCAGCTTCAATATAAACGACATCTTTCGCAAAGTCTAAATAGAAAGAAGATAGATCCACAGTTAAGAAGTTCATAACTGTCCGATAAATATGCATGAAATTATATTTTTCATAACCATTTTCACGGATTTCTTGAATGACTTGATTTAAACGAACCGTCATGTATTTATCTACAGAACGTAAATCAGCATAAGCTACAGTATGCTCAGCTGGATTAAAATCACTCGTATTCGCTAACAAGAAACGCATAGTATTACGGATTTTCCGGTACACTTCAGATACTTGGTTTAAGATATCCATTGAGACACGCACATCGGCTTCCGCGTCAACACTACTTACCCACAAGCGTAAGATATCTGCACCCATTTGATTGATAACTTTTTCAGGTAAGATAGTATTGCCTAACGATTTACTCATCTTACGGCCTTCGCCATCGAGAACCATCCCTTGAGAAATAATTGATTTATAAGGCGCTACTCCATTGATAGCGACACTTGTTGTAATACTTGAGTTAAACCAACCACGATATTGGTCAGAACCTTCTAAATACATATCTGCTGGGAAAGTTAACTCTTCTCTTTCTCGTAAAACTCCTTCATGTGAAGAACCTGAGTCAAACCAAACGTCCATGATATCTGTTTCTTTGGTAAACTCGCCATTTGGTGAACCTGGATGTGTAAAGCCTGCTGGTAGTAACTCTTTTGCTTCACGCATAAACCAGATATTTGATCCATGTTCTGCAAATAAATTCGCTACATGTTCAATTGTTTCTGGCGTAATGATGGCTTCCCCGTTTTCAGCATAGAAGATCGGTAATGGTACACCCCACGCTCTTTGGCGAGAGATTACCCAATCACCACGGTCACGAATCATATTATATAAACGTGTTTTTCCCCAAGGAATTAGCCAGTCAACTTTCTCAACTTCATCTAAAATATCTTGACGGAATTTAGAGATTGAAGCAAACCATTGTGGCGTTGCACGGTAGATAACTGGTTTTTTGGTACGCCAATCATGTGGATAACTATGCGTAAAGAAATCTAATTTTAATAACGCGCCTTTTTCTTCTAATAACTCAGTAATCATTGGATTCGCTTTGTCATAGAAAATTCCTTCAAAACCAGGTGCTTCATCTGTAAAGACCCCACGGCTGTCAACAGGAGAAATAACAGGCAAATCATATTTACGGCTAACGATATAGTCATCTTCACCATGCCCTGGTGCGGTATGAACTAAGCCAGTCCCAGCATCTAGCGTCACGTGGTCGCCTAGCATAACAAGTGATGTTCGATCATAGAATGGATGTTGAGCTGTCATACGATCTAATTTTTCACCAGAAAATTCTCGCAAGACTTCTACTTCTTCCCAACCAACCGCTTCTTTAACTGTTGCTAATAAATCTTTAGCAATTACAAATTTACGACCGTCTGCCTTCACTTCAACATACGTAAAATCAGGATTAACTGAAATACCTAAGTTGGCTGGTAATGTCCAAGGGGTTGTCGTCCAGATGACGAAGGCTGTCTCGTTATCTAAAAGACCTTTACCATCGGCCACATTAAAAGCTACGTAAATAGAAGGTGATTTTACATCTTTGTATTCAATTTCTGCTTCTGCTAAAGAAGATTCACTTGAAGGAGACCAATAAATTGGTTTTAAGCCTTTATAAATATAGCCTTTTTCTGCCATCTTACCAAAAACACGAATTTCTGCTGCTTCATACTCTGGATCTAACGTAATGTATGGATGTTCCCAATCGCCTGACACACCTAAACGTTTAAAATCGTTACGTTGTTTATCGACTTGTGATAAGGCATACTCTTTACATTTTTCGCGATACTCAGCGACAGTCATTTCTTTACGTTTAACCCCTTTATTGGTTAACACTTGCTCAATTGGTAAACCATGAGTATCCCAACCAGGCACATAAGGAGAACGGAAACCAGACATTGATTTTGAACGAATAATAATATCTTTACTGATTTTATTCAAAGAATGTCCTAAATGAATATTTCCGTTTGCATACGGAGGGCCATCATGTAAAACAAAGGTTGGTTTTCCTTCGTTTAATTTTTGACGTTGTTCATATAAGCCTTTTTCTTCCCAATCTTTTTGCCATTCTGCTTCACGGTTTGGCAAGTTCCCACGCATTGGAAAAGCTGTTTTTCCTAATTGCAATGTTTCTTTCATTTTCATATGCATTTGCCTCGCTTTCATTTTATCGATTTAATTGTGTTAGTTCATACTAAAGATGAACGATAGCTGATAAAAGTAGATAAAAAAAGAGTACTCCATCCCAAGGGACGAAGTACTCGTGTTACCACCCAAATTCAAAGTAGAGTTGCCCCTACTTTCTCTGAAATTGATAACGGTAATTATCCGGCAGTTCCTACTCAAGTGTTCAGAACTGCATCTAGGATAGAGGATCTGTTTAATGCCAGTGTCTGTCAAACTTTCACTATCATTGACTCGCTGCTAAGAATAAACATTAAACGTTCTGTTCTATCTATTTTGATTCTTCTTCAATTGTTTCTTCAGTGACTTCAATTACAGGCTTTTTTTCTACTACAGCATCTGTGTTCTCTTCAGAGTTTACAACAGTTTCATTTTCGTTGTCAAGGTCTTGTTCATCAAGAATTTCCTTAACTGCTGTATGTTTGTCTCCGACATAACTAGAAAAAGGCTTTAAAATCTCTTCCCACTCTTCACTCTTCACTTGCTCTAATTGAGTTTCAAGCATTAAGCTTAAGCGTTGATGGAAGACACGTGTTTTCTTCTTCAAGTCTTCTGTTTCCCCAGCTAATTGACGGGCACGTTCAATTGCTTCTGCTAAGATTTGTGTTGATTTCGCTTCAGCATCTGCAATCATTGCATTTGATTTACGTTCAGCTTCTACCAAGGTTTCTTTGGCTTGGTTATCTGCCGAAGTGATAATCATTTCTGATTCTTTATTGGCACTTGATTTCACTTTATCAGCGGTATCTTGTGCAACAATAATTGATTGGTTCAATGCATCTTTCAATTCATTGAAGTATTGTAATTTTTCTTCTGCGTGTTTTAATGATTTCTCAAGTTCACGATTTTTTTGTAATGCATCTTCATAATCACGTGTGACTTGATCTAAAAAGTCATCTACATCGTCTTGGTTATAGCCTCTCATTTTTGTTGAGAAGTCTTTGTTTTGAATATCTAATGGAGTTAATGCCATATTCCTTCACCTCTTTGGATTATTTTTGTAAAACCCCTTATGAACACATTCTCATACTAATCCTGAAATAGCAAATATCTTACTTTTTTTATTATACACAACTTCGTCTGAATGAACAGCCAAAATGGTTTTCTTAAACAAAAGTTCGAGATTATTTTCTCAATACCCCTAAGAGGACACGAAATTTTTCTTTCTTTGTTTTTCCTTCTAATTCTTGAATCTGAAGGCGCCCAAATCCCCGTATCGAAACAATATCTAATAAGTCTAAAGCAAAATCTGGTCGTGTCGTTTCTGTCCAATTGACTTTTACTTTACCAGATTCGATCAATTGTTTTGATCGCTGCCTTGAAATATTAAATACGGCGGAAATCACACTATCCAGCCGCAAAGAGCTCATAGTCGTTCGCTCTTCCTGCCAACCATCCTTCGGTATCAAAATTTGTGTATAATCACGCTCTTCTAAACGAACAGTAATTTTACCAATTTTGTCAACTTGGTTAACAACGAAGCCAGCTACTTCTTGTGCTATAAAAACCTGCCACTTATCACCATCGGAAATAATATCTCCAAAGGCTTCCCTACGAACCCCAACATTCATCAAGGTGCCTAAAATTTTCCCATGAGATAATGTCGCAAATTTAGATGGATAAATAATTTCAAATAATACAACACCAAAATCTGTCTCTTCTGGTATGTAATACGCTGGATAAATCAAGCAGCGTTTTCGTTCTGCTTGCTCATAACCACCATAAAAAGTAAACGATAAATCACTGTTTTGTCGAATCAACGTTTCCAAAATATACGCCTGTCTAGGATCAAGAAAGTCTGTCAAATAAGGCGCGTATTGCATCTCCACTTGCTCTAGCCAATCCCCGACAGTGTCAATAAAAGGATGTTCATCTTTGCGGAAATGTTGATACACATTTGCGTTCATAGATAAATCATCCTTTCTAAAAGTTATTAATAAACAATAGCTCGTAAAATGACTGCTAAGCCACCCGCTGCTAGGTTAAGGACAATAATCCCTACCATTACGTTAAATCCAACCATTCCAATCCTTAAATTCAAACGGTCAAACAAACTTAAATATGGTTCACAAATTCTAGAGAGCAAACGCCCGAAAGCAGAATCATACGCTCCTGGAAACCATGAAAGTAGCGCGTAAATCACTAGTAATCCTGAATAGATTTGAACGCCTTTGTATAATAGAGTAATCAGTGTTGCGATAATAACACCTCCCTAAGGCTTAGAAATCAAAGAATTGTTTGTTGGCTAAAGATTGTGCTGTCGCACTATCAATTTCCATATTCGCTGGTGTGCATAAGAAGATTTCATTGCCAACGCGCTGAATATCTCCGTCTAAAGCATACACAGTACCAGTTAAGAAATCAACGATGCGTCGTGCTTGGTCTTCTTCTACTAATGTAAAATTAACTAGCACAGCTTCTTCAGCAAATAAATGTTTCGCAATGCTCATTGCTTCTGAATACACACGTGGTTCAATAATAGTAATTTTATGTGTTTTTGCATTGGCGGTGCTTTCTTGTGCTCGTCTTGTATTCGTAGTCGCTGATTGATTAGAACTACGCATAGAAACCACTTTTTTCTCTGTGTAAGCAGCTTGTTGTGTGTCTCTTTCTTGATGCGCTTCAGCAGAACGATAGCGTGCAGAAGGTTTTTCAACTACAGGCTCACTTTGTTGTGTATAAGCTGGCTGACTGTAACTTTCCTGTTGTTGAACAGGGCGTTGTGGTTTAGGCCGAGCTGCACGACGCGGTGGTTCATTAACTGCTTTGCGCTCTTCATATTCTTCGTAGTTATCATAATAATCATCTTCTTCGCCAGATAAGCCAAAAAAGCTCGATAACGCATCCTTGTTAAAAATTGACATAAATTCCTCTCCTTTACGCATCTCTGAATAACGCTGTTCCGATTCGTATAAAAGTTGCACCTTCTTCAACTGCGATTGGGAAATCGTTACTCATTCCCATGCTAAGTTCTGTACAAGGAGCAAAAGATAAATGTTTCTCATTTACGGTCATTTGCAGCTCTTTTAATTCTCTAAATGTTGCATGTAATACTTCTTCACTTGCCCCAAAAGGTGCCATAGTCATTAGACCGACGATTTGAATTTTGTCCAAATCAGCAAGTTCTTGAATGAAAGGTAAGACGTCTTCTTTACGAAAGCCGTGCTTGCTTTCTTCCCCAGTTATATTCACTTCAACAAAACAACGAATAACTTTCGTTGCTCTTTTTTGAATTTCTTTGGCTAGACTCAGACTATCTAATGCATGAAAATAATCTATCTCATTAATAATTAATTTTACCTTCCTACGTTGTAAATTACCAATTAAATGCCACTGAATATCATTAAATTTTTCCAATCCAGCTTTCTTTTCTAGTAACTTATCTACTCGGTTTTCAGCTAAATTCTGGACACCAAGCTGAACAAGCTCTGCTGCTTCCTCAATTCCTACTGATTTAGTGACGCCAATCATTGTCACATCAGCAACAGAGCGCTGTGAGCTTTTGCATGCTAGCTGAAGTTGATTATTAATATTTGTTAAGTTTTCAGCTATCATTTCTAATCGATGCTCCTTATCGTTTTCTGCGGAAAAATGGTGGCGTACTTAATTCGTCATCATTGTGATTTGGTTCTTCACGGTGGAATGTGTCAAATTCTTTTTTGTCTACTTGTTCTAATGAAGATTCATCAACTTTTGGACGTGTATTTTGTTCTCTGCGAATATCCCAATCGCCAAAAGCACTTGCTTCTTCTTGTGATTTTGGTTGATCCATTTCCACAGATTGAGTTGTTTGTTGCATTGGTTGAACCGCTTGTCTTGTTTGACGGTGCGGTTTTCTATCCTTTTTTGATTCATCAATACCTGTAGCGATTACTGTTACACGAATTTCGTCGCCTAAATCTTCATTGATTGATGTACCTAGGATGATGTTCACATCACCTGAAGCAGCATTTGTAACGATATCTGAAGCATCTTGCGCTTCAAACAAGGTCATGTCTAAGCCACCAGTAATGTTTAATAAGACTTGTTCCGCACCATCGATTGATGTTTCTAACAATGGTGAAGAAATAGCTTTTTTCGTTGCTTCAATTACGCGTTCTTCGCCGCTCGCTACACCAATTCCCATTAAAGCTGTTCCTTGGTTTTCCATCACTGTTTTCACGTCAGCAAAGTCCAAGTTTACGTAACCTGGTGCAGTGATTAAATCTGAAATCCCTTGAACACCTTGACGTAATACATTATCAGCTTCTCTAAATGCTTCAAGCATTGGCGTTTTCTTGTCAACGACTTCTAATAAGCGGTTGTTTGAGATAATTAGTAGTGTATCAACGTTTTCTTTTAATAAGGCAATTCCTTCAGCGGCAAAACGACCACGTTTTGGACCTTCAAAACTAAATGGACGAGTTACTACACCAACTGTTAAAGCGCCTAATTCTTTAGCGATTTTTGCAACTACTGGGGCAGCACCTGTACCAGTTCCGCCACCCATACCAGCAGTAATGAAAATCATATCCGCGCCTTGTAATGATTCTGAAATCACTTGTTCACTTTCTTCTGCAGCTTTTTGGCCAACTTCAGGTTGTGAACCAGCACCTAAACCACGAGTGTATTTAGGGCCTAATTGAATCACTGTTTCTGCTTTTGAATGTTTTAATGCTTGAACGTCTGTATTGGCTGTGATAAATTCCACGCCTTTAACGTTTTCTTCGATCATACGGTTTACAGCGTTTCCGCCGCCGCCACCTACACCGATAACTTTAATGACTGCACCGTTGTTAATGTTATTGTCTAATGAAAATTCCATGATATCGTATCCTCCTGTTTGTGTGATTAGTCGAAAATGTTCGAGAAGAAGTCTTTGATTTTGCCTGTCACTTTTTCACCAGACTCACGTTCGTTGAATTCTTCGTATTCTTCTTGAGGCTGTTCAGCATATGTGTCATAGCGAACTTCTTGTTGGACAGCGACTGATTGTGCTGGTTTCGATTTTTCACCAGGGATTGCATATTTGGCAATGTGATAAATATCGTTTAGTTGCGCTGAATATTCCACAATGCTAATGACATTAGCAAAGACTGGGTTACGTAAGCCCATGTGATTTGGTACGTATAGTTTTACGTTGGCTTCAAAAATTTCTTGCGCCAAATCGACAATACCTGGCATACTAGCGGCGCCACCAGTTAACACAACGCCTCCAGGTAATTCAAACGCATCAATTTCATCCAGAACTTCTTTTGATTTTCTCAAAATTTGTTCCACACGCGCTTCAATAATTTCTGAAAGGTAACGTTCGTCCACTCTTACAGGCTCTGACTTACCGATAACATCAACAGGAAACTCTTCGTTTGCTGAAGTTCTTTCTGGATAAGCATCCCCATAATTAATTTTTAAGGCTTCGGCGTTGTTAAAAGAAGTATTCAATACGATTGAGATATCTTTCGTGATGAACTCGCCGCCTTCTTGGTTAACATGAGTAAATTTCAATTGTTTGTCGTGGATAACAGATGTCGTTGTTTGACCGCCACCCATATCAATGACAATTGTTCCAAAGTCTTTTTCGCCATCTGTTAAAATTGTTTCCGTTAAAGCAAGCGGTGTAATCACTAATTCGTTAATTCCTAAGCCAGCTTTTTCAACACATTTACGGATGTTATGGATGATTGTTTTTGGTCCAGTATAGACAACGCCAAACATCTCCATGCGAACGCCAAGCATTCCACGTGGGTCTTTGATGCCTTCAAAGCCGTCGACGGTAAAGTCTTGCGGTAAGATTGCAACAATTTGACGTTCAGGAGGAGTTGAACGAACCAAAGCTGCAGATGCGACGTTGCGCACATCCTCATCTGTAATTTCTTTTGATTCACTGCTAACAGCTATCATTCCTTGACAGCTTTCTACTTCTAATAAATTCGCTGGTAATCCAACATTTACGCTTTTAATTTGAATGCCGGCTTTTTCTTCGGCTTGTCGAACGGCCCGTTGGATTGCTTGAACTGTTTGATCAATATCGACGACAATCCCTCGATTCAAACCGTCTGATTTTGCATTTCCAACGCCGATGATGTTCATTTGACCTTCAATATATTCAGCGACAACTACTTTGACAGAAGTTGTACCAATATCGAGGCCTACATACATTCCTGTTTTTGCCATGAACGGAATTCCTCCTCCTATTAATTCCAATATCTAAGCGGACAAAGGCGTCCGTTTAACTATCTCTTTTTTAGTATTATTCACTTCTTCCAATTTTACCATAAAAATGGGGGTTTTAGAAAGCAGATTATACGAATTTGTTCGTTAATTTTTGAAACATTTTTGTAAAAAACTTATTCTGCTTGTTGCACTTCTTGATTTTCTCCATTTGTCGGCGTACCGTTATTCGCTTCATCCGTTGCTACGCCTGCATTTGGGTCCTCAACTTCTTGATTTTCAACCGCTGAATCTTCGGAAACTTCACTGCCCGTTTCTTCACTTTCTTTTTCATACGGATAAGAAAAAATGCCGACTTCCATATCAACGATTCCAGGTTTGTCCATTTGCTCGGCTACTTGTGAATAATAAGCCATTTTTTCACTTAAATCAGAAATATTAACAATCACTCGATTTCCATCATTCATATAGACATTAATCAAGTCTTTATTGGTTTTGGATGGTGCATATTTAATTTCTGAAATTCCTTGTTTAATTTCTTGAGGTAATTTGTTGTAAGAGGCCATTAATTCAGGGATTAATTTATCCTCTTTGAAATTCTCAAAAATTGGTTTGCCACTTTCAGCAGCTTTGGTGGTTTCCGCCAAAGTTTTACCATTCTCTAAAATCGGATGATAGCCGCCTTTAGTCGCAGCAAGAGCGACAATTTGATACTCTTGAATATCAATTTTAAATGAATTAATACCATTTAACTTAATGTTCGCCTTTTTTATAATTGGAAACTTTTTCTGAATATTTGCAGAAAAATAATTTCTATTTGAATACTGCTCCCATAAGCCACTGCCCGTTTCAAGTTTTGACTGCTGAATAATCGCTTGACTCTCCACACTTTTGTTGCCTGAAACTGTTACTTCACTCAATCGACTAAGAGGCGAAACAAAATACAATGCCACTAAAATGGCTGTCCCTAAACAAGTTAAAATAAAGGCTAAACGCCTGTATAAGCGCTTGTTCCGTGTTTTCTTAACGTTCGGTAAACGATCTGCAAAATGCTCCTCTTCTTCCACTGTTTCTTGTGGAAGATGTTGTTGAGGCTCTTCTTGACTTTGTTCTTGTAAAGTGATGGTGACTTCTGCTTGTTCGTTTTCACCTTTTAAAGCAGCTTCTTCCGCTTGCTTCTTCAAATATTCTTGGTTTTGTTTTTGCCAAGGTGTCAGTTCAGGTTGAGACTCTTCCGATTTTTTTGGAGGTAATGGTTTTCTTTTTTTGAATATATCGTTCTCGTTACTAATCTTCCACACCTCCTATCTCAGACTAACGTTTTCACAACTTGATATAAACGATCACTTGCATCTGGGATGCCTTCCCCTTTGGACGCCGTTGCCATCTGTTGTCTTTTTTCATTGTTTAATAAAATATCATCAATTGCCGCAACTAAACGAGCGCCGGTCAATTCTGCATCTGGAATCATTTCAACAGCACCAACTTTTACTAAGCTTTGCGCGTTTTTCGTTTGATGATCATTCGTGACGTAAGGACTCGGAATTAAAATTGCTGGTAATCCTAATGCGGTGAACTCCGCAATTGAGGTTGCTCCTGCACGTCCCACCATTAAATCGGTATTAGCCATCACTTCAACCATTTTATCAATATACGGTTGCACACTTATGTTTGTCAATTTCTTTTCAGAAAGCTTTAGACTTTCTTGAAGTTCCTGATAATATCTTTCTCCTGAAGCGTATAAAACTTGATACTCTCTCTCTTCAAACAAAGGAAAGGCCTGTTCAAACGCTTGATTGATTTTCAAGGCGCCACGACTTCCGCCAAATAAAACCACCGTTTTCTTTGCTGGATCCAAGCCAAACTCTGATAAAATAGCTGACTTTTTCACCGTTACGACTTCTTGTCCCCGCGGGTTCCCTGTTAAAATTGTTTTTTCTTTCGGGAAAAAACTAGCGACATCTGGAAAACAAATCGCAATTTTATCCACATAACGACTTAAAAATTTATTTGTCATTCCGGGGATACTATTTTGTTCATGAATAATTGTCGGTATTTTCAATTGGTGGGCCGCATAAACTACTGCACCAGAAACATAACCACCTGTACCAATGACCACATCTGGTTGAAATTCACGAATAATTTTTTTTGCTTTATTAATGCTTGTTAAAAATAAATAAATTGTTTTAAAATTTTGAGGACTTAGCGAACGCTTGAATCCTTGAATTTTAATCGTTTTAAATGGAATTTTCGCCTTTGGCACAATTTGACTTTCTAGACCATTTTCTGTTCCCACATACAAGAATTCTGTTGCAGGTGCTTCTTTTTTGACGTGTTCGACGAAGGATAACGCAGGATAGATATGCCCACCTGTGCCACCACCAGTTACTAGTATCTTCATTTTCTCACATTTCACTTTCTTTTAATTGTTGAACAGCTTGCATAAAGGCTTCCCCGCGTACTTCAAAATTCGGGTATTGGTCCCAACTTGCGCAAGCAGGTGATAGTAAAATAGTATCATCTTTTTCCGAATAATCAAAGGCAATGGTAACCGCCGTTTGAACATTTTCAGCAAATAAAATTGTTTCAATGTTCGCTTTTTTAGCAGCTTCCGCCAATTTTTCTTTGGTTTCTCCAAATAAAACAATTGCTTTGAGTCCCAGCAGAGCAGGAACCAATTCATCAAATGAGTTACCGCGATCCAAGCCACCCGCAAGTAAAAGTAGCTTTTGGTTGTCAAACCCACTTAACGCCATCTCTGTAGCTAAAATATTGGTTGCTTTTGAATCGTTATAAAAACGTCTTTGCTGAACTTCGCCAACAAATTGCGTTCGATGGGGAACGCCTGAAAAGTTTGTCAAAGTTTGTCTAATCTGAGCATTCGATACATTTTTTAATTTAGCTACACAAATCGCTGCGAGTGCATTTTCAATATTGTGACTGCCAGGAATCCCTAGCTCATCGGCGGGCATAATATATTCTTCATTAAAATATAATTTCCCCTCTAAAAGATAAGCCCCTTCTACTGCTTCTTTCGTTGAAAAAGGCAATACGTTGGCTGCTGTGGTTTTAGCTAACGTTTGAAGCTCTACTTGATTCCAATTTAAAATCAAGGTGTCCTCTGCGGTCATGTTTTTTTGAATGGCCCATTTTGCAGCAACATATTCTTTCCGCGAACCATGATAATCCAAGTGTGCTTCAAAAATATTTGTAATTACTGCGATTTGTGGGTGAAACGTCTCAATTCCCATTAACTGAAAACTAGAAAGTTCCATCACAAGATCATCCTTGGCCGTTGCTTCTTGAGCCACCGTACTCGCTGGAAAACCAATATTTCCCGCCAAACGTGCCTCACCAGCCGTTCTGTCAGCGTTTAGCAGTAAACCAATCATCGTGGTCGTGGTTGTTTTGCCATTGGTGCCCGTAATGCCGACAATTGGACATTCGGCAATTTGACCTGCTAATTCCACCTCAGTTATGATAGGAATTTTCCGAGTTAGTGCTTCTGCCACAAGTGGGTTTGTATAAGGAATGCCAGGATTTTTAACAATTAGTTCAAATTCTTCATCCAACAATTCAATTGGATGCCCCCCTGTAACAACACGAATACCCAAGGTTAATAAATCTTGGGCGTCAGGGTTTTGATCAAATTGTTTTGCGTCATTAACGGTAACGAGCGCACCTAACTCATGTAAGAGTTTCGCTGCGCTGACACCACTTTTAGCTAGTCCTAAAACCAACACTTTTTTGTTTTGATAGGTTGTTATTTTTTTCATTGTCAATTTCCCCTTTGATAGATTAGAAAAGAATCCATAATGTGATTCCTGAACAGATTAAACCGACAGACCAAAAGACAAAATCAATTTTCCATTCAGACCAACCACACATTTCAAAATGGTGATGAACTGGTGACATTTTAAAAATCCGTCGACCAAATAATTTAAATGAAGCAACTTGTAAAATAACACTTGCTGTTTCACAAACGTAGACAAGTCCAATTAAAAGTAGCGTCCATTCTTGATGCAAAATAATTGAAATTGCTGCTAACAATCCACCTAATGCTAATGAACCAACATCACCCATGAAAATTTTTGCTGGTTTTCTATTATAAGGGAAAAAGCCAATCAGCCCACCAATCACACTTAGGCAGATAATCACAACATCAAATTGTTGTTGTTTCCAGGCAATAATTGCATAAGTACCAAATGAAATTGTTCCTAAACCAGCAACTAAGCCGTCAATCCCATCTGTCAAATTCACGGCATTAGAAAAACCGACTAACCAAAAAATAATAAACACGCCATAAAAAATACCTAACGGAACTTCTGCTAATCCAAACAAATCTAAGGTGTCTGAAAAGCCTTCACTTCGATAAACAAAGTAGAAAACCAACCCACCAAAAATTTGACCAATTAATTTTTGACGAGAGTTTAAGCCCATGTTCCGTTTTTTAAAGACTTTAATGAAATCATCTAAATATCCTAACAAACCGTATAATACTAAAATAAATAGAATAATTAGTAGAGACGGCGTAAATTGGTGGAAGAACAACCCCATTGCTAATGAAGTAATCAAGCTGGCTACAAGGAAAACGACTCCCCCCATTGTAGGGGTACCTGTTTTCACGCTATGCCAAGTCGGGCCATCTTCACGAGTAACCTGCCCTTGTTTTTTCATTTGAAAATAGCCAATGAATAGTGGCATTACGCTCACTGTAATGGCAAAACTCACCACTATGGGAATAAAAATCTGTGTCCACTCCATGTTATCTCTCCTAATTATTCTACGTTATTATTCTGTGCCTTCTAAAGTCACGGTTAATTTTTTCTCCGTAATTTCAGTTTCAGCAGCGATACTTTGTTTCGTCACATAGCCTTCACCTTTAAACTCGACAGTCAAACCTAATAGATCACCAAACTTGGTAACATCGCTCTTCGACCAGCCGGTTAAATCAGGCATATAGTTCGTTCCATTTGTGATCAAAATCAATTTCTGATTAGGCATTAATGTTTGACCAGACGGTGTTGATTGTTTCTTGATTTTTTCACCATCACCGATAATCACAGGATCCACCCCGTTCACTTTGGCATTGGCCAACGCTTCCGCTGGTGTCATGTTTTTATAATCAGCAACTGTGACTTTATCAGAAGCTACTTTCGTTGTTTCCGGATCTGTCTCTTTAATGTCTAACGCTAATTTCATTAATGGGTTTGCAATTGCCGCCATTGCTTCTGAAGGCGAACCTGATTTTGCTTGTCTAAGTGTAATATACAAAACATATTCAGGATTATCCGCTGGGACCATTTCCACTACAGAAGACAAGACTTGACTTGCTCCATCAACGTACCCTTTACCATCTGAAATCTGGGCAGTTCCTGTTTTGGCAGCAACATGATAGCCTGGTACTTTATAAATATCATACGCAATCCCGTAAGTCGGGTCTTCAACAGTATCAATCATGTACGTACGAATCTGTTGAGCTGTTTGCGCTTTGATTGGGGTTCCTACGATTTGTGGTTCCGTAATCGTTTCTTTTCCTGTATTTTTGTCAACAATTTTGCTGATGTAATGAGGTTGCAACATTGAACCGTCATTTGCAATAGCTGAGAAACCTTTCATCATTTGGAAATTAGTAACCGTAATTGCTTGACCAAATGCCGACATTGCTCTATCTACAAAGTTTGTTCCTGGCAATTTACCAGCAGATTCACCACTTAAACCTGAATGCGTGCTCGTACCAAAACCAAATTTTTTCAAATACTCCATCCATTTTTCATCACCCATTTTTTGTTCTAGTTTTACCATACCAATATTACTAGACCAAGAAATGGCTTGACGATAATTCAAATATTCTTTGCCGTTCAACCGAGTGTAGTCATGGTCATTCACAGTTACATCCCCAACCTGAATTCCACCAACACGATTGAATAATTCATTAGGATTAAACTGTCCTTGTTCCATAGAAGCAGCTGTTGTAAATAATTTGATTGTTGAGCCTGGTTCATAAGGACTTTCAACTAATAGGTTCTGCCACGTGCCATTATCGTCTAACCCTTGTTTCGTTTCAGGATTAAATGTTGGCCGTTGAGACATGGCAACAATTTCGCCTGTTTTTGCTTCCATTAACATGGCAGTCATAGAAACTGGTTCATATTTTTCATTAACTTGCGTCATTAAATCTTCTAAGGTATTTTGCAAGCGACTATCTAGCGTCGTGTAAATATCTTGACCATCCACTGCTTTTTTCTCTTCCGCCACAGTTCCTGGTAAGGCATTGCCATAAATATCTTTTTCAAAATACACACGGCCATCGGTTCCACTTAAAATATCATTATAGGTCTGTTCTAGTCCCATTGCGCCTACTAAGCCTTCTTTATCATCATCTGGATTGGCTGCTTTTGTATAGCCAATAAAGTGAGAAGCAAACTGACCATTGGGATATAATCTGGCTGGATGTTCATTGAAATAAACACCTGAAATTTTTTTCTTTTTCAAATCTGCTTCAATTTTTTGGCGTGTTTCCAAGGTGATGTTTTGACCACCCGTACCAAATTCCACTTGATATTGTGTTGACCCATCTTCATGGATCCCATTATTCAAGTATTTCAATGCTGTTTTTTTGTCTAGTTTGGTATATTTCGCTAAAATTTCAGCAATATCATCGAAGTCTTTTTTCTCCGCATATAGCTTTTCATTATTTTGTCCCGTATATTTTTTTGATAATACGACATATAACGAATAGGAAGTAGCATCTTCTGCAATTGGATTACCATATCGATCTAAAATTGATCCTCGCTTAGCTTTTACCACTTGGCTTCCTTCATATAGAGAAGCTGTTTTTTCCTTTAGTGATACACCGGCTACTTTGCCTGTTGCCACAATGTATGTCGTTCTAAAGGCAAATAAAAAGAACAATCCAATACTCGTAGCGAATAAAATGATGCCTACTTTTTTACGATTGTTCATCGGATTTAAGTTTTTCTTTTTCATGAATTGTTTAAATTTATGTCTTTTACTCATTATTTAACAGTCCTAACATTGTCGCCGTTATTTTCTAGTCCTTGTTTTTTAGCGACATCTTTGATTCGATCTGATTTAGAAAGTTCGCTTCTTTCTTGTTCCAATTTCAAAGCGTTATCTTCCTTTTCTTTAATGACTGCTTGTGTTTCTGTAATATCGTTCATGGTTTGGACAATTGTCGTTCTTACTTGAATTGTCGCAATTGCAATACCAATCGTTGCACAAACTAATACAACACCGATTAATTTTTCTAGTAAAGAGACATTTTTTAGTTTCTTTTTGGGTAATAGAGTGGGGACAGGTAGTGTTTCCTCTTGCATTTTTCTGTCTTGCTCTGTTGCCACAGTTGGCTGATCCATTTCTGGTGCTTCATAATGGAAATCATTTACTTTCTTCAATTCAGCCATGTGTCTACCCCTCTCTCTATCTAGATTTTATTTTTTCGGCAATGCGTAACTTCGCACTTCGTGAACGATTATTCTCAGATAACTCACTGTCACTTGGTAAAATTGGTTTTCTGGTAATTACTTTTAATTCTGGTTGAAATTCTTCTGGTACCACTGGAATGCCTGGTGGCAAATCTTGTACCGTACTGTATTCTTTAAACATTGTTTTAACAATACGATCTTCTAACGAATGGAACGTAATCACACTGATTCTGCCATTTTTCGCTAGCAAATCAATTGCTTGTTCTAGCGACTCTTCAACTGCCCCTAATTCATCATTAACGGCAATGCGAATTGCTTGGAAAATTCGTTTTGCAGGATGTCCACCTTTGCGTCTTGCTGGAGCTGGAATCGCCGTCTTAATAATCTCAACGAGTTCACCTGTTGTTTCAATTGGTTGCTTTTCGCGAACACGTTCAATTTCTCGAGCAATCTGTTTCGAAAATTTCTCTTCCCCATAACGAAAGAAAATTTTTACTAACTCACTATAGCTATACGTATTCACCACTTCGCGAGCCGTCAAGGGTGCATCTTGATCCATGCGCATATCTAAGGGCGCGTCTTGATGATAGCTAAAACCACGTTCCGCTTCATCTAATTGTGGTGAAGAAACACCTAGATCGTATAGAATCCCATCAACGTGGAACACCCCGTGTTCTGCCAATTCTTCTTTAATATTTCTAAAATTTGATTTGATGAAGGTCACTTGACCTTTGTCTACATATTTCTGCAAACGAGTCTTAGCATGTGCCAACGCTTTTTGGTCTTGATCAAAGGCATATAAATGACCGTGCTCATTCAATTGTGTCAGTAAGTATTCACTATGTCCGGCACCACCGAGTGTGCAATCTACGTATACGCCATCCGGCTTCACTTGTAATCCATCCACTGTTTCTTTTAAAAGAACGGTGTAATGGCGAAATTCTTCAGTCATCATTTGCCTCATTCCTAAAATCCAAAATCAATCATTGTTTCTGCTAATTCATCAAAGTTTTCTTCAGCTTCATCAGAGAATGCATGCCAACGTTCGTCACTCCAAATTTCAATTCGGTTAGAGACGCCAATAACAACACAGCCTTTTTCTAAACTGGCATGTGTTCGTAAATTCGCCGGAATATTGATACGACCTTGCTTATCAATCTCACATTCTGTTGCAGCGGAATAAAAGAATCGTACAAAGGTACGTGCATCTTTCTTAGCTAAGGGCATTTCTTGAAGTTTTGCTTCAAGTTGTGACCATTCATTTAAAGGATAACCAAATAAACAGCCATCCATCCCTCTCGTTACCACAAATTTTTCACCAAGTTCCTCACGAAACTTTGATGGAACGATTAGGCGGCCTTTGGCATCGATATTATGTTGGTATTCACCCATAAGCATAGCCAATACACCCGCTTTTCCACTTGATAGAACAAGTCTACCACATCCCACCACTTTCTACCACTATAAATCTAAAAACTTCTATTTTTTAACTGTTATTTAAAATTTCTGTAATATTTACAGGTTTTTATGTAACAAGCATCACCCAACAAAAAATGTTATTATAACAAGGTTTTTACTATGTTTTTTATAAAATAACCCCACAAATAACAAAAAAACCCCACGGAGTGGGGAGTTGTGGGGGACATTTTCCCACAGCGTATTTCCCCTATTGTCTCCACGCTTTATTACAGTAGATAATGACTGATATTTAGCAAGATAAGCAACACATACAACACAAACGTTAGTAAAAACGTCAACCGCCAAAACATCTTGAAATATCGTCTATATAAAATCTCTCCATAATAATAAGCTTGAAACAGGGCAACAGCGACTCCTAATAACAAAATAGAAATCACAAAATACGGCATAATCGATTCATCATAACTATCTTTGGATAACTCATGGATCCCTATGAATAAAAACGGAATGGCCAAATCCGGTGCTTTTATTTTCCAACGTTCCGTTAGGGAAAAAGTGGACACGAGAAAATTGCACGCAAAGAGCACAATTACCGGAAAAATATACCAAAATAACATTATTGCCGAAAACGACACCATTCTCTCAACAAATCCTTTCATTCCACCTGCTATAACTATACTTCATCAACGTTACACAGATGTTTCATTTCGTTTAAATATATGTGCTAAAAGCCCTTTTTGCTTGCTTTTTCATATAAAAAACGGATTACTTATCAAACCATTTTCAAAACGAGGCCTCACCTATCGCGGGCACTTATTTTTGAATGTTTTTTATAAGCTTTTCTTCTCGTATTGTGTCATACTTCTATTATAATGGATTTAGAACAAAAAATGTTGATTCGGGGTGAATCTTTTGATTAATTATTTATTATTGAAAAATGACTATTTTGAACCTTGTTCACCAGACGATGAAGCCCTAAGTTGGATTTCGGTAGAATCTCCTACAGAAGAAGAAATCGAGCGTCTCGTCAATCAATACCACT
This sequence comes from Enterococcus sp. DIV2385, assembly GCF_051711925.1. Lineage (NCBI taxonomy): Bacteria > Bacillati > Bacillota > Bacilli > Lactobacillales > Enterococcaceae > Enterococcus > Enterococcus sp. DIV2385. Next base: position 742,593 of record NZ_JBIONV010000001.1, on the reverse strand, counting down.
TACCAACAGATTATCTTACCGGCGTTTTAGATGATGAAGAAAATGCTCGAGTGGAAGGTTTCCGCCACGAAAAATTACAAACGCCTACGTTACTTTTATTTCGTTATCCCAAAGCTAGTATCAGTCCTAGTGGCTATCTGCAAGTAGAAACGGTGCCGATTGCTTTAATCGCAACCGTCGATAACAAACTAATTACTGTTAGCAATGGGCCTAACGACATCGTTCATGGGATCCAAAAAGAGGCGTTCACGCATCAAGATCTTTCTATTGAAAAGGCCTTAATTTTAGCCCTTTCATGGAAAATGGCCCTTTCCTTCAATAAAAACTTACAAGCACTTATCCAACAAACCAACAAACTTGAAGGAGAGCTCCAAGTAGCCACAGAAAATAGTCAATTGTATCAGATTATGGACATTCAAAAAAGTCTAGTTTATTTCGAAGCAGCTTTAACGGATAATTTAAAAGTATTAAAACGTTTATATAGCGCTGAAATTTTTAATCATCCAGAAAAACATTTGCCATTTTTAAGGGATATTCTGATTGAACTAGAACAAGGACTGAATACAACTAAAATACAACTAAAATTAGTTGATAACATTAGTAATACTTTTTCAGCAATCGTTTCAAATAACTTAAATAATGTCATGAAAATTTTAACATCCTTAACAATTGTCCTGACCATTCCGACCATCATCGGAGGAATTTACGGCATGAATGTGAAACTCCCTTTTGCAGAGCATGAATATTCCTTTTGGATTATTTTTGCCATCACTACCTTAATCTGCATAATTAGTATTCGAATTTTAAAGAAAAAGAATCTCTTATAACTTTAGGTTGCTGTTTTCAGGAAAAGGTTGTACACTATTAGCAGAAATTAAAAAGGACGTGTCATTTATGAACGACAAAGAACAAAGTCGCTTTTCAAAAATCACGAAAGTCGTGGTTTGGCTAATGCTGATCGCAATTGTAGGTTCAACTGTTTTAACAGCGATTCTTAGTCTTTAAACTGGAGAACTTTTTCACACATTAAAAGTAAAAAAACAGTCCCTTCTATCAATTGAAGGGGCTGTTTTTTTACTTGCTCAAATAGAGCGGCTATTTTTTCGCCATCGCCAACAGCTCTTGTGCATGTTCAATGGTTAATTTCGTAATTTCACTTCCTGCGAGCATACGCGCAATTTCGTTTACTCGCTCTTTTTCAGATAAAATTCGGACGCTTGTTTCTGTCCGACCCGCCACGATTTCTTTTTCAATAAAATAATGTTCATCGGCAACGGCCGCCACTTGTGGCAAGTGCGTGATACACAACACCTGCGAATTTTCTGAAATTTGATAAATTTTATCGGCAATCGCCTGTGCTACTCGGCCACTGACTCCTGTATCTACTTCATCAAAAACAATACTAGTGATCCCTTGCGTTTGAGAAAAGATTGTTTTCATAGCCAGCATCACTCGCGAAAGTTCTCCGCCAGAAGCCACCCGAACTAACGGTTTTAATGGTTCCCCTGGGTTAGTAGTAATATAAAATTCTACTCCGTCTAAGCCATTTTCTTGTAAATGCTCAAGTTCTGTAAAGCGGACTTCAAATTCAGTTCGCTCCAAATATAGTTCTTTTAATTCGGTTAAAATTTGTTGTTCGAGCTCTTTGGCTAGGCGCTTTCGTTCTTTTCGTAAAGCTAACGCTTGTTGATGAGCCGCTTGTTGTTTCTCTGCAAGCAACGCTTCTAAGTCACCTGTACCACCTTCCAAAAAATCAGCCTCTGCTAACTCTTTGGTGATTTCTTCATAGTAAGATAAAATCGTTTCGATTGAATCGCCATATTTACGTTTCATTTGACGGATTAATTCCAAACGATTTTCTACTTCATTCAAGCGACCTTCGTCTAGTTCTAAGCCATCAATTAACCTAGAAAGATCTCCACTGGCTTCTTGTAGTAAGTAGTAAGCATTTTGAACAGTATCTGACAATGTTTTATATTCTGGATCAAGGGATTCAATCGAGGCGAGTTCATTCATACTTGTTCCGATTTTATCCAAACTACTATCGTCTTCACCGTTTAGCGCGGCATAACTAATCGTCAGTGCATCAGCAATCTTTTGAAAATTGTTCAGTTTATTGCGTTCTTCTAACAATTGTTCTTCTTCGCCAGCGACTAACTGTGCACTAGCAATTTCATCACTTTGAAAATGAAGCATGTCCATTCTTTGGGCAAATTCTTTTTCATTTTTTTGTCGCTTTCTGACTTTGGCTTCGAGTGCGCGATACTCTTGATACGCCTGTGTATATTTTTCTTTGACTGCTAAAAGCTTTTTCCCACCAAATTCATCTAACATATCAATATGGCGTTCACTTTGCATCAATTCTTGATGTTCATTTTGGCCATGAATATCTACTAAATATTCCCCAATTCTTTTTAAATTAGTAATGTTGACAATTCGTCCGTTGACACGGCAAACATTTTTACCAGAAGCGGAAATATCTCGTTGAATCACTAAAGAATCTTCTTCTGTTTCAATACCTAATTCTTCTAATAATTGATTTAATTCTTGACTTTTCGGCATTGAAAAAAGTCCTTCTAAGGTGCATTTATTTGCTCCTTGACGAATATAGTCACTGGAGCCGCGTCCGCCTGTGAGTAATCCCATTGCATCAATAATGATGGATTTCCCCGCACCCGTTTCTCCCGTTAAAACGGTCATACCCATTTGAAACTCTAATTGTAACGAAGAGATAATCGCAAAATTTTTCACGGAAAGTTCTTGTAACATCTTGTTCACCTCATTCTTTATAGATAGCTTAACAGCTCTTTATGAAGTTTTTCTGCTGCTTCCTCAGTTCGTGCAATCATGAGGACACTATCATCATCGTTGATGACGGCAAAAAGTTTCTCTTGGTAATTCTTTTCGATTAAACTACCACACGCCGCCGCATTGCCAGGAATGGTTCGTAATACGACATATTTTTCCATTTGTTCTGCAGCTACAAAGGCATCTTTTAAAAGCTTTGCAAGTTTAGCACTCGTATTAGCTTGTGTTTCTAATGGAAGGCTATATCGATAACCCCCTTCTGCAGATGGAACTTTGATCAGTTTCATATCTTTAATGTCGCGAGAAATTGTTGCTTGTGTTACAGCTACGCCCTTTTCTTGTAAGTAGTTGACAAAATCTTCTTGCTTTTGAATATTTTTTTCAGTCAATAAACGTGTAATTAAACGGTGTCTATCTTGCTTTCTCATGGCGCCGCTCTCCTTTTCAGTTTACTCTTGCCCTCATCATAGCTTATTTTTATGCATTTTAAAAGATGAATTACTAGATTTATACAAAAAAGAAGCTTTCACCTATAGGCGTCCACTTCTTTCTTCTAACTTTTCTCATCATTCCGCTAATTTTTGATGCGCATGCGCGACAACTTCTTCAATAGATTCTGTTGCTTGATAGGATCCTTCTCCCTCAACAGAAACTAAATGTGCCAAAAATTCAATGTTTCCTTCGCCACCAGTGATTGGTGAAAAATCCAAGTTTTTCACATCATAACCATTATTCATGGCAAAGCGCGTGATTTCCTCCACAACCATTTGATGGGTTTCTGGATCACGCACGATTCCTTTTTTCCCAACAAACTCTTTGCCAGCTTCGAATTGTGGCTTAATTAACGCCACCACACTACCACCTTTTTTCAAAATATCATGGAGAGGTGGCAAAATTAAGCGTAATGAAATAAAGGAAACATCAATCGTTGCAATATCCGGCACCCCTTCGGTGAAATCTTCAGGTTTACTATAGCGAAAATTGGTACGTTCCATTACCACCACGCGTTCATCTTGCCGAATTTTCCATGCTAGTTGGTTATAGCCAACATCTAAAGCGTAACTCAAACGAGCCCCATTTTGTAAAGCAACATCGGTAAAACCACCTGTGGAGGAACCAATATCTAGCATTGTTTTACCTTGAACGTTGATTGCAAAAACATTTAGTGCCTTCTCTAGTTTTAAGCCCCCACGAGAAACATAAGGCATTACTTGGCCCTTAGTATGTAAGGGTGTCTCCACAGAAATTTTTTCCCCTGGTTTATCTAAACGTTCATTTTTATCATTGTAAACCAAACCAGCCATCACGCTGCGTTTGGCTTTTTCTCGTGTTTCAAATAGTCCTTGATTAAACGCCAAGACATCGACGCGTTCTTTTTTCATAAGTGCCTTCTTTCTATCTCAATTGTAACTGAGTTAACAAGTTTGCTAAATGTTCTTCTGAAAAGTTGGGAACATTTGCTTTGATTTTTTCTAAAACAGCGCTGCCTTCTGCTAATTGATGTGTTAGCGCATCTTTCGCGCCAGCAATCCCTAGAAGAGCTGGATACGTACTTTTATTCAACGCTTCATCTCGGCCTACTTTTTTACCTAAATCTGCTTCTGTACTTGTGGCATCTAATAAGTCATCACGAATTTGAAAAGCCAAGCCATAGTGATGCGCAAACTGTGTCAGTAAACCAATGACTTCTTCTGTTTGATTGGCTAATACGCCCCCAGCAATTAAGGCGAATTCAATTAGCGCTCCAGTTTTCTTTTCATGAACAGCCGCTAACTCTTCTAAAGTCAAGCTGACTTTTTCTCCTTCAATATCACCCATTTGGCCGGCAACCATGCCTTGATTCCCCGCTGCCTTTGCCAGTTGTTGCATCAGTAAAACTTTTTCACTTAAGCCTAATTGACTCAAAGAAAGTAACTGAAACGCGCCTGTTAATAAGCCGTCCCCTGCTAAAATGGCAGTCGCTTCACCAAACACTTTATGATTGGTTGGTTTGCCACGACGTAAATCATCATCATCCATTGCTGGTAAATCATCATGAATTAATGAATACGTATGAATCATCTCTAAAGAGGCAGCCACTTGATAGTCTTGCGTTTCCATCTCTTTTTGAAAAGCGGCCACTGTTGTTAACACTAATAGCGGGCGTAATCGTTTGCCACCTGCGTGTATTGAGTAGAGCATTGCTTCTTTCAAACGCTCATTTTCAGTATATTCTGCGATAAAATCGACCATGACTTTTTCAACCAACGGTAAATGCTGTTGACTAAAATTCGTCATTACGCTTCCTCGCTCTCTTCAAAAACAATTTCTTCATTGTTTTCTGTCATCATTTTCGTTAAAGTTTTTTCCGCTTTTTCCAATGTATCTTGACATTGTTTACTTAATGCCATGCCCTCTTGAAAGGCAGCTAAGGCTTCTTCCAAAGGAACATCTCCTCGTTCTAAGCGCTGAACGATTTCTTCTAAGGCATTTAATGATTCTTCAAACGTTTTTTCTTTTGCTGGCATGTTAAAACTCCTCTTTTTTCGCTGTTATTGTTTCGACGTTTGCTTGAACTGTACCGTCAGCATAATGAATCGTTAATTGATCTGCTGGCTGTAACTCGGTAACAGTTTTAACGACACGGTCCTCTTTTGTAGTATAACTATATCCTCGACCCATAATTTTGAGTGGGCTGAGTAAGTCTAATTGTTGAACAGCAGACGTGAATTGCTTTTGTTTGTTTAGGAACAATTGTGTCATTTGTGTTTGCAAGTTTCGTTGTAAAAATGCCAATTGTTGCTGACTTTCTCTTAATTGTCCCTTTGGTGTCTGTTGTTGCAATTGAGCGATAATTCCTTGGGCTTGACGTTGTTTTTGGTGATGAATTGTTGTCATTGCTTGGAAAAGACGTTGCGTCATTCGATCTAATTTAATCGTTTGACCTTCATAAAGTCGCTCAGGTTGCTTAAACACATAAGAGTTTTGTAGTCGTTGGAAACGTTCTGTTCGTTGTTGTAAGAGATATAAAAAGCTTTGTTCTAAACGACTACGCCGTTCACTAATTCTTAATAGTTCTTCATTTAAAACTGGTACCGCTAGTTCCGCTGCTGCCGTTGGCGTTGGTGCACGAACATCTGCTACCATATCGGCAATTGTCACATCTGTTTCGTGCCCAACCGATGAAATAATCGGTGTGGTAGCAGCATGAATGGCTCGAGCTACCTTTTCTTCATTAAATGGCCATAAATCCTCGATTGAACCACCGCCACGGCCGATGATCATCGTATCAAAATCGCCTTGCGCATCGGCTCGCTGAATGTTCCGCACAATGTCATCCGCCGCCTGCTCGCCTTGGACCAAGGTTGGAAAAAGGACCAGTTGTGCAATCGGATACCGTCTTTTAACTGTCGTAATGATATCCCGAATGACAGCACCACTAGGACTTGTAACCACAGCGATTCGTTTGGGATAACGAGGCAACTGTTGTTTAGGCCCTTCAAAAAGTCCTTCTTTTCCTAGTTTTTCTCTTAATTCTGCCAATGCTTGATAAAGTGCACCTACACCATCTGGTTCCATATGTTCAATATAAATTTGATAGGAGCCGCTGTTTTCATAAAGCGAAATCCGCCCCACCACCATGACTTTCATGCCTTCTTTTGGTTGAAACTTCAATTTTTGAAAGGCTGATTTAAACATAATTGCAGAAATCTTCGCATGATCATCTTTTAAACTGAAGTACTGATGCGCGTTCGCTCGGAAGCGAAAGTTCGAAATTTCACCTGTTAAATAGACACGTCCTAAGTAAGGGTCTGCATCAAATTTACGTTTTAAATACTTCGTTAAGGCTGTTACTGTTAAATACTGTTGCGTCATTTTTTCACCTTACTTTTGTTTTTTTGCTGCCTCGACTGTTTGATACATTAACATGGTAATCGTCATTGGGCCAACACCTTTGGGAACTGGTGTGATATAGCTTGCAATTTCAGAAACTTCATCGAATGCTACATCACCAATCAGTTTTCCTTCTTGATTGCGATTCATACCCACATCAATCACTACCGCACCTGGTTTCACGAACTCTTTGGTGACAAAATGCCCGCGTCCAATTGATACAACTAAAATATCCGCTTCTTTTGCAACTTCTGCTAAATGTTCAGTTTTAGAATGGGCAATCGTCACGGTCGCATTTTTCATTAACAATAATTGTGCTATTGGCTTGCCAACAATATTACTTCGACCAATAACCACCGCACGTTTACCTGTTAAATCAATATCATAGGCTTCAAACATCTTCATAATTCCATACGGCGTGCAAGGAATCATTTCAGGTTTGCCTACAAACAAACGGCCTAAATTCATTGGATGGAACCCATCTACATCTTTTTTGGGATCAATCGCTAATAAAATCTTTTCTTCATCAATATGTTTTGGCAAAGGTAGTTGTACAAGAATGCCATGAAAGCGTGAATCTTGATTATATTTGTCAATCTCAGCCAATAATTCTTCTTCTGAAATAGTTTCTGGCAGTTTTTCGACCTTTGACAGAATGCCAATTTTGGCTGCTGCACGTTCTTTATTTCTCACATACGTTTGGCTGGCAGGATTTTCCCCAACTAATAAAACAACTAATCCTGGTTGGATGCCTTGTTGTGTCATCTTTTCTACATCTTTTTGAATCTCTGCTTGCATTTGATCTGCTAATTCACGACCGTTAATTACTGTACTCATTCCTTCGCTCCCTCTATTGTTTCTTTACTTCTTTAATAGTATTTATTTTAGCATATAACCCAGTATCTTAACACCAGTTAGATAGTAAAAAAAGATTCAGAGCTTACGCCTCTGAATCAATTTCTTTCATTACATTTGATAACACACCATTAACAAATTTACGTGAACGGTCGTCGCTGTATTTTTTACTTAACTCAACGGCTTCATTTAATGCCACAATGTTTGGCACATCTGAAACGTATAGCATTTCAAAAATAGCTAAACGTAAAATAACAATATCTATTTTTGCTAAGCGTTGCATAGACCAGTTATTACCTAAATGGTTCGTAATCACTTCGTCTAGTTCTGCTTTGCGGCTACACACACCGCCGACAAGTAAATCTAAATACGTAGGGACTAGGTCTTCGCCATCTTCACTGACGATTTCCCGATTATCATAAGCCAATGCATAATCAATGGCATCTTGTTTGGTTAAATCAGCATTAAAATCTAAAGGAAAAAGGGCTTGGAGCGCTTTTTCACGAATCTCGTGACGGGTTAATTCTGTTTTACTCATTCTCTTCTCCATCTTCATCTTCTGGGAATAATTCATTTAAGTCTGGTTGAGGGATTTTTTCAGGTACTACCGCTACAACATGAATATTCACTTCAACTAAATCAATATCTGTCATAAATAAGACTTGTTGTTTCACACGGTCTTGCATTTCTAACGCAACTTTTGGTACAGAAACACCGTAGTTCAAGTAACAATAGATATCGACTTTTAAGCCTTCTTCTTCTGTCCGTAAATATACACCTTTGCCGTGTGCTGCACGGCCTAATAATTCATTCACATTATTGGCAAACGTGCCACGCATCCCATAAACGCCCTCTACTTTTGAAGCAGCGATTCCGATAATTACTTCAATGACTTCAGGAGCGATCACGATTTCTCCTAAAGAATCGTTTGCATTGATTACAAGATTTTTTTCTTCTGACATTTGGTTGTCCTCCTTATCTATTACGCACAAAATCGTTAAATAAACGATTTATTTGATGAATCACTAAGTCTCTTAAGGATTCTCTTTTAAGCAACGGATGATTCTTAAAAATTAAAACAACACTGGTTTCTTCAGTTAGTTGTGAAAGAACGTCCAAATTTTGCTTATCAATACTCGTTCTTAGTTTATCATTAATTAGCCTATTTCGCTACCAGAAAAGCTAAGTTCTGACTAAAAGAACAGATAATTTCTTGTCATAAATTTCTAATTCAAGGCTTTAGACGTAAAAATAAGAAAGACCAAGTAATTTTGGCTTTCTTATTTTTACGTCTTTATTCTTCAGGATAACGTTCCATTAGTTTCGTCCGATGCTTTTGCATAATCATTTCTAAAGAGATGTCATATTTATCCGCTAAAATAAATAAATTATCCAACACATCGCCTAACTCTTCCGTTAAATTTTCCAGATTCTCTTCATCTGCCAAAACTGTTTCATCCGGTCGATCACGGCCAATTTCAATTGTCCGAATGGCCCGACAAACTTCGCCGACTTCTTCTGTTAAAAAGTTGGAACGAATAAACGGATCATATTGATACCAGTTACGTTTTTTATAAAACGCGCTAATAAACCGCTGATACTCTTGAATATCCATGTTCTCCCAACCTTTATAAAATGATTAATTCTTTTGGCGCGTGTGTCAATACACGATTACCTTCAGCAGTAATCAATAAATCGTCCTCAATACGCACGCCACCAATTCCTGGCAAATAAATTCCAGGTTCGTCCGTAATCACATTCCCTGGTACAAACTGTTTATCTGCTCGGAATGAAACATTTGGCCCTTCATGAATTTCTAATCCAATGCCATGACCAGTACTGTGGCCAAACGCATCGCCATAGCCATAGGAAGCAATATGATCCCGTGCAATCGCATCTAATTGAATGCCCGTCAACCCAGGTTTAGCTTCTGCTAACACTTTTAATTGTGCTTCTAAAACAATATCATAAATTTCTTTTAGTTTTGGCTGAATACTACCAATAGCGAATGTCCGTGTCATATCAGAAACATAGCCTTCATAATAACAACCGAAATCTAAAGTGATTAACTCACCTTTTTCGATGACTTTATGGCTAGCAACGCCATGTGGCATCGCTGAACGTAGACCGCTGGCCACAATTGTCTCAAAAGAAACACCACTGGCTCCTTTTGAACGCATGAAGAAATCTAATTGATTAGCCACTTCAATCTCTGTCATTCCAGGTTTAATCATCTCTAAGACAAAGGCAAATCCTTGATCCGCGATGGCACACGCTTTTTCAATAATCGCTACTTCTTCTTCATCTTTCACTTCTCTTAATTCTTCAATCAAACCCATTACAGGAACTAATTCACATGGTAAAATTTCTTCCAATAAGCTATAATCAGCGAAACTAACTTGCGTTTCTTCAAAAGCTAAATTATCTAATTGCAAACGTTCAGCTAAATCTGCTACTTCGTCAAAAATATGTCCTGTGTTTTTAACGATAGTAAAACCAGTTGCTTGTTCCGCAGCTTGTTCCGTATAACGAAAATCCGTTACAAAAAAAGCTTTATCTAATGTAATCATTGCCAAGCCTGTTGTCCCAGTAAAATTGGTTAAATAACGTAAATTATACGGACTTGTCACTAAAAATCCTTGTAAATTATTTTCTTTCATTAACTCCCGTAACTTTTCGACTCTTGCCATCATTGGTTCGACCTTCTTTCTTTTTTCTCATTTTTCATTATAGCAAATTTGCTTCAGAAAAGCATGAATCACCAAAAAACTTCATCGAGAAAGTTTACTGAAAATTTTACCTTTCCTTATTTTTTGCTTAACACTTTTGTAGTAAACTAATTTAGCGACTTCAAGGAGGAAATTATGAACGTTTATTTATTTCTGGCACTATTTTTCATTATTATCGGCATTTTAAGCTATAGTTTTTTTATTGAACCTAACTGCTTAGTCATACACAAAAATCAAATTAAAGTAACAGAATCAGGGAAAACCTTACGGATTGTTCAACTCTCTGATATTCATTTAAAAAAGAATTATTCTGTGAAGGCCTTAAAACAGATTGTTGAAAAAACAAATACATTACAACCAGACATAGTCGTTTTTACAGGAGACTTATTTGATGATTATGCCCGTTTCGGTATCGAAATTCAGGATGAAGTGAGTCAGCTTTTCCGTAAAATTAACGCCCCTTATGGCAAATTCGCTATTTATGGCAACCACGAGTATAGCGGGTTAGATACCAATTTTTACGAAACAATCTTAGAAGCTGCCGACTTTACCGTACTAAAAAACACGGGCAAATTACTGCCTGTCTCACACCGTATCTCCTTGTACGTCGCTGGTTTAGAAGATTCGTTATATGGACAAACCGACTTAGCTGCGGCTTTAGTCAACCGTCCTACTGGAACGCCCACTCTGCTATTAACCCATGAGCCAGATGTCGCAGACTCAGCAGTCAATAAAAACATTGACCTCATTTTAGCAGGACATAGTCACGGCGGACAGATTCGCTTGCCTTTTTTCACTTACAAAAATCAGCTTGCCAAAAAATATACACATGGGCTTTATCATTTAGAAGATGAAACGCCGCTAATTGTTCACCCAGGAATCGGAACCACTAAAATCAGCGCACGCTTTGGTGTCTTACCAACAATTGAACTGATTGAGTTAACTATTTAACTATGCATTAAAAAGACCGCCCCACGTTAGAGAAAAATTCTCACGTTGGACGGTCTTTGATTATGTTCGATTAATGATGAAAATCTTGCTCGTGATCTTCTTCTACTTTCGCTTTTCCTAGCGTATAAAATTTGCTGCCATTTAACCCGAGAATAAATAGCACAACCACTAGTAAAAGAATTGATAAAGATAACAATAAAGTCTGCAAGCCATCGCCATGTGCAACCATTAATTGACGTAAAATTGCGGTTAAACAAATTAAAATCAAATAACGAATCGGAATATGGTGTCCTTCTTGAATATAGCGAAGAATCATCATAATAAACTCAAATAACATAAAGAATGAAATAATTTCTTGCATGATAACTGAAAAATTATCCGGCGTCATTGGCTTCATGAGATATGTAGCGAGGTCAACTAAATAACTAGCCATAAATACTAATAAGAAAACTCCTAAAATCCCTAATACAATATCCAAAATCAAATTCACGTACTTCTTTACTACACTAAAATTCTTCTGCATAATACCCTTCTTTCTTTTGACTCAATTATTTTATAACATGCTTGTTATTACATTAAATATATCATCAATTAACCTTGTCAGACAAGCAGTTAAACCCAATGTGAGATTTTTTTTATTTTGAGATGTTTCTTTATTTTCCGGCTAACCCTTTATGCAAGACAAAAAAAGCTGAATCCGGAGATTCAGCTTTTTAATCGTATTAGTTAGCTACTGGATAAACTGATACTTGTTTTTTGTCGCGGCCTTTACGTTCGAAACGTACCACACCGTCAACTTTTGCAAATAACGTATCGTCGCCACCGATTCCAACGTTCACACCTGGATAAATTTTAGTTCCGCGTTGACGGTATAAAATTGAACCACCTGTAACTGTTTGGCCATCAGCACTTTTAGCGCCTAATCGTTTAGATTCAGAGTCACGGCCGTTTGATGTAGAACCGCCACCTTTTTTATGGGCAAATAATTGTAAATTCATAGTCAATAACATAGTCTGCACCTCCTATTTCTCAGTGATTGTTTTTATTTGAATAAATTCAGTATTTTCGTTCTCTATTGATTGTAAACCTAATAAAAGATTTTCTAATAGAATTTGGGCAATATTTTTTTGTTCCTGATTGACAGTTGTTAACATCTCGACATAAAGGTAGCCACCTTCTACATCATCAACTTCGACAATCGGTTCAAAACCTGCTAAGGCATCAATCCCATTGACTGTGCTAATTGCTAAGGCAGAAACTGCCGCGCAAACCACATCGCTGCCATAAGGACCTGCTTCAGCATGCCCGGTTAATTCGAATGAAACGATTCGGCCGGAGCCTGTTCGTTTAAAAGAACCTTTAATCATTGATAGGCCTTCTTTCCTGTCAACAAGAGAGATTAAGCGTTGATTGCTTCGATCATAACTTTTGTATACGGTTGACGGTGACCTTGTTTACGGTGAGAGTGTTTTTTAGGTTTGTATTGGAAAGTCACGACTTTCTTTTGTTTGCCGTGTTTTTCAACAGTTCCTTCAACAGTTGCGCCTGCAACAGTTGGCGCACCAACTTTTGTAGATTCGCCACCTACTAAGATAACTTCGTCAAAAACAACTTTCTCGCCAGCCTCAACGTTTAATTTTTCAACGTAGATTGCTTGACCTACTTCAACTTTCACTTGTTTACCACCAGTTTTGATAATTGCGTACATGCTATACAGCACCTCCTTCTTCTAGACTTAGACTCGCCATCCCAAGTGATGATTACTCATGCTTAAAAACTTGTTCTGTGCGGTTGTAGCTGTGGAGACCACAATTACAACACTAACTATAATAACAGAACCAGAAAACCTCGTCAATATAAACTCTCTATTTTCTTCACTTTCTCTCTCCAAAAAAACTTCTTCTGTTATTTAAATTTCCGATTGACTTTCTAACACTACTTCCATTATAATTAGCTTTGTTGTGTTACAACTATTGTCATAGTAGCTCAGCAGGATAGAGCATCCGCCTTCTAAGCGGACGGTCGGGGGTTCGAATCCCTCCTGTGACGTAACGATAACAAAAGCGCCTCTTAGAAACCCTTGTTTCTAAGAGGCGCTTTTGTTATCCCAAGTTCATCCTAAACTAGTTTAACTTTCTACCAACTTGAAGTACCTCCACCTCCGCCAAAACTACCACCTCCGAAACTGTCACCGGAGCCATCATCAGAAGAACCCTTGTTGCTTGTAACCCACCAATCATGACGATTCACATACATACTGGTCTTTTTTAGTTGCCTGTCAGAACGTGAACTTGCTAGAAATTTAGCAATAGACACATTTCCATAAGCAAAACGCATATCATAGTATTCAGGATACGTAGTTTTAATAAATCTTATCGGATAGAAGGAGTTTGAAGCTTTTTTGTTGGTAATCTTTTTCTCTCTAATTTTTTTCCGCAATAATTTTTTTCAATTTTATAGTGCTGGTTGTCTAAATCGTTTGCTAATTGTTTTAATGATTTTGATTTTTCTGAACTTACTTGCTGGATATCTTTTAAAAACCTACGGATCATAGAATCCAGGTGCAATCTATTTTGTAAGCCAACACTTATTGATTTTATATAACCAAATAAGAAAAAGACCGGAATCAAAAAATAGACCAGACTAACCATGGGTACTAAAGAGTCTTCGTCTTCTAAAAATGTCAGAATCTCTGTGATTAGTGTGAAAACTGTCGAAGGAAACGACTGCTCTGATAAACTAACTTGAACATAAATAATCAGAGTAACCGATACCAAAAAAGGATGTTTTAATAAAATCGAAAGAGGAAACAAAATAATTTTTAGGTAAGCAGGTATTAAGTTATCATTAATTCCACTAATCCGACACGCAGGCAGTTTCGTTTCTGGAACTTTTTCCCAACACACTTCACCTATCCAAAAACGCGGTAAGTAGATCCATGGTTGATTCACCTTCCAAAAACAAGCACACATAGAAGAGCTTCTTAAATCTTTCCACTGTGCAACATAATTATAAATAAATTTTTTTGGTGTCACCTCGCCAAATGCAAAATCCATATCATAGTATGCGGGAATTATTATCTCTTTTTTCGAATTTTCAGGATATAAAATATTTTTCTCCAAACGCGCCTTGGCAGCTTTAAATTCAACTGATTGTTCTCCTAAAACAATTGCCTTAGAGGAAATACCGCCATTATAAAACATAGCTACATCTTCCTTATAGCGATTTGCCATGTCAACTAGAGCCAAGCGGGCACTAAGTTCTTTCCACGCATTACGTAATTCCCATAAAAAATACAACATAACAATAATAAAAACTATAATTAGCCAAGGCTTTAACGACCTTCCTATTCCTAATAAATATAACCAAATTTTCTGCAAAAAACTAATCTTAGGTAGCGAGGTCGTTTTAGACATAGTATCAGTAGTAAGTAGTTCCTTAATCCGAGTGGTGACAATATGTATTCCTGCATTAAAATCCTTTAATTTATAAAAATCTTTCACGGTACTATCTGTTATTTCATCGGTTAAACTATCTGGGATTATCTCTTCAAGCCCATAGCCTACTTCAAGTCTTGCTTGCCTGTCTTTGACAGATACTAAGTAAATCACTCCATTATTATAAAGTTTATTTCCGATACCTAATTTATTACCTATTTGATTAGTAAAGCTTTCAATCGTTTCGTTTTCAGGAACTTGCTCAACTGTGATAACCATTAGTTGTGGTTTCGTTTCCGTCTTACTAAGTTCTTGATTAATTTTTTGTACATTATTAATGACTTCTTCGTTCAAAATTTGTGCATTATCTGAAACAAAAAGATGATTTTGATTAATTTTTACTACGACATCGTCTGTTGGAGCTGAATAAGTCCTTTCAAATCGTTTTAAGAAACTCATTCCCAAATAGATCCCTATTAAAAGAACAGCTAGATAAACTAAATTCTTCATTATAATACTTTTTACTTTTGTTTTTCGATACTCCCCCACGCTCATTTGTAATTTTATCCCTACTTTATTTTTCCCATACACTGATTTTTTCTCCCTTCCACTCCTACCGAATATTCTAGCTCTGATTTTCCACAGAGCTAAATAAATTTTTTTGTATTAAAAATTTATTTTCTTAATAGTTAGTATACCGAATATAGACGTTCAAATCTTTATCTTTTTAACTAAACTTCTGTTAACACGCAAAAAAAGAACGTAACGCTTAGTTGATAAGCGTTACGTTCTTTTCAGATAACTAGTTAAACAAACACAAGAATATTGATTTTTACAGCTCGTTTTCTAAAATCTCAATCCGCTCATCAAAACTCAACTCTTGATAGATTTGGTGGAGCATCCACATGTACCCATACGGATCAATAAACAATGAATTTTTGAGCGCTCCTTCCATCATTTCAGTAATAGGCTGTACTTCTTGACAACCGTTTTCCATTGCCAGTTGATGTGTCTCTTCAATATTTTCTACTGTTATATTAAACCAGATAGTATTGGGATGTTCTTGGGTTGGTGATTTTAAACCATATTCTTCATTGGCATCTAACATGTGAAACCTCGTGCCATAAAGTTGAAAAACCGCTTCATTCATTCCGATAGGGTATTCGGTTGCTTCCACTACCTCTATTTCAAACACCTTTTTATATAAGGCAAGCGCCTTAAGGCTATCACTAACAATAAAATCGATTTCTGTCCCTTTAATCATTTGTTTTTCCTCCTTCAAAGCTACTAACTGTTGATTAATTTTTTTAATCTTTTGCTCCTCCATTTGAATTAAATGTCGCGATTGATCTCGTTTTCTTAACAAAATAGTTTCCAAAAAAGAAGCATCCTTAAGTTTCTGCCATCTCTTCAACTTTAAACCCTGAATCTCTTAACAGTAAAATTTGTTTCAATAAAGGAATTTGATGTGCGCTATAATAGCGATATCCTGTTTTTTTATCAATTTCATTTGGAACAAAAATTCCTGCTTTTTCATAATGACGCAGCATCCGCGGGGAAATATCCATTAACTTGGCAAATTGCCCAATTTGATACATAGAGTCTCCTTTTCATTCAATTGATATTCTTATCATAAACCTTGACACCATGTGAAAGTCAATGAAAAAGTTTCTATTCATACATTTCTATTTTATTTGGATATTCCCGTGATCTTTCTCTTGTTATTTTCTAAAAATCTCCTTTACATTTACCAAAACAGTTGATACGATTAGTATACCTTCTTAAAATTAGAGTTTTATAATCTTTAATTTACTAAAAGGCAATCGAAATGAAATCATCTAACCATTAACTTTATTCAGGTCATCAATCTCTTATTTTTAAAAAATAAAATACTCGACAGTTCATTCATTTTTTTCATATGCGTTGTTATGGAATCTAGTTCCTGTGTTAAACTCTGATGGTTATAAAGTTTTAATCACGTTATTCAGTGTAGATGAATTAGAAAATAAAAGAAAAAATCACTTGATTGTAAAGCTAATACAAGCAATTAGTTTGTTATTGGTCATTGAAACAGTCATTAGTTGGTTTGTGTGAGGTGACTAAGTTGTTAGAACTAAATGATTACACATTGAAAATAAATAATAAATTACTTTTAGAACATACAAAAGTTTCATTTAGAAAAGGGGTGATTAATCATATCTTAGGGAAAAACGGTGTAGGGAAATCACAATTTGCTAAGGATTTATTGTTAAACCGAAGTGGTTTAATCCCTTCTGAAATAAGTAAAAATGTTACGATTATTTCAAGCTTTTCTAATGTCTCTAACGATTTAAAAGTCTGCGAATTATTTATTCTTCTAGAGAAAAGATTTGGTTTAGATTCAGTCGCACACTTGGCTCATTCTTTGCACGCTACAAATATTTCTAAAACTTCCTTAATTGGACAATTAAGTGATGGACAAAAACAAAAACTAAAATTACTTTCTTTTTTTCTGGAAGATAAATCAATTATTGTATTAGATGAAATTACCAACGCCTTAGATAAACAGACAATTAATGAAATCTATCTATTTCTACTTGCATATATAAAAAATCATCCTAAAAAAATTATTCTAAACATCACACACAATTTATCAGATTTAAAAAATTTAAAAGGCAACTATTACTTAATTGAAGATTTCAAAATGATTCGTTTTACTAATCAAACTGAAGTTATTCAGAAGTATATTGAGGGGTGAAATTTTGGAATTAAAAAAAACGATTTCCAACAAAATAATGATTATTTTAATTGCAATTATCGTTGCAATCTTTGCAATGGGATGGATTCTACCTATTGGCATCGATAAAGTAACTAGGTTAAGTTACCGAGAATACTTATTTAGTACATATACTGTATTTACACAATTTGGCTTTCTAATGTTTTCGTTTCTAGTCTCTTTCTTTATTAATAAAGAGTACTCAGGAAAAACAATTTTATTTTATCGTATGATGAATACCAATAGCCTTACTTTTTATATAAAAAAAGTTTTGACACTTACGGTAGAGACCCTAGGCAGTATTCTAGTTCTGTTATTTATCGTTTCCTTTATTTTTATGGATTTTTCTGTAATTCTACAAATGTTTTTTTTATTATCGATGATTTCAATTCAGTATATTTTAATTGTTGCGTTGATCAGTTTTTTATCTGCTAACGTTCTTTTATCTATCGGTTTTAGCATACTCTATTGGATTACAACAGTACTTTTTGTTGCAGTTGGTGGATTTTTACGTTTTTTTGCAATATTTGATGCTTCAAACGAATTATATCTAAACGTCCAGAATTTTTTAGAAGGCTCAGAAAACTCAATTAGTTTTGACCACAATTTATTGATTATCTTGTATATTATAGTTCTAACAATCATCGCGCTGGCTATTGCAAGGGTAAATAATAAACGTTGGCTAAGACTAGGAATATAAACGACACCCACTTCGCAGATAAGATTCATCTACTTATTCGAGACAATAGATTAAATCAAATAAAATACAACTAGTTGAAACTAAAAAAGCATCAATTTTGATACGCCCCAAACTGATATTTTTCTAAACTTTGGGGCGTGTAATCAAAATACAAGCTTCTTAGTGTGGCACTGGATATTTCACCGCATTTTTCTTCAACTTTTCTTCGATAATTTCGTCCAAATCAAACCCTAAATTATCAGCCATCATGTAGGAGTAAATGAGAACATCAGCCAATTCTTCTTTGATTCGTTCTTCTTGTTTGATGCCTTCTTCTGCTGTTTTCCATTGAAAAAGTTCTAACAATTCTGCTGCTTCTAAACAAATTGAGAGCGCCAAATCTTTTTCATTATGGTGGGGGCGCCAATTTCTTTCATCACGAAATTGATTAATTTTTGCCATTGTATCCATCTGTTCCCCTGCTTTCTTATTCATTTGATGGCAACTGAAACCCATCGAACGTTTCACCATCATAGTATTTTAATAACTGCTCTGTAGACAATAATGAGGAGGTTATTTCTTCCTCTTCAACAACTGCTTGATTCTCTTCTCTATACAACAAATAAGCCTGTAAAAGCTGTTGGTAGAGTTTTTTTCGTGAAGAGGCTTCCGCTGAAAGAAACGTTAATTCTTTTAAGTGTCCGCGATAGACAGGCAAATCATCAACGAATTCGATTGGTAATTCTACTACAGTTAACTGAAATTCTTCAAAGACTTCTTCGTACATCTGCCATTCCCTCTTTCTGTCGATATTGTTTTGGGGTCATGCCCATTTCTTCTTTAAAACGTTTATAAAAAAAGGCTTTGTCTTGATAGCCGATTCGTTCAACAATCGTTTGAATCGATAAATCTGTTTGCTTCAAGTAGTTTTTCGCCAATTGGATTCGGTAGGCTAAGACAATTTCCGTAAACGTTTTGTTTGTTTTGTCTTTTAAAAAATTCGATAAGTAATTCGGATGAAAATGAAATTTAGCGGCGACTTCTGCTAAAGTGACATGCGCAATCTGTTGCTCAATATACGCTAAAATCACCTCAACACGTTGATGATTCGACAAATAATTATCTTGCATCTTTAAAGCTTCTCTAGGCAGTTGACCTAGTTCCACCACTAGCAAAACAAAGGCCGCTTTGGTCACTTTATTATTAAAATAGGCCATTTTCACAATTTGTTTCAGTAATAATAGCGAATAGACGTGGACATCCGAATTTGGCTGGCTGGCAAAAACGAAATATCGAGGAATGTTTTCAAATTCACTGCTAGCAATTTCTGTAAAAAAACGATACATGACTGGTTCTTCCGCCAGCTGATTTAAGAGCGTATCAAGAAAATAGTGCTTTTTAAAATAAAATATAATCATAGACATTCCTTGCCCCTGATAGCTAACCGAGGTGGCCTCATTGACAATCATGACTTGGCCAGCCGAAAACGAACACCTTTGTTGATCCAAATAAGCATTGCCATCTTGCTCTAAACAATAGAGCATCCGAATAAATCCTTTCGGAACGTCAATTGTTTCCGAAGATGCCAACATAAAGCCCGCAATTTCTCGATGCGGATTTTCCTTAAATTGCGCTACTTCATTCTCAAGAGCATTGGTAGTGGTTAAATAACAATCTAAGGTCTCTAAAAACTGATAAAATGCTGCATATTGCTCTTCTTTGCTTGCCAATTAATCACCTCATAATCCAACACTTTTTACTTTACTCCCTCTATTTTTTTCTTTGGCGTTTCCTTCTATACTAGATACATGGTAACACGAAAAAAGAGATTCAACAGTTTTTAGGAGGAATTTTTTATGAAAATTAGTTTTATCGGTGCTGGAAATATGGCATCCGCTATTGCCAAAGGTGCGCTAAAAAAGCAATTTATTGCCGCAGAAAACCTTTATTTTTATGATATTCAAGTCGAAAAAACCGCCGCTTTTGCACAAGAAATTGGTGCACACGCGGTTGCTTCACCACAAGAAGCCATTGCAGTAGCTGACTTAGTTATTTTAGCGGTGAAACCGCAATTCGTTCAATCGGCTTTACTTGAAGCAAAAGAAGCAATTTTAGACAAGCAACCGTTAATTGTTTCCATTGCAGCAGGTACGACTATTGCAGAATTGTATCAACTGTTTGAGACTACCCAACCGCTTCGTCTTGTTCGTGTGATGCCCAATATGAATGCATTAATTGGCGCAGGTGCAGCAGCTGTCTGTGGTAACGCTTTTGCATCCCCTGAAGACATCCAGACTGTTTTATCGTTGTTTCGAGCAGTTGGCCAAGCCTGGGAATTAGAGGAACAGTATTTTTCAATTTTTACTGCTATTGCAGGTAGCACTCCTGCGTATGCTTTCTTATTTATTGATTCGATTGCCCGAGCAGCCGTTAAAAATGGTATGAACAAAGAGTTGGCCTTAGAAATTGCCACACAAGCTGTACTAGGCAGCGCTCAAACTTTGGCAAATAGCACAGAGAATCCTTGGACTTTAATCGACCAAGTCAGTTCTCCTGGTGGAACCACGGTTGCTGGAATTGTCGAATTAGAAAACAATGCGTTTATTTCAACAGTCATCAAAGGGATTGAGGCCACCATCCTTCGGGATCAAGAATTAGCCAAACAAGACTGAGAAGAATAGTTACATGAGGGAGTAAATAAGAAAAAGCGCTGAAAATTCAGCGCTTTTTCTTATTTTAGTTGAATGAGTAAGCCAAAATGATCACTGACTATCGGTGTTTTCCTACCATCAAAAATTACTTCATATTTTCGTACGTGCCACTGTTTTGGAACAAATGCGTAGTCAATCCGCAAGGCTGCTTCATTTTCTTCCCAGCCATCTATTTTTTTCTCTACTGTCGCTTCACCGCTTGTCTCTTCCGCTACAACAAATGCATCTTGAATCGGCAAGTAACTATTTTCCACTAATTGATAGCCAGTTGTACCAGCTGGGTTGTTTAAATCGCCTAAAATGACTAACGGTTGTTGCCCCATCGCTAAGTATTTCTCTAATTGTAGCCATTCATAGGCAAAACCTGTACAGGGTGTTTCCCACCAAGAAAAGTGACCAGAGACAACAGTAAGCGTACCTTTTGAACTCTCTGTCTCCGCTACTAAGATTTTTCTTGTTCGATAATTCGTTGGTTCTTGGCTTTCTGAAATAAGGAGAACTTCACTAGTCAACGGACATTTCGAAAGTAGTGCGTTCCCTTCTTCATAAATAGCATAACCAATGTGGCTCATTTCCCAACTCCAATAATAGTGTTGGCCTTTTTCAGCTAGATATTGAACGATTAGATATGCAAAATTATCTTCATGGATCGGCGTTTGGGTCGCTATGGGACAAAAAGTAGTTAACTGTTCTAA
This sequence comes from Enterococcus sp. DIV2385, assembly GCF_051711925.1. Classification (NCBI taxonomy): domain Bacteria; kingdom Bacillati; phylum Bacillota; class Bacilli; order Lactobacillales; family Enterococcaceae; genus Enterococcus; species Enterococcus sp. DIV2385. The sequence continues at coordinate 721,100 of NZ_JBIONV010000001.1, read as the reverse complement.
CGGCACTTTCTTGGAAGCGACTTTCTGATTCACTTCTTGTAAGGCAATTATTTCACTTTCAGAAGATAAAATCACCTTGGCAATCTCCTCTAATTTTTTTAATGGTTCTTCTTCTAACCAGCTATGAGTATTGATTGTTAAAAGATTCATCTTTTCACCTTCCCTTACATGTGATTAGGTCTGTGAGTGGGACAAAAATCACTTTGGATTTTTGCTTCACGCGCAAAACCTGATAAACGGCGGGAACAGAACCAACTCCTTCGGAAATAAACCGAAATTATCCAAAAATTAAAAAGCAATTTCCGGAAATTCCTTCTTATTTCTCGGAGTTAAACGGTTCTGTCCCGACCTCATACCTAATCATTTAAATTTCAATCTGTCCAATCACAGTCCCCGCAGTGGTGGTTCCTAGTTGATTAATAACTACTTGTTCCACTTTGTCGCTGTTTGTAAAGGCGACAATAATCGTTGTTTCTTTGCCAGCTTGTTCAATCACATCCAAATTCATTTTAGCTAGTTTCGTCCCAGCTTTCAATGATTGTCCTTCTTTAACAAAAGATTCAAAAGCAGGTGTTGCCATTTCAACTGTATCAATTCCCATATGGACAAGTACTTCAATACCTTCTTCTGTTTGTAGCCCAATCGCATGTTTGCTTGGGAAAACACTTAGGACTTTCCCCGAAATTGGTGCCACCACCTCTCCTTCTAGAGGCTTAACTGCAAATCCATCCCCCATCATTTTTTGTGAAAAGACAGGATCATTGACTTGCGCCATTGGAATAACTTCCCCTGTCGCCACAGCCACGAAATCTTTTTTCTTGCCTAAGAAATTCGTTGTTGGCACTCCTGTTGTACTTTCTGCTATAACTGGTTCTGGAATGTCAACGCCGGAAGCTAGTAAATCTTCAATATCGGATTTTAAAACATCGGCTTTTGGTCCATAAACGGCTTGAACGCCATTATCTTTCACAATCAAGCCCATTGCGCCTGCCCGTTTCCACGCCTCTTCCGAACCGACTTTTTCTCGATCCTTTACACTGACACGTAAGCGTGTCATACACGCATCAACTTCTTTGATATTTTGTTTACCACCAAGTAAGTAGACAATTTGCGCGATTTGCTGATCGACGACACCTGAACCAGCCGCGCCAGATGCGATTTCTTCGCCGTTATCATTGTCGTAGTTTCCATTTCTTCCAGGTGTTGCGTAATTAAATTTTTTAATTAAGAAATTGGCTAAGAAATAAGTGACAACACCAAAAATGATGACTATTAAAACAAAATTGATTAAATCGCCACCTAAACCAGCTTTTATTGCTAGCGGTGTTCTTGTTAACAATTCAATATTTCCAAACGAATGCACACGCAATGGTAAAATATCAGCCATTGCAAAAGCAGCACCTTGGATCACGGCATAAATCACATAAAGCGGCACTGCAGCAAACATAAACATGAATTCTAACGGCTCTGTCACACCAGTTAAGAAAACAGCTAAAGCAGCAGAAAAATACATTGATTTATATTTAGCTTTTTTATCTGCATCGACATTACGATACATCGCCAAAGCCATCCCCATTAAAATACCTGAAGAACCAATCATTTGGCCTACTTTGAATCGAGCTGGTGTCCAATTTTCTAAGACAAACTGATACTTGCTCATATCACCAGCGCCTTTAAGATTCACTAAGTCTGTTGCCCAAGCCAACCATAAAGGATCTTGACCAAAGACTTGGGTTCCAGCTTGTGCGCCAGATAAAATTTCATACGTTCCACCTAATTGTGTATAGTTGATTGGAATCGTCAACATATGATGTAACCCAAAAGGTAATAACAAACGTTCCAACGTTCCATATAAGAATGGCGCTAAAATAGGTGCACTGTCTTGAGATTGCGCAATCCATAACCCAAAATTATTAATTCCCGCTTGAATATTTGGCCAAATAAGTGCTAATGCAATTGAGACGATTGTTGACCACAAAATAACGACAAATGGGACAAACCGTTTACCATTAAAAAATGATAGCGCATCTGGTAATTTCCGATAATTGTAATACTTGTTGTAAGCCATCGCACCGACAAAACCAGCAATAATCCCTACAAAGACACCCATATTTAATGCCGGAGCTTCTAAGACACTTGTAAAGAATCCCTTCACCATAATCTTGGTGCCAAATAAGGTATGCGTGAAAGCTTGTTCATCTGCCAACATTTCATTTGTTACACCAAAAATGGCTCCAGTAATACGGTTGATTAAAACAAAAGAAATCCCCGCTGCAAATGCGCCACCTGCACGATCTTTGGCCCAACTGCCACCTATTGCTAACGCAAATAGTAAATGTAAGTTGCCAATAATTGCCCAACCGATACTCTCCAGAACTCCGCCTGTTGTTACTAACAAGCCTAAATTAGGATCGATTAAGGGAAGCGATTTCCCAATACTAATCATTAAACCCGCTGCGGGCATTACTGCCACAACGACCATTAAAGCTTTCCCGAATTTTTGCCAAAACTCAAAACTAAACATTTTTTTCATTCCTGCCACTCCTTACGCAATCGGTTTCGTTATGTTGCCATTATATACTCCTGTTTCCTTTTTGTAAATGCTTTAATTTCAAAAATATTGTGGAAAACAACTCCCTACTACTTAATCTTTTTTTATTTTGTCTTTTAATAAAGCAAATAAAGTTCCTTCTATCCTACCTTTGTTTCAGTTTTTATTCATAAGATTACACTTTTTAAGCATTGACTATTGACTAATGCAATCGGTTGCGTTTATGATAGACCTATCAATAAAATCACTGAGGGGGATTCTCATGAAACAAATCAAACGTTTATTCCAAATTGATCCTTGGAAAATCCGTACTACACACTTAGATAAAGAAAATTTACGGTTACAAGAATCATTAACAAGCATTGGCAACGGCTATATGGGGATGCGGGGAAATTTTGAAGAACACTATTCTGGCGACCATCATCAAGGAACCTATTTAGCAGGTGTTTGGTATCCAGACAAAACACGTGTTGGTTGGTGGAAAAATGGTTATCCTGAATATTTTGGCAAAGTGATTAACGCAATTAATTTCATCGCAATGGACTTACAAATTGATGGACAAACAATTGATTTAGCCACTACACCTTACGAAGATTTTTCTTTAGAATTAGACATGCAAAATGGGGTCCTTTCTCGGCAATTCACCATCCAAACACCGAAGAACAAAGTGCGCTTCTCTTTTGAACGTTTTTTAAGCTTAGAAAAAAAAGAAGCAGCTTACATCCACTTAACAATTGAAATGTTGGAAGGTACAGGCACAATCACTCTTCACTCAAAATTGGATGGCGATGTTCAAAATGAAGACAGCAATTATGAAGAACATTTTTGGGAAGAAATGGCTATTGAAACACAAGAAACACTTGGCTTTGTTACGACTAAGACCATTCCTAACAACTTTGAAATAGAGCGTTTTACAGTGACTGCAGGCATGCGCCATTTCATCGATGGAGCCTCTGTTGTGCCTACATATACACAACAGCCCTTGGCTTTAACCGCAGAATTGACAGTGTCTTTAAACGAAGGCGAAACGACCGCCATCACAAAAGAAGTGCTTGTCGTTACCAGTCGTGATGTGCCAGAAACGCAACAAATCACACGAGTAAACGAATTATTTGCAGAAATGACTACCTTGTACCCTGAAGCAAAAGCTGGGCAAGCTGCCGCTTGGGCAAAACGTTGGCAATTAGCTGATGTTGTTATTGAAGGAGATGACGAAGCCCAACAAGGCATCCGTTTTAATCTGTTCCAACTTTTCTCAACCTACTATGGTGAAGACGATCGTTTAAATATCGGACCAAAAGGCTTTACTGGCGAAAAATATGGCGGTGCCACATACTGGGATACCGAAGCATATGCTGTCCCACTTTACTTGGCGTTGGCTAAGCCCGAAGTTACTAAAAATCTACTGAAATATCGCCACAATCAATTGCCTCAAGCCATTCATAATGCCCAACAACAAGGGTTAAAGGGTGCGCTTTACCCAATGGTTACTTTTACTGGTGTCGAATGTCATAATGAGTGGGAAATCACTTTTGAAGAGATTCACAGAAATGGTGCGATTGCTTATGCGATTTATAATTATGTCAACTATACAGGAGACGAAGACTATCTCAAAGATGCTGGTCTAGAAGTGCTTGTGGCAATTGCTCGTTTTTGGGCGGATCGGGTCCACTTCTCCCAACGTCATAACCAATATATGATTCATGGCGTAACGGGGCCAAATGAATATGAAAATAATATCAACAATAACTGGTATACCAATACAATCGCTGCGTGGGTTCTACGTTACACCCGTGAGTCTTATTTAAAATTCCAAGAAGAAACAACGCTCAAAATTGCAGACGACGAATTAGCTAAATGGGCAGACATTGTAGAAAATATGTACTTCCCAGTGGATAACGAATTAGGCATTTTTGTACAACATGACACTTTCTTAGATAAAGATTTAATGCCTGTTTCTGATTTACCACTTAGTGAGCTGCCTTTAAATCAACATTGGTCATGGGATAAAATTTTACGGTCTTGTTTCATTAAACAAGCCGATGTTCTTCAAGGAATTTATTTCTTCAATGATGCCTTTTCTTTAGAAGAAAAACGCCGGAACTTTAACTTTTACGAACCAATGACTGTCCATGAATCTTCTCTTTCACCAAGCATTCATGCTGTGTTAGCTGCTGAATTAGGCATGGAAGAAAAAGCAGTGGAAATGTATCAACGAACAGCGCGCCTTGACTTAGATAATTACAATAATGATACAGAAGATGGCTTACACATTACCTCAATGACTGGTAGTTGGCTAGCGATTGTGCAAGGTTTTGCCCAAATGAAAACGGACCATCAACAACTAAAATTTGCACCCTTTTTACCAGCGACATGGACAGCCTACTCATTCCACATTAATTATCGGAATCGTTTACTATTTGTTGAAGTTGCAGCAGACCAAGTGGCCTTCACTTTACTCGACGGCCCTGCAATTCCATTAACTGTTTACGATCAAAAATACACATTAAAAGATCGATTAGTTTTACCGATTAGAAAGGAAGAAGTTCATGTTTAAAGGCGTTTTGTTTGATTTAGATGGCGTTATTACTGATACAGCAGAATTTCATTACCACGCTTGGAAAAAATTAGGGAACGAAATTGGAATTTCCATTGACCGTGTTTTCAACGAACAATTGAAAGGTGTAAGCCGTGAAGATTCTCTGCAGTTACTGTTAAAATACGGAAAAAAAGAAGGCACGTTTTCTTCTGAAGAATTTGCCCAGTTAGCGCAACGGAAAAACGATTATTACTTGGAAATGATCCAAGCAATTACGCCTGAAGATGTCTATCCAGGAATTCTTTCTTTATTAACGGAATTACGTGAAGCCAATATTAAAATCGCCTTGGCTTCTGCAAGTAAAAATGGGCCTTTCCTTTTAGAAAAAATGCAATTGACGCCCCTTTTTGATGCCATTGCTAATCCAGCAGACGTTCAGGCAGGCAAACCCGCTCCAGATATTTTCATTTTAGCTGCGAAAGAAATTGATTTGACACCAGCAGAATGTCTTGGCATTGAAGATGCCAAAGCTGGGATTCAAGCGATTCTTGCTAGCGGAGCGCAACCTGTTGGCGTTGGCCGCAAAGAAGAGTTAGGCGAAGGGTTGCCCATCGTGCCAGAGACGAGCGCTTTAACGTTTGATTACTTAAAAAAAGTGTGGCTTGATCATGAAGGATAATCGTATCACCGTAACCGATATTCCAAACACAAACTTAAAAAAAATTACTTTGAAGAACGACTTTTTAGAAGTCGTTCTTCTCAATTATGGCGCGCGCCTCCATCAACTTTTGATGCCAAACAAAAATAATCACTGGGAAAATATCCTTTTATCGTATGATTCGTATCAAGATGTATTAAAGGATCAAAGCTTTTTTGGCGCCACTGTTGGACCAGTTGCTGGACGCATTCGTAATGGCCATTGGCAAAATGGAATATTAGAACAAAATAGCGACGGTCATCATATCCATGGTGGCTCAAAGGGGTGGTCTTTTCAATATTGGACAGTCGAGCCCTTTGAAAAAAAGGATATCATCGGCGTTTCCTTTCATTTAATCGACACCATCTCTGGCTATCCCGGACCAATTGAGGCCACCATCACCTACCAGCTAGAGGATAATCATTTACGAATGATCAGTACTGGACGGAGTAAACAGGAAACACTTTTCAATCCTACGAACCACGCCTACTTTAATTTATCTGGCGATGGAAAGTTAGACATTCTGTCACATTTGCTATCTTTGAACTATCAAGGTATGTTAGAATTAGACGATAATAAGCTGCCTACTGGACGGATTTTACCAGCTTCTGAACTATCCATACGTTTTAATGAACTGACACCTATCGAAACAATCCTCCAACGCTATCCAACTGGGTTAGATGATGTTTTCCCCTTAGTTGGCTCTGACTTAAGACAGCCACAATTATGCTTACAAGAACCTACTTCTGGAAGAAAAATGACGATAGCAACAACGAACCAAAGTATGGTATTATTTTCTACGACTGGTTTTGAGGCTCCATTTTCTATTAATGGACAAGCGATGCATTCAAACTATGGCTTAGCAATTGAACCACAAGAGTATCCAGACATTGTTCATCATCCTCAGTGGGGCTCTATTTTATTACCAGCTAATAAAAAGCAAACCTACCAAACGGTTTATCAATTTAACCTTCTATAATCACTAAGAAAGGCGTGGCAAAAATGGCAATTACAGTAAAAGATGTCGCTAAGAAAGCGGGGGTTGCAACCTCAACCGTTTCGCGTGTCATTAACGATCATCCAAGTATTTCTGAATCGACAAAAAAGAAAGTGCGAAAAGTCATGGATGACTTAGGCTATGTGCCAAATATGACGGCACGGAATTTGGGTAAACGAATTTCAAGTGCCATTGGCGTAATTTTACCTCCTTTAGATTCGAAAGAACGGTTAGGGAATCCATTTTATTTAGAAATTATGGAAGCCATCAACGAGGAAGCCCGTCTTTACGATATGACTACTGCTATTGCAACTGCCAAAAGTTTTGATGTACTATTGGAAAACGTTAAAAGAATGCATCTTCAAAAACAAGTGGACGGTTTTATTCTTGTGTATTCAGATAGTAAGGACCCCGTCATTGATTACTTATACGAAAACAACATTCCCTTTACTTTAATTGGTCAACCTTACCAACATGAAACGGAAATAGTTTACGTGGATAATGATAATCAATTATTAGGGAAACAAGCGACGGAATTTTTAATTGAAAACGGCCATAAAAATATTTTATTTGTGACCAATACAACGCATGAAAGTTTGTACTTTGAACGTTACTTTGGTTATCAAAAAGCAATGATGATGCAAGGATTAACTGTTTTACCAAGCGTTGCGTTAGAAAAACCTGAAGATTACATGGCTTTTGATGACATTCTTCATCAAAATAATGCCACGGCGTTGGTGGTGATTGATGATATCTTTGCTTTGCGGACGATGCAACTTGCGCAAATCTATGGTTATCAAGTTCCTGAAACGTTATCCATTATTAGTTTTAACAACTCAATCTTTTCAACATTGACACATCCTTATCTAACAAGTATTGACATCGACACGTCAGAATTAGGTCGAATGGCGATGAAAAAATTATATGAATTAATCCACGAAGAATTGACGAATGGTGTCCGTCTCGTTATTCCTCACAAATTAATTAAGCGTGAAACAGTTATTCCTATTCATTAAAAAAGAAGCGTAAGCAGTTTAACACTGCTTACGCTTCTTTCTATGTGTACGCTCTTATTCGTATGTATTACTTTTATAAAATAACTTTTTGCGAAATTTTTTTCCAAAACGTTTCTTCTTTTGCATCAAATTGAGCTGGTTCCCCGTCAGACAATTTTTCATTTAATAATGATAATTTTTCTTGATGTTTTGCATACTCATCTTTTTTTATTAGCTCTAAACGATACGCACGATCCAAGATCGACTCTCGATAGTTAACATTCATTTTCGTTGCCTTCGCCATTTCTTACATTCCTTCCCAAAATAAATTTTCATTTTTTCGTTAAATTCTTCTATAATTATAACAAAAATATCAGAAAAATAAATATGAAACAAACGATAATTGCGAAAATTTTGTTTTTTCATGCAATTATCGTTCGATTATTTAAGAAATTAAAATTATTAACCAATAATTAATCAATCAGCAAACGCATTAAATGAACATCTAAAAATTCACCTTGGTCTGTTTTGGCGCCCCGAGGCATAATTGCTTCTGTTTCAAACCCTAATTTTTTATAGACATGAATCGCTCGTTGATTACGATCCTGTACCGTTAATTCCAAGCGACGAATAACATGACTTTCATGCGCCCAGCGAATAAGTTCTTCCATCAGGATACTGCCCAGTCCATAGCCCCAGTACTGTTTTAAAATACTAATGCCGATTTCACCAATATGCTCCATCCGCTTTTTAGAAGAAGCAGACACAGAAGCGGTTCCAATGATCGCTTCTCCCGCTAATGCCACCAATAAAACATTATTTGGTGATTCATAGAGTGTTGCTAGATTTTCAGCCAATTCTGTTGTCGACATGGCCATTCCTCGCTCATCCATTACCAAATAGGGCGTTTCACTCCCAATTTTTGACATCACAGATAGTAATTGATCCGCATCAGTAGGCACTGCTTCTCGAATAGAAAATGTTTGTTCAGTCATATTCGCGAGCCTCCCACGTTTTCAGAATCTCTGCTATTCTTTCTTCTGCCAATGGACCAGTTCCGCGGAATTCAAGAACTCTCTTGTCCACTTCTTGAGAATCTTTATTTAAAATAATTTCTAAATAATCTTCTGGCAATTCTTCTTCAATCAAGCTGCCCCATTCTACAACGGATAGCCCATCTCCTTCAAAATACTCATCTAACCCTAATTCATCCGCACCCTCTTCAACACGGTAAACATCCATATGGTATAACGGAAGTCGTCCTTGTGGATATTCGCGGATAATCGTATAGGTGGGACTTTTAATCATTTGGGAAATGCCTAATCCTAAAGCAATCCCTTTCGTCATTGTCGTCTTACCGGCCCCTAAATCACCAGTCAGGACAATTACATCACCAGCTTGTGCCTTTTGTCCAATGATTTTAGCAATTGCTTCTGTTTCCAATGGATTGTTCAGGACAATGTTCATTTTTTTGCCTCCCATCTGCAAGAATCTATGTATGAAAGTATACCGAAAATTCAATAAGTTGACTAGTGGCAGCTTCAAAAAAATAAAGTTGAGGCCCAAGTGTCCTGGGAACCTCAACTTCTACTTTGCTTATTTATCATGCTTCGACATAGTTAATTAGTCGTTCATTAATGTTTGAGCAGCTGTAATGATTGATAATTTATAAACATCTTCTTCGTTTGCACCACGTGATAAGTCAGAAACTGGTTTGTTCAATCCTTGTAAGATTGGGCCAATTGCTTCAAAGTTACCTAAACGTTGAGCAATTTTGTAGCCAATATTTCCTGATTGTAAATCTGGGAATACAAAGACTGTTGCTTCTCCAGCAACTTTTGAGTTGGGCGCTTTTAATTGTGCAACAGAAGATACATAAGAAGCATCAAATTGTAATTCACCATCAATCGCATATTCAGGTGCTAATTCTTGCGCAATTTTTGTAGCTTCAGCAACTTTTGTTACTTCTGGTGCTTTTGCAGAACCTTTTGTTGAAAAACTTAACAATGAAACTTTTGGTTCAATGTCAAATAATTCAGCTGTTTTGGCACTATCAACAGCAATTTCAGCTAATTCTTGTGCAGTTGGGTTCACGTTAATCGCGCAGTCTGAGAATAAATATCTTTCTTGGTCACGACCACGAATCATTAAGAAAGCACCACTTGTACGGCTCACGCCTGGTTTTGTTTTAATGATTTGTAACGCAGGGCGAACTGTATCACCTGTTGAGTGGATAGCACCACTAACCATACCATCAGCAATACCCATATAAGTTAACATAGTACCGAAATAGTTGACATCTTTTAAGATTTTTTCAGCATCTTCTTTAGTAGCTTTTCCATTACGGCGTTCAACAAATGCTTCGACCATTTCATCCCATTTTTCATAATCATTGGGGTTGATAATAATAAAGTTTGATGTGTTGATTCCACGAGCCATAGCAGCATTTGCGATATCTGTTGGATCACCAATTAAGATTGGTTCTACTAATTCATCAGATTTTAAGCGGGCAGCAGCACCTAAGATTCTAGGATCTGTTGCTTCAGGGAAAACAATTTTGATATTACGGCGTACGACTTTAAATTTTAAGCTATCGAATAATTCCACGATAAACCCTCCAGTTTTATATTTACAAAATCCATCATACACTATTCTCAAAGAAAATAACAGTTTTTTCTAGCTGTATTAGTCAAAAAAAACCAATAATCCGATAAACTTTTCACAAACTAACTCTTCTACACTATAACAGCATACACTGTTACACTACACTGTTTCAGGAAGTTGCCAATCAATCGGCGTTTCCCCTAAACGTTCTAGAGCGGCATTCGCTTGAGAAAACGGACGTGAGCCAAAAAAACCACGATGTGCTGACAATGGACTTGGGTGTGGCGATTTGATAATCACATGCCGAGTCGTATCAATCATTTTAATTTTTTCTTGAGCAGGACGTCCCCATAAAATGAAAACAACAGGTTTTTCACGCTCATTCAACTTTTCGATAATGACATCTGTCAGTTGCTCCCACCCTTTACCTCGATGGGAATAGGCTTGACCTGCCCGAACGGTCAACACAGTATTTAATAATAACACGCCTTGTTTGGCCCAGCTTTCTAAAAAGCCATGGTTGACGGGTTGGTACCCTAAATCAGCTTGTAATTCTTTGTAAATATTCGCAAGAGATGGCGGCACTTTCACACCCGGCTGGACAGAGAAACTTAGTCCGTGTGCTTGATTGGGTCCATGATATGGGTCTTGTCCCAAAATTACTACTTTTACTTTTTCAAAAGGGGTTAGTTCTAACGCTGAAAATAAATGATACATATCTGGATAAATCGTTTGTGTCTGATATTCTTTTTTCAAAAATTCCCGCAATTCTTGATAATACGGTTTTTCAAATTCAGCAGATAAAACAGTTTGCCAACTATTGTGAATAATTTCTTTCATAATGCTCACTCCTTCGCTCTCTAAGCATAACGAATTTCTCCAAACCTGACAAGAAATTTCTGGGTACTTTCTCTTGGAAAAACGTGGTAAACTATAGGTAAGCTTTAAATAGATAATGAGGTGTAGAGAATCGATGATTAAATTAATTGCTTCAGATATGGATGGAACACTTTTAGATGCAAAAATGAGCATCACAAATGATAACGCTTCAGCAATTCGCGAAGCGGAACGTTTAGGAATCGAATTTATGGTTGCTACTGGCCGCGCATATACCGAAGCGAAACCCGCGTTAGAAGAAGCTGGAATTGACTGCGCCATGATTACTTTAAACGGCGCCCAAGTGTTCGACAAAGATGGACACTCACTTTTCACGGCTGGGATCGAAAAAGAAACAGTAACAGAAGTACTAACTATTTTGAGTCAACACAATGTTTACTATGAAATCTCTACAAATAAAGGTATTTTTTCTGAACATCAAGAAAAAAGAATTGAAAACTTTGCCGCTCATATTGCAGAATCCATGCCCCATTTAACTTATAAAGTGGCGATTGCCATGGCTTCAGCACACCTATCTTTATTGCATATTACCTATGTTGATCGTTTAGACGACATTTTAAAAGATGATTCGATTGAAGTCCTTAAAATTATTGGCTTCAGTATGGATGGGCCGAAAGTATTAGGTCCTGCTGGGATGGAAGTAGAAGAACTAGATGATTTGGTTGTCACCTCTTCTGCGCTTAATAATATTGAAATTAACCACCGCCTAGCACAAAAAGGGATTGCGGTTGCGCGCGTCGCTAAAGAACGTGGGATTCCCGCTGAACAAGTCATGACTATTGGTGATAATTTAAATGACGTCAGCATGATTCAATGGGCTGGGGTAAGTTTTGCAATGGGCAATGCCGAACTGGAATTAAAAGAATATGCTAAATATGAAACAGCCACTAATTTAGAAAATGGTGTTGGCGAAGCCATCCTGCGTGCAATAAGAGAAGATTTGTAATAAGCACTACCAGTTACAGCACTCATTTATATATAGAAAGGAGATCGTGTCGTGTCTGAATTTTTTATTCAAGAACAACAGTTAGGAAAAGTTACGCGAACCATCGTGAAAGACCAAGCAGGCCGTTCACTTTTTCTATTGGTGGGGCGCTGGGGCACACGAGGAGATGCGCTTTCTTTATATGCAATGAACGGAGAAATTTTAGCCAGTATTAAACAAGTTTCTTGGACTTTTGGTACACGATTTGAGTTATATCAGCGTTTTGAAAAAGTGGGTACTCTACGAAAACTGTTCAATTTGAATGCTGATTTCTATTATGTTCAAGGCCTTCACTGGGCAGTTGTTGGTGATATCAAAGCGCATCAATATTCAATTTATCAAGTCCATAAAAAAATTATGTCAATGGATAAAACCATGCTTTGTACAGGCGACTATTTTGTTTTAACTGTTGCCAATGATGAGGACGCACCGTTGTGCATCTGTATAGCAGCTGTCCTTGACTACTGGTTATATAATAAGAAAAAACAAAAAACTTCCGATGATTTTGGATTAGATTTTGATCCTTTAACGGATTAATGAAAAATAACGAAGCTAAAGTGATTGACTTTAGCTTCGTTATTTTTACACTTCTTTTTGCATATGATTGTATAAGTGACCACTAATAGTCATTGTTGTGACATCTTTAAAGCCTTTGCTTGCGTATAACTTTCTCGCCCCTGGATTGTCAAAATCAACATTTAGACCCAAGGCTTGCTTCCCGCTAGCTTTGGCTACTTCAGGTAAAGCATCTAATAACTTAGAACCAATTCCCATTCCACGGAAACGTTCATCCACAGAAATCGTGTCTAAATACCATTCATTAGGCAAGGTTTCTTCTTCAATAAATAGCCGAACATCTTCTGCTAAGCCATGTTTTTTAAAGACTTCTCTTAAAGGTTCATCAATAATCTTTTCATCTTCCGCAGGATAGCCGACAGCAATCCCTGCAACTTCACCTGCATGTTCATAAACTAAAATTCGTTGATAGCCATAGCGATAGGTTGGATACGCCGTTGCCTCTGCTAATAGGTCAATCATTTGTTCTTCTGAGACTTCTTCTAAAATTGGTAACTCCATATCTTTTAAAATAACTAAGACCAGCCGAGCAATCGCTTGACCGTCTTCTTTTGTTGCCGAGCGAATCATTGTAATTCTCCTTTACATTTAACTAAAAAAGAACTGGCTACTATCATTACTGACTTAGCCAATTCCTTTTATCTTGTCTTTAGTATAACAAATTTATTATTGAATTTCTACTGTAACCTGACGTCGTCCCCAAAGACGGCATTGGTCTACTGAATCAAAATGAACATCAATAATATTTCCTTGAATAGCGCCACCTGTATCCCCAGCAATAGCAAAGCCATAACCAGAGACTTTCACTAATGAACCTAGAGGAATTACACTTGGATCGACTGCAACTACATTGCTTTCTTTACTTAAGTCAATACCAGTAGCACTTAGATTACTTGCACCAGCTTCGCGCCAAGAATAAGCAGTTGATTCCATCTGAAGCACACGACCAGAGCCAGTTCCTGGTGTTGATGATTCGCCTGTCGATGATTCTGTCGTTGATGACGATTCGGATGAACTAGCTGAACTTGAAGATTCAGTGCTACTGCTTTCCGTACTTGTAGAAGAGCTTGATGCTTGACTGCTTGACTCTTCAGCAGCTTCGGCTTCTAGTTTAGCCGCCGCATCTGCTTGCGCTTGTTTGTCGGCAGCTGCTTGTTTCTTCGCTGCTTCTGCTTTGGCAGTTTCTGCCGCACGTTTTTTCTGTGCCTCAGCTGCTGCTTTTTCGCTGACTAAGCGTTGTTGCTCTTTCTGTTTGTCTGTCGAAATTTGAGCCAATAATTCTTCATTATTCGCCATTTTTTCTTTTAACTCAGAGACTTTATTATTCATTGAAGAAGCTTCAACTTGTAATTTCTCTTCATTTTGTTTTAAAGTTGTTTGCGTATTTTCAACTTTTTCTTGTAATGCAGCTAACTTTTCTTTTTCGCTAGTTAAGCTTTCAATCTTTTCCCGTTCAAAGTTTTGTAAAACGGTCATGGCGTAGGCCCGATTAAAGAAATCTGATAAATTTTCTGCATCTAATAAGGCTTGCCAAGTACGTTGGTCGCCATTTAATTGAATATCCTTCATACGATCGCCAACAGCTTCTTTACGACGAGAAATATTTTTTTCTGTTTTTTCTATTTCCTCTTTCGAAGTTTTCAACGTATCTTCCGCTTTCGAAATTTGCGTTTTTAAACGTTCGATTTCCGCATATTTAGCATTTACATCGTCTAAGGCTGAATTGATTTCTTTACTAATTAACTCCCCAGATTGTTTCGCTTGCGCTTCTTTTTCTTGCAACGAATCAAGTGATTCTGCTGCCGCAGCGACTGGAAGTCCAAAATTGATAAGCATCATTGTTGTTAAAAATGGTATCAACTTTTTAACCTTCACTAAATCCAACACCTTTCCTAACTTATCTAAAACACCTACTCATTATACTAGTCAGGAGGGCTTGTTTTATTTCAATCGTGTTACAATTTGTTACAATTTAAATGCAACTCTTTTTTTATCCTGCGTTTATTCATTAGTCCATTTCTATCTCAATTCTTTAAGAATTTCTTAAGACGCCTTAAAAACTAGCTTTTGACGATTTTTCTTTTTTTCATCCCATTAGACCATTGATTGAAATATTTTGTAATATTTTTTGTTAATTATTGGCCTTTTTTCTTCAAATCTTCTAAGAGATGCCGCACTTCTTTGGAATTTTTAATGTTTTTTAAAGTTAGTTTTGGGTAATTGTTAATAAAACGACGTTGTTGGAAATTTAATCGATTTTGGAAATGCTCTTTTTTGGTTCGTTCTTTTAACTTCTGCCAATCAGCTGTAGCGATTTCC
Source organism: Enterococcus sp. DIV2385 (assembly GCF_051711925.1). Classification (NCBI taxonomy): domain Bacteria; kingdom Bacillati; phylum Bacillota; class Bacilli; order Lactobacillales; family Enterococcaceae; genus Enterococcus; species Enterococcus sp. DIV2385. The sequence continues at coordinate 705,940 of NZ_JBIONV010000001.1, read as the reverse complement.
ATTTTTGTGTTCAACCGTTGCTTAAATTCTTGTTGGTTCGTTTCCAACGTTTGGCCCATCTCGGTAATAAGTTTTTTGAAACCTTGCATGTTCAGCAACGTATAAATTAAGTCAAGCCCCATTACAATCACTATGCAAAGGGCTAAGTAGTTGCCAAAGGTTGCTTGTAAAAAGCTGACAACTTTGGCGATTTCTGGTTGAATAACTTTGACAATCAAGACACAACCCAATCCCCAAAAAAGAGAAACTGGTAAAGCCACACGACCGTTTAAATTAAAAGGTACATCATGATAATCCCACCAAGAGGCATGGAACAGTTTTTCCAAGCCATAACTAGTGACATATTCTAAAATCGTCACTAAAACAGCCGATCCGACATACAATACCAAGAGATTGTTCTCAAAGGGTTCCACAAAATAGAGAACGCTTAAGACCCCAAATCCATAAATAGGACAATAAGGCCCTACCAAAAATCCTCGATAAACAAATTTTTTGGCTTTTAATGAACAATACACCGTTTCCCATAACCAGCCGATAAAGGAATAAATAAAAAATAACAAAATAACCTGACTCATTTTTTCCACGTTTCTGTCACACTCCACTTCTTTGCGCTTTTCTTCTATTTTAACAGAAGTTGAGAAAATGTAGCGAACAACTTTCTTTCATTGAAAGATTAGGCTACAATGAGAGCAGCAAAGGGAGGAATCTTATGTTTGGTTTATTGAAATACGCAAAAAATTATCGAAAACAAATTATCCTCGGTCCAGTCTTCAAATTTTTAGAAGCTTGTTTCGAGTTAGTCTTGCCCTTATTCATGGCTCACTTAGTCGATGTCGGTATTCGTCAAAACGACCGACAGACTGTCATAGAAATGGCCCTCTGGATGCTTGTTATGTCGTTAGTTGGTTTATTTTTTGTCATGATTTGTCAATATTATGCTTCAGTCGCTTCGCAAGGTTTTGGGACGGAGCTAAGAAATCAATTAATGAAGAAAATTAATCAGCTTTCACACAAAGAATTGAATAGTTTTGGTACAGATACCCTCATCACCCGGATCACAAACGATATCAATCAGCTTCAATTGGCTTTAGCGATGTTTATTCGGTTGGTCATTCGGACACCTTTTTTAAGTATCGGTTCTGTGGTCATGGCTTTTTACATTGACGTGCAGATGGGCTTTCTTTTCCTATTACTTTTACCAATTTTTAGCCTTATTCTCTTTATTATCATTAAAGTGACTGTGCCTTTATATCAAAAAGTCCAAGAATATTTGGATCGGTTAAACCGTCAAATTAGTCAAAATTTAAGCGGTGTCCGTGTGATCCGTGCGTTTGCTAGAAAGGAAACAGAGCAACGACATGTTGATAAAGCTTCCGATGATTTAGGCGATATTTACATTCGCGTATCGAATGTCTCTGCTTTATTAACGCCTTTAACCACTTTGATTATGAATGTTGGAATTTTATTTTTACTTTATTTTAGTGGCTTAAAAGTTTCTTTTGGTTCCTTGCAACAAGGGGAAGTTTTAGCATTGATCAATTATATGAATCAAATGATGCTCGCTTTAATTGTTGCTTCTAATCTCGTGGTAATTTTTACGCGAGCTGCCGCTTCCGCAAACCGTGTCAATGAGGTTTTAACTGTAGAAAGTCAGTTAACAGATACACCAGAATCAGCAAAAACATCTCCACAATTTGGTGATATTACCTTTGACCATGTAGATTTTCGCTATGAACCAGAGGCCGGTTTGGCTTTGGAAAATATCAATTTTACGATTCCTAAAGGCTCAATTCTCGGCATCACGGGACCTACCGGCAGCGGGAAAAGTACCTTAACCCAACTCATTCCCAGATTTTATGATGTGAGTGCAGGAAACCTTTTTATTAATGGTATAAATGTGCGCGATTGGCCGCTCTTTACTTTACGTCAACAAGTGGCAAGTGTCCCACAAACTGCCGTCTTATTTACAGGGACTATTCGAGAAAACTTACAATGGGGCAAACCAAATGCAACTGATGAAGACTGTTGGGAAGCATTAGCTATCGCCCAATGTAAAGAATTTGTTGAACAATTAGACCAAGGGTTAGACACGCCTGTTAACGAAGGCGGAAAAAACTTTTCTGGTGGACAAAGACAACGGTTGACCATTGCCCGTGCCTTGATTAGGAAACCGCATTTACTTATTTTAGATGATTCCTTGAGTGCCCTCGACTATCAAACAGATTTGAATCTGCGCCGCGCTTTACAAAAAGAACGAGCAGAGACAACCGTTATTTTAATTTCGCAACGCGTGAGTTCGATTGCAACGGCGAATCAAATTTTAGTCCTAGATAGTGGAAAAGTCGCTGGCCTTGGCACCCACGAAGAATTACTTACTTCTTCTAAAGAGTATCAAGAAATCGTTGCGTCACAGGAGGAGGATACCCATGCAAACTAAAAAAATTCATTTTGGCGCCTTCTCACGTTTTAAGCCGTATTTACTACGCTATCCAAAAGAAATTATCGGCGCCTTAATCCTAGGAATTCTCAGTGGTTTTTCGACTGTCCTCATGACTTATTATATAGGTAAATCCGTTGATACAATGGTTGGTAAAGGACAAGTCAATGCTGCGCAACTCATCAAAATTTTAGGTTTATTAGCAGGGATTTTACTCGTAACCGTTCTAAGTCAATGGCTGATTCAACGTCTCGGTAATCGCGTGTCTTATTTATCGACCACACAGCTGAGAAAAGATGCCTTTGCCCATTTAAATCAATTACCGTTAAGTTATTATGACCAAACATCACACGGAAATATCGTCAGTCGCTTTACCAACGATATTGACAATATTTCAATGGCTTGCTCGGCTGTCTTCAACCAATTATTTTCTGGCATGGCCACCGTCGTTGTTGCTTTGCTCTTTATGATTCGGCTAAGTCCCCTGCTCACATTAGTGGTTCTTATCAGTACGCCGATTATTTTTATTGTAAACTGGCTTGTTGCAAAAGCTTCACAAAAAAACTTTGCTGCACAACAAACGATTGTTGGTGAAATTTCCGGCTTCGTTTCAGAAATGGTTGGCAACCAAAAAATTGTTAAAGCCTTTCAACAAGAACAAGCTACGCAAGAAACATTTGAAGCATTGAATCAAACGTTGTATGAAAAAGGACAGAAGGCTCAGTTTTCTTCCTCCTTAACCAACCCACTTTCTCGATTTATCGACCATTTATCTTATTTATCGATTGGATTAGTCGGTGGCTTGTTAGTTTTAAGTGGCAATCCTTTAGTCACAGTTGGTGTTATTTCCAGTTTCACCATTTACTCTAGTCAATTTTCTAAACCTTTTATTGAACTCTCAGGAATCACCAACCAAATCCAAGCAGCCTTAGCTGGATTGGAACGTACCTTTGATATGATGGATCAACCAGTTGAACGTCCTGATGCCCCGAACGCAATTGTTTTGAAAGAAGCGCGAGGCCGTGTTGAATTTAAAGACGTTGATTTTTCTTACACGCCGACGCGACCTTTAATCGAAAACTTTAATTTAATTGCTGAACCAGGAGAAACAATTGCCATTGTTGGACGAACTGGTGCGGGTAAATCAACATTAGTGAATTTGTTAATGCGCTTTTACGAGGTCGACCGTGGCCAAATTACGGTTGATACTCACGACATTACTCAAATTACTCGGGACAGCTTACGAAAAAGTTTTGGTATGGTTCTCCAAGATACTTGGCTATTCGATAGTTCCATTCGGGAAAATTTAACGTACGGAAATCCTGAAGCCTCTGACGAAGAAATTATAGAAGCCATGAAAAAAGCCCATATTTTTGATTTCGTCATGCGTTTACCTCAAGGACTAGATACCGAGATTGGTTCTCAAGGCGTTAAAATTTCTGAAGGACAACGACAATTAATGACTATTGCACGCACGATGATTAGTAATCCGCCGATGCTTATTTTAGATGAAGCGACCAGTTCAGTTGATACATTGACCGAGCAAAAAATTCAGGATGCTTTTTTACAAATGATGACTGGCCGGACCAGTTTTGTTATTGCCCATCGCTTAGCAACAATCAAAAGTGCTGAAAAAATTCTAGTTATGGATAATGGTCAAGTGGTTGAAATTGGCACCCATGACGAATTATTGCAAAAAGAACAGGGTTATTATCGTGACCTTTACGAAGCACAGTTTAATCAAAAAGCACAATAAAAAAGAGTCACTTTTCTGGGATGATGAAAAGTGACTCTTTTAATTTTAAATTTATTGATCTAATTCAGATAATGGTTTTCCAAATAAACGTTTAAAGGGAATTTTATTGCCTAAATAATAAGTGGCAATTACTTGAATAGGAAAGAAAATAACTGTTTTAATTAAGCGTGGCACCCACCAAGCAAAATTTGCTAGATTGACTCCATACATTAAACTTAACCACAAAGGCGTTAAAATGATATTAATTAAAACGGTGACCAACAATGTCGCCAAAATCACTCGTTGCCATGTCATTTCTTTCTTATAATAGAAATAACCATAAATAGCACCAGCCAAAAAGGCATTTAAAGTAAACCCAGGAAAATAGCCTGCCTTTGGAAAAAGCAGCATTCCTACCACATCAGCCACCGCCGTGCCGATTCCAGCCCAAAAAGGTCCGAAAATCATTCCAATCAATGATTCTGGAATAAACGTGAAACTGATTTTTAAAAACGTTGTTTCATACGCAAAAAAGCGTGAAAAGACAACGACCACCGCAATGAGTACGCCCATTAACGCAATGGATTTTGTGCCAAATTTTTTCTTTGTCATTTTTAGCATCTCCTCTAAGAGCTGCTACATGACGAACCATGCAGCGAATGCGAAAACAAAACCGCGAACATTAAAAAGCTGAACGTGTTGTTCTGATGATAAGCAAAGTAAGAACCTTTGCTTTCTAGCAACACACTGTTTATGTTCTTCGTCCAAAAGGCAACATCCCATCCTTTTAGCACTTAACGCTTTGTCTCCTACTCTGTTATTTTATTTGGACAAAAGTCCTCATAAAATATACCACAAAATAGTCAAAATAACCATTAAGGTTCTCTAAAAAGCTAACGGTCGACGATCCCCTTCATGGATAACCTCACGGAAGTCCGCAAACCCCGCCTCGACACCTCTCAAAAGAATTTCAGCACTGCCGATATTGGTTGCTAAAGGAATTTCATAGACATCACTTAGACGAATCAAAGCTGTCACATCTGGTTCATGCGGTTGCGCGGAAAGAGGATCTCTTAAAAAAATAACTAAATCAATGTTGTCTTCTGATATCATTGCGCCAATCTGTTGATCCCCACCTAATGGCCCCGATTTAAAGCAATGCACGGGTAAGCCAGTTGCTTCCATCACTTTCATGCCTGTCGTTCCTGTTGCATACAATTCATGTTTTTCTAAAATATGTTTATAAGCGGTTGCTAGTTTGATCATTAATGTTTTTTTACGATCATGAGCGATTAAAGCGATTTTCATGTTATCCAACTCCTGTCTTTGTTATATTATAACAAAAGTTTATCGATAAATCCGCTGAGAGTGTTTGCCCTTTGTCACCTTGACGAAAAAGTCTTCTTTTTCTTGTGCAACTCTCCCTTGCCGAAAGATAGCGTTTTCATTTAAACTATGAGTAACAAATCAAAAAGAAAAGAGTGACGTATCAAATGGTGGAAATGGCGCTTAGAAATGTGTATAAAAAATATGACAATGCAGAACATTATTCTGTTACAGATTTTAACTTAGAAATTACAGACCGTGAATTTATCGTCTTTGTCGGACCTTCTGGTTGCGGTAAATCAACAACATTGCGCATGATTGCTGGCTTAGAAGATATTACTGAAGGTGAATTATCAATTGGGGACAAAGTCATGAATGACGTTGCACCGAAAGATCGTGATATTGCCATGGTTTTCCAAAACTATGCGCTTTACCCGCATATGACTGTTTTTGATAACATGGCTTTTGGTTTAAAACTAAGAAAATATGATAAAGCTGAAATTAAAAAACGGGTGGAAAATGCTGCGGATATTCTGGGCTTAACAGAGTACTTACAACGTAAACCTGCGGCGCTTTCTGGTGGACAACGCCAACGTGTTGCACTTGGCCGGGCAATTGTCCGTGATGCCAAAGTCTTTTTAATGGATGAACCTTTATCAAACTTGGATGCAAAATTACGTGTAGCCATGCGTGCTGAAATCGCTAAACTACACCAACGTTTAGAAACTACGACAATTTATGTGACACATGACCAAACCGAAGCGATGACCATGGCTGACCGAATCGTAATTATGAAAGATGGCTTTATTCAACAAATTGGTTCACCAAAAGAAGTTTACAATACACCAAAAAATATGTTCGTAGCTGGGTTCATCGGCTCACCTGCCATGAATTTCTTCAAAGTTACCTTAAACAATGGGGTTATTTCTAACCAACATGGCTTAAAACTAGCAATTCCTGAAGGAAGAAACAAAGAGCTTGTTGAACATGGTTATGAAGGCAAAGAATTAATTTTCGGTATTCGTCCAGAAGATATTCATAGCGAACAAGTGGCTTTAACGGCAATGAAAGATGCAGTGATTAAATCTGAAGTCGTTGTTTCTGAATTATTAGGGGCTGAATCCATGCTTTATACAAAAATTGGTGATACAGAGTTTATCTCAAAAGTAGATGCTCGTGACTTCCACCATCCTGGTGAAATGATTGACTTAGCTTTTGATATTAACAAAGGACATTTCTTCGACCCTCAAACAGAAGAAGTCATTAAATAAAAAATCTCGAGGCATCCGTCACAATGACGGATGCCTCGATTGTTTCTCTTTATGCTAATTTAACCTTCTTCTTTATCACTTTGGGTTGTTTCGCTTCTGTAAAAGTTGGAATATCTACATGTTTACTTAAGGTACTTGCTAAAAAGTAGGCAATACTGAAATCCACCAAACTATGAATTAATCCACCAACGCCCATCAAAAGAAAAATAGAATACATGAAGCCGGCTGTATAATAAGTTCCTGGCAAGTTGCCCATTGTGTAAAATACAGAAACAACCACTAGCTCGGCAGCGGAATGAATCACTCCAATTCCCACGTTAAACAACTGTAATTTTCCATTTAATAAAGTGAATTTCCCCTCTTTATTGATTAAAATTTCTGGATGCTTTTGTAAAATCACTGCGCCAATGACTGCAAAAATCAAATGAGATAAGGCCCGCAAAGCAATAATCGGTGTTGCGGATAAGAAAAAACCAAAACCTGTTCCTAGACTAACCGCAATTGCCACCACTGGAGAAATAAACATGGCAATAAAAACTGGGACGTGACTTGCTAACGTAAAACTGGCTGGACCAATGGTAATTCTTGGCATAACCATTGGAATGATAATCCCCATTGCAATTAAAAGTGCTGAAATTGTTAAACGTTTTACTGAGTTTGTTTTCATTAAAACTGCCTCCTAAAGGTGTCATGACACCTTTTGTTTTTCTCAAGTGTAGCTGAACAGCCGCAATGTGTCAAGACACATAAAAGAACTTTCTGTTATTTCTCATAAATAACAGAAAGTTCTTTTTTATACTGGTTTATTTTTTTCTAAAGCATTACTTAAACGAGCGAATTCTTCTAAAGACAATGTTTCACCACGTCTAGAAGGATCGATTTCTGCTTCAGCCAGGCTTTCTTTTAGCCAAGCCACCGTTTGTTCATCTTTCCCATAAAAATGCGTTAAGTTATTCCACAATGTTTTACGTCTTAATTGGAAACTGGCTTTGGTTAATTTGAAAAATTCTTTTTCATTGGTCACTGTCACTGCTGATGTAGCACGGCGCGTCAATTTAATAATCGCCGAGTCAACATTGGGCTGCGGCACAAAAACCGTTTTTGGCACAATAAAGGCGACACTTGCTTCCATAAAATATTGAACAGCAATTGATAATGAGCCATAAGCTTTCGTTCCTGGTTTAGCAGCAATTCGATCAGCGACCTCTTTTTGCATCATCACAACCATTTCAGCTACATCTAAAGAAGATTCTAAAAAATGCATCATAATTGGCGTAGTAATATAGTAAGGTAGGTTAGCCACCACTTTAATCGGATACTTCTCTTGAAAAACTTGGTTGGTTGTCTCGACCAAATCAGCTTTTAAAACATCCTGATGCACCACTGTTACATTATCATAGCGACTTAAGGTATCTGCTAAGACAGGAATCAAGCGATCATCAATCTCAAAAGCCACAACTTGTGCCGCGTTCATCGCTAATTGCTCTGTTAATGCACCAATTCCAGGCCCGACTTCGACAACATTTGTCTGCTGATTGATTCCCGCTGTTTCTACAATTTTTCTTAAAATATTAGGCTCTGTCAAAAAATTTTGACCTAAACTCTTTTTAAATGAAAATCCATGCTTTTTTAATATTTCTTTGGTTCTGGATGGTGTGGCAATTTCTTTATAGTCCGTCACGCTTGTTCCTCCATGTAGTTATTCTTCGTTTGCAAGTTCTTTTAAAATACGTGTCATGCTTTCTTTCAATTCTGCTTCTGTAATCCGAAACATGCTTAACCGTTTGACTAACTGTTTGCTATTTGTATAGCCAATTCTTAGGTCATCTCCTAATAATTCACGGTATTTTTTTGCATTTGCTCCCGCTATTAAACCATATTCAACTAGTGTTTGTCTAGGAATTTCTTGATAGTCTTCACCAGCTTGAACAGGTGTTACGACTTTTTTTAAGGCTTCAATAATTGCTTCATCACTAGCATGTTCAACCCCTAGGCTACCGCCATTTTTTTTAGGCACTGCAACTTTTCTTGATAAAAAAGCATGCTTTGCATCAGGAACGACTTCCATTATTGTTTTACGAATTTTTTCGCCCGAATAGTCTGGATCTGTAAAAATAATCACGCCTCTCGTTTCTTGTGCGTGTTCAATTTGTGTCAAAATTTCATCATTGATAGCAGAACCAATCGTTTCAATCGTATCCGCTGCAACTACCTCTTGAATGCGGCGTGTGTCGTCTTTTCCTTCAACGACAATGATTTCTGCAACTTTCATTTTTTCTTTCATTTATCTATCCGAAACAAGCGATGAGCGTTGACTCTCGTTTGTTCTGCCACTTCTTCAAAGGTTAGTTGTCGTAATTCAGCAATTTTTTCCACTACGTATCGTGTATAGCCTGGTTCATTCCGTTTACCACGATAAGGAACGGGAGCTAAATAGGGTGCATCTGTTTCCACCAACATTCGTTCGAGTGGTACCGCCATCGCCGCTTCTTGAACATCCAACGCTTTTTTAAACGTCACGACTCCACTAAAAGAAATATGCAGACCTAAATCTAAAAATTTCTTCATCCACTCGGCATCACCACTGAAACTATGCATGATTCCACCAATATCTGAAATTTTTTCATCTTTTAAAATTCGATAGGTATCTTCTAGTGCCTCTCTCGTATGCACACTAAACGGTAAATTCATTTCCCGAGCAATCGCAATTTGACGGCGAAAGACTTTTTCTTGCACCTCTTTAGGATCCTCCATCCAGTAATAATCAAGACCGATTTCACCTAATGCGACAATTTTTGGCAACGTTAATTGTTCTTGTAATCGTCGTTCAACCTCTGGCGTATAGCTACCCGCTTCTGTTGGATGCCAACCAATGATACTATAAATATTGGCATATTCCTGACTAAGTAAAAGAGATTTTTCAATCATTGGTTCATCAAAACCGACCACGGCCATCTCTGTAACACCCAATTCTTGGGCATGTGCAATCGTTTCTGGAATATCATCATTAAATTGTTCTGCATTCAAATGTGTATGTGTATCAAAAATCATTATGATTGCCTCCTTTATCTCCTCTCTACTTTATCATATTTCTTGAAAAATCTGAATGACTAGGCGACAAGATTCGCCATTTCCTCATAAACAGCGCTTGCATTTATGCTAAAAGTAACGTATACTATTCAGTCATGTTATTAAAAGGAGGAATCTCCATGACCGATGAAAAAATTTATGAACAACAGCATTTAACAACGGTTTATCATGAGCTGCAAGCGGCTAAAAAAGTTTACGAAGAGCAATTGGCGAACACAATGAAAGATGGCAAACATATGCTAGAGGAATTTGGTCGCGATTCTAAGCTGAATTTTGATAGTTATGCCGATAATCTAGAAACGTTTGCCATGTTGGAAATGAAGAACCGTGAAATTGATCAGTGGAACTTAAAAAATGAAGCAACGGCTAAAAATTTAGACAAAGTGAAACGCCTATTACAAGTTCCTTATTTTGGCAAAATTGGCGTGACTTTTGAAAACAGCCCTGAAGAGCCAGAAAACTTTTATATTGGCGTAAACGATTTTACTTCTTTAGAAGAAGAAACGCGCATTCACGATTGGCGCTCACCGATTGCTTCGTTATTTTATGACAATGTTTTAGGGAAAACAGCCTACACGGCACATCAACAAACCATTCCTGTACAACTTGATTTGAAAAGACAGTTAATTATTGAAAAAGATCAATTAATCAACTATTTTGACACAACCATTGCGATTCAAGATGATGTGTTATTGCATTCTTTAGAAGAAGATGCTTCTCCTTATATGAAGGACATTACGACAACCATCCAACAAGAACAAAATCAAATAATTCGTGACGAAACGCAGCCACTCCTACTAGTCAACGGGATTGCTGGTAGTGGGAAAACGTCTGCGATTATGCAACGGATTGCTTATTTACTTTATCAACATCGAGCAGAAATTACAGCGGATAATATTTTATTACTTTCACCAAATTCAACATTTATTGATTATATTTCTCAAGTTTTACCGAATTTAGGCGAACGAAATCCCTTGAATTTGACTCTTTTACAATTTTTGCGCTTCACTACCAAAGAATCATGGCCAATGGAAGAAGAAACGGACTATTTCGAACGCATTACTCGCTCTGAGGCAACGGAGCAAGAGCACGTTATTCGTTCAAAAGAATTTGCAACGTTTCTTTTAAGCAATCCTGAAAAAGCGGTTGTGCAGCCACATTTTTTCCGTCCTTTAACTTTTAAAAAGCAGACCTTATTTACTTCAGAAACAATTTTTAAACTTTATCAAGAAACACCAGCTGACTTGAGTATTCGCCAACGAATTTCAGCCACAAAAGAAAAATTAACCAGTCTTTGGACACGGTACTTATTAAAACAAGCCCATTCTAAAAAAATGTTGGATCAATTCCAAGATTTAACAGAAGCTGAACAAGTTCGTTATTTTGGCACAGTGATTACCGAAGATAATGAAAAACATCTGGCTGATTTTGCTTTAAAACGTTTGAAGAAAAAATATCGCTCCATCACTGCTGCTATCAAAAATGATGCTTGGCTAGATCAATGGGCCTTTTTTGAAACGTTTTATTCTTTATTCACTGGAAAATCGTATCAAAAAGAGACAGCTGTTTTCACAGCCGATGAAATTGTGGCCCTTATTTTGATGAAACATGCATTTATTGAAAACCTCGCCAACCAGCAAATGGCTTTTATCCTAGTCGATGAAGTCCAAGATTATACAGAAGCCCAATTATTATTACTGCTGACACTTTTCCCTAAAGCTAGTTTTACTTTAGCTGGTGATGAAAATCAAGCCATTTTTAATACAGCCATTGAATTTTCTGAAGCTCATGATTTATTGGTTAACGAAACCAGCCGTTCTGTTGGAACGTATCAATTATTAAACAGTTACCGTTCAAGTAAAGAAATTACACGACTCTTCCAAACATTAGGCACTCAACCAGAGCAATTAACCATTGTGCCCATCCGGCATGATGGAGAAAAACCGACATTTATTCCTTGTGACTCTGCGTCTGACTATCTTAAAGCAATCGTCACTTCCATTACAACTTTTGATCCGAAAGAAAGCACCGCCATTATTACTAAAACTTTTGCAGAAAAAGAACAATTAACAAAAGAACTTAGTGCTTCTCTTTCATTGGAAGAGCATCCGTCACTGCAAGTTTTATCAATTGATATGGCAAAAGGTCTAGAATTTGATAATGTAATTCTTCATAACCCAAATGTTAATCGTTATTCCGACAATAAACGAGATAAAAAAATCCTGTATACTGCTATTTCTCGTGGAATGAAACGGGTCGTTTTACCTTATACCGGCACACTTTCCGAATGGTTTACACCTTACTTGGCAGCCCAGTAACTGAGACTTAAGGCGGATTTTATTTTTAGAAAAACCACTTATAATAGACGAGTAGGCACTGCTTTTTAATTAGCAGACCTACTCGTTTGTTGTCTCTTAAGTTGAGAGGAGCGTGATAAGGTGAAACAATCACCTGATTTAGAAAACTTTTTAAAAACCTCTATCCAAAAAAATGTAACTATTGAGCGAAAACAACAAAACCAAACCATTTGGCACTGGCTACTGCTTATTTTATTTGGCTTGCTAACCTTTGGCTCACTGACACAGCAGTTACTCCTAATTGGCTTGTTTACACTTATTGCCGCTATTGTTAAAGGCCCCTTAATGCTCGTCTGGGGAACCATCTATTCGGCGTTAGTGGCTTTGTTTCCACCTTTTGCTTTAGTCCTATCTTTACTTTTTTTTATAATTAATTTAGGCACCGTTATGAAAAGTTGGCGTATTACTTTAACAAGCGCTTACTTTTATCTAATTCCTTTAGGTTTTAGTCTCTTGAAAACGACCGACTGGGTATCAACGCCTTATTTCCTGACAGGCTTGGCTTTGTTAAGTATTTTAGGGCTGCATTTTATATTAGAGTGGCTCTATAAAAATAATAGCTTAGGCCGTTTACTCACGTGGCAAATTATTAGTGTCCCTTTTTCACTCTTACTGATCATTTTACCAAGTCGCCTAACGAAAGGCCGTTTTGGTAAAAAACGAATACCTAAAAAAGTGAAACTCTAAAATAGAAAAGCCTAGGAAAAATCGCAAATGATTTTTTCTAGGCTTTTCTTCGATTCTTTTAATTTAAAAATTCGTTGATTTTCGATTTTAGGACGTCGATAATATTATTTACTTCTATATCGCCACTTTCTATTTTTTTCCACAAAACAAAGCCCCAAATAATTATATTTATCGTAACTAAAGCACCAATAATACGTTTATTCCTAGCAGATGTATAGGCCTTTCTCCATTTTGGATCATTTTTACGTCTTTTTAAAAATTCATAAGTATGATAAGCCATCAAACTTCCCCCACATCAAATCACTTTTCTTCTAGTATACAAAAAAAGTAGTAAAGATAAAAGGTTACAATTCACCTTTTATCTTTACTACTTATGCTTTTATGCGATTCCTGCACCATTTGGCATTTCTTTTGGTGCTTCAACAATTTGAAGTTTACCTTCTGGTGATTCAGCTGAAAGAATCATTCCTTGGCTAATTTGACCACGCATTTTTCTTGGTTTTAAGTTAGCCACAATGACTACTTTTTTGCCAATTAGCGCAGCTGGATCTGGATAAAATTCAGCAATACCTGAAAGAATTTGACGATGGTTTTCATCTCCAGCATCTAAACGAAATTGCAATAATTTATCTGCTCCTTTGACTTTTTTACAGTCAATAACTTCGGCAACTTTTAATTCCACTTTATCGAAATCATCGTACTTAATTTGTTTTTCTTTCGTTGAAACCAACGTTGTTTCTTCTGGATTCCATTTAATATCCTCTTCTGTAGCACTTTCGCTTTGGGACATTTTCTTTTGAATATACGTTACTTCTGTTTCAATTTCTAAACGTGGGAAAATAGGTGTTCCTTTACTTGTTACTGTTACATCTGTTGGAAACTCACCAAAATGAATATTTTCCATGTTCATTGTTTCTGGATCTAAGCCTAATTGTTCGAAAATTTTCCCTGGTGTTTCTGTCATGACTGGTTGCAATAAGATTGCCACAATTCGTAAGCTTTCCGCTAAATGGATCATGACACTTTCTAATTCGTTGCGTTTCTCTTCTTCTTTAGCCAATACCCAAGGCGCTGTTTCATCAATATATTTATTTGCACGAGAAACTAGCGTCCAGATTTCTGCAATGGCCGTATTAAATTCCATTTTTTCCATTGCTTCATGATATTTTCCAATAACATTCGCCGCAGTTGTCGATAGTTCACTATCAAATGGGGTAACTTTTGAAGCATAGGCTGGTACTTTGCCATCACAATATTTATTAATCATCGCAATTGTTCGATTCAACAAGTTTCCTAAGTCATTAGCTAAATCATAATTTAAGCGAGAAACGAAATCTTCTGGTGTAAAGACGCCATCACTACCAAATGGAATTGCTCGTAATAAATAATAACGTAACGCATCTAGACCGTAGCGTTCTACTAACATTTCAGGGTAAACAACATTTCCTTTAGATTTAGACATTTTTCCGTCTTTCATCAATAACCAACCATGTCCAAAGACTTTTTTCGGTAATGGTAAATCCAAGGCCATTAACATAATTGGCCAATAAATCGTATGGAAACGCACGATTTCTTTCCCAACCATTTGCACGTTCGCAGGCCAATATTTTTGGAATAATGAATCATCTTCTGAACCATAACCTAGTGCTGTAATATAGTTTGATAACGCATCAATCCATACGTAAACCACATGTTTTGGATCATTTTTTAATGGAATTCCCCAAGAGAAAGTCGTTCTTGAAACGGCTAAATCTTCTAATCCTGGTTTGATGAAGTTATTTAGCATCTCATTTTTACGAGATTCTGGTTGAATAAATTCTGGATGTTCTTCGTAATATTGTACCAAGCGATCCGCATATTTACTCATGCGGAAGAAATAGGATTCTTCTTTAACTAATTCGACTTCGTGACCACTTGGTGCTTTCCCACCAATGACATTGCCTTCGTCGTCACGATATACTTCAGCTAATTGTGTTTCAGTGAAAAATTCTTCATCAGAAACTGAATACCAACCTTCATATTCTCCAAGGTAGATATCTCCTTGTTCTACTAAACGATCAAAAATTTGTTGCACGGCTGCCATGTGATAATCATCCGTTGTCCGAATAAATTTATCATAGCTGATATCTAATGTTTTCCATAATTTTTGAACATCTGCTGCCATTTTATCAACGTACTCTTTTGGTGTCACATTTAACTCAGCAGCTTTTTTTTCAATTTTTTGGCCATGTTCATCCACACCTGTTAAATAAAATACATCAAAACCCATTAAACGCTTGTAACGGGCCATTGCATCGCAGGCGATTGTTGTATATGAATTCCCAATATGTAACTTCCCACTTGGGTAATAAATTGGGGTGGTAATATAAAATGTTTCTTTCTGTGACATACAGAAAAAACCTCCTTTAGTCATTTTCCTAAACCCTCAGGATTTACTCCTAAACAGTATACCATAATTAGACATTATTAAACTATATTTCTTGTCGGTTTTCTCTTGAAAATGAAGAAAATGCCAGAAAGAAAAGAGAGAAAGACCTGTCTAATTGACAAGTATTCCTCTCTTTTTTTGTTCATTTTTATTCTTTTGTCTCGAAACGAACGATACTATGGTGTCGTCCATAAAAGAAATAAATAGCCAAACCAATCACTACGGCTATGCCAAATACTTGCCAAGTAGCTAAAGACAATTGGAACATCAGAGCCGCACAAACCACGATTGAAATTAATGGTAGAACCGGCACAAGAGGCACTTTAAATTCACCTGCTTGCGGTTCTCCTTTCATTGTCCGTAATTTGATAATTCCTAAAGCGAGAAACATCAGATAAAAGAGTGTCACGATATTTGTAAGTTCAGCCAACATCTCCATTGGAACAATCCCAGCAAAAACCATTGCTAAAAATCCAGCTACATAGGTTGCATTCTTAGGTGTGTGCCGCTTCTCATCGATTTTGCTCATAAACTGCGGCAATAATCCATCTTTACTAATCGCATAAATCACACGGGCTAAACTGTACATCATCGCAATCGTCACTGTTAATAAGGTTAAAATAGCACCAACTGAAATGATTGTCGCAATTGCGCCATGATTAATGAAGCGCATCGCAAAAGCCACCGGATCCTTGACCCCTAAATCCGTAAATGGAACAATCCCAGTTAAAACTAACGTAACAACAATATATAACAATGTTGAAATAATAATGGAACCAATAATCCCTTTTGGAATATCTTTTTTCGGATTCTTCACTTCCTCCGCGGCCATGCTGACCGCATCAAACCCTAGAAAGGCAAAGAAAACTAAAGCAGCACCACTGAAAACGCCTGAAAAACCATAAGGAATAAATGGTTGCCAGTTCGTTGGTTTCACATAAAAGATTCCCACGAGAACAAATAATAAAATAATCCCAAACTTCACGAAAACCATTAAGTTATTTAAACGTAACGCTGTTTTCGCTTCTAAGGATACCCAAAAAGTTACAGCTACAACGACCAACATGGCAATCAAATCAATATATGTACCATTTGTTGGATTATAAGCGCCACTTAACGCTTGCGGCAAAGAAAAACCTAAGCTATCCAAAAAGCCATGGACATAGCCTGACCAACCTGAAGCAACGGATGAAACCGCCAAGAAAAACTCACAAATAATCATCCAACCAGTCATCCAAGCCACAATTTCTCCAAAGACCACATACATGTAGGCATACGGCCCGCCAATGACCGGAATACGTGATGCAAATTCTGCATAGCATAAACCAGATAAAATAATCGCGGCTGCTGCTACCAGAAATGATAAGACGAGCCCTGGACCTGCATAGCGTTCCGCTGCGACACCTGTCACAACAAAAATCCCTGTTCCTACTACAGCCCCAATTCCTAGAAAAATTAAGTCCATCGTCTTAAGATTTTTTTTCATCCCACCACTGTCATTGACAGGCACAGTGATTTCTTTTTTTCTGAAAATAGACATGTGTTTACCCCCGTAAAAAAAATAAGCGTAAATAAACTATTTACGCTTTCATATACCCTAAAAGAATACCACCTAGAATAACAAAAATGCAACCAAAAATAACATAAAACATTTCTTTTTTTGATTTTCTTTCCCCTAAAAGGAAGATGCCCCCAAGAGTCGAAATAATAATCCCCATTTGTGATAAAGAGAAGCTAATAGCTAAGCCAATTTCACGCATGGTTAATAACATACAAATATTTCCTAAGCCCCAAAGCAGACCCGTCGTCATATTCATCCAAACAAAACGATCAACTTTGACTTTTTTGAAGGCAAAGAAACTAGCCCCCACTAACATACCAATACTTTGTGGCAAAATAATTCCCCACGGATCTAAACCAGTGGCATTAATAATGATGGTATAGACACCATACCCAACTGTTGAGAAAATCAACGCCCGAATCCCTTTATTAAAATCTAACATACTGTTTGAGGTTTTCGGTTGACTATCATCATCTTGTCGAGCTGTTAAATACACCCCAAAAACTAAAAAGGCTAAAGCGATAAAGCCCACAACAAAATCTTTTGTTTTTGTCCATTCATGGAAAAAAACAGCCCCTGCAACGGTATTAACAACTAACTGCATCCCAGTTGAAATTGGTAAGCCAACTGAAACGCCCATATATTTCATGCTATGAAATTGTTGATTCTGTCCCAAACTCCAGAATAAACCAGATATAAATCCAACAATTAATGTGGCTGTCGTCAACGTAGGCTGGATGACAAAAAAGACAACAATTGAAAATAGTAATGCGCCGATTGTCATACCTAACGTTTGTTGATTGGCGCTTCCACCAATTTTACCGCTGACTAAACCAATACTGCCCCACGCAATCATGGGCACTAAAGCGATAAGTAAACTCATAATATTCTCCTAACAAATTTATTTCATTTCATTCTAACAATAAAAACGTTTTCTAAACAACTAAGAAGAGTAAGAGAAGTTAGCAAGAAAGTTTTAATAAATAAAAAAAGGCCTATCACCTCTTTAGTTTGCTGATAGACCTACTTTTTATTTCACTTCATTATAATAACTGAGGGAAGGGAAAAATAATGTCATCGTCGTACCTTGCCCTTCTGTCGATTCGACTGTTAAATCATGACCTAACTTTTTCGCTAAGCTATGGGCCAAATACAGGCCAAGACCAGTCGAATGCTGTTCACTTTTCCGCCCGTTTTCACCAGTAAATCCTTTATCGAAAATGCGTCGTTGATCTTGCATCGGAATGCCAATCCCAGAATCTTTTAAAGATAAATAAATACCTTGTTTATTTTTGGAAATTAGGACCGTAATCGTGCCGCCTTCTGGCGTATACTTGACTGCATTACTTAATAATTGGCAGAAAATAAAAATGACCCATTTTCGGTCGGTTAAAACCGCTTCATCTTCCCCTTCAATTGAGAATTGCAATCTTTTTTGGATGAAATAATTTGCTTGCGTACGAACAACAGATTGCACAATTTCTTTTAAAGAATATTCTTGGAGTAAATAATCTCGAGAAAAGCTGTCCAGTCTAGCATAATATAGGACTTGCTCGACATATTCATCAATTTTTCCTAACTCATTTTCCAATAGATAATATTTTTTCTCTGGAATATCATCTTCGACAGATTGTACCAGTAACGTGATAGCCGCTAGGGGGACTTTGATTTCATGAACCCAAGAGTCAATGTAATCTTTTTGGTCCTGTTGGTTGTTAATTGCTTGCTGCATGGTTTGTTGGTGCTCTTGCAATAAACCGTTAATATACGTTTGGACAAGTAGTTCTTCTTCTTTTTCTGCTGTATTCAAATATTCTTGTAAAGAAGGCGGCTCTTTTTCCGTTGCCAACGAAAGCCACCACTTACGTTTTAAATAATAATCAATTGTTAAAAATAGCGATAAAAAAACACTTTGCAGTAAAAAGATATAGCCAACCACTGTCCAATCTAAGCGGACATTAGGAGCCAACCATAAAATAAAACAAGTTAAGAACATAAAAAATAACCAACCAATTAGTAATAACCAGCGATCTTTTAAATACTTTAGAATGGTCATTGTCTACTCCTATCTAGGGCACCATATAACCGACGCCCACTTTGGTTTCAATATAGCCAGCAATCCCCGCTTGCTCAATTTTTTTTCGTAAACGATTGATATTTACCGTCAACGTATTGTCATCCACAAAACGTTCATCGTCCCATAAAGCGCGCAATAGTTTTTCACGTGTTAAAATTTTTCCGTGCTTTTTCATTAAAAGATATAGTAATCGGTATTCATTTTTACTTAAATCGATCATTTCGCCTTTGATTTCCATCCGTCCATTGTCCACATTTAAAGTAATGCCATTATGTGAAAGCACTTCACTATCCGTATCGGAATAGTTATAAGAGCGGCGCAACAAAGCATTGATTTTAGCAATTAAAACATCTATCTGGAACGGTTTTGTAACAAAATCATCCGCGCCCATGTTCATCGCCATAATCATATCCATATTGGTACTACGACTCGAAATAAAAATAATTGGTACTTTAGAAACTTCACGAATTTTTTGACACCAATAGTACCCATCGTACACAGGTAAATTAATATCCATCAAGACTAATTGGGGATTCTCCTCTTGAAAATCATCCAATACATCATTAAAATCGGTTGTTCCAATCGTTTCAAATTGCCATTTTTGTAATTCCTCGCTAATTAATTCTCGAATGGTTGTTTCATCTTCGACAATCATGATTTTAGCCATGCAATCCCACCTCTTTTATTTCTAAATTTTCATCTTTCTTATCCTAACAAACTTCATTCTTTTTGGATATAGGACTTTATGATGATTTTTACACTATTTCAAAAATAGGCGCTAATAATTCCCATTCTGATAACATGATGAATTTGCCAACGAAAGCAAAAATACCATCTAATAATAACACAGACATATTAATTCCTAATATAATAGAAGCTTTTTCGACAATTGGCATGGACTTTTTATTTTTCAAAATAAGATATAAAACAAAGTTCGTTCCATAAGTAAAAACTGTTAACAACACAATTAACTCAATCATTTTACCACTTCCTATTTCGGACTTTTCATTTTTCCTTCAATAATTTACTACTCTTAATTATAGCATAATCTTATAAAAAAATCGGCAGAGTCCTAACCCTTAAGATAAACAACAGAATAGAAGCAGCCTCTTTGGAACTCGCAAGAATCGAGCCTTTTTTAAGAGTTGAAGGTCTCAATCCTTAAAAGACAAGTCCTTCAACTCTAGTATGTTCCATGTATTGGAATTGATACCAACGTAACGAAGTGTAGTCGATCAGACAACCTCAGTTTTTCTAATGATTATATTTGTCATACACTTCTTTTAACTGGTTTAAATCTATTTTTTTCATTTGGTACAATTTTTTGGTCACTTCATTTGCTCTAGCTGGATTTGAGTCAGATAAATAACGTTTCAGTTCAGGATTGCCTGTTTGCCAACTGACTCCAAATTGATCTTCCATCCAGCCACACGGCCATTCTTTCCCTTTAGCAGTCACTTGTTGCCATAGCCGATCTATTTCCTCCTGATTTTCACAATCAATATAAATGGAGAAGGCCATGGTAAAATCAAAATCATGTTTATCTCGTGCATCCATTACTCGAAACGGTTGCTCCTGTAATGTGAAAAGTGCTTGAGCAATGTTCCCATCTTCATATTCAACTTTTTCAATTATTTCGCCTGGACCGAAAATCGCCAACCATTCTGATAGAGCTTTGGCTGCTTCGCCATATTTTTCATTAGCAAACATAAAGGTTGGTACAATTGTTTGTTCTTTTCCTGAAAAAGACACTTGCCAAGAGACACCAAATTTGTCCACTACCCAACCATATAAAGGACTAAAAGGATATTCCCCAAAAGGCATCAATATCTGTCCATCTGTTGTTAAATTTTTCCACAACGTTTCTGTTTGTGATAATGTTTTACATTCAACAAAAAATGAACTAGCTGGCGTAAAGGAAAATTCTGGTCCACCATTTAAACCAATGATTGTTTGGTTCGCCAAGGTAAATTCAATGGTCATTAATGATGTTCCTTGAGGTTGGTGCTCCTCATTAACGTAGTTCGTTTTACTTAGAATTGCACCTTTTTCAAAGATTGTTGTATAGAAGTTAGCAGCTTCTTCCGCTTGTGTGTCAAACCATAAACAAGGTGAAAATTTAGGCATTGTGGTTCCCTCCTTCGTTTTCTTTAGTGTAGTCAAAGATTGATAAATAAACAAAGAGAACGTTTTAGTATTTATTCATTTCCGTCTGATAGAATCGATAAATTGCTTGTTTTACTTCTTGAAGCAAGGAGGATTTTAAATGTCCCCGTGTCAAAAAATAAAAGGAACGCCAGTACTTTTCACCTAACGTTTGGAAGGGGATTTTTTCAGTAATCGCCTTTCTTGAAAGCAACGATTGCCCCATGCCCAATTCCAACATTTTAACAATCATTTCATTATTTTTAACCGTCATGAGTGTTGGGCTTTGATTACTTTCTTCTAAATACTGTTGGGTATAATGAAAGACCCCAGAATCCTTTTCACGTACCAACCAATTCTGATTGGCAGGGTTCCCAGCTAAAACCAATTGATCCTGAATAATTTCTTCACGAGAGGCGCCTTTCGTAATTAATGGTTTTTCGATAAAGCCAAAATCAACTTGATGTTTTTCAACTTTTTCCACTACTTCTTCTGAATTGTTCATTTCTAAAACAAAATTGATCGTTGCATACTGTGTCTGTAAATGCTGCATCAGTTGCGGCAAATAATAAACTGCAAAAGTATTAGACGCAGCAATTCGGCAAGTTTCTTTAGGTAATCTCGCCTGATGAAGAGCTGTTAATGTTTCTTGCCAATCATCAGCTAAATTTAGCAAACGATTATACAAGACTTCTGCTTGCCTAGTAGGGACTACATCTTGTCGACCATTTCTTAAAAACAATGAACAGCCTAATTCTTCTTCTAATTGTTTGATTTGATTAGAAACGGCTGGTTGTGAGATATATAAGTAGGTAGCTGCTTTGGAAAAGTTCATTTGCTCATACACAATTTGAAAAGTCTTTAATAATTTAAACATAAGTATCCTTTCGATAACTTTCTATTATAAATATTATTTTAACTATTTATTTCTCAAATGTAAAAAATTTCGTTATACTGGAAGTAATGAACAAGAAAGAGAGATTTTTTCAATGAAAAATTCAGAAAATGATTATATCCAATCTTTATTCCAAATTCTTCCCGGCTTGCTAACAGCTTTCCTTGTCGCCTGCCTTAGCAAGTTCCTTGCCATCTGGTTACCTAGCTTAGGCGCCGCAACGATAGCTATTTTACTAGGAATCTTTTTGGGAAATACCTTTGTTCGCGGTGCCAATTTAAATCGCGGAACCAAAGTAGCCGAAAGTAAATTACTAGAATTTTCTGTTGTTTTATTGGGAACCACTGTGACCTTTCAAACGATTGCCCAAATTGGCTTACAAGGTGTCGCATTTATTCTCATTCAAATGTCGCTGACCATTATTTTTGCCTATTTGATCGGTAAAAAACTGGCTTTTTCTGATAATATGTCTTTATTGATGGCTGGTGGTAATGCCGTTTGTGGATCCTCTGCCATTGCTTCGATTGCTCCAGCAATTCAAGCAGATGAGGAAGAAAAAGGCCAAATCATTACTTTAGTAAACTTATTAGGAACCGTTTTAATGTTGACCTTACCCATTTTAAGTGGGATTCTCTATGGTACCAATTTGTTGGCTCGTAGCGCACTAATCGGAGGGACTTTACAATCAGTTGGTCAGGTTGTCGCCAGTGCCAATATGGTCAATGAGAACGCAGTTCAACTTGCGATGCTCTTTAAAATTATGCGAATTGTCCTACTCGTAGCAGTTGTCTATTTATTTGGACGTTTCAAGCAAAGTAAGACGGCAGAATCAGAAGCTGAGTTGGTAAAAGTCACCAAAAAAAGCAGCGCCCTACCTTGGTATGTAGTTGGCTTTTTCATTGCCTGTGTCTTTAATAGTTTGATTCATTTCCCCGTCGTGATCAGTGATACTGCTCATTTCTTTAGTTCTTGGTTTGAAATTACTGCCTTGGCAGCAATCGGGTTACGACTCGATTTTAAAAAGTTTTTCCAAGAAGGCAAACGTTTCTTAATCTATGGTTTATCAGTAGGAACTGTTCAAGTCGTCCTAGCTATTTTGTTGTTGGCACTGCTACAGTTCTAATGAGGTCGGGACAGAAGCGTTTAACTCCGAGAAATAAGAAGGAATTTCCGAAAATTGTTCTGTAATTTTTGGAGAATTCCGGCTTATTTCCGAAGGAGTTGCTTTTGTTCCCGCCGTTTATCAGTTTTTGAGCGTGGAGCAAAAATCCAAAGTGATTTTTGTCCCACGCTCATTTCAGCTTATTCATGCTATTATGAATAAGGTTTTATTAACTTAAAGGAGTTTTTCGATGTTATTTAGTTTTAAAAAAAACGAATGGTTAGGCAATGAACGAAATGATCTATTTGCCGGTCTCGTTTCTTCTGTCGCCATTTTACCAGAAGTAATCGGGTTTGCGATTATTGCTGGTGTTCACCCGCTTTCTGCAGTGTTTGCTTCAGCAGTTACTTTACTTGTGATTACTTTTACGGGCGGCCGTCCGGCAATGGTCTCGGCGTCTGCTGGTTCAATGGCCTTAGTCCTTGCAGGCTTAATTCAAGCACATGGTTTGTCATACATGCTTGCTGCGACTATTTTAACAGGCTTTCTACAATTTATTTTAGGTTATTTAGGTATCCACAAATTGATGCGCTTTATTCCCAAGACAGTGATGTACGGATTCGTCAATGCGTTAGCCATTTTAATTTTCATGGCGCAAGTACAACAATTACCTCATCAAACACTGTGGTCCTACGGTATGATTATCTGTAGTATCTTACTTATTTATCTATTACCTAAGTTTATTACAATTGTGCCTCCTGCTTTAATTGTTATTTTATTCATGACTATCCTGTCCTATTTTTTAAAAGGTCATTTGCAAACGGTAGGTGATCTTGGTGAAATGAGTCAGTTTCATCCAGCGATCCGTTGGCCTAATGTAACCGTCAACTTAGAAACGTTGCGGATTATTTTACCTAGCTCTGTTGCCTTAGCAATGGTCGGGTTAATTGAATCTTTATTGACGATCCCCATTGTGGACAAAATGACAGCGAGCCAAAGTGATAGCCAACGAGAAGTTAAAGCACAAGGATTCGCTAATATAATTACCGGCTTTTTTGGTGGCCAAGCTGGCTGTGCGATGATTGGCCAAGCGGTCATTAATGTTAAATCTGGAGGACGAAAACGGCTTTCTACTTTGATTTCAGGTATTACCCTCCTTCTATTCATTTTTGTTTTTAAATCCGTGATGGTAGCCATTCCTACAGCTGCATTGATTGGGATCATGATGACAGTGGCAGTCGACACCTTTGATTGGGAAAGTTTGCAGCTTTTCCGAACTTTTGAAATTACTGAAATTGTTATTTTACTCGTGACAGTGGGTGTGATCGTCTATACGCATAATTTAGCGATTGGAATTATTCTAGGTGTTCTTTTAAGTGGTCTTCTTTATCATTTTTTCAAAAAAGAACCAAAAAAAAGTTGCTAGCTTTAGCAACTTTTTTTATTTTTCCCAATATTTCTTCAACGCTTCTTTTTCTATTTTCTTAATGAACGCATCTTTGCCATCCATATATTTATCAATGCTATCGGGGTGTGCTTGGGCCAATTGCTTTTTTAATGTACCATAGGTTGTAGCAATTGCCGGATTTTCTCGTAAATAATTTCGAAAAGCAAGATGGCGCAAAATTTCTTGCGTATTGTCAAACTGATAAATATGCACATGATGTGTTCTTTTTATCGGGCCTTTTCGTAAATAACGACGTCCTGATAGCCCAAATTCCCCCATATATTCATAACCGATTCTTTCAAATTCCCATTGTAACAGGTCTACTTTTTCAATTTCTTCAACAATGACCAAAAAATCAATAATTGGTTTGGCTGCTAAATTAGGCACAGATGTGCTACCGATATGTTCAACTTTAAGACAATTTTCCTTTAGAATCTGTTTCAACGCTTGGGCTTCTTCTTCAAACTGTTCCACCCAGGCTGGTTGGTATTCTGTAACGATTACTCGCATGGCTTCTCCCTTCTTTTCTATATCCGTTTCATATGTAAAATAGGAAACGGATTTCCTTGAGGATCTTCCTTTGATTCACCAATTACTTGAAACCCTTGAGATTGATAGAACTTCACTGCCCCTTCATTTTGTTTATTAGCATCAACAAAGATAATTGATTCTTGCTCTATTAACTTTTTGATAATTTCTCCACCATAGCCTTTACGAAAATAGACTGGGTCAATAAATAACATTTCCAACGTTTGTTGATTTGTTCCACTAAAGCCCACACATTTCTGTTCTTCATTTAACCACATACTTAATTGAACTTGTTGAAAATAATCAGGTAAAACCACTTCGATTTTATCAATATCTGCCTGACTCAAAAACAAATGGGTAGCTTCTACTGAAGAACGCCATAGAGAAATTAATTGAGGATAATCGTTTTTTTTACTTCTTTTTGGTTCAGCATTTTTAATTCCTCCCTATCTAATAAACAAAGTATACCACATTTTGTCTCTCTCAATTCCATAAAAAATAGGCAAATCAACCGTGTTTTTTCTGTCGATTTGACTGTCTCTCTCTATTAACTCTGATGGCTAAACGAGTAAACTAAGCAAAGCCACGATAGCTAAACCGCCTTGTGTTAAAATGATTTTTTTATCACTAGTTAAGCTACCGTACGCCGCCACTAAAATAATATAAATCAATAAAAATTTTGTCATCTCCATCGTTGCTTGCGCAAAATAGACACTATAAATAAGTCCTGCACCGATTAGTCCATTATAGATTCCTTGATTTTTAAACAATGTAGTCACTGATTTTCTTTGTAACTCTTGCTTATCCATCTTAAAAACACGGCTTGTTGACTCAGATGTTGGTACAATCGTTTCTAAATACATAATGTAGAAAAATTCTACAGCCACCAAGGTTACTAAAATTGTTGAAATTAATGTCATCTGCTCCCTCCTCCCATTCCTTTGAACGAAGTAATTTTATGTAATTTTTGCTATGATGTAAATAGATATGCCTAGCCTTAACGAAAGGAAGAAACCTATGACTTTTCAAGAAACTATTAGCGCCTATATCCAAGAACGTTATCATATAACGCCCGATTTTCCTTTAAAAAAACACCCAGACTATCTCGTCTTTCGTCATCCTAGAAATGCAAAATGGTTTGCTTTAATTATGCCACTGGATGCACAACTGCTCGGCGCTACCGAGAATAAGCAGCTCACTATTTTAACCGTTAAACTTGCGCCTGAATTGATTGCCTTATTAAAGAACCAACCTGGCTATTTTCCTGCCTATCATATGAATAAAGAGCATTGGTTAAGTCTTTCTGAAGAAATTCCGCTCTCACAAGTTTTTTCATTTATAGATGAAAGTTACCAACGGAGTTATTAAAGGAACGTACTAAGAGTAGAGCCTGAGATAAAAATCACTTTGACTTTTTGTCTCAGGCATAGAAAATAATAAAGGCTTGATATTTTGCCCCAACCTTGTTGATAGATAGCACTTTCCTCTGGATTTTTGATACTAACATTTGTTTAAGCATTCTCGCCAAAAACAAAATAGACAATCAGAAGCGTCAAAATGAAACCCACGACAATTAGTAGTACTCTTTTTCCATTTTTTGAGCGGATTTATCTTCATGGAGTTCTAATGCTGTGGATAAACGTTTAAGTTCTTCCATTGTAAAGAAACACTCTATTCGTAATAAATTAATTTTTTCAGGTTCAATATTTGTTCGTTCAGAGAGTTGCTCATTGGAGAAAGTTGAATTCTTGACTGCTTCTTTTATGTTTAGAAATTGTTTTTGTTTTGGAGCGACAAAAAAAGAGTGATACACATACGTGACTAGTGGAACGATTACAATAATTAAACTAGTTAACTCGAAAAAAAAACGCGATGATTCCTAAAATTGCCATGATTAGTATAAAGCTAAACCCAATTATTTTATTCTTATTCATTTTTAACTCCTTTTTTTGCTAATTTGATTAATTTATTTGAAGTCTACTCAACCTATTTAATATAATTAATACTACGACTAGTCTTGGAAAAATTTTCATTGATGTTCTTTCTGTTCAAATCCTTACAGGTCTTGTTTTTTCTCAATTACGTAGTAAGTACTGGTCTTATTTGGTCTTCGGTTTGCCTTTACTGCCTGTTGCTTCTTGGTAATCTGCGGTTGGTATCCTTAGCTAAGCAAGGGGAACCTAGCGGTTCTTTTCCTTAATCTATAAACGGTATCAGTAACGAAACAAACTGATACCATTTATAAATATTAGACTTAACTATTTAGCCCAACAATGGATACAAGTGCCTCTATCTTAACTAAAGACTTTTCCACCAGTTATCCGACTTAAAATCATTTGGAATGTTTTCCTCACTAAATTCTTCTACTCCTAAATTTTCTAATTCATCAAACCACAAATTTCTTTTTGAAATTGGCAGTTTTGTACTACACCAAGGACAATAATTTATTTCTATTGATGATTCTTCACCATCGTGAATTATTAGCCCATATTCATCATATTTCGGAATATAAACAATCAATACATCTGGATTTTGATATAATTCAGAATTCAATCCATTATCATCTTTTGTAAAATTATTCATATTTTCGCAACAATAACTCATATTTCCATGTCTCCTTTTATAGGATATTTAATTCTAAGAAAAATCCTTTTTTATCATTTGTTTCTGAAAGCAAATAATATCGAGTTTGTTTTTTTAAAATGCTTTTCAAATATGATGTTGCTCTTCCATATTCTAAAAAGTCAACTAATTCTTTAAAAAATATTCTTTCTTTTTGCTCTGTACTGTCTTTTAATTTTACGATAATTAAATATTGTTCTTCTTTTTGTAAATAGCTGACTTTTTTTCTAGAATGTACTCTTCCCTACATTCTAAAAAAGAATCTATTTCGGACCAAATACCAATTTCATAACTACAGTCTAAATCACTTTTTAACATTTTAATTTGATTCAAATCCATATATTTACATCTCCTTAAACTATTTCGGAATATAATACCCACCTTTTTTAGGGGAACGAACAGATATAATTCCTCCAGATTCATTTGTCACTACCTTATTTCCTCTTTTATCTACATATTCCCAAGTTTTCCGTCCAAATCCGTCTGTTTTAGACTTCCGATTATTTCTATTATTTGTAATTATAGAGTCAATGACTTCTTTTGAAAAACCTCGTTCATTAACTCGTTCAGCTCCATGTTCCGAAAAAGAATGTCCTCTTGGAGTTTTGTCTCCAGTCTTAATCTCCTTACTTGAACTACTCGAACTATAATTCCTAGAATTAAAATTATTCTGCAGCACCTTACTGGCATGCGCTCCAATTGCTGCAGTAGCTGTGGTAACTGCGGCCATCTCTGCCACTGCCATAGCTGGTATTGCAGCAGCTGCTGTCCCTCCGCTGGCAACTCCTACAAAAGCATCGAGAACACCACTACCAGCAGTCCCTGCTACAAAGGTTAATCCCGCTCCAACATATTCTGTTGCTGCTCGCGCTAAACCTGCTAGCTGTCCGATAAATATTCCTGTATTATAGCCCGGATTCTGCTTAATCCAGTCTTGTTCTAGCCATCTTGACAATCTCGAATTGATTGGCAGTATTATCCCATTATTGGATAATGACTGTTTAATAACGCCAGCTCCAAAGGCGACCCCAGAATTCGCTTTCTCTACTACTTGTTTTCCTACTTTTTTCGCCGTCTGACAGAACTTCGTCAAAGTATTCTTCAAAGATTGGCCCCAGTTTCTCAGTAAGTTCTTGCCTTCTTTTGTCTTCGGTTTGCCTTTACTACCTGTTGCTTTTTGGTAGTCTGCGGTTAAACGTTGTTGGCGTTGGGCTGTTTGTATCGCTTGGATTTGTGCATAGCTTAGAGTACTTTGGCTACTTGGTGCACCGCTTGCGACGGGATAGCCGCTATAGTAGCTGTAGCCACTATAATTGGCGGAAGCTGGTTGCCAATAGTTAGTCCCTCCTCCAGAGAAATAATTACTTACGGTATTATAGGCAGTTCTCGCAAAGTTGGTGACGCCAGAATAAACCGAACTTGCGACTTATTTGACACCGTTCCACACGCTACTCGCTACTTGTTTCACACCATTCCAAACAGTGCTGACAACTTTTTTCGCGGTATTATACACATTACTAACAACTTGTTTTGCTTTATTAACTACTTTACTGGCCGTTTTTTTGATGCCTGACCACACGTTTTGGAACCAATTTTTCTTATGTCCCGTTGGGTCGGTATAGTTGATTGGGTTGTTTTCGACATACGTGTAGCCGTTTTGGCTTAATGGATTATCTTCTTCCCCTTCGTAACTGTCTTGGGTCAGGAAGGTGCCACTGTGGCTGTCATAGTAACGAGCTCTGAGGTAATGATAACCTGTAATGTCCTGTGCTTCTCCAGTATACCCATAAGGATTGCCAGTGTCATCTTTTTCTGTTGGTCTGCCGAAAACGCTGTAGTGAGTCGTGTTGGTTATTTTTTCTCCTTGGACTAAACCAGTGACACTGCCACGGGCATCGGTCAAGTATTGATAATCTTCGTTCGTTTGATGATTGGTATAACTGAGTCGTTCATGGCCGTACGTGTACGTCTCTCGTGTTTTCTTTTCATCATCATACGTTTGCAGAACTTGGGTATTTTCTTGATTGACATCATTGACATAGTTGCGCACTTCGTAGTAATTGTACGTATCTTCCCTAGTTGTATAAGGGATTAACACGTCATTCACTTCGGAAGAATAAGTGACTTTCCCTTCACCAGGCCGCTTGCCTAAGCTTGGTGGATTGACTACAATCCCTTCTTCGTTCGCTCGATCTTTCGCGATTTTTTGATGGTAGGCACGTGAAATAGTATCAAAAGCCTCCAACCAAAGATCGCCAACGGTTTCTGGTAAACTTGAAAGTGCTTGGAGAACGTTGCCTGTAAATCCGTACCAGAAAAGAGAATTCTCTTCGCCGTTGGGACTAGTCGCTGGGGATTTACGGCGATCGGCTGGCACGTGTTTCGCTGCGACTTTGCTTTTTTTCTCTTGACGTTTAAAGAGTTGATAAGCGGTCGTTTTTTCTGTGCGACTCGCTGTGAAGACCCGATTATTTTCGCCGTCATAAAGTGCTGCTAATAGTAAGCCTTGATTATCTTTGACTGCTAGTAAGCGATTTTCTGTGTCATAAATATAGTCTAGTGTTTCATCGGTGCCACTTTGTTTCAGACGATTACCGTTCTCATCGTATTCATAAGTGATGGTCTCCTGATCGTTTTTCATACGCAACAGGCGATTGTTGTCGTCATAAGTGAACTCGGTTTTTACTTCTTGCCCAGCAATGGTTTCCGTACTGGTTAATTTATTACCTGCTTGATCGTAAGTGTAGGTATACGTTGCAAGTTCCTGTTTTTTCTTCTTATCAAAAACGGTCATCTGAACGACTTGTCCTAAGCTATCGTATTCATAAGTTTGTACAACGGTTTTGCCAGCTTGTGTAATGACTTCTTCTGAAATAAAGGTATCGGCATTATATTCATAACGATAGGATGCCAGTTCTTTGCCTTTTTTGTTACGATGCACAATTTCTTCAACACGATTGTCCAAACGATAAGTTAGCGTTGAAGTCGTGCCATCTTTGCGCTTGATTTTGGTCATGTTGCCAGCATCGTCATATTCGTAAGTCGTCGTTTGGTTCTCTTTGTCAGTGACTTTGGTTAAACGGTCCAATTCATCATAGCTGTACTTGACTTCAGACTTGTCGGCATAAGTCATTTTTTTGATGTTGCCATAATCATCATACGTGTACTTAATCAAGCTGCCGTCGCCTTGGCGGACACCAGTTATTTCGTCTTCGTCGTTGTATTCGTATTGGGTTTGTCCCGTTAAGTCATTCATGGAAATTCGACGTCCTTCTGAATCATAAGTGTACATCACGGTACCATCTGCTTTTTCTGAATAATTGACTTGCAGCAGTTGATCCAGCTTGTTGTAATCATAGGAAATCGTTTTGCCATTGGCTTGTTTGACACTTTCTAAACGATCGTCCGCATCATAGGTGTATTTTGTGGTGTCACCTAAGCTATTAACTTTTTCCACGACATTCGATAGTTCATCGTATTTATATTTGGTGACTTTACCATTGCCATTGGTCATCTCGGTAATATTTCCGACAGAATCATACGCGTAGCTGGTTGTCGCCGCTTTTGCGCCAGTTCCGGTAGTGGCTTCAAGTAGTTGATCTGCTTTGTCATAGCTGTAGGTGGTCACTCGTTGTCCGCCAGAAGTAACTTTAGTTAAATTGTTATTGCCGTCGTATGAAAATTCGTTGAAAGCCCCTTCACTTGAAATAATTTTCGTTAAGCGGTCATCTTGGTCATATTGATAAGCCGTGACTTGTCCAGCGGTATTGGTTTCGCTTGTTAAGCGATCGCCTGTATCATAGGTCTTAGAACTTTTTTGACCTAATGCGTTAATGGTTTCGGTTAGATTACCGTTTGGATCATAGTTGTAGGTTTCTTTTCGTTTACCGTTAATGGTTCGTGTCGTCAACTGACCGACTGGATCATACTCGTAAGAAGTCTTGCGTCCGGTTGGTGTAGCAACGGTTTTTAATTGATCTAAAACATCATAACTGTAGTTGGTTTTGATGCCACTTGGACTGACGGTTTGCGCTAAATTCCCTGCTTCGTCATAGGTAAACGTAGTCGTTAAGTCTGCTGGATTGGTCGTTTTCAGCAAGCGCCCCGCTTTGTCATAATCATAAGTTGTAACCCGTTTTGATTGATCTTCTTGTTTGATTAAATTCCCAGCAACATCATAGGTATAGCTTTGCGATAAACCTTTCGGTGCCAATTGTTGGCTTAAACGTCCTAGTTTATCATAAGCGTAACTGTATTTAGCTCCGTTTGGTAAAGTCCGTTTGATGGCTTGACCGTAAAGATTATTTTCATAAGTTGTTTTGTGGCCATTTTCATCTGTTTCTGATAAAAGTCCGCCTGCTTGATCATAGGTATATTTACTGATACCACCAGTCGGTTTCGTGATACTAGCAACACGGTTCATTGAATCATAGGTATAGCTAGTACGATTTTCTTCGCCGCTTGTTTCAGTTAAAAGGTTGCCTAAATGATCATAAGAATACTTTTGGACAGCACCTGTGGGACTAACTTTTTCAGTTAGACGATTCAGAGGGTCGTATTTCAAGGCTGTTGTATTCTTTTTTGCATCGGTATAAAGGATCAAGTTTTGGTTGGCATCGTAACCGTAACTGGTTTTTTCGCCCTTTTCATCTGTGATACTCGAGACATTCCCTAAAATATCATAGGTGTAAACCAGCTTCCCGCCAGCTGGATTTGTTTCTGTAACAATTTGGTTGATTGCATCATACGTATAAGCCGTGCTACGTCCTTTTGCATCGGTTGTTTCGGTTAAATTGCCATTTTCGTCATAGGTATAGGTCGACTTCTTCCCTTCGACATCCGTGGACGTCAGCAGATTGCCCATGACGTCATACGTGAATGTTTCGCTGGTTTTGTCTGCATAAACAATTTTTGTAACATTGTTTTGTTCGTCATATTCATAGGTTGTGACTTCCCCTAAGCTGTTTGTTTCTGTCAGCCTCTCACCCGACGCATTATACGTATAGGCTTCATCTAATCCCTGGTTGTCTTTTAAATGGACCACACGATTACTTGCATCATATTCGTATTCAGTGATTAAACCGTTAGAGTGTGTTTCTTTGACTAACCGATCTAATTCATCATAGGTATTCGTTAATGTGGAACCATCAGGATTTTCAACTTTTTCTGTTTGAGCAGTCGGTGTATATGAAAGCTTGTAGACATTGCCATTTTCATCGGTAATAGCGGTCGGATAGCCTAGTTCATTATATGCATAGACCTTTTTATTACCTAAAGCATCAGTTGCGCTGGTTATCTGCTCAATTTGGCTGTAGGAATACTTTGTTTGGTTGCCTAAGCCGTCTGTAACTGTTTCTGGTAAATTATGACCATTATAAGTGGTGCTGGTGGTATAGCCCGCTGCATCAGTTACACTAGCTTGGTTGCCGTTGCCATCATAGGCAATTTTGGTTTGATTGCCTAGCGGATCCGTAATTGTCGTTAAGGCGCCACCTTTTGTATAGCTATAAATAGTTTCTTTGCCACGAGCGTCAATGAACGAAAGAACATTGCCCATTTTGTCATAGGTGTACGTACTTGTTTTTTAATTTGGATACGTGACTTTTGTTACATTTCCTAACGAATCATAGGTATAGTTTGTTGTTCTGTTATTAGTTGTTTCACTTAATTTGTTACCATTTTCATCGTAGGTATACGTGGTGACAATTCCAGCTTCATCTGTCCGTTTAATAATCCAGCCTAAATCGTTGTATTCATTTGATACTTGGGTGCCATCAGGTTTCTCTGCTTTGACCAAATTACCCGTGTCATCATAAGTATTACTGGTCACTTGTTTCAGTGGATCGGTCATTGTGGCGATTTGATTCGTAATGTCGTCATACGTGTAAGTCGTTGTTTTTCCCGCTTCATTCGTATCACTTAGCAAACGGCCTAATGCATCTCTTTGGTAGGTTAATGTTTGGCCAGCCGCATTGGTTTCACTTAGTAAGCGTTGATGTTGATCATAGGTATAGGTTGTCGTCTGTCCTTCTGGATCGGTCATCTTAATTTGATTACCCACACCGTCATAAGCATACGTATAGCTACCACCAGTGGCATTCGTCATACTCAACTTGTTGCCAACTGCATCATAAGTGAATGTTGACGTAAAGCCGTTACCGTCTGTTTGGGCTATTACTTGACCAGCGCCATCGTAGGTATAGCTGGTCGTTTGTCCGTCTGGGGTCGTTTCCCTGGTTTTGCGTCCTTCACCATCATAGGTCATCGTTGTGATGCCGCCTAATGGGTTTGTCATGCTAACAGGAAGTCCGTGAGCATTATAGGTGATACTAGTCACACCCTCTAGAGGATTGATAATTTTGTCCAAAAAGGCACCCGAATAACTATAAGTCGTTTGGTTCCCCTCAGAATCAGTGGTACTCGTTATACGCCCTTGTTTATCAACAGCAAAGGTCATTGGGGCTTGCTGATTGATTTGGCTAGAGAGTAAATTCCCTGCTTTGTCATACGTATATAATGTCTTGGTTCCATCAAAATCGACTTCACTAGTGATGTGATTTTTCTCATCATAAGTAGCTTTTTTAACAGCGCCGTCAAAACGCGTTTCCGTCAGCTGATTGCCTTTTTTATCATAGGTGTAGCTAGAAGTTTGTCCTAGTTCGTTCGTCTCACTGATTAGACGATTCTCGGCATCATAAGCTTTGACAACACTTGTGTCATCAGGATAACTGATTTGAGTTGTGCGGTATTGTTTGTCATAGTGATACGTTGTGACCGCACCATTGCCGTCTGTTGTAATTGTTTGTCCGTCGCTGTACGCCAACGTTGACACAGCGCCTGTTCCGTCAACTTGTTTGACAACACGAGCTTCTTTATCATAGGTATTTTCAATAATTTTATTGCCATTGCCGTCATACCAAGCAGTCATTAGACCTTCTTTGTTGTATTCATAACGTGTTTTGACCCCTATCGCGTCAGTAAAACCAATCAAATGTCCTTCGTTATCGTATTCATAGGCTAATTTAGCGCCGTTGGGTACCGTAATATTGCTGATATAGCCCTCTTCGTTCATAGTAATGTTGTACATGGTGCCTGTTGGATCAGTAATAGCAGTTAATTGAGCATTTTTATTGTAATCAAATTTCGTTACGTTGCCTTTTTCATCTTTTTGGCTAGTTAGCAGACCAAAATAATTAAAGGTTTTCTCTTGGTTATCATTGTCTGTGATTTGATACTCTTTCACCTTATATTTTTCTTTGCCATTGCCAAAATCGGCTTCTTTCGTTTCTTTTTCTTTGACTGTCATCGTTAAATCATAACCTGCTGGCGCAAGGTATTCGTTACCTTCTTTTTTAAATTTCAGAATACTGCCATCTGTTCGTGTATAATAAAGGTTTTCTTTTTCATCACTAGTGACTTGTTCATTGAAAGCAAAAGACCAACCACGCCCAAAAAGACTATTGATGTCCGCGCCTTTGGAATTGTACGTTCGCGTAATTTCAAAATTGCTAGTTAAGCTAGGAATCGTAACATCCGTCCGATCCAGATAAAAATTGCCTGTATTCAAATTAATCGGTTCAAAACCAAACTCGCAATGCAGACCACGTCCCATTAATAAGCTATCAATATCTTGTTTGGTTCCATCTGAAAGCTTCGGTGGATTATATGGCTTGTTCGCATTTTTCTTGGGATTGCGAATAAACAGTGTATTATTTTGTAAAAGCAACATGTCTTGTACTCGATTGTCATAAACAATTTGAGCTAATGGTACGCCATAATAAGCAGCGATTTTAGGTAACGTATCATATTGCGTCACTTTGTAAATGACAAATTTTTCACTACTCTTTTTCCCGCTAGAACGGCCATCTTTTTTACTTTCTGCATCAATCGTGTAAACCGTATTGTGGGTTGGCGCGGTAAACGGAATCCCTGTTTGCCAATTAGAAAGTTTATCTCGGTATTTCGTGGTTCCTTTTGGAAAATAAGAGTCAAATAGACTTGAATTAGGATACTTATAAGAATAACTAGCAAACGATTGTCCAGCAAAGTCTTTGCCTTTATCACTCAAGCTATAATCCAAAATCGCACCTGGTGTTGTTAATCCGTCTGCAAAAACACCTTGAAACTGCAATTTCCCTTTTTTATCCGCTGTCATCATGGATCGTAAAGCAACGGTCGTATCTTTAATTGGATAATGGATATCAACTGGATCAGGAATCGACCAATTAATCGTTAAACTTGGGCGTTTATCAGGTGTAAAATCAAATTGTCCTGGACCACCTGTTGAATAGGTCGTATAAAAAGCTCCACCATAATCATTTTCATTGGTTGCCTGAACGACTATCCCATAATTTTTGCTCGTTCCTTGTACCCAACTATTAACCGCATCACGAATATCAAATTGATGCAGCCCATATTTGGCACTACTAATTGCTTTTTCGCCTGTTGGCTCTTGTGATAAGCCGACTGAATTATCCCATGTCAATGTATCAATATTAAAGTCTTCTGTCAGTTTATAACTAGAAAACGTCGCATTGGTTTGCGGATACTGAATGTATTGATACAAATTATAGGTAGCACTATCAATCTTTGCCTCTTTAGGAATTTTCGAAAAGTCATAATTAATTTTTGAATAAATCCTTGTCCGTCCAACATCTTTTGCATTCCCGATTCCGGTCATCTCTTGCGTAATATAGCCAACATAGCCATAGCCGCGCCCTTGATAGGTTCCATGTACTGAACTAGTGACCGTATCAATTAAATTTTCGGTAGGAACGGTTACTGTTGGATCAATCCGAACAGGATAAACACGTGCTTCATCTGCTAACCATTCTTGACTGGCGTCAACCGTTAATTCATAATGATCTTCTTGTTTCTGAAGACTAAGTGTAATGTCTTCACTTGTTTCACCAGCTTGATCCATCATTTGTGGCGCCGATAAAACAAACAGCACTTCTTTTTGACCTTTTTTCCGAATTAGGACTTGATTACTCTCTAAAAAAGCTGAATACTTTTCAGTAGAAAACTGATACACAAATTGATGTTTTTCCCGCCATTTTTCTAAAATAATTTCTTCTTTGACACCTTTATCCGTCACCGTGTACTGAACATCATCGCCTTCGTCAACATTGTTATAAAGAAGCGCATTTTCTTTAACTGTCACATTTTTATAAACCTTATCCTTTGGCATTAACTCTAACGTATCCTCGCCTTTTGATACTTGAACCCCTTGATTTTGATCCATTTTATCTGGTAAAACGACTGCAACAGGACTGCTACTCGGTTTAAAAATAGTTTTATCCTCTTCGTTCACCGACACCAGACTTAAATCGATAGGAACCTCAATTTCTTCTTCATTTTTATATGTTTTAACGTCACTGTTAATATAGGTGATAAAATGCGTGTCATCTACTTTATAAATCTGTTCCTGACCATTTTCTAAAATCGGCTCACCATATTTTGTTTTTAGCGATTCTTCCTCTTTATTAAGCTTCCTCTCTTCAACCTCGGGCAAGTGTAGCGCATATTCTTTGTTGCCATCGTCAATTTTTTTCTTGCCATCTAATTCTGAAGGAGAAGTTTCTGTTTCTTTGAACGATGTGTCCTTTGTTTGGTTCTGGGGCTCTGGAACGACTGACTCTTGAACATTCTCTACCGTTTCTTTATAATAATTTTTTGCCTTATTTTGTTCAACAGTATCCTGAATCTCTTCTGCATAAGCAAAAGGCATACTTCCCATTAATAAATGCACCAACACAACATACTTAATAATTTTTTCTATCCTTTTTTTCAATTTTACCCCTACTCCCTTTTTTTTGATTGAAATAGCTCTTTATAAACAATTCCAATTGAAATAACTATATCTGTTAGAAACATGACTATCGGACTAATACTCGGTAAAAATATTCGTATCCCTATAGATATACTTAATAAAAAGAAAACCCCCAACAACAATTGTCTAAATAACCGATTTTTCCAACAAAATGATTCATTTAAAAAGTTTTCTAAGCAATAGTAAAGAAAAATAAACCGTGCACTTCCTTGTATATAAGTCGTTAATATCCAAATTAAACGCTTTGTCCCTTCATAGGAAATTTCTGTTGTACGGTAGAGCATTTCTCCCAATAGCCCTAGAAGAACTCCTGATAGAAGCATCACCAACAAATAATTTTTTAAAGCTCGTCGTACTTTTTTCTTTGAAGATACCTTACGATAAAATAGATAAAATAAATACAGGAAAAGGCCTACGCCTAGACTTACTAATGTTACACCAATCCCATAACTAATAATTCTATTAAATGAGTCTTCTAGCCTAGAAGTAACTATTCCATTTAAAAATAAATAACTTCCCATTCCATAAAACATTACTCCTACAACATACAGAGTAAAATAAAATTTCTTTATTCCTTCCCCTAGACTACTCTTCACTTTTGTTCCGTTCCCTTTCTCTTGCA
Source organism: Enterococcus sp. DIV2385 (assembly GCF_051711925.1). NCBI lineage: Bacteria > Bacillati > Bacillota > Bacilli > Lactobacillales > Enterococcaceae > Enterococcus > Enterococcus sp. DIV2385. The sequence goes on along the minus strand of NZ_JBIONV010000001.1, from coordinate 667,778 downwards.
TGAACAACAAACCTTCTCTCCCCATCTTTTTCATCACAAGTCGACAATATCAAAAGTTTCCCGTGCGCTTGGGCAACAGATTTACGATAATGGCCTTGTGCTTGTTTTGAATATTCCTCAATCCTTTCCTGGTAATCATTCACAGCCTTTAAATCCCCTAAATGATACGTTTCAAACAAATGCTCATCTGTAAAACGATAGGCTGCAAAAACTTCATACTCAATCACTTCTTGCTGTGTTCGAATGGTAATTCTACGATTCGTCTCAAAAAAATTTGTATCTGCAAAATTCGATAGTGTTCCAAACATCGATCCATCTCTCGTAGAATGTCCATAAATAATCGTGACAGGGTCCTTAAAATCTTTCCTATTGACTCCCTCAGTAAAAACCGCACCATAAATGGTTTCATTATGATCAACATCATGCGTAAGATAATAACTATCCTCTGTTAAATGTTGTGCTACAGGATAATGAATACTTGTACCCTCAACATCTAACTGAGCATACACATCTGAATTACTATGAAAAGCAGTTTGGCTTTTATTAACACTTAATTCTGACTTTATATTTTCTACATCTAGAAATTTCAGCCAACAGATTCCTAAAACAAAAATTAAAACAACAAGCGTTAGAAATTGTTTCAACAAATCCCTCCTAATTAGTTATAAACTTCATACATCTCCAATAAAACATTATCATCTAAAATTAAAAAAATAGAAATATAATCATTTAAAATATTATCACAATATTCAAAACAATGAAATAGTAATTAACCTTTAAAAAATCAGCTATAAAACCTTTGAAATAAATAAAAATATTTATTGATTAAAATTAACATCTCCTAGTTGTTTTTATTCGATAAATAAAAACAACAAACATTAATTATAATTAATTATTTATATAATTTTATTAAAATTATATTTAAGCATGATAATATTTGGCTATTTAAATAAAGATAAAAAAACACCCTACTCAAGGAGTAGGGTGTGAAAGATTATTTAAGCTTATTTGCTTAAAGCGTCTTTTGCTTGTTCAGCTAACGCTGTAAATGCTGCTGCATCGTTAACGGCTAAGTCAGCTAACATTTTGCGGTTGATATCAATCTCTGCCAATTTCAAACCGTGCATTAATTTAGAATAGCTTAAGCCATTCATGCGAGCTGCCGCGTTGATACGTGCAATCCATAATTTACGGAAGTCACGTTTCTTTTGACGACGGTCTCTGAATGCATAGTAATAAGAGTTCATTACTTGTTCTTTTGCTGATTTAAATAAAGTATGTTTTGATCCGTAGTAGCCTTTCGCTAACTTAAGGACTTTTTTACGACGTTTACGGGTTACTGTTCCACCTTTAACACGTGCCATGTTGAATTCCTCCTAATATCTTGTTTCTCTTGACGGTAATCTAAAAGTCACCGAGTTGTTTTATTTCATTCTTGCTAATTGTTGGCGGATACGTTTGTAATCGCCTTTTGCAACCATGCTTGCTTTACGCAATTGACGGCGTTGTTTTTTAGTTTTACCGTGGAAACGGTGAGATGTAAAGGCACGGCCACGTTTTAAGCCGCCTCCACCAGTACGTTTTACACGTTTTGCTAATCCGCGGTGTGTTTTTTGTTTTGGCATGACTAATTTTCCTCCTCAAAATCTTTGCTTCAAGTGAAAGACTCTAACAGTCACAACTGTCGAATATCCTTCTTGTAGAAATTACCAAAAGTCCGAATGCTCGGTCTCTTCGTTTACTTGTCGTTTTTCGGTGCCAGCGTTAGAAACATGCTGCGTCCGTCCATTTTCGCTTTTTGTTCCACTGTGGCGATGTCCGCAGTTTCTTCAGCTAAGCGATCAAGAACTTTCTGACCAATCTCTTTATGGGTAATGGCACGGCCTTTGAAACGGATAGAAGCTTTCACTTTGTCTCCTTTTTCTAAGAACTTACGCGCATTACGAAGTTTTGTATTGAAGTCATTTACGTCAATTGTTGGACTTAAACGAACTTCTTTGACGTTGATCACTTTTTGTTTCTTGCGAGCTTCACGCTCTTTCTTTTGTTGTTCGAAACGGAATTTTCCATAATCCATAATTCGCGCAACTGGTGGTTTCGCTCCTGGCGCTACAAGTACTAAATCCAAGTTTGCAGATTCAGCGATTTGTAATGCTTCTGCTTTGGTTTTTACACCTAATTGTTCACCATCTTGTCCGATCAAACGTAACTCGCGTGCACGAATGCCGTCGTTAACCATCATATCCTTTGCTATGGTCATTCACCTCCAAAATTTTTAAGAGAAAATCCTAACGGAAGTCTGCTTTGTTTGCTAAATGCAATAAAAAAACAGGTTCCTATCCAGAACCCGCCAACAGTCTGCCTTACTTAAAAAAATAAGGAATACTTTATCTAGCCCAGCGATATACTCAACTAAGGCGAGAAGCGGGTGCTTCTGCTTTCATTTCTCAACTTCACTAGTTTACCTTAGTTTATCCTAGTTGTCAATATATTTCCTCAAAAAAAAAAACGAATCTAGCACTAGATTCGTTTGAACTCGTATTTTGATCATTAATAATTAGTGGACTGTCCCAATGTGACTTCCTAGAAACAAATGGTTCAACACATGGTGTACATTTTCTATCCCCTAGGCGATCCCTGTAGTCCCTACAGTTCTTCTATTTATAAGGTTTCTCGTTTAGACAAGCCACGTTCTAAGATTTTTTGGCTTCTAAGATACTCTGAATTTTCTGTACTTTCAGAAAAAGACAACTCTGTTTCTATCTCCTCTGACTCAATACAAATGAGTTCTTTGCCATACCATTGTGCTTTATACAACAGTTTAGCTAAAAATAAAGACCAAGCCAGTTCAGAACGATCATGTTTTGGCGGCCGCTCATTACTGTGATGGGCTTTTTCAATACAAATAACATCGTAACTTGAAACCAATTCCGTTGTAATTTTGTTTAAAATATCCGTTCGTTGGTTGGCTATTTTTTCGCGAATTTTTGCGACTTTTATTTTTTGTTTTTGATAATTTTTTGCTTGTGAAAGATCGACACCTTTTTCTAAAGCAATCATTTTACGCTTGTTTAATTTTCGTTCTTCTTGACGTAGTTTTTGCTTTAAATGCTTTGAACAATAGCTTTTTTCGAAGCTTTCACCATTCGAAAGCAGCGCAAATTTTTCCCTACTGCTACAAATTCCCACCATTTTTTGTTGCTTTGTTTTCGTTTCAACCGGCGCTTCACACAAAATGGAAACATAATAATTGTGACTCGCACTCATAGAAATAGTTACAGATTTTATCTCCCCCAGCGGTTGGCGGTGTACCTTCATTTTAATTAAAGATTTCAATTTAGGTACTTTCAAATAACGATTATCCAAAATTTTGACCGTGCCATGTTGATTGTTCGTAGTGTAGGAATGCACCGTTTCTTTCTTTTTCTTTTTTGGAAAGCCCATCCCTTTTTCCCGATAAAAATTTTTAAAGGCTCGATCCAAATAAACTTGTGCATTTGCCAAAGCTAAACTATCAACTTCTCTGAGGACAGGGTATTGTTTCTTATATTTAGCTGGCGTTGGCATTTTAAACGTTTGTTGAGGATTTTTTCGCATCTCTTTGTAGATATCAATCCGGTCTTGTAACATTAAATTATACACCAAGCGAACACAAGAAAATGTTTTTTGAATAAACTCTTCTTGTTTTGAGGTTGGATAAAGTCTGTATTTATAAGCTTTCAGAGCCTTCATCTCATAACCACCCTACCAAGATAGTTAGAAAAGAAGCTGGTTATAAACCAGCTTTTCTTTTCTTCTCTTCAATTTTTTCACGGTACATTGCAACTTCGTCTTCAGCACAATAAACATAGTGTCCATTGAGAATTTCACGGAGCTCACGATCTTTCCCATCTGCCGCTGCAGGCTGGTAAACGATCCGTTTACGTGTGCGTTCATAGTCTGGATCTGGTAATGGAATCGCAGAAAGTAAACTTTCTGTATAAGGATGAACGCCGAAATTATAGACATCATCACTTGTGCCCATTTCCAATAATTTCCCACTGTGCATTACGCCAATTCGGTCACTGATATGTTTTACCATCGATAAGTCATGTGCAATAAACAAGTAAGTTAAGCCTTGTTCTTTTTGTAAATCTTGTAATAAGTTTACTACTTGAGCTTGAATCGACACATCCAAAGCCGAAATTGGCTCATCACAGATAATGAAACGTGGATTAACCGCTAAAGCACGAGCAATCCCGATCCGTTGACGTTGCCCACCAGAAAACTCATGAGGATAACGCGTACTGTGACTTGGATTTAATCCCACCGTTTTTAAAAGTTCATTGACTTTTTCTTCCCGCTCTTTTGGTGTTTTAGCTAATCCATTGACATCGATTCCTTCAGCAATAATATCATTGACTTTCATTCTTGGATTCAATGAAGCATATGGATCTTGGAAGATCATTTGAACATCGCGGCGGAATGCTTGCATGTCCGCTTTTGATTTAATTTTGCTAATGTCTTTTCCATCGAAAAGAATTTCACCAGCAGTTGGATCATATAAACGAATGACACTGCGACCAGTTGTTGATTTTCCACTTCCTGATTCGCCAACTAATCCAAAGGTTTCGCCTTCATAAATATGAAAACTAATGTCATCAATGGCTTTTACTTCGTCTTTACGACCAACATTGAAATACTGTTTCAAACCAGTGACTTCTAATAGGACTTTTTTCTCTTCTGCCATTAATTACTACCTCCTGGATTTTTTTGACGCTCTGCATAAATTGCCCAACGACGAACAATCTCTGCTGGAGGCGTAACTTTTGGTGCTTGTGGTGCTAATAACCACGTTGCTGCTTTGTGGGTTGGTGATACTTCAAAATAAGGTGGTTCTTTTTCTGTATCAATTTTTAAAGCAAACTCATTCCGTGGATAGAAGGCATCTCCAGTTGGTGGATCTAATAAATCTGGAGGTGAACCTGGAATCGCATAAAGTTTGTCTTCTGTTCCTTCCATCGTTGGCATTGACCCTAAAAGTCCCCAAGTATATGGATGTTGTGGATTATAGAAAATTTCTTCTGCTGTTCCCACTTCAACCAGACGTCCACCGTACATGACAGCGACACGGTCAGCCACGTTCGCTACTACCCCTAAATCATGGGTAATGAAAATAATCGAAGTGCTAATTTTTTCTTGTAAGTCTTTTAATAACTCTAAAATTTGTGCTTGGATGGTTACATCCAACGCTGTAGTTGGTTCATCTGCAATTAGAACTTCGGGATAACAAATTAAAGCAATTGCAATGACAATCCGTTGACGTTGCCCACCAGAAAATTGGTGCGGATAGTTTTTCAAACGTTTTTCAGCATTAGGAATGCCGACTAATTTTAGTAATTCTAATGCTTGCGCTAAGCCTTCTTTTTTTGAGACTTTATTATGTTTGATTAATGATTCCGCCACTTGTTTGCCAATTGGCATCGTTGGGTCTAATGAGGTCATCGGATCTTGGAAAATCATTGCGATTTCTTTGCCACGAATGGCTTGCATTTGTTTTTCTGTTTTATGAACAATATCTTGCCCTTTAAACAAAATTTCCCCGTTATCAATATTGGCATTACTGCTCAACAAACGCATAATACTGCGAGTTGTAACAGATTTACCACTCCCTGATTCACCTACGATGGCTAACGTTTCACCTTTATAAAGATCAAAACTCACACCACGAATGGCGTTGACTTTACCTGCAAATGTATCAAAGGAGATTCTTAAGTCTTTAACTTCTAATACTTTTTCCATAGTCATTCACCACTCTTACTCTTTCATCTTAGGATCAAATGCGTCACGTAAACCATCAGCTAACAAGTTGAAACAAATCATGATAACTGAAAGTGTTGCCGCTGGAATCCACATTAAATATGGAAGGAAACGGAAAGTTTTGTATCCTTCGTTTAACAAGGTTCCTAAAGATGCGGTTGGTGGACGTAAGCCTAACCCAATAAAACTTAGGAACGCTTCAAAGAAAATTGCCGATGGGATACTGAACATCATTTGGACAATAATGACACTTGAGATATTCGGTAAAATATGTTTAATAGCAATTTTCCAACGAGATTCGCCCAATGTTTCTGCTGCCATGACAAACTCTTGGTCTTTTAGTTTCATGGTCTGGGCTCGCACAATCCTGGCCATTGATATCCAGTTTGTAATAACCATGGCTAAAACAATCGAAACAATCCCTGGATCAAAGACTGTTAGCATCAAGATCATAACAACTAAGTTAGGAATACCAGAAAGAACTTCTAAAATACGTTGCATCACTGTATCGACACGACCGCCGACTAACCCGGAAATCAGTCCATACGTTACCCCAATCGTAATATCTAGAATCGCCGCGATAAACGCAATTAATAAGGAAATACGTGTTCCCATAAATAAACGACTTAGGACATCACGACCTAAACCATCTGTTCCTAGATAAAAGTTTACGTTATCTGGAACGTTTGCTTGTGCATATTTATCAACTAATTGACCAGCAACTGTTGTTTTACCATTTAAACCATTCACGCTTTCCAAGCCAGGAATTCGTGGTGGTAAGTTAATGTAAGAAACATTTTGTTTCGTTGGGTTATGTGGTGAAACCCAAATGGTAATAATAGAGATAAAGATAATAACTGCTAAGAAACTCATTGAGATAACTGCAGCTTTATTCTTTTTCAAACGACGCCATGAGTCTTGTAAGAAACTTAAAGACGGTGTGGCAATACGCTCTCTTTCTTTTAGAGTTGAAGTGTTTAGAGGCTGAAACTCATCTGCCGGAATATCTTTAATCGCTTGTGGTAGATTATTTTTATTGACTGTTTCCATTAGCCTTTTGCACCTCCTGATACGCGAATTCTTGGATCAATTAAACCATAAAGTAAGTCAACAATCAGAATTACAACAACTAACATTGTTGAATACAAAATAGTTACTGCCATAATTGTTGGATAGTCGTTTGTCATAATTGATTTTACAAACTGTTCCCCAATTCCAGGGATGGCAAAAATATTTTCTACTACTAAAGAACCTGTCATTAAACCAACGGCTAAAGGTCCTAATAAGGTAATCAATGGAATTAAACTGTTTCTTAACCCGTGGCGGAATGCAACTTGCCAGCGACTCAAGCCTTTTGCTTTGGCTAATTCGACATAATCACTATGCAAGACCTCTACCATCTCGGTTCGAATAAACCTAGCCGAATCGGCCATTGGACTCATTGCCAAGGCAATAGTTGGCAAGATTGTGTATGCAAAACCATTCCACATAGCAATTGGTAAGATTCTTAATTTCATTGCAAAAATGTATTGTAATAATACCGCGAAAACAAAGTTTGGAATAGAACGACCTAAAATGGCTAACAATGTTGCCAACGTATCTACCCAAGTATTTTGACGCATCGCTGCGATAATCCCCAATAAAATACCGACTAACGTACCAAAGATAATCGCTTGTCCACCCAGTTGAAGGGATGGTCCAATTCGACCAGCTAATAACTTAGCAACAGGTTGGTTTTTAAATTGGAATGAAATACCAAAGTCTCCTGTTACCAGGTTCTTTAAGTAAATTCCGTATTGAACAATCACTGGTTTATCTAAGCCAGATTGTTTATTCAACATAGCGATTGTTTCTGGACTAAGTTTTTCTTGGTTGGTATAAGGCGTACCTGGTAATAATTGCATTAAGAAAAACGTAATCGTTGCGATTAACCACAAAGTGATAATCATGAAAAAGATCCGTTTAAGAAAATATTTTCCAAAACTATTCAATAATGACACCTCCGAGATTTTTTTGACTTCCTCAGTTATTTTCGTTAAAGTAATGACTAGATAGACCACAATAATAGATAGGGTGAACACATGAAAACTTTTAAATGGCCAATTATTACAGCCGTTATTTCCAGTATCGGCATTTTTCTTTACTTATTAATAAGTAAAGAACCTATCACTACCTCCTCATTATCAGATACCTTCTTTATCGTTTCGCTTTTCTTTTTAATTATCGGCATTGCTTTATGGATTATGTCCTCTGGCTTTTTCGATAACTTTCAGCGCTCAATGAAAAACGCGTTTCGTTTTAAAAAGAAAAATGAACCGAAAGAGTTTATCCCGCTTTCAGTCATTGGCGATGCACATCGCTCTTTCTGGCTAAAAACTGGGGGCATCTTACTGATTCTGTCTTTAGGCTTTCTACTATTTTACTTGGTCTAAGACAAGATAGCAAGAGGACCGTTGCCTTTTATTCCATGGCAAAGGTCCTTTTTTGTTTGCTATCGATCTTTTGTCAGGTTATTCTGAAATGTATGCCCATTTGTAGTCATACGTTGCGCCAGCAGGATGAACTGCGACATCTTTGACTTTTTCAGCACGTAAATGCGCTTCTGATTTTTGGAATAATGGTACCACACCCATGTCTCCCATAATCGTTTTCTCTGCATTTAACATATCATCCCAACGTTTTTCAGGATCTGTCGCATCTGCACTACTTGCAGCTTTCACGAACTTGTCAAACTCTGGATTGTTATAACGTCCACGGTTATATGAGTTATCTGAAGCAAATAAGTCTAAGAAACTACTTGGATCAGCATAGTCAGCACTCCAACCACCGATTACTGCATCAAAGTCGCCTTTGTTTGAACGATCTAAACGAACGGAGAATGGAACCGGACTAACCGTTACCTTCACACCATCTAAAGCATCTTGAATTGACCCTTGAACAAATTCAACTGTTTTCTTAGAAGAATCTGCATCTGAAGAAAGAATATCCATTGTTAAGGTTGAAATCCCCAATTCTTTTTTCGCTTTTTCCCAGTATTCTTTAGCTTTTTTCGTATCATATTCAATTTGACTACCTGCTTCTTTAGCAAAGTCTTTGCCGCCACTTGGGTCTTTTGCCATATCTGCTGGTACTAAACCGTTCGGCTCGATAGAACCATCCCCTAAGATTGATTCAACTAACGCTTTACGGTCGATTGAGTAAGAAATTGCTTTACGTAAGTTTGCATTTCTAAATGGTGATTTTTCATCACGTTGATTTAGTTCCATATATTGTGTTGATGCTTCTTTTTGACTAACAAAAGCTGGGTCATTGGCCATTTGTTGGGCTAATTCACCAGAAAGAACGACATCGTCTGTTTGTCCATCTTGGAACAAGTTCAACGCGGTTGGTGATTCTTTCACAACATTCACATCTACTGAGTCCAGTTTCACTGTGTCTTTATCCCAATATTGATCGTTTTTCTTGAATGACCATTTTGTATCTGTACCAGGACCATCAAAGCCGTCTAAGACGAATGGCCCATTGTAGACAGCACTTTCGCTGTTTGATGCATAATTTTTACCATATTTTTCCACAATATCTTGACGTTGCGGGAAGAATGATGGGAAAGCTAATAAGTAATCAAAGTATGGTGTTGCTTTTTCTAAGGTGATTTCTAATTCTGTATCACTGACTGCTTTAATTCCTAATTCTGATTTATCTTTTTCCCCTTTAGCAATGGCATCACCATTTTTTACAGAGGCATACAGATAAGCATATTCAGAAGCTGTCGCTGGATCAACTGTTCGTTGCCATCCGTAAACATAGTCATTAGCAGTCACTGGTTTACCGTCTGACCATTTTGCATCTTTATTTAATTTAATTTTGTATGTTAGTCCATCTTCAGAAACTTCTGCTTTTTCCGCTGCACCTGCAGGTTGGACTTTGTTATCTTTGTCTAAACGATAAATTCCTTCATATACATTATTTAATGCAATAAAACTAATTCTGTCTGTTGCTAGTGATAAATCAGCTGTTGGCATTTCTTGTTGTTCTGTGACACGTAAAACTTGTTCGCCACTTGCCTTACCGCCACCAGACGCACTTGAGCTATCTGACGTTCCGCCGCCTCCACAAGCCGCTAAAGTTGTTACGCTAAATAATGTAATCACACCGAATGTTAATGACTTTTTCAATTTCATAGTGTTGCCTCCTAAAATAATACAATCTGTATTTTCTGAAAAATCAGAATTTAATAATTATTTATTGCTATGGAATATATCTTACATTTTTCATATTAAAATTGCAAGTCAAAATGTTAACTTTTTTTAATTTTTCTTCTCTTCCTATCAGAAACCCCTCTTTTTCTTCCTGTCTTTTATTGCAATTCTTTTGTCAGTTTTCTAAACATTATGGTAAATTAGGAAGTAAAGGAGTGACAAAATATGAAAAATTCTACGTTTTTAAAGGATTTGTTTGCTATTGATAAAGCAAATGACGAATTATTTCGGTTAGTTGGTGTCGCAATTTGTATGGCAATTCCATTATTAATTGGTTATTTTTCCAATAATTTACTCATTGGGACCTTTGGCTCGATGGGCATTTATACGTTTATTTATTATCAGCCGCTTCCTTTGCCCCAATTATTGCGCAGACTGAATATTGTTGGCTTTTTTATTGTTCTGGGCAACAGCTTAGGAATGCTAAGTCACCATGTACCTTGGTTGATTCCCATTACAATTGCCATCGTCGCTTTTCTTGCACGCTTACTTTTTAGATTGTATGGCATTGAGAAGCCTGGTGCTTTGTTAGTTATCATGTCAACCGCAATGGGAACAAGCAACAATTTTCCTTTACATAAGATTCCTATCATGGCCAGTTTTGTTCTTTTAGGAGTAGTGACCGGCATTATCATGGGCATTGTGCTTCATTTCATCGACAAGCGCCCCTACGTTTTTCAAAAACGGATGTCTCTTCAAGAACGACTTTATATCGATCCCGCTTCTTTATTAGATGCTTTGCATTATGCGGCCATTTTATTTTTAGCGGCTTATTTAAGCCAATCGCTTCATTTAGTCAACGCCTATTGGATGACGTTTACTTGCGCAGCCATTTTACAAGGGGAAAATTTACATTCTGTGATGCAGCGAAATGTTCAACGGATTCTAGGTACGAGTCTTGGTTTGTTGCTTTCTGCAATTTTATTAATGATTCCCTTTACACCTTTACAAACAATCGGTATCATTAGTATTCTGTATGCAGCTTTTGAAGGATTCATTAACAAAAACTATGCGATTGCCAGCTTTTTTATTACCCCGATGTCCTTATTATTATCAAATCTTGCACGACAGCAAGTCATTAGTAATCTTTTAAACTATCGATTAGTCGGGATTGTGTTAGGTAGTTTACTTGGTTTTGCCGGCGCTTATGTTTTCACAACTGCGCTACGTTTCTATAATCGGGCCTACTCAATTGATGAAACCTTTGAAAATCAACAAGAAGAAAGAGGCGTTTTATGAAAATAACTTATCCCTTGCCACCAAATTTGCCAGAACAACTTCCTCTATTAACGAACTGTCAATTAGAAGATGAGGCAATCTTAGAAAATCATTTGTATCAGCAGATTGATTTATCGAATCAAGAAGTTCGTAACTTAGTCTTTCGGGATGCTGTTTTCGATCATCTTTCATTAGCAAATGGCCAGTTTGCTTCTTTTGATTGTAGTAATGTGCGTTTTGAAGCTTGCGATTTTTCTAACGTCGAATGGCTGTCTGGTAGTTTTCATCGAGTGACTTTCCTTCGTTGCAATTTGACAGGAACGAATTTTGCAGATAGCTATTTAAAAGATTGTCTATTTGAAGATTGCAAAGCCGATTATGCTTCTTTTCGTTTTGTAAATTTTAATCTTGTTCACTTTAATCAGACACGTTTAGTCGAAAGTGAATTTTTCGAGGTCACCTGGAAGAAACTCCTTCTAGAAGCTTGCGATTTAACCGAAAGTAATTGGTTAAATACTTCTTTAAAAGGATTGGATTTTTCCCAAAACACCTTTGAACGCTTGACTTTCTCACCAAACTATTTATCAGGTCTTAAAGTCACCCCTGAACAAGCCATTTATTTGGCAAGTGCCCTTGGTTTGGTGATTACCTAAGAAAATTTTAAAAAAATAGCCGAATAACTGGTTCTGTCGGTTCTTTCTTATTAAATTGTTATTAATTTTTTGGAAAAACCAACGGAACCATTTTACTTGTGCCTTATTTTTAGGTAAACTATCTTAGGTTAAGCAATCTCTTTTTTTGGAACAAGAGAAACTTTTGGAATCATTTCCTATAAATCATGAAGAGATTATGACAAACGTTCTTCTAATCCAAGAACGTCTTTTGTCCTATACTCGATTCTACTCAAAAGGAATGTCAGTGAATGAATATAAAAAAACAAGGCCTCGGTCAAGCGACGGGAAAAATCATTTTAATGGGGGAACACGCCGTTGTTTACGGCGAACCAGCAATCGCCTTTCCTTTTCAAGCGACAGAAATCACAGCCGTCTTTACCCCGGCAAAAACTATGCAGATTGATTGTGCATATTTTACAGGATTGCTTGAAGACGTGCCCCAAGAGCTAGCAAATATCAAGGAAGTTGTTCAGCAAACCTTACATTTTTTAAAGGAAGATACGTTTAAAGGCACTTTGACCTTAACAAGTACGATTCCCGCTGAACGAGGAATGGGCTCAAGCGCAGCAACCGCTGTGGCCATCGTTCGAAGCCTTTTTGATTATTTTGATTACGCTTATACATATCAAGAATTGTTTGAGCTTGTTTCCTTAAGTGAGAAAATTGCTCATGGCAATCCTAGTGGTATCGATGCCGCAGCAACAAGCGGCGCTGATCCCTTATTTTTTACTAGAGGATTTCCGCCCACACATTTCTCGATGAATTTATCTAATGCCTACTTAGTAGTAGCTGATACGGGAATTAAAGGTCAAACACGTGAAGCAGTGAAAGACATTGCGCAGCTAGCTCAAAATAATCCCACAGCAATCGCTGAAACAATGAAACAATTAGGTTCTTTTACTAAAGAAGCGAAGCAGGCAATTTTACAAGATGATAAACAAAAATTAGGTCAGCTAATGACGTTAGCGCAAGAGCAACTCCAGCAATTAACCGTCAGCAACGATATGCTGGATCGACTAGTGGCTCTCTCTCTAGAACATGGCGCTCTAGGAGCAAAATTAACCGGCGGCGGTCGCGGTGGCTGTATGATTGCCTTAACAGATAATAAAAAGACCGCACAAACCATTGCACAGACTTTAGAAGAAAATGGAGCTGTTGCTACATGGATTCAATCATTAGAGGTGAAAAAGTAATGCTTTCAGGAAAAGCACGAGCGCATACAAATATTGCTCTGATTAAATATTGGGGAAAAGCCAATGAAGAATACATTTTACCAATGAATAGTAGTTTATCATTAACATTAGATGCCTTTTACACAGAAACAACTGTGACATTTGATGCCCATTATTCAGAAGATGTATTTATTTTAGATGGTATCTTGCAAAACGAAAAACAAACAAAAAAAGTCAAAGAATTTTTGAACCTTGTTCGTCAACAAGCCGATTGTACTTGGTTTGCAAAAGTAGAAAGTCAAAATTTTGTGCCTACTGCAGCTGGTTTGGCTTCTTCAGCGAGTGGTCTAGCTGCTTTAGCAGGGGCCTGTAACGTAGCCTTAGGATTAAATCTTTCAGCAAAAGACTTATCACGTTTAGCGCGACGTGGTTCAGGTTCTGCTTGTCGCAGCATTTTTGGTGGTTTTGCTCAATGGAACAAAGGCCACTCTGATGAAACGTCGTTTGCTGAAAATATTCCAGCCAATAATTGGGAAAACGAATTGGCCATGCTCTTTATCTTAATTAATGATGGCGAAAAAGATGTTTCCAGCCGTGATGGAATGAAACGAACAGTAGAAACTTCTAGCTTTTATCAAGGTTGGTTGGACAATGTGGAAAAAGATTTATCACAAGTTCATGAAGCAATTAAAACAAAAGACTTCCCTCGTTTAGGAGAAATCATTGAAGCCAATGGGTTAAGGATGCATGGAACAACCTTAGGCGCTGTCCCTCCATTTACTTACTGGTCCCCAGGCAGTTTACAAGCGATGGCTTTAGTTCGCCAAGCACGGGCCAAAGGAATTCCTTGTTACTTTACAATGGATGCAGGTCCGAATGTCAAGGTCTTAGTCGAAAAGAAAAACTTAGAAGCATTAAAAACATTTTTAAGTGAACATTTTTCAAAAGAGCAGTTAGTCCCAGCTTTTGCTGGTCCCGGAATTGAATTGTTTGAAACGAAAGGAATGGATAAATAAGCATGATTGAAGTTACTACGCCAGGAAAGTTATTTATTGCAGGAGAATATGCCGTTGTTGAACCTGGCCACCCTGCCATTATCGTTGCTGTGGATCAATTCGTAACTGTGACTGTCGAAGAAACAACAGATGAAGGCAGTATTCAATCTGCACAATACAGCTCTTTACCTATTCGCTGGACACGCCGAAATGGTGAGCTTGTATTAGATATTCGCGAAAATCCTTTTCATTATGTTTTAGCGGCGATTCATCTAACTGAAAAATATGCGCAAGAGCAAAACAAAGAATTGTCATTTTATCATTTAAAAGTGACGAGTGAATTAGATAGTTCAAATGGACGAAAATATGGTCTTGGTTCAAGCGGTGCGGTAACCGTTGGAACTGTCAAAGCCTTGAATATTTTTTATGACTTAGGTTTGGAAAATGAGGAAATTTTCAAATTATCAGCATTAGCTCACTTAGCCGTTCAAGGAAATGGTTCTTGCGGAGATATCGCCGCCAGCTGTTACGGGGGCTGGATTGCCTTTTCAACCTTCGATCATGATTGGGTCAATCAAAAAGTAGCCACTGAAACATTAACTGATTTGTTAGCAATGGACTGGCCTGAATTAATGATTTTTCCGTTAAAAGTACCGAAACAACTACGTTTACTAATTGGTTGGACAGGTAGCCCTGCGTCCACTTCAGACTTAGTTGATCGAGTCCATCAATCAAAAGAAGAAAAACAAGCGGCTTATGAGCAGTTCTTAATGAAAAGTCGGCTTTGTGTCGAAACAATGATTAATGGCTTTAACACAGGAAAAATTTCTGTTATTCAAAAACAAATTACTAAAAATCGCCAATTGCTCGCCGAATTATCTTCACTGACTGGTGTGGTAATCGAAACAGAAGCCTTGAAAAATCTTTGTGATTTGGCTGAATCTTATACAGGAGCTGCGAAATCTTCTGGCGCTGGCGGGGGCGATTGTGGGATTGTAATTTTCCGCCAAAAATCTGGGATTTTACCATTAATGACTGCTTGGGAAAAAGACGGAATTACCCCACTGCCACTTCACGTCTATACCTATGGTCAAAAGGAGTGTAAGGAGAAGCATGAATCGAAAAGATGAACATCTATCATTAGCTAAAGCGTTCCACAAAGAAAAAAGTAATGACTTTGATCGTGTGCGTTTTGTTCACCAATCGTTTGCTGAATCCGCTGTTAACGAAGTGGATATTTCCACTTCGTTTCTTTCTTTTCAGCTTCCCCAACCTTTTTATGTCAATGCAATGACAGGTGGTAGTCAGCGTGCAAAAGAAATTAATCAGCAATTAGGCATTATTGCCAAAGAAACTGGCCTTTTAGTTGCGACAGGATCTGTCTCGGCAGCGTTAAAAGATGCTAGTTTAGCGGATACGTATCAAATTATGCGAAAAGAAAACCCAGATGGACTCATTTTTGCCAATATTGGTGCAGGTTTGGGTGTGGAAGAAGCAAAGCGAGCGCTTGATTTATTTCAAGCGAATGCCTTACAAATCCATGTAAATGTGCCCCAAGAATTGGTCATGCCTGAAGGAGATCGTGATTTCACTAATTGGCTAACCAAGATTGAAGCTATCGTACAGGCCGTAGAAGTGCCTGTCATTGTCAAAGAGGTTGGCTTTGGCATGAGCCAAGAAACCTTAGAAAAACTTACCTCTATCGGCGTTCAAGCAGCGGATGTGAGCGGCCAAGGCGGAACGAGTTTTACACAAATTGAAAATGCCCGGCGGAAGAAACGAGAACTTTCTTTCTTAGATGATTGGGGGCAATCAACGGTCATCTCTCTTCTGGAATCACAAAATTGGCAAAAGAAACTAACTATTCTCGGTTCTGGCGGTGTGCGTAACTCTCTTGATATTGTCAAAGGACTCGCTTTAGGTGCCAAAAGCATGGGAGTTGCTGGGACTATCTTAGCTTCCCTTATGAGTAAAAATGGTTTAGAAAATACCCTAGCCCTTGTACAGCAATGGCAAGAAGAAGTGAAAATGCTTTATACTCTTTTAGGAAAAAAGACGACAGAAGAATTGACGAGTACTGCACTTGTCCTCGATCCAGTTTTAGTTAATTGGTGTCATAACCGTGGTATCGACAGCACTGTTTTCGCAAAACGTTAAAGAGACCAGAACATTAATGTTCTGGTCTCTTTATTTGAGTTCTTTTATCCTACATAAGCATCTAAGATAATTTGTTTTAGTTCACTAATTAATGGTTCTTTCGGATTTGCAGTTGTACATTGGTCTTCATATGCAAGTTCTGCCATACGATCAACCGTTGTGTCTAATGTTTCTTGTGAGACACCTTGGGCTTTCAAGTTCATGTCAATTCCGACTGATTTACCTAAGTCTGCTACTGCTGTTGCTAAAGCTTCTACTAATTCTGCGGTAGTATTTCCTTTTAAGCCTAAGAATTTTGCAATGTCTGCATAATCAGTATCGGCGCGGAAGTAATCATATTTAGGGAACATTGCGTGTTTTGATGGATCTTTCGCATTGTAACGAATAATATGTGGTAATAAAATCGCATTTGTACGACCATGTGGAATGCCATATTCCCCACCAATTTTATGAGCAATAGAGTGACAAATACCTAAGAATGCATTGGCAAATGCCATCCCTGCCATGGTTGATGCATTATGCATTTTTTCGCGAGATTCCATATCTGGACGTTTCACTGAATTTTCTAAATGATCGAAAACTAACTTGATTGCTTGTAAACTTAAACCACGTGTGTAATCTGAAGCCATCACGGAAACATAAGATTCAATAGCATGTGTTAAAACATCCATACCTGTATCTGCAGTGACTGAAGCTGGCACAGACATTACGAACTGTGGATCAACAATCGCTACATCTGGTGTTAACGCATAGTCTGCTAACGGATATTTCACGTGTGTTTCACTATCAGTGATAACAGCAAATGGTGTAACTTCTGAACCAGTTCCTGAAGTAGTTGGAATACAAACAAATTGTGTTTTTTCTGGTTTGGCAATTTTATATGTCCGTTTGCGGATATCTAAGAATTTTTGTTTTGCACCAAAGAACTCTGTATCTGGGTGTTCATAGAACATCCACATGCCTTTCGCCGCGTCCATTGCAGAACCGCCACCCAAGGCAATCACGGTATCTGGTTGGAAATCAACCATCATTTTGGTACCTGCATAAACAGTATTTGTTGATGGGTTTGGTTCAACATCAGAAAATACTTCGATTTTCACATCATTTTTACGTTTTTGTAGCTCTTTACGTACGATATCTGCATAGCCAAATTGAACCATACCTGGGTCACAAACTAACATGACACGTTCAACATTTTCCATTTTTTGTAGATATTGTAAAGAATTTTTTTCAAAGAAAATTTTTGGAGGTAATTTAAACCATTGCATATTATTTCTCCGTTTCGCTACCGTTTTAATATTAATTAAGTTAATGGCTGATACGTTTTTAGAAACAGAGTTTTTCCCGTATGAACCACAACCAAGTGTTAAGGATGGAATCATTTCGTTATAAATGTTACCGATACCGCCTTCTGCTGATGGAGTATTCACTAAAATACGACAAGCTTTCATACGTAAACCAAAAGCAACTTGTAACTCTTCATCTTCTGTATGAATTACTGCTGTATGTCCTAAACCACCTAAGTTTAACATCGCTTCACATAGTTCAAAAGCATGCTCTGCATTGTTTGATTTCATCATTGCTAAAACTGGCGATAATTTTTCTCTTGATAATGGATATTCTGGACCTGCACCTTCTAATTCAGCGACTAAAATTTTTGTGCCTTTTGGTACGCTAATTCCTGCTAATTCAGCAATTTTTTCTGCAGAGTTACCGACAATCGCTGGATTTACTGCGTATTTGCCTTCATTCATCACTGCATCTTCTAGTTTTTGTAATTCATTCGGTTTCACGAAGTAAACATTGTGTGCTTCAAACTCAGCTTTGACAGAAGCATAAATTTCTTTATCCACAATGACCGCTTGCTCAGAAGCACAAATCATTCCATTATCAAATGATTTTGAAACAATTAAATCATTAACCGCACGTTTCACTTTAGCCGTTTTTTCAATATAAGCTGGTACGTTCCCAGGACCAACGCCTAGTGCTGGTTTACCTGTTGAGTACGCAGATTTTACCATGCCTGCGCCACCAGTTGCTAAAACAATGGCAATCCCTGGATGATTCATCAAAGCAGAAGTTGCATCAATCGATGGTTGTTCAATCCATTGAATACAATTTTCTGGTGCACCTGCTGCAATCGCCGCATCCCGTACAATACGTGCCGCTTCTGCCGAACATTTTTGTGCGCTAGGATGGAAAGCAAAAACAATTGGATTTCTTGTTTTTAAGGCAATTAGTGATTTAAAAATAGTTGTTGACGTTGGGTTCGTTGTTGGTGTGACCCCACATACCACGCCAACTGGCTCAGCAATTTCCATTAAGCCGGTTTGTTCGTCTTTTTTAATTACACCCACAGTTTTATCATGTTTAATATTATTCCAAATGTATTCAGATGCATACATATTTTTGATTGCTTTATCTTCATAGATTCCACGGCCAGTTTCTTCGACAGCCATTTTTGCTAAAGGCATATGTTGGTCTAACGCCGCCATCGCCATTTGATGGACAATGTGATCTACTTGTTCTTGTGTAAAATCTTCCATTGCTTTTAAAGCGACATTCGCTTTTGTTGCTAATTCATCAATCATTGATGAAACATCAACTGTTTCTGTCTTTTCTTTTTTTACTGTTTTAACCATGTTCATCCTCCTAAGAGTTTCATTTTAAAAAAAACTTTGTTAACTATTTCACATTCACATCATACAACATAAAATGAATCTTGTAAACAGTTTTTGTGATATTTTTCACAACTATTTATAATTTTTTTATCTCAAAAAAAAAGACCTATTCTTTTTTCTAGAATAAGTCTTCAATATCATGCCAGTTCCTTAAAGGATTTTTTGATGTCTGTGCCAATAATTGTTGATAGTCAAAAAATTCATTCGGCTTAACCTTCTGAATGTCTTTGCGACAGTCTTTGACAGATAAACGGGCTTGCTTTTTCCAACGATAGGTGAGTAAATAAGTCAATAAATCTTCTTCGTTGATGGAAGAATAACCTAGTTCACGAAAATTTTGGCACTTCTTTTTAATACTTTTATTGAGCATTTTTTGTTGTAACCAACTTAATTTTTCCTTTGTCATGGGCTCTTCTCCTTCCAACCAAGCGAAAGATTGCTCACTTTTTAACTATCTTCCAACACTATAAAAAGGAACCTTTTTTGTAAACTTAATAGTTAAAAAGGACTTAGGACGTAAGTCCAAATGACCTACCTTCCTAGTCCTACATTTTAAGATAAACGACACGAGCGGAATAGGAATTATCTCTTCTTATTGGCTTTCTCGTGTGACTACTGGTCACAGTTTCGCCTTTGAAAAGCCTGTTCCGCTCTCTTTAACCATTAAATAAATCAGTTGATTCGTTTAGTCTTTCTTTTCTTTTGAAGGATCTGATGTTTCAGGAACTTCAGTTACTTCTTCTGTGACTGTCTCTTCAACTTCTGTGACTGGTACACTAGTTACTGCTGAATCATTTGTAACGGCAGTTCCAGATGTTACAGTTCGAATTGCTGCACGGTCAAATTCTAAGACAATACCTTCGCAATCGATTAAAACTGTTTTTTCGTTGATTTCACTTAAAACACCATGTAAACCACCAATTGTGACAACACTATCGCCAGTTTTCATTGCGTTTAGTTGTTTTTGACGTTCTTGTTGTTGTTTCTTTTGAGAACGTGTCATGAAAAACATCATTCCTCCTAAAAGGACTAATGTAAAAATCATTGTAAATCCGCCACCCATTTGTTTCACCTCACTCTGCATTATTCACACTACTAACTGTATCAAAAAAATGCTTGAAGAACTAGTTTTTTCCTCTAATTTTTAGAAACTTTTTGCATTCGCTTTATTAAAGCCATATTCTTCAAAAAACGCTTGTCGGAATTCTAATAAATTGTCGTCCATAATTGCTTGACGGACATTTTTCATTAAGTCTAACAAGAAGTATAAATTATGATACGATGTTAAACGGATTCCGAATGTTTCATCACATTTAATCAAATGACGAATATAGGCCCGCGTATAATTACGACAAACATAACAATCACATTTCTCATCAAGCGGACGAAAATCTCTTGCATATTGGGCATTTTTAACAACCAAGCGACCTTGTGAAGTCATACAAGTACCATTGCGCGCAATACGTGTTGGTAACACACAATCAAACATGTCAATCCCACGAATCACTCCATCAATTAATGAATCAGGGGCACCCACACCCATTAAGTAACGTGGTTTATTTTCAGGAATTAACGGTGTCGTAAAGTCTAAGACTCGGTTCATTTCTTCCTTAGACTCACCAACAGATAAGCCACCAATCGAATAGCCAGGAAAATCCATACTCACTAAATCTTTGGCACTTTGACGACGTAAATCTTCAAATCCTGCACCTTGAACAATACCGAATAATCCCTGTCTATCAGGATTCGCATGGGCTTTTAAGCCACGCTCAGCCCAACGAGAAGTCCGTTCAATCGAGCGTTTGACATACTCATAGCTTTCATCAAATGGTGGACATTCATCAAAGCTCATCATAATATCTGATCCTAATTTATTTTGAATATTGATCGCTTTTTCTGGAGAAAGGAACATTTTTGAACCATTTAAATGATTTCTAAAATGCACACCTTCTTCTTCGATTTTCCGCATATCACTTAATGAGAAGACTTGGAAGCCACCTGAATCAGTTAAAATAGGTTGATCCCAGTTCATAAATTTGTGTAAACCGCCTGCTTCTTCGACTAAATCTTCACCTGGGCGTAACCATAAATGGTAAGTATTACTTAAAATAACACCGGCACCCATTTCTTTTAATTCTTCTGGTGACATTGTTTTAACTGTCGCAAGTGTACCTACCGGCATAAACATTGGTGTTGGAAATGTGCCGTGAGGAGTAATTAATTCACCTAAACGCGCACCTGTGTGTTTATCTTTTTTGATTAAACGATAACGAATGGCTGGTTCCGTCATTCATTTCCCTACTTTCTACTATAATTTGTCCTCCCATCATCATACTTTTTTTTTATTGAATTTGCAAGGATTTCTCAAGGTTTCTTTTTTCAAAAAAGGATCCTTAAAAAACAGCAACTAATTCAAATAATTCAAATGAACTAGTTGCTGTTTGGCACTTATTTTGTCGCTGTATATTTTTCTAAATCTTGCATCGCTGTTTTCACAATTTCAGGGGTAATTTTTTGTTTCATATAATGAATCGTTTCGCCTTCTATACAAGCACGTTCTGCTACTTCTTGATACTCGGCT
Organism: Enterococcus sp. DIV2385; assembly: GCF_051711925.1. Lineage (NCBI taxonomy): Bacteria > Bacillati > Bacillota > Bacilli > Lactobacillales > Enterococcaceae > Enterococcus > Enterococcus sp. DIV2385. Next base: position 646,242 of record NZ_JBIONV010000001.1, on the reverse strand, counting down.
TCAGTTAAGTCCATGTCCATTTCTTTTAAAGAAATAGGCAAACCTAGTTGGTGATAGAAAGGAATCAATTCATCGATTTCTTGCCATTTTTCTTCAATGGATAATTGAACAAACACACCATACGCCACTTTGTTTCCATGCAATTGTCGATGGCTAGCTGGCAGCAAAGTTAGTGCATCATGAATGGAATGGGCACCTGCTGTCCGACCATAATCATCGCCAAAGCCACCCACCATTCCACCAATAATTAAATTTGTTTCGATGACATCAATAAACGATTGATTTAATTGTTGCTCTTCCATCGCTTTTAAAGCATTGATACTTTCATTTAACAAAATATCGCGACATTTTTCCGCGGCAAAATGAGAAACTTGAATAGGTAACACTTGGACGTCTAACTGCGAAATAATCGCATCTGCTTCATACCATTTAGCTAATGTATCCCCAATACCTGCCACCATTAAGGACCGAGGCGAATGCAATAACACTCTTGGTTCTACCAACACCAAAGCGTTTGCTTGCGGAAAAACGTCATACCGTTCCATTGCTCCATCTTCTCGATACATTACACTCAATGGCGTGCACGGCGCACAAGTAGCTGCTAAAGTGGGTAAAATAATGACCGGTAACGCCATTTTGTGTGCTAAGGCTTTGCCCAAGTCGGCCACTTTTCCTCCACCGACAGCAACGATGGCCTCTAAATGATTGTCCAGCACTTGCGCTTCTAACTCTTGCACACGTTGATCTGTACAAACACCTCCATAGTTTTCAAAAACAGCTGTTACTTTTTGAAACGTCGGAAAATACGGTTTTGCCGCTTGCCATGACTCAGTCCCGTGTAAAATGAATACACGATGAATATTTCTGCATAATAGTTGTCCTTCTAATAATTCCCACGAACCAATTTCGCAAAGATACTCTTGTGGTGTCCCTCTCACAATTAATGATTGTTCCATCTTGAAAATCCCCTTCATTTTTGACTTTTGAAAATTTTTTTGAAAAAGTTGTATTTTTTCAACTCTACTACTTTTCCTTTTACATATTCTATGATATGATAAACCACATCATAACACAATAAATTTTTATACATTTATTCGCTTTTTTTGAATATTTATAAAAATAATACAAAAAGGAGTTTACGCAAATGACCAAATGTAAAAAATGGCTACAGACGATTTTACCAATTTTATTCTTGTTGCTCTCATTATTACCTATTAAAGAAACTTTTGCAGCCGAAAACGATCCAGTCTATGACAAAATCATCCAAAAGGGAGAACTAGTTGTCGGCTTATCCGCAGACTATGCCCCTTATGAATTTCATGCAAAAGTAGATGGTGAAGATAAAATTGTCGGTTTTGATATTTCTATTGCTCAAAAAATTGCCGACGATTTAGGCGTTAAATTAAAAATCGAAGAACTAGGCTTTGATGCTCTGTTAGGGGCCTTAAAAACTGGCAAGATTGACATGGTCATCTCTGGCATGTCGCCAACGCCTGAACGATTAAAAGAAGTAGCTTTTTCTCAACCATATATGAACGTTCAACAAAGAGTCATTGTTCGGAAAGAAGACAAAGATAAATTTCATTCCACTAAAGATTTCGAAGGCGTTCGTGCAGGTGCCCAAAAGCAAACGACACAAGAAGAATTAATTAAAACCGAATTAACCGGTGCTGTCCCTACTTCTCTTCAAAAAATTCCAGATTTAATTATGAATCTAAAAAATAATAAATTAGATGCAGTCGTTATGGAAGAACCGGTTGGCGAAGCCTATGTTTCTCAAAATGAGGATTTAGCTTTTGCTGATGTTACCTTTGAAAAAGGCTCAAAAGATACTGCCGTTGCTTTTCCTAAAGATGCGCCCGTTTTGACGGAGAAAGTAAATGCCTCTATTAAACAAATTAATGATCAAAAATTAATGGACGGTTATAAAAAAGAAGCCAATCAATTAATGTTCCAAAAAGATCAAAGCTTTTTACAAAAGTATGGAAAGTTCTACCTTAACGGTGCAGGCTATACCATTTTCCTAGCTTTCATTGGTGTTTTGTTTGGTGCCATTTTAGGGGCATTACTTGCCTTAATGAAGTTAGCCAATTCCAAAATTTTACGTGGCATTGCCATTGCTTATATTGAATATGTTCGTGGCACTCCTTTGCTTGTTCAAATTTTTATTGTCTATTTCGGGACAGGCGTTCTTGGTTTAGACTTATCAAAAGTAGCAGCTGGTTGTATTGCCCTTTCTCTAAACAGTGGTGCATATGTAGCAGAAATTATTCGTGCTGGTATTCAGGCAGTTAATAAAGGACAATTGGAAGCTGCTCGTTCCTTGGGAATGAATCAAAACCAAGCAATGCGATACATCATTTTCCCACAAGCTATTAAAAATATTTTACCAGCGTTAGGCAATGAATTTGTTACAGTAATTAAAGAATCTTCCGTTGTTTCAGTCATTGGTGTTTCAGAACTAATTTTCCAAGCTGGCAACGTTCAAGGAGCAAGTTTTAAACCCTTCTTACCTTACTTAATTGTATCGTTAATTTATTTCGTCCTAACCTTTACTATCTCACGTCTATTAGGTGTTGCTGAAAGGAGAATGAGTACTAGTGATTAACATTAAAAACTTACAGAAAACATTCGGAAAAAATGAAGTACTTAAAGGAATTGACTTAGAAATTGAAGCTGGTGAAGTTGTCGTAATTATTGGCCCTTCTGGCAGTGGTAAAAGTACTTTTTTACGTTGCTTGAACTTATTAGAAACACCAACTGGTGGCAGCGTTGAATTTGAAGGAAAAAATTTATTAGATAAAAATACCAACATTGATCAACTTCGTCAAAAAATGGGAATGGTATTCCAAAATTTCAATCTTTTCCCGCATAAAAATGTCTTGGAAAACTTAACGATTAGTCCTGTTAAAGTAAAAAAAGAAGCCGCTGCCGAAGCCACAGAACATGCTCTTTCCTTACTGGAACAAGTTGGTTTATCAGATAAAAAAGAAAATTATCCCGCTCAACTTTCTGGTGGGCAACAACAACGGGTAGCGATTGCTCGTGCTTTAGCCATGCGCCCTGACGTAATGCTGTTCGATGAACCAACTTCTGCCTTAGACCCTGAAATGGTGGGTGAAGTGCTATCCGTTATGAAAAATTTAGCTATTGAAGGGATGACAATGGTGGTGGTTACCCACGAAATGGGCTTCGCAAAAGAAGTTGCGGACCGTGTCATTTTTATGGATGCAGGAATTATTCAAGAAGAAGGCACACCTGAAGAAATTTTTGATGCGCCACAAAACCCAAGAACACAAGATTTTCTAAGAAAAGTTTTATAAAAAGGAGCACCTGGTATGGATCGCAAGAATATCGCAACACGTTACCAACAACCTACTGAAAATTTACTCATGGATATTGCAACATTGGCGAAAAAGACCCCAAATTTAATCGATTTATCGATTGGTGACCCTGACTTAATTACCGATGAGCGGATTATCGAACAAGCAGCTAACGATGCCAAAAATGGGCATACAAAATATACCGCTTCTGATGGTAGCGAGGCATTCATTGAGGCGGTCATTCAGTTTTATCAGTCACATTATCAATTATCTTTTCAACCGAATCAAGTCCGGGCCACAGTTGGCGCTCTACACGGGATGTACCTTGCCTTACAAGTGATTCTAAATCCTGGAGATGAAGTGATTATTCATGAACCTTATTTCTCTCCTTATAAAGACCAAGTCCTTTTAGCAGATGGCGTTCCGGTCTTTTTACCAACCTATGAAGAAGATGGTTTCCAAATTGATGTAGCTCTTTTGAAAGAAAAAATCACGCCTAAAACCAAAGCGATTATTCTAAATTCACCGAATAACCCGACAGGCGCTGTTTTCTCTGAAGAAACTTTCAGAGAAATCGCACAGGTAGCGATTGAACACAACTTATACATTCTTTCAGATGAAGTTTATGAAGCCTTTTGTTTCCAAGAAACGTTTACTCCCATGGCTACGTTTGCTCCAGAAAATACTATCACTTTTGGTAGCTTTTCAAAAGCCTTTGCAATGACTGGTTGGCGTATTGGTTATATGATTGCCCCAGACTATATTAACGAAGTAGCTAAATTAATTAATGAAGGCGTTACGTATTCTGCGCCTACGTTGTCACAGCAAGCAGGAATCTATGCGTTACAACATTTTGACGAATTTGTAGACCCAATCGTTGAAGTGTTCCAAACACGTTTAGAGTATGTGGCCCAACGAGTAGCAAAGATCCCTTTCCTTTCGCTTCATCCAGTCAAAGGAAGTATTTACGCCTTCATTAACATTCAAAAAACCGGACTAACTTCCGTTCCTTTTGTGGAAAAGCTTTTAAAAGAGACACAGGTATTAGTGATTCCTGGAAAAGCATTTGGTGAAACAACGGGCGATGAGTACATTCGTTTAGCCGCAACACAAAGTTTAGATTTATTAAAGGAAGCGTTCGATCGAATTGAAAGAATGACCTTTGAATAAAAAAGCTTCTGCATTAGCTACTAATCATAGCTAATGCAGAAGCTTTTTAGATTTCTTCTATCAATTCAATCGCTTGCCCACCAACATGCGGTGGAATCGACATAGTCATCGGTGGCAAGCCCACGACTGTGAAACGGACTTTGGTCCCTTTTTTCAAGTGAGACAGTGGGATACTTTCCTCTAACTGTTCAACAAGTATGTTTAAAATTACCCCATGAGAAAATAAGGGCACAATAGATTCTGGATCACTTTCTGCTTGAATATTTTCTAAATGTAATCGCATTGACAATGGCTGTGTCTCATTTAACACACCAGCCTCTGCTAATTTCCCTGTAAAAACAGCAAGTTTTTCAGTCATTTGTTTGCCTCCTTTTTAAACATCATATTGAAGAGAATTAATTCCATCCCCTAAAAATTCTGAAGCGTTGTTAAATTCGGCAGGATCATATTTGGTATAGGAAACTTGTAATGTCAAAGTAATATTCCTTAAGGTTTCAGAATGGGCAAATTTCTCTTGAGCTTGTTGTTTGAATTCTTTTCTAGTAGTGTATCCGTCATCCCCATCGCGGAAAATTAATAACGCCCAAGTCGGCGGTGTGCCGTCGATAAAGTATGGTAAGAAGCGATCATCCGTTGTCTCTTTAATCGCCGCTGTCACGATTTGTAGCAATTCATTCTTTTGTTCAGGACTTAATAAGTTACGAATACTTTCCCAATAGGCCACTCGAATCACGACTAAATATAACGGCGCTTCATAACGTGTAGAAATATCAGAAAATAAATCAAATCCTTCTTCGTACATTTTTGCTGTTCTTAAATTAGTTACTGCATCTAACGCATTTAACTGAGAAGTTTCTTTACGTAAACGAATATTTTCTTCTTGAATCATACGAATTTGATAAGTCACTGCATAGATTGTTAAACAGTAGAGTGGCGGCATGATTAGCCAAAATAATGAGCCATAGCTAAACAAATCATGATAGACATACTGATATACAACATAAGTCAATTGTAGAAAAATAAATATAAGCGAAAATGTTAACCCCGCTGTAATTCCTACAAAATAGGTAACGATAATTAAGATAACTGAAATTAATAGACAACTTAAGTCCACAAAGAAATCATTCGTTCCTAAGGCCATAAAGATGGTTGTGCCGACAACCAAAACAATTCCTACCAACAAAGTTAAATCCAAAAGTAAGGTCACTCGTTTTTGATTCACTCTATTCCCCACCTTTCAAATTCTTCTTCACGATGAAGAACGCACTTAATCCAATAATGATCATACCAATTAAGAAGACAAATAGATAAATCATTAATTTATGATTATTGACAATTCGTTTACCTAATGATTCGTTGCTAACGTTGCTTACACGTTTTTTGAAACGATAATCATAGCGACGATAGTTCGGATCGACCACAATGGCATCTCCTTTGTACATAGAAGTATTCTTCTCTGTATTCACTTGTGTAGAGGCTAAAAAGACACCTTGTGATTTAGCTCCTGTTAAGATTAACGCCGCGGCTTTCGCATTATATGGAGAAAACATTAACTGCGCCGTACCGATTTGTTTACCATAATCTTTTTCAATGCTCAGTTTCTCGTTTGAAACAAAACGTGTGAAGTCCTTATCATAATGGAAATATAACTGATCGTTTAACTTACGAATCATCGGATTATCCTTAGGCGTACCAAAAATAATCAAGTTATGATTTTCTAATGCCGCATTTTTAGGCGCTTTTTTATAATACGTAATCTCACCGACATTACTTTCGGCATAATTACCAATTAAGTTAAATAGATTGGTCAACACTTTAAAATAGTTATCGTCCATTTTTTCTGGTAATAAAATCGCTAAATCAGCAAAAGAACGGCTTCTGATAAAAATGTTCGGATAGTTATTAAATAATATGTCATTCAGTTCTTCTGTTTGAATAAACGCATTCGAATTATTTTCAATAAAGGCCCATGGAGTCTGACCATTTCGCAAAACTTCTGGTGATTTAACATTCAAATCAAAAGCAACTTTTAAAACAAAACTATCAGCAATTTCTAAGTTCTTTGGAAATTCGAGATTTAATTCATCACCGTTCGCACGAGCAGCGGTTAATTTCTTGCTGCCAATTGGTTTATCATTGGCGTAAACCGTCACTAAAGAAGAATCAAAATCTAAGTTTTCAGCATATTTAAAATGTAAATGCACGCGACTTCCATTGGCATTGTTTCGATCCACTGGTAAATTGACAAAGTACGTTTGTTCTTGGTGATAGGCCCCTTCTAGTTTATCCCCCGTTGAGGTTAATGGATAATTTCCATCAAATTCTAAAGTTGAACTAAACGTATCGGTATTCTCATCAACTGTTGTCTCTTCTTTATCTGTTTGGGTCATTAATTCATAATTTGCTAAATAACGTCCTGCACGAACAAGTAAGTCCTCATCTTTAGAAGTAGCTACTAAAACATGCTTATCTGGTTGATTGAAAAATTTTAAGACAGCCTGGTCCTCCACACGTTTGCTATCAATTTGACTTTTATACTGATCTGGTAATTTATCATAGCTGGCAATAATCAACTGATAGGGTGCTGACTGTTCTTTGTTCAAAGAAGCCATTGGCAACAATTCTTCTGAGGTAGTAATCAAACGAGCAGCACCAGCTAACGCATGGGTCGCTGCAGCTAATTCTTTTTCCGATGCATTTTCTGGTGTCAAAATAACACTGTGTTTATTCGCAATCGTGTCTGCTCCCACAAAATGATTATAAAAAGAATGAATTGTATTCTCTGGTAATTGTAAATCGTATTGGAAGTTTACGTTAGATCCTTCATACATCGTTAACCAATTTGCCGGTGTTTCAATTAAATTATACATGTCGTTTCCTGCCTGATTAATAATTTGACCCTCAACAGTCAATGTATTTGTCTCTTTAATCAGTTCCAAAGGGATTTCAATCGTCTTTTGTTGAATACCAGTCGTATTTTCAGGACGCCAAGAATAAAACTTCACACCATTCACTGCCACAGTTAAATCTGAGGTCTGATTATTTTTTAATTGTGTGATTTGGTAGGTCATATTGAATGATGCTTTTTTTACGTCCCAATAATCAATTTTTGTAAAATACATGGTGCTACGGACAGAAGTACCTGTTAAAGAGATTGTTTTATTTTGAAAAGGTTGTGTAAAGGTATGGTTGTCTTGTTCTTTATTTTCGGCGTATACGGTCGGACTTGCGACACCAATCAGAATTGCCAGAAAGAACACTCCTATTAAAGTGACTGTTTTTTGTTTCATTGCACGTTTCCTCCTTATTTAAATCGTTCAGTTTTGTACCATTTTGTTTGTGTTTGTTTATGAAAAACATTTTCTTTAATATACATCACCATGCCATAAGCGGCGACTACTAGCCACATCTGACTGTATGTAATATACATCAAGGCAATAATTAAGATATTCTCTAAAGTCATTTCGCCTTTTTCGGTTGTAATACTGACAAAAGTACTGAAAATAAATAACAAAATCGCTAACAACCACAAGGAATTGCTAAATCCTTGTAGGGTCGTTGTTAAGTAACCAGACATTGATAAAACTAACATGATGTCTGACAAAACGAGCGATGTCATTAAGAGAAAATAAATGGACAAGAAATATAAAATATCAAAACGGATCCGACTCGCTTTAGGATTAAACAATAATTTAGCATTTTTAACAATGACATAAATATTGCCTTTGACCCATCGCGTCCGTTGTCGGAACCAAACTGACAAAGTTTGTGGCTCTTGCTCCCACGTCACTGCTTTTGGTTGAAACTTAATTTTATAGCCCATCATATAGATGCGGAAACTGATTTCTGTATCTTCGGCTAACGCTTTGTCATCCCAGCCGCCAATGGCTTCAATAATACTACGACGAACAATGAAATTTGTGCCAGGAATCGTGCATAACTTAAATAATTGAAAACGACCGGCTTGTGCCATCCATTGAAAGGCCAGTGTTTCGATATTAATAAAGCGTGTCAACAAGCTTGCATTGCGATTTCTCGTTCTAAATTTACCAATAACCGCGCCGTATTCCTCACTAGCGATTAACTCTCCAACTAAATAACGGAGTGCATTCGGTTCAGGTGTATTGTCCGCATCATAAATGGCAATCACGTCCCCCTTGGCTTGCTTGAAACCAATGTTTAAGGCATTAGACTTACCTTTCCCACCTGTTATATTGTCTGTATTAATAATCTGCAAATTTCGATTAACCGCCTTTTTTTGGACGTTCGCTAAAAGCTCAGCACTATTATCACTTGAGTTGTCATTAATCACAATAATTTCATAGCGATCTTGCGGATAATTAAAATTCAATAACGCTTCAACTGTTCGTACAATGACAATTCCTTCATTATGGGCCGGCACCATAATTGAAACAAACGGCGCGTCTTCGTCCTCTACAGGTGGTGGTGCGACAGGATCTGTTTTTAAATAATAAACATAGCCAAAAATAACTAAGAGAATATTTACAATTAGTAGACTCCAAATAATGATAGTTGCTGTTAACATTACAATGTCAGCAATGGTCATTTGTCTTCCTCCTTATTAATATATTTCGACCGATAATTCTTTCGTCCAATCATAAACAAAATAATCAGGATGATTAAAGTCAGCGTGACAACGCCAATCAAAATATTGTTTGTAATACTGAAAAAGAATGAAAATAAGCCTGTAAATCGTTGTTTTTCAACTGTTGAGGCCCCTGTATCAGCCAAACCATTGACAATTTGATTGTTTAAGAAGAACCGATTATTCCGAAATTCGATTTTCTGCGTTTGTGTTTGAACAGTGAAATGTTGATCCGCTTCTGAAACACTAAACACTATTGGTGCTTCCTTGACTTCTTGAATTAGATGATCCACTTCTTTTTTAGAATTTGGAAATGAAAAACTAATGGTGGTCGGCATTGGAAATCGATAGTCATTCGGATTATCTTTATCCGTCCATTCAATCCCCGATAAATAATCATACGGTAAATCAAACAAAGCATTCTTATAAGTGATTGATTCTCCCGTTTGGTTCCGATAAAAAACGCGTTCAATCGGCGGATTTTCTCTTAGAATCACTGTATCACTAATTGCTAGACCATCCTCTTGGTATTGAAGGTCTTGATTCCAGTATCCTGGAGCAGAAATGCCTACTGGATAGACATGTCTGTCGACCAATAAACTAATCTGCTGCTCCATCAATTGTTTCAAGGCACGTTGGTCATTTAAATCAACATTGTTAACGACCGGTGTTTCTAAGAAAATAACCCCCGTCGAAGCAAACGCACGTAACGCATTCGTAAATAGTTTATAAGGTAAAATCGTATTGTTTTGTGAAACGCTCGTACTGGATAAAATATAAGGATATGTGGTTTTAACTAATTCTTCTTGCAAATAGGTTGCCACAGACATATCTCTTAACGGGTTAAAATCAGAAATCGTCAAAAACGGCCGTGACATTTTTTCACTTTCCAGCCATTGACTAATTACGTCCAAGCTTTCTAAAAAAACAGCGCCTTTGCGTTCAAACATTGGTAGAAAAGCATGCCCATTCTCAATTACACCAAATGGATATTCTTCTGGTGCTAATTCTTGTGTTTTTAATCGACCAACTGTTTGACCTTGCGTATTTTCCAGCACAACTGATTGATCTTGAAAAGGCAATACTTGAGAAAAGCGGTTTTTTTCATCTTCTAACCGATATTGACGATGACTTAATTCTTTCCATGTACCGCTAAAATATTGTTTTTCATCGTCACGCATGTTTCGACCAATGTGTAATTGTTTACCTTTAAAATGAACTCGATCTGCTAGAAAATCAGAGGCAATAACGTCGGCTTGTTCAGGCCAATTCACCATAGAAATCAAACTGTCATAGCCATCATTTAGCAATTCGCCAGGCACATAATCTGACACCGCCACACTCTGAACTTCTACTCCAAAACTCGTCAACACTCGTTGTAAAGCATCCACATCATTTTCTTTTTTTCCAGCAATATTCAAGCTGTCATAGACAAGTAAGACATGTTTACTTGGTGCAGCCAGCGCCGGTTTGGCAAAGCCACAAAAAACGAAAAAGAGTAAGAAACCCACCCAGCCAATAAGATATTGTTTATTTTTCAATTCCCTCTACCTCCCCAATGACTTGTGGTGTTGTATCTTGCCACATTCGTTTACCAATAACATCAGAAACAATTTGTAACAAGAGAAAATCTAAAAATACTGAGACTAAAAACAAATGACGTACTAAGTCACTATCCCCATCAATAATAATTGTTGAAATGAAAACAACTAATAAATTAAGATAAATCCCTGTCATTAAAAAGAAGCGAAAAACTAATCTGGGTTCGTTTCTCTTGAGTCCTCTGTATAAACCAACGCCATATAAACCAAACAGAATCACGCCTAATAATAGATAGAAAGCAAAGTTTTTAGGGAAAAAACTGGCTTTAATACGGTTATACACCATAAAAAATTTAGATTGTTCCAGTGGTGCACGCCCTGTCGTTTTCTCAAAATTCCCCACATTATTAGGCTTTACTAAGTAAACATTTGGTACCGCTGAATTCAGTCCTTGCCATAATTCAGATGGATAATTTAAATAATTCAATAACACCCATCCAAAACTCGTTTTATCAAAAAAATCTTTTTTCATTTGTTCAGAAGTTGGTGACACAGGACTGTATTCTTCAAAGTAGGAACGTCCCTTTTGCAACCCATATTGCGGGTTGATTCCGCCCTCTGACATCCGTTTATCTGGAACCTTACTATCCTTCATTACACCGCGCGTCATACTGTGGTAGACATCACGTTCATAGATATCGTTAGGAACGATAAAAGCCGCTAACGTTGTAAAACCAATCAACGCAATTAAAAAGGCCGTCATTGACAATCGTTGGTAACGTTGTGACAAGTAGACAAAAAATCCTAATCCAGCAATAATTACGCCAATAATCAGCAAATATTCTTGGCGTGTTGTCCCTATTAAAAGTACTACTGCTTGTGCCAAGATAACCAAAACTATTCTTCTGAGCCAAGTTCGTGGTTTCGTCACCCGATAAAAATAGACTGAAAATGCTAAGACACTCACAGAAAGTAAAAAACTCGTCGCTTCTGTATAAAAGGAATTAAAATAAATCGTATAGGAGGTATCTCCCAAGATGAAAATAACCAACAAAGAGATAAGATAACTTTTTTTCAAAGACACGCCTTCGGTTAAGCCTCGTACCAGAATATAAATTGACACTAAAAAACAACTAAGATAAACGAAACCTAAGAAACGAATATCGAAAAGTGTTTGACTATAAAAAAGTTTATTAAGCCAAATGGCAATGGTGATGAAAAATTGTTGAGTGGAAACAAAGTGCGTCGTTGTTTCATTAAAATAACGCATAATTGAAAAGTCCTTAACAAAATAGGCCACATTGTCGTAGCTATCACCATTGACACGATAAAGACTATTTGAATTTAACACACGAAAATACTCGCCATTATCTCCCAAGCCATTAATCGGATAAACAAATAACAAAATGCTTGTCACTAACCCAATCCCTAAAACGGCCAAAAGACTTGGAGAAATATAACGACTCAACCATTCAAAAGCCGAGTTCATGTATTTTTTGATCTTTTCCATGCTTTCACCTCATCTAGAAATCATAGGCCAAAAGAGCCATTAAGTTATTATAGGAATAGACTTGTTTCGTAACTTTATCACCAAATCCTCCATAAATCGGACTGCTTGAATCCATAATTTGAAAATTATTAAGTACTGTAATTGCCGCACGATACAACTCTTTGTCATTTTCGGCAACACCAATTAAAGCCGCTATCGCATAACTAGCTGCAGATTGATTTTTATCCACGGGCGATCCATTTAAATCATACGAGTTAAAAAGCGTTCCTTGCTGAACTTGTTTTCGCACAAAATCAATACTAGTCTGCTTCGCCATACCCACTTCACTTAAATGGACAATCGTTAATAAAGATTCAATAATATTAAGTGTTCCGTTGTTTTCGTATTTATTTGTTTGATGATTAAACTTCGTTTGATAAAGAGGTAAATCATCAGAAATATAGCCATCGTCTATTAATTGGTAATGATACTGCAAGTAGTCTGCTGAAATCCCAAATTCTTTGTATAAATAACCCAGCGTAATTAAGTCAATATAAAACAAAGAAGTTTCTGAAGACTGTTGTTTTGATTTACTATCGTAAAAATCAATTAGAATATTATCTTTCATAGAGGTTTCCATAAAACTCTTGCCTAATTTTTTAATTTCTTGATCGTACTGATCTGTTTTAAAATGCCCCCCTGCTTCAATTAATGAACGAATGATCCGTAAATCATCAATCGAGGCATTGACATTGTATTTATTGCCTTGCTCGTCAATTCGGTAACTAAATTGGACGCCGTCGTAAAAGGTGTCTTTCGTCTGCTTGTAAAAATTATCAAAACGTCCCTGCGTATCAAAAGCTAAATTACGCAAATATAGACCCGAAGACTCACTTAGCAACTCATGTCCTGTGGCGACATCTTTGCGTTCAGCATCTGGTAAATAATTAGTTAAAAAACCGCCGTCTGTTTTGAGCCGGGTTTCAATAAAAAATTTCAACAAATCTTTGCGTTCAGCGGTTTCTTTTGTGTGAAATTCATGTTTTGTTAAAAAATGTTGTTTGTCTGTCGACATTAAGCGTTGAATTTTTGGATTCACTTTTTCCACCTCTACTTTATAGGATTTTTCTCTAAACAAAAGAAAATATCCTCCCAGAAGCACCACGAATACCCCAATAAAAATCCAAAGTTTTCTCTTCATTGTTACGCCTCTTTTCCTCACTTCTTTATTGTCAGTGTACACAAAAGTACTTGTTTTTGCGAAACTTACGCTACCTCTTCAAGCGCAAGAAAAAAAGCAATCCATAAAAATAAAAGGATTGCTTTAACCGTTTCGTCGATCATTTCCTGTCATCGTAATCTCTTTTGACAGATAACGCACACGTTCCATAATTCGTCTGGCTTTTAGCGGCTCTTGTTCTCCTCGTTGCGTCACGGTTAAATGCTCTTCTAAAGCTTTTAAATCTAGATTGGAAGAGAAAAAAGTAACTAATTGTTCTTGCATTCGGTATTGCAAGATTACGCTTAAAACGTCGTCACGAATCCAACTAGTCATGGATTCCGCACCAATGTCATCAATCATTAATATAGGGGATTTTTTTACTGCATCGAGCTTTTCACCAACTTGATCGCGACCAATGGCTTGCTTCATTTCTACTGTAAATGTTGGAAAATGAACAATTGTCGTAGTAAATCCACGTTCTGCTAAAGCATTAGCCATCGCACCTAATAAAAAAGATTTTCCTACACCGAAGGGGCCTTGTAAATAGAGCCCTTTATGAAATTCTTTTGGTGTCGCAGGATATTCTCTTAAAAATTGCATTGCTTCTGCTAACGCTTTGGCTCGACCTTGAGAAGATGGATCGAAATCTCGTAAATTTGCTTCTCGGACATCTTTTGGCATGTCCATTGCCCTTACTCGATTACGAATTTCTTCTTCCTTCTGACGGGCGATTAAATCAGCCGTTGGGACATACGTTACATCAATGTAATGAAAATTCAACATTAATCTTGGCTCATAGCCTGGGGCAATCATTGCCGGATCGTTTAATTGAAATTTCTTTTTTTCTTGAACAAATTCATACAGCTTAGCATAACTTTTACGAATATCTTCATCGGTTAAACGCTCTCGGTTTGCTTGTATAAAGGCTTGAACATCTTGATCTTTCAATACTTCGTTAACCAGTTCTTCATATCGTTCATTGATGTCACGCTTCTGGATAATTTTTGACATTTCTTTTCCTACGTCTTCCATCATTGGTCACCTCCTTGGTTTAAAAATTCTTGAATTTGTCGATCTAACTCGGCTTGTTCTTCTGGGGAAAGTTTTGTTTCATCGTTTGGCTGATCTGCCCATTCTGGCAATCGCTCTTGTCGAACAGTTTGGCGTTTCCCTGAATAATTTTGTTGTCGCTGTTTTTGTTTGGTTTGGCTTTGTTTTGCCAATTCTCTGACATGTTCAATTGCTTTTTCTGGTGAATGAATGCCACTTTGTCCCCATTCATTCGCAATTCGATTCACATACTCCGCTTTTAAAGTCGGTTGTTGTTGAATGTTGTAAACATAGTTAATCAAAATATTAATCACACTAGTCGGTAAGCCTGATTTAGCAACCAAATATTTCACTAATGAACGTTCTTGTGGTGTCGTATAGCCGCCTCGACTATTTTTTAAAGCTTCTAAATATTGAATAGGCGGATTCTTTTCACTATCCATAATCATTTGAATATCCAGTTCAGAAAAACCATTCATTTTTAATGCGTTATATCGATACGTTTGTTGCTCTTCCACCGTCAATTGTACTTGCTTGTTTGTCACTACGTTTGTTGGTTGTGGTTTTTTATCAGGATCAAACGCTTGATGAATCGTTCGCACTAATTCCTTAGGCAAAATTCGACTTGTATAATAGTCAAATGATTTCGAAGCAAAGTCTACCATATCTAACTCATTGATGCCATATAATTGATGAAAAACATAGACTTCTTCTTGAAAACTAGCCTCATCTTCAGGCAGTTGTAAACCTAAACGGTGCAAACCTTCCACAAAATAGTGCCAATCAAAAGAATCCGTTGATACAGAAATTTTCTTCGATTTTTCTTTTTGAGAAAAAGTTTCTTGAATCGTTGTCAATCGGTTCGCTTCGGAAACAATTTGTTCTTCTTTAAAGGCATAAACCTCTTGAAAGCTAGCGGAAACATTTTGATAGCCCTCTGTTTTAGTAGGATGCGGTTGGAACTTTTGCACTAATTGATCAAATTTCCGTTGTCCAACCCGATTAAATAACACTAAAGCTAACACTTCATCTTTAAAAAAACGAGCGGCTGTTTCAGGTGCTTTTAAATAATATAAATAACAATCTCCTAATTCCCGATCTGTTTTTTTATACGTTTCTAGCAACCCAATGCCTTCTAATTTGTAGCAAGCTTCTTCTAATTGTTGACAACTCAAGTCCAGCAAACTAATTAAATCTGCATGAAACAGCGAGCCATTCTCCTCTGAGTCTGTTGTTTCAGATAACAAAAGCCAATATAAACTAAACGCATTGGCGCCGACAATTGGTTGATATAAAAAGGTTAAAACCTCTTTCTCTTGATCAGAAAGCGGTGAATCAATAACCGCTTGAAAAATATTTTTTGGTTGGATTCTTTGCCGATTTCCTTTCAAAGAAAGACCTCCTTTTTAATTTTCTGAGTCAGGAGAAGAAGATTTTGCTTTGTCGACAATGTCCTGTAACTCTTTCAAAAACACGCTCATATCTTTGAATTGTCGATAAACACTCGCAAAGCGGATGTAGGCAATTTCATCTAGATTGACTAAATCTTCCATCACATATTCACCGATAAGCGTTGTAGAGACTTCATTTTCCCCTAAACTACGCACTCGATTTTCAACATTATCGACAATTTGAACCATTTGTTCCATAGCAACGGGTCTTTTTTCCGCAGAGCGAATGAGCCCACGCAAAATTTTATCACGATTAAATTCTTCACGATCCCCATTTTTCTTGATTACAAGTAATGGCGCCGCTTCAATTCTTTCAAATGTAGTGAACCGATAACTGCAATTTTCACATTCACGACGACGGCGAATTGCACGTCCATCATCTGCTTGACGGCTATCAATAACACGGGAATTATTATGATGACATCTTGGACAACGCATAACGTTCACCTCTTCTATTCTGTATAATTTTTGTTGCCTATATTATAACATGAAATTGCGCTATTACTAGGTCTTTAGAACTGGTTCTTAGTTGAATCTTTGCCATTCTTTAATAAAAACAAAGACTTTCACTGTTTTTTCTGAAATTTTCAAAACATTTTACGCCATTTAAAAAATATTCACTTCTTTCCAGTTTGTTCCTCTAGCCACTTCTTCACTTGTTGTTCCGTTTCTTCTCTAGTTCCTTGATTATCAAACACGATATCTGCTCGTTCTTTTTTCATTTCAATCGGCCATTGGCTAGCAATTCGTTGTTGCGCTTCTTCTTCTGTTAATTGGTTTCGGGCCATCAGACGCTCTTTTTGAATCTTTTCTGGTACATATACCACAGCAACTTGATCCATAATCGCCTCATAATGAGCTTCATAAAGCAGAGGAATATCAACAATAACCAGGGCGGCTTTCTTTTTAGCTTCTTCAATTTGACGTAAAATTTCTTTTCTTAAAAAAGGTTTCAGCGTTTCATTTAACAGCTCTCTTTTTTGAGGACTAGCGAAAATTAATTGTCCTAATTTTTTCCGATCCAATTCACCAGTTGTTAATACTATTTCTGGTCCGAAAGTTTCAACGATTGCGGCTAAGGCTGGTTGCCCTTTTGCAACAATTTCGCGGGCGATAATGTCGCCGTCAACAATTGGATAACCCGCTTTTTTAAAAAGAGCAACAACCGTACTTTTACCTGTCGCAATCCCTCCTGTAATGCCTAAAACTTTTGTCATTTCAATCGACGACCTTTCAATTGTTGGCATTGTGGACAATAATGCGTACCACGTTGTGCCACTTTTGTTTTAACAATTGGCGTACCACAACGATTGCAAGGTAAGCCTGTTTGCCCATAGACATTCAACGCTACTTGAAAAGTCCCTGCTTCTCCTAACGCGTTTAGATAGGTTCGGATGGTGGTTCCACCTGCTTCAACAGCGCGTGCCAAGACGTCAATGATTGCTTGATACAACGTAGCAACTTCCGCAGGTTTTAAGGAATCTGCTGGTTGTTCTGGATGGATTTGCGCTTGCCAAAGTGCTTCATCTACATAAATATTCCCCAAACCCGTCACTAGCTTTTGATCTAACAGCAATGGCTTAATTGCTTTATGATGCTTTTTCAAGCCTTGTTGAAAAGTAGCTAATTGGAAAACGTCTGGTGTTGGCTCTGGCCCCAAAGCTAAAATCCCTTTATATTGATGACCTTGATTCTTAGGAACCAATGTCATACGCCCAAATTTCCGTACATCTAAATAACGTAATTGCGTGCCATCTGTAAAAGTAAACATTACATGGGTATGTTTGGCAATTTCATCATCAGCCTGATGAAACTCATATTTTCCTTCCATCCGTAAGTGAGAAATCATATCATTATCAGACAATTTAAAAATCAGAAATTTTCCTCTTCGCTCAATCCCTTCAATCGTTTGACCAGCTAATTGACCTTGAAATACATCAACTTCTGGTGATTCAATAATTCTTGGCCAAAAAACAATGACTTCTTGAATGGTTTTTCCTACAACAAGTTTTTCAAGTCCTTTTCGCACTGTTTCTACTTCTGGTAATTCTGGCATTATTTTTGCTCCTTTATATAAAGAGGTCTGAACGCTTAGATATCAACGTCCAGATCCTACTTATCCTTATTTTATTCATCGTTCTTAATGGGTAAGCTATTATTTTGCTTCATACCATGTTTTTCCCCAACTGCTATCGGTGATAAGTGGCACATGTAAGGAAACTGCGTGCTCCATCACTTCTTTGACGAGTTGATTTAATTGTTCTAATTCTGATTCTGGTACTTCAAAAACTAATTCATCGTGCACTTGTAATAACATTGTCGCTTGTAATTTTTCTTCTTTTAAACGACGCGCCATTTCAATCATCGCAATTTTTAAAATATCTGCGGCACTTCCCTGAATCGGTGTATTAATCGCTGTACGTTCAGCGAACGAACGTAGATTAAAGTTTCTTGAATTAATATCACTTAAATAACGACGGCGATGATACAATGTTTCCACATAGCCTTTGTCTTTGGCATCGCGGACAATCTCTTCCATATACTGTTTCACGCCTGGATATTTTTCAAAATAGGTGTCAATATATTGTTGCGCTTGCTTTCTAGTAATGCCTAAGTTTTGGGACAAGCCATAATCACTGATACCATAGACAATTCCAAAATTCACCGCTTTAGCTTGACGACGCATGTTAGGTGTGACATCTTCTGCTTTTTCAACACCGAAAACTCGCATTGCAGTGCTGGCATGGATATCTTGTCCTTCCACAAACGCTTCTTTTAAATGCTCATCATTAGAAATATGTGCGAGCACACGTAACTCAATTTGAGAGTAATCAGAAGAGAAAATCAACCAATTATCCTCTCTTGGTACGAAGGCTTCTCTAATTTTTCGGCCTTCTTCTAAACGGATAGGAATGTTTTGTAAATTGGGATCTACTGAGCTTAACCGTCCTGTTTGGGTCAGTGTTTGTACATACCGAGTATGAATTTTATTATCTGGCTGAATTACTTTTAAGAGTCCTTCAACATAGGTTGATTGAATTTTGGCAATTTGACGATAAGTTAAAATATCTGCCACAATTGGTGCTTGTTCTTTTAGTTGTTCTAAAACATCCACCGCTGTTGAATAACCAGTTTTCGTCTTTTTGATCACAGGTAAGCCCATTTTTTCAAATAAAATAACGCCTAATTGTTTAGGTGAGTTTAAATTAAATTCTTCGCCAGCTTCTGCATAGATTTTTTCTTCGATTTCTTTCAAGCGTTCTGAAAATTCTACTTGCATTTCTTTTAAGCGCGTGGCATCAACACGGATCCCAGTTATTTCCATATCACCTAAAATACGAGAAAGTGGTAATTCCATTTTATAGAATAAATCAGCTTGATTCTTTTCTGTTAATTCGCTATCTAATTTGCTTGTTAAAAATTGAATTGCTTTAATCTTACGTGCTAAGTGACCAAAGAAAACTTCTTCGTCCTCTGGCAAGCCTTTTTTGGCCCCTTTTCCATAAATGGCTTCATCAGATTGAATCGCATCATATCCGTAATGTTGTGCTACGCCTTCAATATCCGCGTTATTATCATTGGTATCAAGTAAATAAGCAGCCAATAAAACATCAAAGGCAATGCCTGTCATTTTTCCTACATAGCGATTTAACGCAACGTACGTCCGTTTTGCATCATAGACATTTTTTTTACGTGTCTCATCCATCAACCAGTCGATAAATGGCTGACTTTCAAAAACAGCTAAATTATTCGTGGTATAAATCTTCTTGTTATTGCCCCAAGCAAGGCCGACAATCGGTGACGTATGATAGTTATCTTCCATCATCTCAACATAAAGAGCCATATCGTCTGTAAACATTTCATTGGTTAACTGATCTTCAACTACTTCAAATAAAATATCTTCCATTTCAACAGGTTCTTCTGTAATGTCCAACTTAGCTAAAAATTGTTTAAAGTCCATTTCTTTATAAAAAGGAACCAATTTTTCTAAGTTTTTTCCTTCATATGCCAATTCTTCCACATTGACTTCGACTGGTGCATTGACTTCAATTGTCGCTAAACGTTTAGAAAGAAAGGCTTGCTCTTTATCATTAATCAAGTTTTCTTTCATTTTGCTTTTTTTCATTTCATCAATATTCTCATAAACCCCTTCAACTGAGCCATATTGTTTTAACAGCTTAATCGCGGTTTTCTCACCGATTTTCGTTACACCTGGAATGTTATCCGACGTGTCGCCAGCCAACCCTTTCATATCAATAATTTGCTTAGGCGTTAACCCATCATATTTTTCAGCAATATGCTCAGGCGTATATGATTCAATATCGCTAACTCCTTTAACAGTGATATCTACTTTGACAGTGTCCGTCGCTAATTGTGTCAAATCTCGGTCCCCTGATAACACGACAACATCAAATTCATCTTTATCAACTTTGTTGGCTAATGTACCAATAATATCATCTGCTTCATAGTTAGGTAGTTCATAATATTTTACGCCTAAACCTTCTAAAAGTTCACGAATATACGGCATTTGTTCTTTAAATTCCCCAGGTGTTTTTGAACGTCCGGCTTTATATTCTGAATAAAATTCTGTTCTGAATGTGGTTTTCCCTGCATCAAAAGCGACTAAAACATGAGTAGGCATTTCTTTTTGCATTACATTTTCAAACATATTGTTAAATGCATAAATAGCATTTGTATGCAAGCCGTTCTTATTTTTGAATCGTTCTAATGAGTTATGTAGCGCAAAAAATGCACGAAAGGCTACACTGTTTCCATCAACGAGTAATAATTTTTTTTTGGTCATTTTTTTCCCCTCATCTTTAGCAAACTAGTTTCCTTTCTATTTTAACAAAAAACTACAGAATTTGCAGTAGACGGCGATTGCAGAATGAAAGAAAAAGGTATTTGACATAGTTCCTTAGTGACAACTATATCAAATACCAAAATCAATCAGCAATACACGCTGGATCTTCACAAGTATGAGAATCTTTTTACGGCAAAACATTTCCCGCTGCACGATAAATATCGTACCAATCTTCGCGACTAATCACAATGTCTGCTGCTTTAGCAATTTCTTCAATTCTACCAAGATTCATACTTCCTGCGATGACTTGCATATTAGCAGGGTGGCGCAGAATCCAGCTGCTGGCTAAGCTAGTTGGCGTTGTTTGATATTTTTCAGCCAATTCGCTTAATTTTTGATTTAACTCAGGGAATTTTTCATTTCCAATAAAGACACCTTCAAAATAACCATATTGGTACGGTGACCATGCTTGAATAGTCATTTGTTTCAACCGTGAATAATCTAAAATACCATGATCATAATCAATGCTTCCTGATATTTCCATATTTGTTTGTAAGCCTTGATTCACCATGCCAGTATGCTTGATGCCAAATTGTAATTGATTAGCTAATAATGGTTGTTTAACAGCTGTTTTTAAAAGTTCAATTTGTCCTGGCGTTTGGTTACTTACACCAAAATAGCGAACTTTCCCTTGTTTTTCTAATAAATGAAAAGCTTCAGCTACTTCTTCTGGTTCCACTAAAGTATCTGGACGATGCAACAATAATGCATCGACTGAATCTACACCTAAACGCTGTAAACTCCCTTCGACCGCTTCTAAAATATGTGCTTTCGAAAAGTCAAAAAAGCCTTGACGAATTCCACATTTTGTTTGTATAAAAATATCTTCACGACGAATGGTACTTTCTTTTAAGGCCTTACCAAAAATGGTTTCGCAGTCGCCGCCACCATAAATGTCGGCGTGATCAAAAAATGTAATGCCATGATCATAAGCAGTTTCAATTACCTGTTGAGGATTTTCAGCACCATTTAAGCGCATACATCCTAAGATAACCGAAGAAACTGTTTCGTCACTTGTACCAAATTGCAGTTGTTTCATTTTAATATCCTCCTCATCCATTCCTCTTACTTCTTCATTTTAACACTATTTAGACAAAATTGGACTTCTTACGGTAGATTCGCTTCGACTTTTTCAAAAAAAGCAGGAGATAATTCCTCTGGCAAATAAACCACTGTCTTAGAAGAAAGCGCTACGTTCATCTGAAACAAATGATTGACAATTAAGAGGTGTGCTTGGTGAAGTTGATACGTTGGTTTTCCATGAATAATTGTAATATTCTTTTTTTCACTGAAATAGCTTTTTATAGATTGCCCCAACGCTCGTTCCTTTTCTGGAGGAAAGTCCGTCAATAGGCAAATAATATATTTTTTTTCATATAAAATCGGGTTAAATAAATCTAGGATGTGATAAAAATAGCAACTCGTCAATTCCCGTTCTTTTACTGAAGTAAAGACTGGATATAGGCGTTTTAAAAGCCTAATAAGTTTTTGTAATCTGTGCCAGGTTTGTTGATAACGAGCAGCGAGTGTTTGTTCCTGTTTATGAGCTGGCAACCATGCTTGTCCGTCTAATAAACTATTCATATGCGTACTTAAAAATCGACATAAATGAATTTCTTGATAATTAAAATGATGTTGTGTAAAATTTCTCCTAATTTCTTTCATAATAAAAATAGCTGTTTTTAAGCATAAACTTTCTATTTTCATTTGCTCATGAATAAAATACTTTCGCGCTCTCTTGCCAAAACAACCACCAAAATGTGCTTCAAGAATCACAAATAACGCTTTTTGTTCTTTAAGAGACATAAAAGAAGTGCTCAACACTTCCACACGAAATAAATAAAAAAAAGCACTTGTTTGTTGAAATAAATTAGCATTTGGCACTGAAATTTCATGCCCGCCTCTATATCGTTTCTCCCAAATATAAATTAGCCAACTAAGATGATTCTGTTGTGCTACATTTAAATCCAACTCAAAAAAGGTAATGATTTTCCGAGTCATTTCTCTGTTTTCTTCCAGACAGCTTTCTTGAAAAAACAAATAAAAACAAAGGATTAACTGTCGAATTTGCCATTCATTGCCAGTTAAATCGTAATGTTTTTGACGTACAATAATATCAAAATTAACTAGCCAACGTCGAATATTAGAAAGTTTCTTCCGAAGAGTTGATTCCTGTAATCCCAATACCTGGGTCAATTGCGCATAATTGATTCGCTCTTCAATTAGACAACGTAAAATATAAAATTCGGGAATAAAATAACAAAATTTTTGTCTAAATCGAGCCAAGCCACAAACGCATAATTCACGATATTTTACAATTCCTTTGGTCGTTGTATAAATCTTACAAAGTCCTTCTATCTTAAACGTTTCCTGCTTTTTTTCAAAACGTTGAATGTAACAATGGATGGTTTTGTCGCTCACCTTTAGTTTTTCTGCAGCCATCAAAACAGAAAATGTCTGCTCTTGTTGCAGTAAATCCAACAATTCCAACATATTTTTATGTTCAAAAGACAATAATTCCTTGAAATCCATATATCGTCCCCTTTCACTCCCTTGTTATAAGAATACGTCAAATAAGGCAAAAATTTTTTTAAGAAGAAAAAAATAGAGAACAAAAAGTATTGATTACTTTCCGCTCTCTACAATTATATCGAATTATTTTTTTGAAATATGCAACGTCATAGCATTTGCTGCTACAATAATTGTACTTAATGACATCAAGACAGCACCTACAGCTGGATTTAAAACAATCCCAATTGGTGCAAGAACCCCAGCCGCTAAAGGAATGGCGACAATATTGTACCCAGCTCCCCACCAAAGATTTTGGATCATTTTACGTCGTGTTTGTTTGGCTAAATCTAAGAACCTTAAAATATCTTTAGGATCACTATCCGTCAGTACAACATCTGCCGAATCAATCGCTACATCTGTACCAGCGCCTATCGCAATGCCGATTGAAGCACGGGCTAAACTTGGTGCATCGTTAATACCGTCTCCTACCATCATGACCTGATGTCCCTCAGTAAGATATTGTTGCACAATTTTTTCTTTATCTTCTGGTAAGAGCTCTGCGTAGTATTCCTTCATTCCTAAATAATTAGCAACTGCACTGGCAGCTGTTTGATTATCCCCTGTTAACATGACTGGCGTAATTCCTTGCGCTTGTAACTCTGCAATAAATGTTTTAGCTTCTGGTTTGACTTTATCTCCTAAAGCAAGCAGTGCGACTAATTGACCAGCGATGATTAAATAGCTCAAGGTATTTCCTTGCTCTTGATAGTTTGTTTTAATCGTTTCATCGAAGGTTAACTGTAACCGTGCAACTTCTTTTTCATTGACTATTTTGACTTCTTGGTTTTGAACAGTAGCAACCAGTCCTACGCCTGATAAAGCTTGCAGATTATGGGCTTCATAAGGTTGAACGGCTTGTTTATTTAAATAGTTCATGATCCCAATTGCCAACGGATGATTTGCATCTTTTTCCAATGCCCCAATATATTTAAGTGCTTCTTCTCTAGTAAACTGCTTACTCATTAATTCTAAGCCAGTAACTGTAAATTGTCCTTCTGTTAAAGTTCCAGTTTTATCCAGCAACACATATTCAACCTTATTGGCTTGTTCTAATGCATTCCGATTTTTTAAAAGTAAGCCATTTTTAGCAGCAATGGAGGTACTTCTAGCAATCACTAAAGGAATTGCTAAGCCTAACGCATGGGGACAGGCAATAATAAAAACTGTAACCATTCGTTCAAATGCTAGAGACAAATCTTTCGTTACGAGTAACCAACCGATAAATGCTAACACACCTACGAATAAGGCAATATAGAATAACCACTTGGCTACACGGTCTGAAATAGATTCTAGTTTTGATTTTTCCGATTGCGCTTGTTTAACCATCTCCATAACTTTTGACAGGTAACTATTTTCACCCGTGCCAGTTACCGAAATTTCAATCATTCCGTTGCCATTGACAGCTCCACCAATCACGGAGTCACCAATGTTTTTTTCTACTGTTTTTGATTCCCCTGTAACCATCGATTCGTCGACTGTTGTGCTTCCTTTCAAAATTTTACCATCTGTCGGAATTTTATCTCCCGAACGAACAATCAAGCGATCACCTTCTTGGACATCTTGCAAAGGAATTTCTTCTTCCCCATGTTCAGTCATTCGCTTGACTGTGTCAGGCAACAGTTCAGCCATTTTTTTCAAGGCATCACCAGCATTAGAAATAGCATTCATTTCAATCCAATGGCCTAAAAGCATAATAACAATCAGAGTGGCTAATTCCCAGAAAAAGTCCATCACGTGGGCCTGATTCGTAAAATGATTCATGTAAAACGCATATAGGCTGTAAAAATATGATACCGAAATCCCCATCGCAATTAACGTCATCATTGCTGGACTCTTTTGCTGTAATTCCATTTTAGCGCCACTTAAAAATGGTTGTCCACCATAAAAAAATAGCACAGTTGCTAAAATTAAGACCAACCAATCAGAACCTGGAAAAGTAAATTGAAAAGGTAATTGAAAACCCATCATTGGTGAAAGAACAATAATCGGAATAGCTAAAATCAATGACAGCCAGAATTTTTGTTTAAAATTCCCCATATGCATTGAATGGTCCATTCCCTTCATTCCTTCATGTTGGTGTGACATAGCCATTTGTTCATGCGCCATATCATGATTCATGTGATTCATTTTATCGTGGGACATTGTTGGCTGTTTTTCCTGGTGTTGTTCATGATTATGTTTTGCTGACATATGATCCCTTCTCTTCTTAAGTATTTTCATCTTAAGCATAGCACAAGATGAAAATTGTTAGAAATAATTACTTTTTTTAGTTTAGAAAAAAAAAAGAGCCGAATTTTGCGTATGTATATTTTAAGAACACCTTATCCTCATATTTATTACAAAAGGAGTGTTTCAATGAAAATTACTACAAAGCAAGTCGGGGCGCGCATGCGTGAAGCTCGAAAAAAGAAGAAGTACACTTTACGTTATTTAGCCAATAAAATTGGTTTATCTAGTGGAAGTACAATTAGTAACTGGGAATTAGGTTTGAATTTACCCAATAAACGATACTTAAAAAAAATCGCTAAAGCCTGTGACACAACAGTAGATTGGCTACTTTATGGTGATTTCGATCGATTTGTGCGCCAGCTATTAAAAGAAAATTTTCAAAATAAACAACTGCTAAAACCACCTTTTTTTACTCAGTTGATGGGACGTTTATCTGAAGAACAGCTATCCTATCACGATTCCTTAAAAATTATGATTCAAGCGCAAAAGTTACAGCAGTCCTTTTATGCTTTTCCTTTAACAGTAGAAGCCCCCTCTCATTCCCAAGAGAGTATTTCTATTTATGAACCAACAACTGCAGAAGAACAGTCTGACCAATCTTATTATCATCCGTTTATTTTGTCAGAACTCCATGAATTATTTACACATTCTCAAAATCCAGAATTGGATTATTCTCTGATTATCGCTTTTCTTCCTTTGTTAAAAGTAGATCAATTAACTGAACCTCAAAAAGAAGTCTTACTGGCCATCTTTAAGCGGATGAATTCCTTTAAAGACCAAACGTTTTTAAATGAATTCTTTGTGGAATTACAGTATTTACTCTGATTCTACAAAAAAGATTGAGCCATGTATCTCAAGGACTTAGGCTCAATCTTTTAGTTAAATTTCTTCTATTTATGAACGATTCTTTCGTTCGACTAAGTGCGTTTTCCGTTGTGGGCCAATGATTAAAGGAACGGATTCATATTTGACTTCACTGTATTCCAAGCCAAACCAACTTTCAGGAGAGGTAGTTAAGTTTTTGATAGCTAATTTTGCCTGCATAATTTGTCGATCCCATTTTTTCAGTTCAGAAACGTTAGATAATTCTTCTTGAATTAATACAAATTGGAAATCGCCAACTTCTCTCCCTGGCGTTAATGAATAACGTTGTGGCTGTTTTGGCAAGCGCCCTGTTTTCATCAAGTCATGAACAATTTGTCTTAAATATACATTCACTTCTTGAGAAATATGGAAGCCTAAATATAGCTGAACTTGCACAATAAAATCAGTTCCTAGCATGTCAACAGAATACTCTTGAGTAAAGGGTTCATCTGTTACCTGAACATTAACAAACCAATAAACATTCGCTCGTTTTGGTTGTTTGTCTAAAATCGAATAAATAATATTACGATTAATTTCGCCGTCCACTCGATCAGAGGTTAAAAAGACCACGTTGGTTTGATACATAGGTACAGATGTATCTTCTTTCAAAGCTTTAAGTTGTGGTACATATTTTTCCAACGACACTTGTTCCGCCGTTGCTTCTTTAATCTCGTTGCCGCGTTCCCAAATAATCATGATGCATAACAAGAAGACTGCCATTCCCACAGCAACATATCCACCATGGAAAAACTTCGCAGCACTTGAAAAGAAAAAGACAACTTCAATGGCAGCAAAGAACAAGGAAATTAGATACGCAGACCAAGCTGGAATTTTATCCAAAAGATAAAACAACAATAAAATGGTTGTCATTAACATCGTAATCGTAATCGATAGACCATACGCAGCTTCCATGTGTGTCGATGTTCTAAAAGCCAGCACGATTGCTGAACAAGCTAACCACAAAATTAAATTTACCGCTGGAATATACATTTGACCGATATTGCTCCCAGGATAAATAATTTTAAGTCTTGGTAATAACTTCAATTTAATCGCTTCAGAAACTAAAGTATACGAACCTGATATTAACGCTTGCGAAGCAATCACTGCGGCGATTGTTGCAAAAACAACGCCAAATACGAGAATACCTCGTGGAATCATTTGGAAAAATGGGTTAATTTCAGCTAATGCCTGCATTTCAGGGTTTTCTTTGACCGTTAACAACCACGCAGCTTGCCCTAAATAATTAAGAATCAAACAAATCTTAATATACGGCCAGCTAATGCGGATATTCATTTTTCCTACATGCCCTAAATCAGAATATAAAGCTTCAGCACCAGTTGTAGCCAAGAAAATATTCCCTAAAATAAATAGACCTAATTTATTTTCTGGACTGACTAGTAATTGCAAAGCATAATATGGATTTAATGCACGAATAACCGTCCAATCTTGGCTAAAATTCATTAAACCAATGATGCCTAAAAAAGTAAACCACAAGAACATAATCGGCCCAAAAGCTTTCCCGACCAATTCTGTTCCAAATCGTTGAACAGAAAAAAGAATTAAAATAATCGTCAACGTAATAACCACTATAATCGTTTGGTCATTGCCAAAACGTTCAAAAAATGCTGGAATCCCCCGTAAGCCTTCAATCGCTGTCGTCACTGTCACAGCTGGGGTCAAAACGCCATCAGCCAGTAAAGCGGCTCCTCCAATCATTGCGGGAATAATCAAATACTTACTTTTTTTACGAACCAATGTATAAAGAGAGAAAATCCCACCTTCTCCATGGTTATCAGCATTTAAAGCAATAACAACATATTTAATCGTGGTTAAGATAGTCAATGTCCAAAAAATTAATGAGACCGAACCTAAAATAAACGATTCAGAGACCCGTGCCAAGCCACCATTATCTCCTACAATGGCTTTCATTACATATAAAGGGCTCGTTCCAATATCTCCATAGACAACGCCCATGGCAACTAAGATCCCTGCCATCGTAAATTTCCGACGATCAAACCCCTCTGCTTTGTGTAACACAATACTTTCCTCCTACAAAAGAAATGACTTCGTTTAGTTTAACCAACAGCTCCATAAAAACTTTTAAAACTCTTTATTATATAACGTTTTATATATCTTTTTCATTAGTCAAAAAGCGCTTTTTGACTAACGATGCTACTCACTATAATACGTTTTAAATCGTTTAGCAAGTCTTTTTATTAGAGAATGTTCATCTTAGATAAGAAACCCACCTATTTTGAAAAAAGGAAAATCAAAAATAAGTGGGGCAGCAGTCGAAACGACTGCTGCCCCACTTGCTAACTATTAAGATAATTCCCTGAACAAAAGTAGCTCCTTTTATTCCTGTTAAATTTAAATCACTTCTTCTTCCTCTTCGACTTCAGAGAAATGGAACTTAATCATTTCATTGACGAAAATTGGCACAAAGGATAGGAAAATTGCTAACATCCAATGATTTAAACTAATATGCACTAATCCAAATAGTTCTTGTGTGAATGGTAATAAAGCAATGGTTGTGGTAATTAATAATGCTAAAACGACCATTTCAAAGAGCGACTTGTTGCTTGATAATTTTACACGGAAAACAGAGTTCGCACTACGAACATTAAAGACATGTAAGATAGAGGAATAAGCTAAAATTAAAAATGCCACTGTTTGTCCAACTTCATAGCTGTTTGAAACATAGGCTGAAACACCTGGTACAAAGGCACCTAGGTAAAAACCAAACAAAGTAATGACTGTGAACACTGCTGCATTAATCCCAATCTTTTGCCATAAGCCTCGTGCAAAAATCCCTTCGTTTTTAGGGATTGGTGCCTCATCCATAATTCCTTTTTCCGCTGGTTCTTTTCCTAATGCAAAACCAGGTAACCCATCTGCGACCACGTTAACAAACAACAGTTGAACTGCAGTAAATGGCGCACCCCAACCAAGTAACATGGCAATTAAAACAATAAAAATCTCAGAAATATTACAGCTTAATAAGAAGTTAATGGCTTTACGAATATTTCGGTACACGGCACGTCCTTGCGCCACTGCATCAACAATAGTTGCAAAGTTATCGTCCGTCAAAATCATATCTGAAGCGCCTTGGGCCACATCTGTTCCAGTAATCCCCATTGCGCAACCGACATCACTAGCTTTCAAGGCTGGCGCATCATTCACGCCATCTCCGGTCATTGCTACAACAGCGCCAGAACGTTGCCATGATTGAACAATTCGAATTTTATCTTCAGGGGTTACACGTGCATAAACGGATAAATCTTTAACCCGTTTATCTAATTCTTCATCACTCATTTTTTTCAGTTCTGAACCAGATAAGGCTTCACTTTTATCTTTTAAAATTCCTAATTCTTTAGCAATTGCACTGGCTGTTACCACGTGATCACCAGTAATCATCACTGTTTTAATTCCAGCTTTTTTCGCACGAGCAATGGCGCCCTTACTTTCTGGACGTGGTGGATCAATCATGCCAATTAAGCCTAACAAGCGAAGATTTTTTTCTAAAGCCTCCGATGTAATTTCCTTGGGTGGTTCATCATATACGGCATAACCGACAGCAATAACTCGTAACGCTCGTTTTCCGAAACGATCATTAACAATAGCCGCTTGATCGACATCTCCGAAACCAAAACGAGGTAGTAACACATCAAAGGCTCCTTTAGTAATTGAGATGTACTTTTTCCCCCATTGATGGACCGTAGTCATCATTTTTCGTTCTGAATCAAAGGGAATTTCACCAATACGAGGATATTTTTCTTCAAGTTCTTCTTTAGTATGATAATTTTCTTCGACAGCACGAACAATTGCCGCTTCTGTCGGATTCCCTGTAACAGTTAGTTCATCGCCTTCTTTTTCCACAATGACATCTGTACATAAAGCAGCCATTTTCAGTACTTCCATGGCTTCATCGGTCATGGCATCTTCCGTATCCGTTACTTCATCACCACGATGCCATACTCGGCGGACACGCATTTTATTTTGTGTCAGTGTTCCTGTCTTATCAGAACAGATAACATTCGCAGTTCCTAGCGTTTCTACTGCTGGCAATCGGCGAATAATTGCATGTTTCTTAGCCATTTTTTGAACACCATATGCTAAGGTTAACGTTACAATCACGGTTAGTGTTTCTGGTACAGCTGCCACCGCTAAGGAAACGGCTGTCATAAACATTTCAAGAAGCGGTTCTCCTTGCAGTTCACCAATAATGAAAACAATTGCTGCAGCCCCTATGGCTAACAAACTAATACGTTTGCCTAATTGATTCAAGCGTTTTTGTAATGGTGTTTTTTGCTGATCGCTGTTATTCAATAACCCAGCAATTTTACCCATTTCCGTATTCATTCCTGTTGCAGTTACTACTGCTCGTCCGCGGCCATTCACAACGGTACAGCCTTTGAAAATCATATTTATTTGATCTCCTAAGCCATCATCGTCATGCCCCACGTATGTAGGATCTTTTTCAACAGGTTCACTTTCACCTGTTAGTGCTGACTCTTCTACGCGCATTTGAGAAGCTTGAATAAGTCGTGCATCGGCTGTAATCATTGAACCAGCTTCAAGAACTAGAACATCTCCTACTACTAGTTCTTCAGCATCGACTTCGATTACCTTGCCATCTCGTAAGACTGCACTACTTTGCTTGTTCATGTCTTGTAAAGCCGCCAGAGATTTTTCAGCATTTCCTTCTTGAACAATGGCTAAAACAGCATTGATAATCACAATTGCAATAATTAAGATCCCTTCAAAATATTCGCCATGTTCTGTTACGATTGCTGTATAAAACGAAATTGCCGCAGCAACTAATAAAATAATCGTTGTAAAATCAGATAAACTGTGAATAAATTTCTTTAACACAGAATCCTTCTTAGCCTCTTCAAATTGATTGCGGCCATTTTCTTTCAGCCGTTGTTGGGCCTCTTGTTGTGTTAAACCAGTTTCAGTATTGACTGAAACTTCTTTTGTGACAGTATCGACAGATTGCTTGTAAGCTTCCATCCTATTCCCCCTCTAATTTTTTCTTCCTATATAATAGTGTCTCTATTAAATATAACATGATTTTTTTTGAACACGCAACTTTTTTCATCTTTGGCTTAGCGTTCTCTCATATGTATGAAAAAAACTGGTATTTTCGTTGTTGCTACAGCAATGTTTCTATTTGATTATGGGAATTTTATGAAAAAAGAAACGAATTCAGCCAAAAAGCAATGGACATTTTTTTCATTTTGTCTGATAAAAAATAGTTTATTTCTATATATTCAACACAAAAACAACAAAAAAAATACAATGTTATTTGGTTCGCACGATTATTTATTTTACATGTTATAAAATAACCAGAAAAATATTATATTTAATCTTATTAATAAGTGTTATAACTTGCAAACGCTTCCAAAAAGTGCTATTCTTTAAGTGTAAGGAGGACATGCAAATCAATTGGTTGAAGATTTTCTCAGTAGATAAAAATCGGTAAACTCAAAGTTGTTAGAATTGCAAGATTCACCTGTAAACAATACGTGTAGAGTAATTGTTAGTGATAACTCGTATCGGAAAATAGGGAAAGGTTATAGAAGGATGGAGTTTCTATAAAGCATTTACCCTATCTGTTATCACCTAACGCAAGTTATCCACCATCCAAGCGTCGAAACTGTATGAAAACAAGGTTTTAGTTTCACCACATCACGTTCACCTTTTGCTTTACATGTATCGCGAAATGTAAACACTTATTCAACCAATTGATGTCTTCCCGTTAACAAGGCCGAGCTTAAATTTAAGCTCGGTTTTTTCTTTTAGGCAATAAAATATATTTGTATCAAATAATCATATGTGTTATATTCAAGGTGCACATTCTATTTTATCTTCTTTTAAAGGAGGGAATGCTATGCGAAAAAAGAAAAAATCTTCGTTTGAAAGTTCAATTCATGTTTATCGTGCTATGGCTCGTATGACCCAGCAAGATTTGGCCAATCGAGTCGGTGTCTCTCGACAAACAATTATTCAACTGGAACGAAACAAGTACAATCCTTCATTACTTCTTGCGCATGACATCGCGAACGTCTTTGGCGTAACCATTGATGATGTGTTCACCTTCAAAGAAACACTGAATGACGATGTAGAACAAGAAGCCTAAACAGTATAAGCTGTACTTAACAAGACAATTTTTCTGATTGTACTTGGAGTTGCCGAGGTACAACTTAGTACCGGCAATACGAAGAAAGCATTTCTTCGTATTGTTGTTTCAATAATTAATCTTTGCTTACATAAAAAAAGAACGGCGCAACCGTGGTTGCGTCGTTCTTTTTATTCTAAGATTGTCTACTAAGCACTTTTGTCCTAGTAGCGTTTTGGTTTCTAACTTTATTATTTACAGGGGAAGAAAAAATAAAGCACACCTTTACTGTGATTCCAAAAATCACGTGTTTATCATAATATATTTTTGTTTCAATCCCAAGTATTCTGCTCACAAAGTGTCTCTTATTTAATAAACATTGCATCGCCAAAACTAAAGAAACGATATTTTTCCTCAATTGCATGTTGGTAAGCAGCCAATGTTAAGTCTTTTCCTGCAAAGGCACTCACAAGCATCACCAACGTAGACTTTGGTAAATGGAAGTTCGTTGAAAAAGCCTCTACGACTTTAAATTGATACCCTGGTGTGATAAAAATATCGGTCCAGCCACTGTCAGCTTGGATTTCACCATTAAATTTTGTGCCAATTGTTTCCAACGTACGAATAGAAGTTGTTCCAACCGCAACAATCCGACCGCCTGCTTGGCGTACTTCATTTAGTTGCTTAGCCGCTTCTTCAGTTAAACGATAGAATTCGCTATGCATATGATGTTCTTCTATATTATCAACGCTCACGGGACGGAATGTTCCTAAACCGACATGTAAAGTTAAATAAACGAGATGAACACCTTTTGCTTTGATCTCTTCTAATAGTTCTTTTGTAAAATGCAAACCCGCTGTTGGTGCTGCAGCTGAACCATTTTCTTCAGCATAAACCGTTTGATAACGATCTGGGTCATCTAGACGTTCTTTGATATATGGCGGCAATGGCATTTCTCCTAACGATTCTAAAATTTCTAAGAAAATACCATCATATTTAAATTCAATGATTCGACCACCATGTTCCAACTCTTCTTTAACCACCGCTTTTAGGCGACCATCGCCAAATTGAATTTCCGTGCCGACTTTTGCACGTTTCGCGGGTTTAATCAAGGTTTCCCATGTATCGCCTTCTGTATTTGTTAAAAGTAAAACTTCCAAATGACCGCCTGTTTCAGGTTTTTCTCCATATAAACGGGCCGGCAGTACCCGTGTATTATTCATGACTAATGCATCCCCAGGCTGTAATTCATCAAGAATATCATGGAAATGTTTATCCTCCATGTCCCCTGTTTCTTTATTTACAACTAATAATCGTGAACTAGCGCGATCTTTTAGTGGGGTTTGAGCAATTAATTCTTCTGGTAAATCAAAATCAAAATCTTCTGTACTTAGCATTTCCGTCACTCTTTCTACTAGTTTTTATCTTGGTTATTCTAACACTTTTTCTTGTTTCTGGCTATGTCAGCCTTCTAAATCAAACTAAATAGTTGTCAAAAAATGTCAGAAGCACTATACTTACTTTAAGTAAGTATACATAGTTATTTAGAGGAGGAACTCAAAATGCATGCTCAATTTCATCATGTTTCACTATTAGCGCGTCATGGTCAAGAAAACCAATCATTCTATACAAAATTGTTAGGCTTACGTTTTGTCAAAAATACCGTAAATCAAGACAACAATCGCATGCCTCATTATTTTTATGGCGATTATCAAGGCACACCGGGAAGCTTAGTAACTTTTTTTATCGTGCCCTTATTAGGCAACCGCTATGAAGAAAAAAATTATTTAGCCACGATTGGCTTAAAAATTCCCCAAAACAGCCTTTCCTTTTGGGAACAACGTTTAACAGAAAACAAAATTCCATTTAACAAAAAAGAAAAGAGCCTCCATTTCAGTGATCCAGATGATACGCATATTATCCTGACAGAAGTTCCTGAAAATCCATTAAAAGAAACACTCGTTGTTTCTAACGACATTCCAGCAGCGGTTCAAATTATCGGTTTGGCCTCTACTGAATTTCATGTGCCAGATTCTGAAAAAACCTTGGCCTTTTTTGAAACATTTCTTGGTTGGCAAGCAGTTGGCAATACGATTATTTTAAATGAGACGGAAAGCTTTTCTGTTCATCAAACAACGTCGGATAAAACAAGCCGAATGGGGCGTGGCAGTATGGATCATATTGCTTTTTCTGTGGCTGATGATGAAGCATTACAAGAACTACACACGCGCGCTTTAGCACAAGGCTGGGAAATTGAAATGTATGTAAGTCGTGGATATTTTAAAAGTTTATACATTCGTGAACCAGGCGGGAATCGGGTTGAATTTGCTACTTTGACTCCTGGCTTTACATTGGATGAGCCTCTGGAACATTTAGGGGAAACGTTGGCTTTACCGCCTTTTTTAGAACCAAAACGGACTGCAATTGAAGCCAACCTCTACAAAGACATGTAACCAACGCTTTAGAAAACAACGGAAGACGGACGTAATAATCGGTGACAAAATTACGTCCGTCTCTCTTCCCCTATGTTTGAATGTTTGAACAAGAGAATAAAAAATGACCTTCAGATTTTTCTGAACGTCATTGCACATTCCATAAAAAGCATCCTTCGTTCTTCCACTTCTTACTTCTTAAAAAAACTGGTAATTTTTTCAAAAATTCAGTAAAATAAAAGTGATCAATGGTTTCCATTGATTGAACGGGCAACTTGATGGTCCACTTGCACAGGTGACTATTCAAGGCTTCGTGATTTAGTTGCCGCTAAATCATGAAGCGCCTTTTTTTATTTTATTCCCTTGTTCTCTTTCCATTCTAATGAAAAACTCAGCTCCCGTCAACTTGCTACAAAGGACACTTTTCTTTGTTATAGCGGCTTTTCTTCCTTCTCAGAATACTCTTTTTAACATCTTGTTTCGTTCAGATAACTTTTACTAAACAATAGTTATCTTTTCTTTTTTTTAGAACGAATTAAAAAAAATTTACCGCCTTCTTTTTCCCATTAAAAATAGATTACATTTGTCGAAATCGCATTTTTATAGCATACTAGTAATAAGATACATTTTCAAAATATTTAGTTGAGGTGAGTAAGTTGATAGAATTTCAGCATGTATCAAAATTTTATAAAGGCGGAAAAGTCGCCGTTGATGACATTAATTTGTCTTTCGATAAAGGTGAATTTATCTGCTTCATCGGAACAAGTGGTAGTGGAAAAACAACATCAATGCGGATGCTTAACCGCATGACCGACCCTTCAAAAGGAAAAATTTTAATTGATGGCCAAGATATTCAAAAAATCAATCCTGTAGAGCTACGTCGCCAAATTGGCTATGTCATTCAAAATATCGGCTTGATGCCTCACATGACCATTCGTGAAAATATCGTTTTAGTGCCTAAATTATTAAAAGTACCTGTGGAAGAACGCAATAAGATAGCCGAAAAAATGATTGATTTGGTTGAGTTACCACGAGAAATGTTGGACCGCTATCCCAATGAACTTTCTGGGGGACAACAACAAAGAATCGGCGTTGTGCGGGCTTTAGCTGCCAATCAAGATATTATTCTAATGGATGAACCTTTTGGTGCTTTAGATCCTATCACCCGTGATTCATTACAAGATTTAGTGAAAGATTTGCAAGAACGTTTAGGAAAAACTATTGTCTTTGTTACCCATGATATGGATGAAGCGTTGAAATTAGCAAATAAAATTGCCATTATGAGCGAAGGCAAAGTAATTCAATTTGACACACCAGATAATATCTTACGTCATCCAGCCAATGAATTTGTAGAAGAACTCATCGGAGAAGATCGCTTATTACAAGCTAAACCTGATTTCACCACTGTTGATGAAGTCATGTTAAATTCAGCAATTACTATCACGCCGGAAAAATCTTTACAAGAAGCGATTAAATTGATGCGTGAAAAACGGGTTGATACCTTATTAGTTGTTGATAATTCCCATGTGCTTAAAGGCTTTATCGATGTTGAAACATTAGATCAGCAACGTGGCAAAGCTTCTAGTGTCGGTGATATCTTGAATAAAGATGTCTTCTTTGTTCAAAAAACCGCTCTTTTACGTGATGCTTTACAAAGAATCTTAAAACGCGGCTTAAAATATGTGCCAGTCGTTGATGAACAAAAACGAGTGGTGGGCATCTTAACACGTGCTTCCCTTGTTGACATTGTTTATGATGTTATCTGGGGCGATGAAACAACGATTAGTGAAGCTGTAGAAGCAAAACAAAGCGAGTCCGAAACTGATAAAGAGGAGGCGTAAGCAATGAGTAGCTTCTTTCAAGAATATGGATCAGAAATGATTTCAAAAAGTATTGAACATATTTATATTTCATTCTTTGCACTTTTATTAGGGGTCGCTATCGCTGTGCCCGTTGGCGTTTGGTTAACACGTTTGCCCAAAGTAGCCAATATTGTCATTGGTTTAACAAGTGCCTTACAAACGGTTCCTTCGTTGGCTTTATTAGCTTTGATGATTCCAATTTTTGGTGTCGGCAAAACACCCGCTATTATCGCGCTATTCATCTATTCCCTTCTACCTATTTTAAGAAACACGTATATCGGAATGAAAAATGTCGATGAGAATTACCGAGATGTTGCTAAAGGCATGGGCATGACCAATTTACAGTCTATTTTTAGTGTTGAATTACCCATTGCCATGCCAACAATTATGGCCGGCATTCGTTTAGCTGCTGTCTATGTCATTGCTTGGGCTACACTGGCTTCTTATATTGGTGCAGGTGGTCTTGGTGACATGATTTTCAGTGGATTAAATAACTATCAGCCAGAATTAATCTTTGGCGGGACTATTCCAGTAACTATTTTAGCGCTTTTAGCAGATGTTCTTCTTGGATTATTAGAAAATCGTTTAACGCCAAAAGCTTTAAGGGAGGGCGAATAATGATGAAAAAGAAACTCAAGTTAAGCTTACTCTTCTTAAGCAGTTTACTTTTATTGGCAGGTTGTTCTTTACCTGGTCTCGCTTCAACTTCTGATGATAACACTGTTGCCATTACAGGTGGGATTACTTCAGAAGCGCAAATTTTAGGGAGCATTGTAGCGGATATGGTTGAGCACTACACAGATAAAAAAACAAATGTGATTAACAACTTAGCCACTACGACCATCAATCACCAAGCAATGTTAAACGGAGATGCTTCAATTTCTGCAGCTCGTTATACTGGTACTGACGTGACTACTACGCTTGGCTTACCAGCGGAAAAAGACCCTAAAAAAGCGTTCAATCTAGTTCAATCAGAATTTGAAAAACGTTATCAACAAACTTGGTTCCCTTCATATGGTTTTGAAAATACTTATGTATTCTTAGTTACAAAAGAAACGGCTGAGAAATACAATTTAAAAACAGTCAGTGATTTAGGGAAAGTCGCAGACAAATTAGTTGCTGGTGTCGATACTGCGTGGATCACACGTGAAGGCGACGGTTATGAAGGCTTTAAAAAGGAATACAACTTCCAATTTAAATCTATTTTACCAATGCAAATTGGCTTGGTGTACGATGCAGTCAACGCTGGAAAAATGGACGTTATCTTAGGTTACTCAACAGATGGCCGGATTGGTAGTTACGATTTAGTCATGTTAAAAGATGACAAGCGCTTCTTCCCGCCTTATGATGCCGCTCCTGTGGTTAGTGACAAATTATTAAAAGAAACGCCGGAAATTAAAGATGTCTTAAATCGCTTAGATGGTAAAATTTCTACCAAAAAAATGCAAGAATTGAACTATCAAGCAGATAATGATTTAATTGAACCTGCGGTCGTAGCCGAACGTTTCTTAAAAGAAAATAACTATTTTGAGGGGGAGTAACAGATGAATAATATGAATTTATTCCAACAATTTATCTACTATTTCCAACAAAATGGCGGCTACGTCTTTCAACAATTTTTACGTCACTTTTTAATTTCGATTTATGGCGTAATCTTTGCTGCAATTGTCGGGATTCCTATCGGGATTATGATTTCACGTAAACGTAGCTTAGCCAACTGGATTATCCGTTTAGCGAACATTATCCAAACAGTACCAGCTTTGGCAATGCTTTCGATTTTAATGTTGGGGATGGGCTTAGGTGTCAACACGGTGGTTGTAACAGTCTTCCTTTATTCTCTCCTGCCAATTATCAAGAATACGTACACTGGCATGATTCAAGTGGATCGCAATATTTTAGATGTTGGTAAAGGAATGGGTATGACAAAAGTACAACTTCTTTATATGGTCGAGTTACCTTTATCTGTTTCAGTAATCATGGCAGGTATTCGAAATGCGTTAGTCGTCGCAATCGGGATTACTGCGATTGGTGCTTTCGTTGGTGCTGGTGGTTTAGGGGATATTATTATTCGTGGAACCAATGCCACAGATGGTGCTTCTATCATTTTAGTCGGTGCCTTACCAACGGCCTTTATGGCGATTATCACAGATTGGGTTCTAGGGATTATTGAACGGCGTTTAGACCCAGCTAGCAAACATTCCAATTAATAAAAAATGCAGAACAGATCCAACATTGTTTCTTTTCAATGGGATCTGTTCTTTTATCTAGGAGATTAATAATGTCTAACTATACTATTATCGATTTAAACCAACAACCACACTTAATTCCGTCAGCTGCTCAATGGTTTAGCCAAAAGTGGCAAATCCCCGCTGAAGCGTATCAAGCAAGTATGCAGGAAATGCTAACTAGCGAAAACCACGTACCTCATTGGTGGGTCTGCTTGAATAAACAGCAGGACATCGTTGCAGGCGTGGGCGTAATTGATAATGACTTCCACAATCGTGCAGACCTTACGCCAAACCTTTGTGCATTGTATGTCGAACCAACATTTCGTCACCAAGGCTTAGCAGGAATTCTTTTAACAACAGTTGGTGATTTTCTTGCTAATTCTGGATTTAAAAAGCTTTATCTGCTTACAGACCATACTACTTTTTATGAAAGATATGACTGGGAATTTTTTACCATGGTAACCACCGAAGAGCAGTCTTGCGCTAGAATTTATCAAAAACAATTACGTCAATAAAAAAATCTGCCATCAAAAGATGGCAGACTTTTTTTTATTTTTTCAAGTGATAACTATAGGTAGCCACAATAATATTTTCCCGCCACGCTAAACGAATCCGCAAGCGTAAACTTGTTTGGTTATGCAAAATATTTTGCCAACGTTTATTTGGTACAAATTGTGGTACTAAAACTGTTGTACTGTAGTTATGCTTCGTGGCATTTTTACTAACCAAATCAACATAACGTAAGATAGGGTTTTGCAGTGAACGATACGAAGAATGGACAATTGATAGACGAACGTCCGGGAAGTGTTTTTTAAACTCTTCCTGAATTTCTTTTTCCTTCTCAACGTTTTCATCCATTGAGACATGCATGGCAACAACATAATCACCAATGGAACGCGCATAGTTCAAGGCGCCGACATTTGCCTTGGTTACGTTTCCTACTAAAACAATAACTGTATTCCCGTCAAACTCATGCAACTGTGCCCCATCTTCTAAACGTAGCTGTTCCGCCACATTTTTATAGTGAGTGTTGACCCGATAAAATGCATAAATCAACACCGGCATAATAATAAAGAACGGCCAGATGTCCCCTAATCGATAAATAAACAAAATGGCGATAATCGCGAAAGAGATAAAGGCGCCGACAATGTTAGCAATTGATTTTGGCAACCAATTTTTAGTTTCTTTTCGCCATTTTACAACCATCCCCGATTGAGACAAAGCAAACGGAATAAACACACCAATTGAATACAATGGGATTAAACGTTCTGTGGAACCTTGGAAAATCAATAATAAAACAATGGAACCAGCAGCTAAAGTTAAAATACCATTTGAATAGCCCAAACGGTCGCCACGATCCATATACATATGCGGCATAAACTTATCTTTGGCTAAGTTATAAGCCAAAACTGGAAAGGCTGAGAATCCTGTGTTAGCGGCAACCGCTAAAATTAAGGCTGTCGCAAACTGTAATAAATAATATAAAATATTTTGACCAAAGACCGCTTTCCCAATTTGTGAAAGAACTGTCACTTCTTCTTTTGGTACAATCCCATACCAATAGTTAATAAATGTAATCCCCACGAAGAAGAACCCTAAAATCGTTGCCATTAACGCTAACGTCCCAGCAGCATTTTTTGCTCGTGGTTTCTTAAAGAATGGCACTGCATTACTGATTGCTTCGACCCCTGTTAAGGAAGAAGAACCAGATGAAAAAGCCCGTAAAACCAAGGCAATAGAAATTCCTGGAACCACGGCTCCTGGTAAAGCTGTCGCATTCAATGGCTGTGCGCCAGTCACAATTTTAAATAGCCCAACAACAATCAGTAAGGTAATAATTGCGATAAAACTATACACTGGCAACATTAAGAACGAAGCAGATTCTCGCAGGCCTCTCAAGTTCATTAAGGTGATCAATATCACAATCCCAATAGAAATTGCTACTTGATGACCATATAACGCTGGAATCGCCGATATAATCGCCTCTGCGCCCGCTGAAACTGAAACGGCTACTGTTAGCATATAATCGACTAACAACGAACCACCAGCCAATAAACCTGCATTTCTGCCAAGGTTTTCACTACTAACAACGTATGCGCCGCCGCCATGCGGATACGCATGAATAATTTGTCGGTACGACAATGTTAAAGAAATAAGTAAAA
Source organism: Enterococcus sp. DIV2385 (assembly GCF_051711925.1). Classification (NCBI taxonomy): domain Bacteria; kingdom Bacillati; phylum Bacillota; class Bacilli; order Lactobacillales; family Enterococcaceae; genus Enterococcus; species Enterococcus sp. DIV2385. Next base: position 605,054 of record NZ_JBIONV010000001.1, on the reverse strand, counting down.
TAATAACAAATGCAGCAATTGGCAATGAATACCAAATCGCAGCCGCCGACAAAGTAACCAGAACCACCACTATTTGTTCTGTACCATACGCAATGGATGAAAGTGCATCAGAAGATAACAACGCAAGCGCTGCAAATCTGCTTAATTTATGTTCATCATTTTCGGCTGATTTCAATGGTTTCCCAATGAACAGTCGTTTTAAATCCGCCATTTTTTTCTACTCCTTTTCTCTAGAGTGACCCGCTCACTTTTTTCATTATTTTTTATCAAACAAATCCATATGCTACGCTTCTCACAATGAAAAGTCAATTGATTTTTGTTACTGAAAAAGATAAAAAAATCACCATCTTTTTTTAATCATACACTCATTTAAAGTCCCCCACTTCCTTTATCTTATCAAGAGAATCCAGATAACAAAAGGATTTGCATTCTCTAAACAAAAAAGCGAGAGCTAAAAGTCTATTTGACCTTTTGGCTCACGCTTAAAAACTTAGTTAATTATTCCCTTTTATTGTAACAAGTACGTATGATCGAAGGTAATTTCCACTTTATAACGACCAATTTTTTCATAAACTTGCCGTTGAATTTCCACACCCAGTTCAAATTCAGATAATTTTGATTCTGTAGGCAAAACCAAGTCGAACAAAATCTTCGGCTCTTCGCCATGGGTAACTAAGCGGATATCATGAACTTTTAAAGACGCGTCAAAAGAACGAATAATCTTTTTGATTGTTTGATGAACAAATTGTTGTGTTGGGTCATATAAATTCACTGGATCAATATGACAAACAAGGTTAACATCCAATTCTTCTTTAAACTTCGCTTCAATCGCATCAATTGTCTGATGGGCTTTATTTAAATCCCAGCGATCATCAATTTCAATGTGAACAGACGCAAACGTTTGGCTGGGACCATAATTATGAATCAGTAAATCGTGATACCCTACAATTGTTTCCATTTTTGATAAGACATCTTTCATTTCATCAATTTCTGTTTGGCTCGGACGCATGCCCATCAACTCATTAATAAATTCGCGAATTAACTGCAAGCCACTATAAATAATATATGCAGCAATTAAAAAACCAATATATCCATCAATTCGCAAACCAGTGACGCCTTCAATAAATGCAGAAACCAAAACAGCTAATGTAGTATAAACATCATTAAAGCTATCCTTAGCAGAAGCAACTAATGCTTGAGAATCAATTTTTGCTGATACTTTTTTGTAAAACAGCCCTTGCCAAATTTTAATCCCAATTGATAAAGCTAAAACAGCAAATAAAATGGGTGTCACCTTGATTGATTCTGGATGCAGGATGCGATCAACGGAGGTCGTTAGAAACTCAAACCCAATAAACGTAATGACTAATGATACAAGCATTCCACTAATATATTCAAAACGTTCATGGCCATAGGGATGTTCTTTATCCGCTGGCTTACCGGCAATATAAAAACCGACTAATGTTAAAACTGAAGAAATAGTATCGGACAAGCTATTAATGGCATCTGCCATGATTGAAACACTACCTGAAAGCAAGCCAATCATAAATTTACTAACGAATAAAAATAAATTAGAAACAAGCCCAATCCGCCCGGCAAAAGCACCGAATGCTGTTCGTTTTTCCAATTTACGACGTTCAATTTTTTTCTCATATCGTTGAAGCAATGCTTGAATCATTTTACAACCCCTACCCACTTTTTATTTCTTAAAAAAATACTATAAAACCTTTTTATGTATTTGTACACAAAAAACCTCACTTTCTGAGGGAGATTTTATTATTTAGCATTGCCAAAAAGTCAAAAGCAAGAGCCCCCAAAACTTCTTTGTTAGGGTTGCCTTGAAAATAAAGAAAAACAAAAAGCCGAAAACGCTAGAGACGTTTTCAGCTTTTTGTTTTTTAATGGAATAAATGGCTCTTTTGTGCTAAAGCCGCAAATTTTTTCGATCTGTGTTCCAGATGTGGATAAAGAATTGCGCCGCCAATACTAAAGACGACTGAAATCCCCACCATAATCCAAATGGCAAACCAAGCATTTGGCCAGTAAATGCCTCCTGCTGATTCCCTTAGCAAGTTCACGGCATGCGTAAACGGCAAGAACGGATTAATCATTTGGAAGAATTTACCTGAGACTTGAATTGGGTAGTTCCCACCCCCACCAGAGATGGATAGTACCAAGATTATTATCGCAATTCCTTTCCCTACATTGCCAAAGAGAGCAACGAGCACATAAACCATTATCATAAACGTAATGGCAATCAATACGGCAAACCAGACACTATACGCTGGATTACGGACATCTACGCCTAACGCAAAGTAATTACCTAGCGTTACAATCAGCGCTTGACCAATCCCCATGACAATGAAGGTAAACATCCGTGCTGAAAATTGTTCCCGTTTAGAGAAGCGTTTTTTATCTTTTCCTTCAAGATAAACATCTGTTGTCGCAACACTTGAGAATAACACAGCGCCAACCCATAAACACAAAGCTGTATAGAATGGCGTACTTGCCGAACCATTATTAGCAATCGGATAAACAGCATGTTCTTTGACTTCAACTGGTTGTGTAAAGAAGTCACTTTCTTTATTGGCATCTAATTTTAGTAATTTAAGAATTTCGCCTAAATCAACTTCTTTTTCACCTTTACGGATTGCATTCGCTGCTTTGTGTAATCCTGTTTTGATATTTGGCCAATCATTAATAATCAGCTCGTTGGCTTTGTCCAAGGCCGCTTCAACATCTGGCATTTTCTCATTGACTGTTTTCAAGGTATTCGTTAAATCTTTTCGGATACCTGGATAGTCATTTTGCATAAAGGCTGCCGCTTTGCTGACTTTGTCTTGAATGACTGGTAAATCGTTTTTATACAAATCAGCACCACGATTAATGCCATTGACAATGGTTTCCATATTGCCATTCAACATCGTATTCGCATCATGAATTTCTTGTTTAATTGCCGGCATTTCGGCTTGATATTTTTCTAATAAAGAAATCGCATTAGTGACCGTTTGACTTGTTGAGCTCAATAATCCTTCAAAGTCAATTTGTTGCGCTTTGTTTAGTTGACCTTGAGCGTTTTGGATGGTAGCAATTAATTTACTTGTAATGTTGCTAACAGTGTTGCTTACGTTATTGGCAGTTACACCTGAAAGAGACTTTGAAACTTCCTTAGAAACGATTTGGATTTCTTTAACTACGTTTTTTATATCCTCTACAGTTGTTGAATTTACATCAATTTCATCGATACGTTTTTGTAGCCCTGTAAGAACGCTAATTAAATCTTTTAACCCTTGAATAGGTATTGCTAAATCATTATTTCCAGCAGCTTCTTGTAATTTTGTTAATGTATCAATTAATTGATTGGCCGCTACAATTTGATTGGTCAAACTTTCAGAAAAGCGATTTAAAATTTCACCTAATTGTTGTCTTTCTTCTGGTGTTAATTCACCGTCTGCGATTAATTGGTTAATTTGGCCAGCAATTGAATTTATATTTGAACTAATCGTTTGTAATGATTCAATTGTTACATTCACGCTATTCGTAATGCTTGGTAACGCCTCTTGCAATTTATTGGCGCCATCTAATGTGACATTCCCTAAATCATTGGCTTGATCACCTAGTTTACGAATATCTGGTAACGCCGTTTGGACTTGTTGAATGATTTCTAATCCTTGTTTTGCTTCTTGGATTCCTTCGCTCATTGTTTGTTCCACAGAGGCAAAGTCTTCATCAATCATAGCAATTTGTCGGCCAGCGTTTTGAATTTCTGGAATTTTTTCTTGTAACGTCAAAATAACACTAGCTTGTTCTTTGATGCTTGGCATTTTGCCATTTAGCTCAACAATCTTCTCTCCTAAAGCATCAACTTCAGGTAAATATTTCATCGCATCGTTGGCTTTCGCTAATTTTTCTTTTAGCTCAGGCATCTTACCATGTAAGTCTGTGACTTGTTTTGCATACGTATCAATGGTTCCAATGTTGGCATCTGTATCTAAAATCATGCTCTTAACTTTTTGAATGCTGACCATGTTTTTATCAATATCATAGCCAATATCATTGAATGTTTTGATTAACGTACTACTTGCCGTTTTAATGAATTCTTCCGAAATTTGTGACTGAATGGAAGAAGCGCCTTTTGACGTAATTTTCGGTGCAATTGCATTAATTTTTTCGTTAATTGAGTATTCAATTTTAGGTTTATTGATATCACCAGAAGTAAAACTTAGCAAATCTTTGGAAAAATCTTTAGGTAAATAAATCCCGGCAAAATATTTTCCTGATTGGACCCCTTTGTCTAATTCCTTTTTCGAATCAACAAAACGCCAACCTAATTGCTTGTTTTTCTTCAAGTTTTTCAAGACTTCATCACCAATATTGACCGATTTATCTTGAAAAGTTGCTGTTTGGTCATCACTATAGACCGCTATTGGTAACTCTCCTGTATTTGAATACGGATCCCATAGTGCTTTAATGTTAAACCATGCATATAATGATGGAATAATCATTAAGGCAACAATCAAAAATGTTGCTACTGGGTTTTTAAAAATTCTTTTCCAATCTAAAATAAATAGTTCCCATGTATTTTTTATATGTTTCATAAAATCACCTGCTTTTTTTTGTGCCTGAATAACTTTAGCATAAAATACAAGAGAATAACAAACAAAAGCTTGAATGTTACGACACATTTTTAAAATGTCGTAAGTTCAAGCTAAGATTGTTTATTTCATATTTTTAGAAAATTCCGAAACGACTTGTTTAACTTCATCAATGGCTTCTGGTTTTAAATAAGCCAAAAGTTTTGGTGCTTTTGTCATCAAGTACATTTTATCTAATTTGCCTGTTTGTTGGCGTTCAAACATTTCTGCAAGTAGCGCTTGCATTTTTTCTTTTTTATCTTCTTTTGTTCGATCTAGTATGAACGTTAAGAATTGTTCTTGTCCTTCTTTCATTCCCTATCCCTCCTTACAAACAGATTCTTTTCTATTATAAAACTTCTTTTTTAGAAAGGATAGTCCTTTTTTTAGGATCTATGATTTTGTGTACAGACTTAGCATGTCTTTTTTGGCGGATAAAGGTAAGCCGAGTCCCTCTTTTAAATAGCCCTCTACCGAACCAAATTCTTTTTCAATCGCCTGTAAAGCGGTCGCTAAGTACTCTTTTTTCACATAAAGCATCGTTTCTAATTGTTGAATTTCTGCTGGAGATGTTCCATTTGCTTGATATTGTGCAATAATCTGCTCGTTAGCAGCTTTTCTTTGCTCATTCGTCTTTAAATAATCTTCTAAAATATAAGAATGTTCCACACCTAAAGCACTTAATATCAAGGCTGCGCCGATTCCTGTTCGATCTTTTCCTGCGAAACAATGAAATAAAATAGCTTCCTGTGGATAACTTAAAAAGTTTTCAAAAAATGTTTGGTAACCTTTGCGCCCCGAATTGGAAAGAACCATTTCTTTATAAGCCATGTCCATTGCTTCATCGGGTGAACCAACCGTTTTAAGCATTCCTTCTAATGAAGCAGTCTGCGCCTGAATATCGGCCAAAATATCTATATGTAGATAGTTGGTTCCTTGAATTGAATCATCTGGTCGTTCTTGCGTTTCCGCTGCACTTCTAAAATCATAGATTCGTTTAATTTGATAGTCCTCTACCAGTTTCTGTTGATCCGCTTGTGCAACATTGACGAGTTCACCACTCCGAAAAAAATGCCCTGTCTTGACAACTGTGCCTTGTTGCGTTGGAAATCCTCCAATATCTCTAAAGTTCACCACGCTGTTCATGTTCTATCGCTCCTTCATTTTAATTATTTTGTTATCATTTAAATACTTTGTTTTTTCTTTTTATTTCTTTTTCTCAACGATAATAAAAAACACCTCAAAAAACAATCTTTTTATCAGTTGTTTATTGCCATTTTATCATAGATACAGTATTCTTAAAAGAGAGGTGAGCAACGATGTTAAAACGAGATTTTTTAGAAAAACCGTATGATTATATGAATGATATTCTATTGTTCCTATATAATAATAAAGGCCAAGCGACACGAAATGAATTAGTAGATTTTTTCAATATTAGTTTACCAACATTGAATGAGTATCTTTCTTTTTTAGAACAATTTTTGAAAGAAGAGCAACTTCAAGAAAGCCTCACCGTGACTGTACTAGGTGATACCCTTTATCTAAATAAAGCACCAACCTTTTCCATGAAAGCAATGATCATGTTGTTCTTGAATAAATCTATTAAGTTTCACATGGTTCAGCAACTCTTTCATAAAAATAAAATAAATGGCGGGTATTTTCAACAGAATTATGCCATCAGCTCTGCTACCTATTATCGAAAAATCGTTGAATTAAATGACTTACTCAATGAGTTTAATTTATGTATCAAACGAGGAAAACTTATCGGCGAAGAAAAACAAATTCGCTTTTTCTTTTTTAATTTTTTCTGGTTTATCTTTGAAGAAAAAACAGATTTAGAAAAAGAACTGGCCAATCAATACCTAGGATTAATCGAGATATTACAAGAAATCCCCAGAATTACCTTTGACCATACAGAAATTCTTCAAATTAAGCTTTGGATGAAAATTTCTTTTCGTCGTATGGTTTTAGAACCTCTGCCAACGATTAGTCCGCATGATGTCCAACTCGATCGACCTTTATTTGAAGAAATTAATTTATCTATACATACATATATGAAAAGAATCGACCGTCCATATACAATCAATGAAGCCTATATGTTTTATGACTTTTTTTGTTCCATGCATAATTATTCTGCGAATGCTGCTTTCGCCTTTCGTTTAGCAAAACAACAACGAATTGAAAAAACGTATCTTAACGAAATGAACCGGGTTATTTTAACATACCTTAAAGCACGTGGTTATTTAGCCCATTACGCGCTACCTATTCGGCTACTTTATATTGAAAATTTACTTTTCCAATTACATGCGCAACTCTATTATTTTTCAGGATTTATTTTACCCTTTGATTATTGGACAATTCAGTCACTTTTGAAAGTCTTACGTCATCCTTTTAGCGAAAGTGAAGTTTACGAATTAGTGGAGATCGCTACAACGAACTTTGCCACAAAAGCCACTGCTTCTAAGTACCAAAATCAATTTACTGAAATTAATTATACACTTATTTTGAATCACATTGCTGAATTAAATGAAAAAAAAATAACGATTGGTGTTTATCACTCACTGAGCAGTGCTTATAGCGAGTTGGTAGCACAAAAAATACAACAGAGTATCGCTGGAAAATATCCGCTGAAAATTGAGCCTTACAACGCAGAAAACCATTATGATTTGCTTTTAATGAATACCAATAATGAACAGCTCGTTGCCCAGTATGACCATTACTATATTTTTTCGGATATTAGTAATCGTTACGACCTACAATCAATTGAAAAAATCATTCAATTGTTATTGGGCAAATAATCTCTAAAAAGAAAAGCTTAAGTGCCCTACTCTTAGATGGCAGACTTAAGCTTTTTATTTTACTTTCCCTATTTCCTTAAACGGCGCCATTTTAAACACCACGATTCCTTCAATCGCTTGTATCTCGACAAAGCCGAACGTACGACTATCACTTGAATGCGTACGATTGTCCCCTAAGACAAAGTAATGACCAGCTGGAATCTTCTGAAACAGGCGAAGTTGGGCTGCCGCTTCTTCTGATAAGTCAAAACGACTGGCATTCTCAGGCAGTGCCTCATTATCGCTTGCTATAGGTTCTTCCGAAAGATAAAGTTTTGTCTCGTTTACCCAAATTCGATCACCAGGAACCCCGATAATTCGCTTGACGTACGTACCTGTGCTAGCCAACGGTGCTTTAAATGCAATCACATCGTACCTTGTTACTTGCTTCGTCCGTTGTACTAAGACTCGTTCCCCAGCGTTAAGTGTCGGCTTCATGGATTGCCCAGCAATTGGGTAGCTAGATGTCTTTAACACAAAAAAGAACACAAAAATGGCGAAAAGAATAGCTGGCATAAAAAATTTAACGACTTGGATGCGTTGTTTCTTTTGGTAGGCTTGCCGCTTTTTTTTAATCTCTTCAGCGGTCATTTTTCTTTGCGGTCCTCTTATTGATTGATGGTTATCTGTTTGCTCAAGCAAATATTCCATTGCTGTGTTAGCCTTTTGCTTTTTTAGCTGATATGTCGCAGGCAACTTTTGCTTCAAGAAGGCGCGCTTAATGTGGCGAATTGTTCGCATAACGGGCTTTATCCATTCTTCCATCGTTTTCTTAAAAGGAAAAGCTTCTTAAATAAACTTTTCCTTTCTTTACTCCTTTTTTCTACTTGACTAATTGCGTTCCTTTTTTAATATAGCTACTACGTAACTGGTTTTCCTTCATAAACTGATTCAGTGGTTTCTGAGCATCTTGTGCCAGCTCCCAGATACTTTGATTTGCTTGTACAAGATATTCGCTCTTCTCTGTTACTATATTTTTTCTGACAAGCGGTTGCCTTAGCGACTGCTCTTCCTTTGAGACAGCAGCAGCCTGTAATCGTTCTGCAGAGCCACTTAGTGTAACAACTAAAAAAAGGACCCCAAGACAATGTAGTTTCCTTGCTCCCATTAACTTTTTACTGACCATTTTATTAATAGTTATCTTGTTCAAGACGTGTCAGTTTAGTTAAGCGTTCCTCTAATTCGCGATAAATCTCAAGTACTTCTACTTTTGATGCTTCGACTTCATTCGAAATACTTTTCGCTCGGTTGCCAATATTTAACATTTCTAATTCTGCGGAATTGATTAGGTGTTTTGCTTCTACTTTTGCTTCATTAACAATCCGATTGGCTTCTTTTTTGGCAGAAACCATCACTTCGCCAATTTCTTGTTGCGATTTTAAAGCCTCTTCTTGTAATTGCTGATTTTTCATTAATAAATCGTTGATTTGCTGTTTTGCGCGTAGCAGTTCTGTTAACTGCTCACTACTCGGTTCAATATTTTTTGAAACGGCTTGTAGTGTCTTCAATTCTTTTTGAACTTGTTCTAAACTGTCTTCTTTGGCCTCTACTTCTTTTCTTAGAGCAGCTAATTCTCCTTCGTAAACTTGCTTTTCAGCAAGATGTTTGTCATTGACACCTTGTAGTCGACCTAGTTTTACTTCTGCTTCATTTTTTTGCTGTAAACTATTTTGAAGCTCATTCTTTAACTCCTCCATGCGTTGTTTCACAATCACTTCTTGTTGGGCAGCCTCTTGTAAGGTTTGTTTTTCGGCTTCTACTTTTTGTAATTGTACAGTTAGTTTTTCAATTTGTTCCTGCAATGCTTGTTGAGTCGTTGTGCTTTCTTCTAATTCTGTCGTTAACGTTTCTACTTGCTTTTCCATTCCTGTAATATCTCCTTTTTTCTCCAACTTTCCTTTTTCTTCTGCTAACTGGTTGTGTAATGTCTGGATATGTTGTTGCTGTTCAGCCGATTCTTTTTCTAATTCTGCCACTTGCTGCGTTAATTCACTTTCTAAACGTTCCATTTGATTATGTACAGTGGTTAATTGTTTTTCTGCATTTTGCAGATTTGTTTGAAGAGTGGTAGCCTCTGTCGTGGTTTCACTGTTTGTTTCCAGTTGCTCTTCCAATTCAAAAATTTCATGTTCTTTTTGATTTAGTATTTCAAGTAATGCCTGATTTTTTTCTTCTAACGCTTGTTTTTCCGTTTCTTGTTGGTTCTTTAATTGCTCATTTTCTTCTTGAAGTTTTTTAAAGGCTGTTTCTTTTTTCTGATAGTAGGTGAGCCTTTCTCTTAACGTCGCCATTTCTTTTTCCTGTTGTTCTGGTTTGATTCCGCTAATTATTTTTTCTGGTTCGAATCCTGGCTGAAAAAAGACTTCTTTTTCAAGCGTATCATCCGAAATATCTTTAATTTTTTTGATTAAACGTCTTTTTGTCATATATATGTCCTTTCTCTCATCCTTTTAACTAATCACGACAGGCTCCAAATTTGTTTCAAGCGTCTCACGAGCATACGTATCAATGGATTTGACAAGGGTTTGCTCTTGATCTCGATAAGTAAAATTAAAATCAATCATGGTAATTTCTTTAACCGAATTCAACGCTGCAATAAGTGCTAAAATATTGTCTTGGGCTATTTGAAATTCAGGGTAACTTAAGCCAACTGAAAAAACAGACAGTGTCAAGGTTTGTGTTTTTTCACTTCTAATTATTGTGATACTCGTCTCTCCGAGATAAGGACGCCATTCACGCGCTAATTGTAATTCATAATTCGTCAAGACAGCGGCCGATTCTGTCGAAACAGCTTGCTTCCAGGGAAACTGGTTTAAGGCTGTTTTTTTAATTGCTTGTTTTTTTATTTTGTCACCTTGAGTAGCTTGGCCCTGTGCCAAACGCTCGATCCGTTGTTCAATGCGGATATTTCGTTGATTTAATTGATAATATGTATAAACAATTCCTAACAATAATACGCTAAGTAGACAAACACTAAACAATAAATAAATCATTAAACGACTATTTTTCTGATACTTATAGAAATTTATTTTCCTCTTTAATGTCCGGTCCTCTGAATCCAGTTTTTCGACAAGTAATCGCAAATACAATTGATAGCTTACAAATAAAAATAAGCAACTACTCATTAAAAGTACAACAATCATCATACAAATATAATCTCCTTTATGTCATCGCTCGACAATCAAAACTTGTAAAATCACCTGTTACGCTCTTTAAAAACTCTATATAGTATTGATTGTAACATTCCGTTTGAGCCTTGCCAACAACTTTATTTAAAATATGATGATAAAATTCTATATTTTATATTTATATTTTAATTTTTAAAATATAAAACAAAAAAAGAGAGATGCCACTTGGCCATCTCTCTCGCTTTTACTCAAACTATGTTTAGCGAACCGAACTAGATCAGTCACTTTTAAAAAAATCCAATTAGTCTTTGTTGATTTCATAGTAGCTATCGTTCTTTATGTAGCTGAATTTGCTTTTGCTGGGGCTGAATCGCTACTAAGTCCAACACTGATGCCTAAGGCACGATCAACTTCTTCCATAATATCAAGTCTCAAATGACAAACTTTTTCCTTCAAGCGGCCCTTATCGATTGTTCGAATCTGCTCTAAAAGAATCACTGAATCTTTTTCAATGCCTGTTTCATCAGAATTAATCCCGATATGTGTTGGCAATTTTGGCTTTGCCATTTTGGCTGTGATCGCCGCAACGATAATCGTTGGGCTAAAATGATTACCTAAGTTATTTTGGACAACAAGGACTGGTCTGACGCCACCTTGTTCCGAGCCCACTACTGGGGAAAGGTCTGCAAAATAAATATCTCCGCGTTTGACCATAGTGGAACCTCCTATCTAGTTATATTCTCTGGGGATTCTTTGTGAGAAAGTACATGCAACTTCATAATGAATGGTTTCTAATTTTTCGGCTACCATTTGTAACGTATTTTCTTCATTGCCATCTTTTCCAACTAATGTAACGACTGAGCCGACAGGAACTTCTTCTGCTAAACGAATCATACATTGATCCATACACACTCGTCCGACGATTTCGCAACGCTTACCATTCACGAGCACTGTAAATCCTTGGAGATGACGCAACCAGCCATCTGCATAGCCGATTGGTACTGTCCCAATCCATTCTTCAGCTTCAGTCACGTAGGTTTCGCCATAGCCAATCCCTTCGCCAGCCGCTAAGCGTTTTACATGGATAAGTTCACTGGTCAACCGTAAGGCCGGCTTTAACGCATAGCTTGGGGCAAGCTTATTACCCGAAGGGTTCAATCCATACATGGCTACCCCATAGCGAATCATATTTCCTGGTACATCAGGATGCCATAACGCTGTCGCACTATTGCTAACATGGACATACCGAGGTAACTCTTCTAAAACTGCTAGAACAGCCTTAAAACGCCCTGCTTGTTTTTCAAAATAGCTTGTATCGATTTCATCAGCTGTTGAAAAATGAGTGAAAATCCCTTCCCATAAAAATTCTTTGTGGGATTGAACAAACCGCACTGCTTGCTTAGTCTCTTCTGGGGTTAAAAAGCCAATCCGTCCCATGCCAGTATCGACTTTTAAGTGAACACGTAATGGCGTGTTACTCTCAGGCGTTAGTTGTTGAAGAGCAGCTTCTAACCATTCTTGTGTAGCTACCGTTACAGATAAATCATATTGAATCAACAAAGGCACATAAGCTAAGTCTACCACACTCAAAATTAAAATGGGGTCCTGAACACCTGCTTCTCTCAATTCAATTGCTTCATCCAATAAGGCGACACAAAAACCTGTCGCGCCACCTTTTTTCGCCGCTTTGGCGGATTCTACGGCGCCATGCCCATAGCCGTTCGCTTTTACAACCGCAAATAAAGCGGTTCCTTCTGGCAAACGTTGACATTCCTTTTGGACATTTTCAGTAATTGCTTGCGTATCGATATGTAACCGTGTAGGACGATGCCATCCAACGACCATTGTACATCCTTCTTTCTTCGTTGCTTCTATTATTCGCTTTCTAAAACAATTTGTGCAATCGCCATAGTATCTGTGTGCGTAATCGAGACAAACACTTTACCATTATGGGGCGAGTTTGCTACGTATGGTGCACCTGTTTTTTCAGTCAGCACCTCAATATCTTGTAAACCAACTTTACCAATCCCTGTGCCCCATGCTTTAGAGAACGCTTCTTTACAAGCAAAACGACCAGCTAAAAATTCTATTTGACGTTTTGTAGATAACTTTTCAAAAAGGGTCAATTCGTTAGGTGTTAAAACCCGTTGAATAAATGATCCTTGTTTTTCAACAATCGGTTTTATCCGACTTAATTCTACTGCGTCAATACCAATTCCCTTTATCATTTTCCGCCTTACTTCCTATTTAATATAGTTACTCCGAATTACCTTTCATTTTAACAAAATTTCAAAATTTTTCCACTGATTCGCTAAAAAAATAAAGAATGTTTTACACGATCCTCACACAAATTGAAGTACCATACGTTTTCTTCCTATTTACATTTTTATAAAATTTTTCTGAATTTTTATAAAAGTAAGACAACAACTAAGAAGCATCGGAAAAAAATCAGGAAACTAAGCGGATGTTCTAATATTTTATAGCAAATTTTGGCTACTTATGGGAGAATAAAAAGAAAAAGGAGAAAAACGTATGACTTTAACTTCTCGGCAAAAAAAGTTACTTCGTTGCGCCCTATTTATTTTTACTTTGTTGCTCTACATATTTCCAATCTTCTTTAAAAATCCCAGCCTATTTTTTCTCTTGCAACTGGCTTGGATTCTAACCATTCATTTGCTACAACAAAAACTGAAACTCTTCAATCTAACTTCCCCGTTGAAAACTTGGATAATTTTGGCGTTTTTCTTTTTCTATATCATTTTGATGCCTTTTTTACTTTTTTTGAGTTTTTCTATTTAACGATTATCTACCAAAAAAGAGCGAGTGTTCCGTTCATAGACGGAACACTCGCTCTTTTGATTATTTAGCGTTTTCGCGAATGACGAAACCACGTTTTTTATCGTTATGACGTTTGCCGCCACGTTGATCTTTATTTTTGCGGTCGCTATTTTTGTAATTACGGTCGCCATCTTTATGGTTTTTGTTGCCACGATAGCTGCCACCTTTACCATTGCCACCACGGTTGCGATTACGGTTGTTCCCACCGCCACCACCACGGCCATTTTTGTTAAAGCCTTTTTTATTTGAAGGCAATGGTCGTTCTGGGGTAATTTTTACAGGAACCGCATCTGCTGGATCTTTCGCTACTGTTTTTAATAATAACGCAGCTAAGTCTGTCGCTGAATATTTTTCTAATAATGCTTCAGCAGATTCTAGATATTTGTCTAAACCATTTTCTTCTAGATCACTTTCGATGGTTTCAACAGCTGCACTTAATTGTCCTTTAAATGCTTCTTTTTCGGTTGGTGGACGTAATGGTGTCATCCGTTTTTTCGTTAGGTTTTCGATGACATGTAAGTAACCCATTTCGTTTGGTGTTACAAACGTCACAGACATACCACCTTTACCAGCACGACCTGTCCGACCAATACGGTGAACATAACTTTCTGGATCTTGTGGAATATCGTAGTTATAGACATGGGTGACACCTGAAATATCTAACCCACGTGCTGCTACATCTGTTGCCACTAAGATATCTAAGTTACCATTTTTGAATGAACGTAAAACGCTCATCCGTTTTTGTTGTGATAGGTCGCCATGGATGCCTTCTGCTTTGTAACCACGCGCTTCTAACCCGCGGGCAAGTTCATCAACACGGCGTTTTGTCCGACCAAAGACAATGGTCAATTCTGGGGTTTGCACGTCTAGTAAACGTGTCATAATGTCAAATTTTTCAAAGTCTTTTGAACGTACATAATATTGATCAATTAAATCAGCCGTCATTTCTTTGGCTTTAATCTTCACATGTTCTGGTTGTTTCATGAATTTCACGCCAATATTCTTGATTGCTGGCGGCATAGTTGCTGAAAATAGAAGTGTTTGACGTTGTTCTGGCACTTGTGAGATGATTTTTTCAATGTCTTCCAAGAAGCCCATGTTTAACATTTCATCTGCTTCGTCTAAAACTAATGTTTCAACAGTTTCTAATTTCAAGGTACGACGGTTAATATGGTCTAGTAAACGTCCTGGTGTACCTACAACGATATGTGGACGATCTTTTAGTCCACGAATTTGGCGACCGATATCAGCCCCACCGTAAACGGCTTGGACGCGAATCTTTTTATCGCGGCCTAAACGGAATAACTCTTCTTGTGTTTGGATAGCCAACTCACGGGTTGGTGCAATGACTAATCCTTGAATAACGCGGTTGTCTGCGTCAATTTTGTTAAGCATTGGTAAGCCAAAAGCAGCGGTTTTCCCTGTTCCTGTTTGTGCTTGTCCGATTACGTCTTTTCCTGCTAACGCTAACGGAATTGTTTCTGATTGAATAGGGGTTGCTTCCTCGAAGCCTGCGCGTTCTACCGCTGATAATAATTCTGGCGCTAAACCAAGTTCTTTAAATTTCAAATGATATCCTCCTAGATTTTGTTTCGGAAAGAACGATTTCTTCCTAGTTTCAGGTGTCTTCACTTTCAGTTGTTAAAAAGAAATCCATTATAGTGTGCCAACTATTTCTTCTTTCCTGATTTCACCGAAAAATTCACCTTATGGCATTAGAAAAGCCAAACGTGGTCGTTCAGCTTCACATTTATTATTAAACATAGAAATAGATCTATTTTATTTACTACGATTCAATTTTTCTCGTCATCTTCCGGCAATAGGTCATTCTATCATAGAATCCTATTTTCAGCAAGTTTTATGAAACTTATTTACTTTTCCAAAAGTGCATCGATGACTTCACGAAGTCCCATCCCGTTACTTCCCTTTAAAACCACCATGTCTTCTGGCTGTAAGACTTTTTTGACAGCTTCAATCAACTCATTTTTTTCTTCTTTTTTAAAAGAATGAATGTTAGCTGGTGCATAGGTTTCTTGCAATTTATCAGCTAAATAAGCCATTTCAGAACCATATAAAAAGACTTCTTCAATCGCATCTGGGGCTAAATGCTGCGCCATTGCTTGATGCATGCTAGCAGAATCAGGACCTAATTCCAGCATGTCTCCTAAAACAGCAATTCGTTTTCCCACTTTGGACATTTTGCTAAAACTGTCCAGAACAAGACCCATAGCTGTCGGATTGGCATTGTACACGTCACTTAAAATTTCGGCACCATTCGCTGCTTTCAGCCATTCTGTCCGATTCTTTGTTAGTTCCGCTGTAGCCAACCCTTTTTGAATCTCACTATCCGTTAATTGGAAATACCGACCAATGCCAATTGCGATTAATGCATTGGTGACATTATAGGTTCCTGGCACTGGAATCGTAAACGTCATTTGTGTATCACTGATTTTGAATGAGGTTTGCTCTTTGGCTTCATTTGTGACGATTCCTTGAAGTTGACTTTCCTGGCTAAAACCAAAAGTAATCACTTGTTGCGTGACTTTTTCCACCAATGGTTCTAGCAAAGGTTCATCGCTTGGCACAAATAAACTACCGTCTTTGGCTAAACCATCTACGATTTCCATTTTTGCTTGTGCAATGCCTGCTCGTGAGCCTAAATTTTCCACATGGGCTTCGCCAATCATTGTGATGGCAGCAACTTCTGGCTGAGCCAGATTGGAAAGGAAAGAAATTTCCTGAGCATGATCCATGCCCATTTCTAAAATCAGTTTTTCTGTTTCATCAGGCATGTGTAAAATAGTATAGGGTAAGCCAATTTGATTATTGTAATTGCCTTGCGTTTTGTAAGTCACAAACTTTTCAGATAACACAGCAGCAATTAAATCTTTAGTGGTAGTTTTTCCATTACTGCCAGTCACAGCGATGACATTCGGTTGCATTTTATTTAAATAATAGGTAGCTAATTTTTGCATAGCAACCAGTGGATCAGTAACATGCAAAACAGGCAATTGTTGCGGCGCATCGACTAAATCCTGTCCCCAAAAAGCGGCCTGACAGCCATTAGCCATGGCACTCTCAATAAAACGATGACCATCATTTTCACCTTGTAAAGGAACAAAGAGATTTCCTTTCACAATTTTACGACTATCAAATTCAATGCCTGTTAAAGGAAAATCAGGCCATTGTTGCCAATCATTACTGGCTTCAACCGCTTGCGCTACTTCCCAGAAGGTTAATTTCATTATGTTTTGCTCCTCTGACACAGGGACTGGGACATGCCAAAGTCTTGTCATGTCCCAGTCTTGTGTGATTTTTTCTTCTTAGTTATTATAAAATTCTTGGCGTTGTTTAAAACGATTCAAAGCTAACTGAATCAGTTCCTCAATTAAATCACTGTATTTCAAGCCCATATTTTCCCACAGTAAAGGATACATACTAAAGTCAGTAAAACCAGGCATGGTGTTCAATTCATTCAGGAATAATTCGTTTTTGCTTGTTAAGAAGAAATCACAGCGACTTAAGCCACTTCCATCTAACATAATATACGCTTTTTTAGCGTATTCTTGCGCTTGATGAGCTACTTCTTCTGGAACATGCGCTGGGATTTGCATTTCAATCGTGTTATTGATGTATTTTGCATCATAATCATAGAAAGCGACATCTTTCACCACTTCACCAGGTAAAGTCGTACGGACATCTTCATTTCCTAAAATGGCTACTTCAATTTCACGTGCTTCAATCCCTTGTTCAACAATTGCTCGGGCATCATAACGGAAAGCTTCTTCCAATGCTTCTTGCAATTCTTCACGATTTTCCGCTTTGCTAATTCCGACACTAGAACCCATATTGGCGGGTTTAACAAAGACCGGATAGATTAAAGAACCTTCACATTTTTCAAAGACTTCTTTTGGATTTCCTTTCCAGTCACTTCTTAAAACTGGCACGAATGGTACTTGTGGAATGCCAACAGTTTGTAAAAGATATTTCGTCATGATTTTGTCCATTGCGTTAGCACTAGCTAAGACACCTGCGCCTACATAAGGCATATTAATGGTTTCCATGAATCCTTGAATTGTTCCATCTTCACCATTTGGCCCATGTAAAACAGGGAAAACAATCGCTTCTTCTTCATAAATTTCCGAAGGACTGATTCGTTTTCCTGAAAATTCGCCTGTTTCTTCAGGTGTTTGTGCCCAAGTTAAATGTAAAACTTCTTTATTTTGTGGTCGTTCAGATAAGAGAGGGCCTTTTACCCATTGACCGTCTTTACTAATAAAGACTAACTGTACTTGATAATATTTATAATAGATTGCATTTAAAACGGAATATGCAGACAAAACAGACACATCGTGCTCTTCACTTCTGCCGCCATACAACAAAATAATCTTCAAATGCTTGTCCTCCTAGTTTCTTTCCTGTCTTTTAGAAAAAATTATTTTTCAAATTATCCTTACTTATTTTAGCATAAAACCCAGTTTCATAATAGAAGCAAATTTAGTGAAGGCAAAATTCTTTGCTTGCCTTTTCCTTGCTAAAGACTCCGTTCCACCAGCTCAATAAGGGCTTGTTTAAACGTTGTTCTATCTTGGTCTGTAAAAGGTTTAGGTCCTTTCGTTCGGCCACCTTTTCGCCGAATTTGGCCACTAAAATAGCGTTGTTCTAACAATCCATCAATATTTTCTTTCGTATATTGATAACCCAGTTGATGTAAAACCGACACTCCTTTTGGCAAAACCAAGGAAGCTAAGCCATAATCTTGTGTAATTAAAAGATCCCCTTTTTTTATTAACTGCACAATTTTAAAATCAGCAGCATCCGCTCCTTTATCAACATACACAAAAGAGACATTTTCTGGATAATCTTTTAAGGAATAATGATCTACACTAGTAACAATCACCACATCCAAAGCTTTCTCTACAGCGACTTCAATAACCGTCTCTTTCACAGGTGAACCATCGCCATCGACAAAAATTTTCATTCATTTCCCTCGCTTCTTCCTTGCTCTAACCATTTGGGATGACGTTGAAAATAGTGTTGTAATTCGTCAAAAACGACTTCTTTAACCACCTCATATAACTCTGTATTTCTTAAAATGGTTTTCGTTGCATCAGTGTAGCGGGGCTTTGGTATCGTAATGGCTAAAACAAAATCAAATTCTGCTAAAAAACTATCTGCTGTCACAGATAATGAGTAATGTTGCTCCTCTAAAAATTGATTGAAGGCGGCCACTACGCCATCAAGAAAGCCCTCATAGTGGGTTCCACCAAGACTGGGATAATGCCCATTAACAAATGTTTTTTGCACTTGCGGCGCATGATTTTTACTCAAAATAAATTGAACAAGGGCCAATTCTGTTTGCTTGGCTTGAATAATCGGTGCGGCTTTTCTAGTTAATGGGTTATCTTTTTCAAATAAATAATTACTTAAACCTTTAGGGTAATAACAAAGATTTTTTTGTTCCTCTTCTTGTGTTAAGAGAATCTTTAAGCCTGGATTCAACATGGCAATCTGTTGACATTGTTGTAAAACACGCATATAAGAAAGTGATTCTGTACCAAAAATTTGCGTATCTGGCCAAAATAAGACTTCAATTCGTTCCTGGGTTTCTTCAATAGGTAATAATAATCGTTTTTTCAATTGCCCTTGATGATAAATAAAAATAGTCCGCTGTTTTTCTTGATCGATACTGATTCCTACTTGTTTTGAGAAGGCTTGTAAAACAGATAAATACAGAAAAGGCGGTTCTAAATCGACTTGCTTTTGTTCAAAAACAAGCGGTCGTGTGGAAGATACCTGAAAAGAGATTTGTTGACGCGATAACTGTATAGCAATTTTCCCTTGATTCTTTTCAATGAAAAACTCTAATAAACCATTAATTGTCTGAACAAGTAAATTCTCTAAGCCGACTAAGCCAGTCGTTCCAATGAACGCTTCTGGTCGTTTTTGAATCCGTTCAATAAATTCATCATTTTCTAAAACTGTTAAAAGATGTGCAACACTCATCCTGCTGCCTCCTTTGCAATCTGTTTCTTTTAATTATAATGAAAAAAAGACCAGAAGAAAAGCCACACGCGACTTTTCTTCTGGTTTTCTTCTTTAACGAATTAAATCAAGATTCGGATGCTCAAGAACGTGATTCACTTGTTTGACCGTTGTCAAAGGAATATCTCCTTGAATCGTATGTGCAAGGACCCCATTGACTGTGGCAAAGGTAACTGCCTTTTCTAACGACCAATTTTGGCTATAGCCATATAAAATCCCCGCCGCATAAGCATCACCAGCACCAATTCGATCAAGATTAAGAAGCGGTCTTTTTTCACTCCGTTGGTACTCATTTTGGGTATATAAATACCCACTTAAGTAGTTTTGATTTTGGGAATGACTTCTCGTTGTCCCAGCAAACCATTCCAAATTGTATTGAGACATGAAGCGCTGAATCAGTTCAGTTTCTTGTGCCTCACCTTCTAAATCTTCTCGCGGAATGAAACCTAATAGCTCGACCAAATCACGACGACTGCCAAAAACAATATCACAATAAGGTAAAATGCGTTCGTACTGTTGACGCATAAAGAGTGCGCTATTTGCTGTATTCAAACTAGGTCGATAATTAAAGTCAAAACAAACTTTCTTTTGACAGGCATGCGCCTTTTGAGCAAGTATCAAAGCAGCATCACGAGTTTTTTCAGTTAAACTTAACGAAATACCACAAATATGCACCATATCTACTTCCGCTAAAAAGGCCTCAAAATCGTAGTCCTTCGCCTCGCTGATGCCAAAAGCACTCTGATGGCGATTTTGATAAGTTACTTGTGTGGGTCGGATTCCATAACCCATTTCTGCAAAAAAACTACCAATATGATCGCCTTTTTCTCCTACCCATTGATCTGAAATTCCTAACTTCCTTAGCGCTGCTTTGCCAGCTTCACCAAGACGATTGGCAGGTAATTTCGTAATCAATGCTGTTTCTAGTTGAAAATGAGCCAAATTTGCTAAGAGATTTACGCCAGTCCCTACAAAGTTCATTCTTAACTGCTCTGTTTGTTCTAACATTAGATACTCTGGCGGAGTGAAACGAAGCATGACTTCACCAAACGCAGCAATTTTCATCTTTGCCACCTACTTATTCAATGTCTTTTTCATCATGGTTAGTAACGTTTTCACGTCTTCTGTTCTAGTGTCCCCTGTTTCTTGATCGATAATTGAGCTGTAAACATGAGGAATGATTTTTTTAACGCCGGCATCCACCGCAATTTGAACAATTTCTTCAAAGTTTTCTAAATCAATGCCTCCTGTTGGCTCTAAATAAAAGTCATACTTGGCACAAGCTGCTGCTACTGCTTGGTATTCTTCTTTGTGAGCCAAGCCTTTCATCGGGAAATATTTAATGGAACTGCCCCCCATGTCTTTCAACAATTTGATGGCGGTTTCGATAGGCACTTCCGCCGCTGGCGCACCAGAGCTTAACGGACCTGTCGCAATGTTGACATAGCCAACTTTGCCTGTGGGTGAAACCAAGCCATTAATCACTGTTTCGTCTTGACGAAGTAAGGCCCGCGAAGCGCCGACACCTGTGAAGACTTGGTTCACGTGTTGCGGTTGTAAAACTTCTGATAAGCGAGCCACCATTTGACTTTGATTAGGATCGCCAGCCCCTAAGCCGACAGATAAAGCGTTGTTGGTTGCTGCTTGGTATTTTTTCATATCGTCAATGGCTGCTTCATCGGTTTCATAGTTTTTTGAAAGGACGCCTAACACAACATGCCCTTCTGCTGCTTCATAACAGGCTTGGGCATTTTCTACTGAATTGGCTAAGACGTTTAAACAAATGCGTTCTTCTAAATAATTAGGTTTTAATGACATGGCTTATTTCTCCTTTGTCTCCATAATTTCTTGTAATCGTTGCACGATTTTGTTCATTTCTTCTTGATTGACAGAACGAATGTCAAACTCAATGATGCCATTGTTGGCTTGATATTCTCGCGTATAAATGGCTGGACTTTCTGCTTTTAACGCTTGGATGACTTCCTTAGCGGTTTTTCTGCCGTCCACTTTGACACTGGCGCGATAAATGTCTCGGCCAGCGCCATCTTGGACGATTTTAGCGGTTAAATCTGACAAGTTGTTGATGGCTTCAACAAACGGTTTTAAGCGCTCTTGCATCGAAGCCCCTGATTCACTGCCATGCGCCAAATATTCTTCCACTGCTTGCGTAAAGCCTAGGATATTGTCTTTGCCAATTTTCATTGCTCGACCAATGCCTTTGCCTTGTAGGCGCACCCAGTCAATGTATTCTTTTTTCCCGACCACTAAACCGGCACTTGGCCCTTCAATGGCTTTGGCGCCGCTGTAAATCACCAAATCAGCGCCTGCTTCGGTGTATTTGAAAAGATCTTCTTCTGCTGCCGCGTCAACAATTAGCGGCACCTTGTGGCGTTGCGCCACTTTGGCCGCTTCGGCCACCGTCAGCATACTTTTTTGCACGGTATGGTGGCTTTTGATGTATAGAATGGCCGCTGTTTTTTCAGAAATCATCATTTCCACGTGTTCTGGACTGCACATGTTGGCGTAGCCAGCTTCCACCACTTGGCCGCCGCCTTGCGCTACCATAACTTCTACAGGCGTGCCGTAGTCCACGTTGTGCCCTTTAGGTAAAACAATCTCCCGCTGTTCGATTTTTTCTGTATAAGGATGATACGCGTGGTACAAGCTGCCTTTTCCAATCAAGGCAGCCACCGATTGGGCAATCCCCGCCGAAGCCGAGGAAACGATTTGTGCATCTTCTGCCTTCAACAAGTTGGCTAAAAAGGCCCCTGTTTGTACACTAAGTTCACTCATTTCAAAGAAATGTTCACCACCGAATCGTTGAGCCGCGAGGACTGCCTCCGAAACTTTGGAGACACCTAGAATGGTCATTTTGCCAGAAGCATTAATGACTTCTTTTAAGTGGAATTTTTCGTAACTAATTGTCATAGATTTGTCCTCCAATAATTGTTTTGATTGGGCGAATTTGCTCTTTGGCTACTCGTGTCAATCCATTAGAATCAGTCAATGTTTTTTCTTCTGCTTGAATCGTGAAAATCGTTAAATCAGCATCTTTACCTATTTCCAACGTGCCTTTTTGAGCTAAATGGAAATTCTCAGCAGGAGCCTTGGTTACCTTTTCAATAATTTCTGGCCAATCATAGCCGACTACACGGAGTTTTTCCATCGTTGTGGCTAAATCATAAACAGGACCATTTTCTCGGTTACGAATGTAGATATCTGTGCTAATTGATGCAGCTTTCATTCCCTCGCGCAACGCTGTTTCAGCTACGTGAAAATTGAAACTATCCGTACCATGCCCGATATCAAATACGACCCCTTTGTTGTACGCTTGCCAAGCGAAGTCTTTTATTTTATCCGTTGCTTGGTCTAAGATACCATTTTCTTTCCCATTAAAACAATGGGTTAGGACATCCCCTTTTTCCATCAAGGCTAAAATTTCATCTAAATGAGGCGGTGCTGATCCAATGTGAACCATTAAGGGAATTTCTTGGTTCTCTTGCTGAATCTGTTTGGCCAATTCTAAAGGCGTAATGCCGTTATCGCCAATAACGGTCCTACTCATACGGGCTTTAATCCCTACAACAAAATCTGGTAATTCTTGAATCGCTTTTTTGACTAAACTCGCTTGTACTTTACTTAAATCTGCGAGTTCGTCCTGAGCAACGATGCCCCATTTAGAAATATTGACTAATCCAAAAACATTTGTTTTTGCTTGTTGCGCTAAGTCATAAAATTCATGAATGTTTTCAGCACCTGTTGTCCCAGCATCAATCACTGTCGTAACACCCTTTTTGACCCCAATTTCATCTGGATAATCATAATAAAGAGCCATTTTTTCAAAACAATGAACGTGATCATCTATCCAGCCTGCGGATACATAAGTACCTGGTTCTAAGTGGATAGTTTCTTTTGCAGAACCTGAAATAGTTGCTGCAACAGCAGCTATTTTTTTCTCTTTAATTGCAATTTCAACAGGCATACCATCTACTGTCTGTCCATTTTTTATAAGTAAATCGTAGTCCATATTCTTCCCTACTTTTCTATAAATCTAAATTTTGTCCAAGGCTTAATGAATTCTAATAATACAAGTTCTTCTTCTATAATACGCCCTACTCGGTTTTTGCGTGAGTCTTGATGTGGTTCTAAAACGACTTGTAATTCATTTTTGTATTTTCCAAATGCATCATTTCCCACAACAACATCTCCAGGTTGTAGCATTGCTTGATTATCATGTGGGG
Organism: Enterococcus sp. DIV2385; assembly: GCF_051711925.1. Lineage (NCBI taxonomy): Bacteria > Bacillati > Bacillota > Bacilli > Lactobacillales > Enterococcaceae > Enterococcus > Enterococcus sp. DIV2385. The sequence continues at coordinate 581,331 of NZ_JBIONV010000001.1, read as the reverse complement.
GATTAGCTTCATTCTTATATTTTTTACGCACTTCTGTGGAGCGAATCATCTGCTGAGTGATATCTCCACGGCGAAAATGTTGATTTTTTGTTACGATTTCTTTTTCAATTTCAGAAGTCGCTTCTTCAAAAACAATGGTCAATTCTGTTTGATAACGATTCAACTGACCCAATGCTTCTAATTCTTCGTTGGAAGCATAAGCATTTCCGATAACAACATCATCAATTAAATTTGTTGCAAATAAATGTTTAGCTTGAACAGTGACTGGCAACTGTCTATGCATTTCTAAAGTAGGTAGCCCATCATTCACATCCCAAGGACCAATTTCACCTACCTGTGATGAAATAAAAGCAGCTGTCCGAATACCTTCCTTTTTAAAACGGATGCTACATTTTTCAAAGAAATCATACGGCAATGCAGTTCCCGCTTGTGGATAAAAGTTATGACAACCATATAAGAAAGGTCGATTCGCTTCATACGTCAAAATGTTATCAAGATAAGCGACATCATTACTCATATTCAACTCAATAGCCACGCCGAATGGATTAAACGTCAACATGGCTTCTTTATTTCCATCAAACCCTGTATCCAATCGAATCCCATCAGCTCCTAATTCGCTGAAAAAAGTCAAATCATCATATGAAATTTCCAATTCATCAAAGATACTTGGAACGACATCTAAAATTGTTTCAAATCCTAAATTTTTCGCATAACTAATTAATTCTTTAAATTTTTTCTGAACCGCTTCTTTGCCATCGGTCACTTCTAACATACTCATAAAAATTCGAGTAAACCCACATTCGCTGGCTTTTTTTAAATACGCTTTATCTTGATTGATATCACTATGATCTGGATAAACTGATACACCTAATGCTCTTTTCATCTTCGTTCTCACACTCCGCTATTTTCAAATTTATTTCGAAATTTCCAAGCAATCACCGAGCTACACAGGATTGTTGTAGAGCCAACGAGCAATACTGGTTGATTTAGAAATCCGCCAATTATCATGGAAAGAGTAATACAAACTGCCGTAAAAACCAACGTCTTTACCAAACCAAATTGATAAACAACAGTAGGCAACTGCCCTTTTTCTATAATAATTTGACTAACGATAAAAAAGAAAATGAACCAAATAATCATCTTATACGCTCCTGACTTTCTTCTCTGACTTAGAAGGGGCAGGATATTCATATCAGAACACCCGCCCTAACATTTTTTAATTTTTTGCTGCTTGTTCAGCTGCTAATTCTTCTGCTTCTTTATCCAATTGTTGTTTTTCATAAACTTTGAAAAATGGATAGTAGATAGCCATTGTAATTAAGAAGTTAACAATCACTAATACTGCGGCCGAGAAACTCCAATTGGTACTCATCCAAGCAGCAATTGGTGCTGGAATTGCAAACGCTAAACGTGCAGCCATCATCGGAATTATATTAGCGACTGTTAAGAAATAAGATAACGTTGTGGTAATTAACGGTGCCACGATAAACGGAATACCTAAAATAGGATTCATTACGATCGGCGTTCCGAAAATAACTGGTTCATTAATATTAAACAAGCCTGGTAAGAACGATAAACGGCCAAGACTTTTCAGATACGTTGATTTAGAAAACATCATTAAAACAACTAAAGAAAGCGTAGTTCCAGCGCCACCAATCCAGATAAACCATTGTAAAAACTGTTCTGTAAAAATATTAGGTAACTGATGAACGTTTGCACCATTGGTAAAAGCTTCAAGGTTTTCTGCAATCGACATATCCCAGAAAGGACGAATAACTGGGCCCATAATCGCTGGACCATGAATCCCTAAAACCCAGAAGAAACAGATTAAGAAGACTGTTAGTAAGCCGCCAAATAAACTGTTACCAGCAAGGATACCTTTAAGTGGCATTAATAACGTACTCAAGAAACCATTCAAATCAAAACCAATTACGTGGCGAATAACCCAGAATAATAAAAGAATAACTGCTCCTGGAATTAACGCAATAAATGAATTTGACACTTCAGGCGGTACGCCATCTGGCATCTTAATCATAATATCTTTTTCAATAAAGAAGCGATAAATTTCAACAGATAACAGCGCTGTTACAATCGCACCAAATAAAGAAGCTGAACCTAAATTTGCTAAATTAATATAGCGCCCTGCTGTAATGACGTTGTCAACATCTTCAAAGACACGTGTTGGTGGTGCCGCTGTTACTAAAAAGGCCATTAATGCTAAAATTCCACACGTCAAAGAGTCAAGCTTATAACTTTTGGCCAATGATGAAGCAATCCCAAATGTTGCATAAAGTGCAAGTAATCCCATCGTATAGCGGGAAGGAATATCTAAAATTGCTTGATAAGGTTCAATCAATTTTGTGTATGCCTCAATTGGAATATTTTGAAAAATTGTAAAGAATGAGCCCACAATTGTTAAAGGCATCGTTGCAATTAATCCTTTTCTAATCGCTGTCATATGGCGTTGCGAACCAAATTTATTCGCAATCGGCATTAACTTAACTTCCATCCACTGTACAAAACCATTCATTTGTTAATTCCTCCGTTCAACTAATAAAAATAATAATTATTTCGCATTTATAATAACATAGTAACATTATAATGTAAACGCTTATCCTTATTTATGACAGAGAAAGTGCAAAACAAAAGGCTTTTTCTTATTATAAAGAAACCGGGAATATTGCACCAAAAATCATTGCACCTAAAATTGCGCCCCCAGCGATTGGTTTTTTCCAAATGTAAAAACCTAAAGCTCCTAATGTGGCACCAATCCCAATAGGAATCGAAGCACCCGCCGCACTCAAAATAATTAACGGGCCTAAGAAACGTCCTGAGGCATTACCAGCCCCCATCATCACATCCGCACCAAAAGTGGAATTTCCTTGATTGATAGTAAATTTCCGAATCAACACAATTACGCCGCCAACTGCTAACCCTAGTATCGCACCCGTTAAAAGGGCTAAGCCAAAGTTTTCTACAGGCGCTTTAATTCCCATGCTGAGGAAAATTGCAGGTACGCCAATCCCGATCCCCGTTAAAATTGAGCCACCTAAATCTAAAATCCCGACTAAAGAACCTTCTAAAATTCGTGCAAACAGGAAACTTGCACCAAATGCTGCGGCAGCGCCATAAGAACCACCATCTAAACCAGCTTTTAGCATCGCAACAATTGAAACTTCATTAAAGGCGCCCACACCATAAACTACATACATATGTGTTCCTGCAAAAATTGCCGCTGACATAATCCCGACTAAAATCGGAAAGCCCCAATCAGCATACCAAAAACTTTTGCCTTTTAAACCTTCTTGAATTTCTTGTTCTTGTTGTGCCCATTCATTTTTTTCTTGCTGTTCCATCTATGAGACCTCCTTTTTTCTATTTAACGGTGAAGACATTGTGTAAATTATTTAACCATTGAGGAATAGACAAGCGGAAACTTTCGATCATTTCTAAGTCGAACCCTCGGAAGAAGCCACTTAAAATAAATAATAAGATAATGGCACCAAGCATGCCACGTGTCATTCGGGTCCACCCTAAATCATCGACACCTTTACCGATTAAGATCCCTAATACAACTCCTGGGACAGCATTGCCCATGACTAATTGAGATAATCCGCCAAATAACGTTCCCCAGAAACCCGTCCGTTTTCCTGCATCTAAAGCCGCTAGCCAGAATAAAACGGGCATCACAGTATTGATTAAAATCGTTGCTGCAGGTACCAACACCGCAACTGCTGTTACTTGTAGCGATTCTGGAATTGCTGCAGCTGTACTATTTAAGAAAGCCACAGTCGCCATTCCTACAAAGGCCCCGACAATCCCCATTTTTTTGGGATTATGCATCGTTTTAGTGACATCTTTATCCTTTACCAATAAAATTGCTGCAGCCCAGTTAGGCACAATCCGGTGGGTCACATCTTGTGTAAAGGCCCCTGCTCCCACGGCCGAAGCCCAAGCATTAAAGAAAAAACCTAAACCAAAAGAAAAGTGTGATGCTGGATCTCCTTGTGCCGCGTTCATTTCTCCTAATGTTCTAAATGCCCCTAACCCTTGCGTTTGTGGTGCATGAAACATCCGAGCAGCGCCTGCGCCAGCTGCAAAACCTAGTAAACCACCAATAAGCAATGACTTCAGCAAAATGATTACAAATTCCATTCCTTCTTCCTCCCTTTATACGCCTCTTTTTGAAAGAAACGGAACTACTACTGCGTTCGGTTCTTTAATTGTTTCCGTTAAAAAATCAACTTCTTCGACTGCAATGGCTTGGATTTCCACTTCTACAGCTAGTTCGACATGATAAATCACTCTCTTTCTAGGAAAGAAGAAGAACAGAAATTTTTCTGTATAAACTTGTTCTTTTGCCTGACGAATAGTTACTTCTTTCGGTTCAATCCGGATGAGGACCTCTGTTGTTTCTTTTAATACTTTTTTTGAAACATCATTCAATGCACTTGCAAAAGCTTCATTCTTCTTATTACCTTTTCCAGAAACAATCACGGTTTGTGTTGACCGTTTTGTGGCATCCATAATTACCGCTCCTTTCTAAGTTACTACTTTCTATGCTCCGTGTTTCTTAATAAACGCTTCAGTTACTCGTTTACCAAGTTCTTCCTGATCCATAAAACCAAATCCAAGAACAGTTTTCCCATCGTTAATTGCTGTTACCCCTTCTTCGATTGATCGCATGCCATGTCTTTCGGGATACCCGTATTTAGTAGCAGCCGTTAACGCCCCTGCACCACCACTGCCACAGAAAGAAATGCCTAAATCTGCCTTTTCTTGTTGCATCACATCTCCTAAACGCATATCAGCGCCCATTCCTGGAACAACAACCGCGCGACCACCGGCTTGCTCCACTCCTTTTGCAACATTTTGTCCTTTTCCTAAACGATCTGCGATAACTACTGTAATCATAACTTTTCCTCCTATTAATTGTTTTGTTTAGCAACTTCAAAATGAACAGCTAAAACATACCATTCATCTTCTGATAACTGACCAATTGCTTCTGTTGTTTCTTGTGCAATTTTCAACGTTTCTGGTGTTAGTTCCGTAAATAACGTCCGATCAACACCAGCTAATGTCGTTCCTTCTCTTGAACGATTCAGCATCTCATTGAGATGGTTAATCAAAATCGTCCACTGTAATTCCGTTGGTTCAATTTGTGCTTCTGCTAATCGCGCACTGGTTTGTTTGATAATCGATTGTAGCTTTTCTGGTTCAGCACTTTGTCGAATGATCTCCTGTGCTTCCATTGCTAGTTCCATCCTCTTCCTCCTTTGGTTGTTCTAAATAATTAAGTAATGCTGAAATTTCAGCATGATTGACAGGTAACTCATTTTTAGCAAATAAACATTCAATTTGCCGAATTTCTTCTTGCCGTTCATGAGATACTTCTCTATTACAAGGAATCTCTTCGTATTGTTTATTAAACGTAATCCGATGTGTCATTAATAAAACGTGAAGTAAAAAGGCTTCTTGATATTCGCTCAGTAACTTTGTTTGAAACATTCGTTTTAACTCTTCATAAATAATATACGCTTTTACTAATAAATCTTGGCTTTGTATCCGTTCATTTTTTTCAATTACATCAGATTTCGTGGAGCGAGCGGTACCTTTTCCTTGACGTTTCCCTAATAAAATTTTATCGACCTCTTCCCGAATCAAACTTAAGTCTGTGTCCGTCAACAATGGACTAACTTTAATAAATGGGTATGTCATTTCTTCAATTGGGAAAATACTCAATACCAAATCGGGCTTTTCTGCTTGAATCACTTCAGTTGCATTTAAAACAGAAGCAAATCCTGCGAGTTCAACGTTTGGTACTTCCTCTAAAATTTTTTGTTCAATTAAACTGGTCACACCTAAGCCCGTCGAGCAAACATACACAATCCTAACAACTTTAGCTTCCTGCTGTTGTCGTTCCTGAGCTGCCAAAAAATGCAACGCAATATATGCGCAGAAAGAATCGTTGACTAACAAAACAGAACGTTGAATTAATTGTTTACAGGCACTTTGAATAGCTAAAAATAACGCTGGGTGTTTTCCTTTGATTTCTTCAGAAAACGGATTGTATTCATTAATAAATAAATGTTTCTTTGTAAAACGTAAGGACAGGTGTGCAAACAAGTTCGTAAATAATTGGCGATCATTTACAAAAGGATAATTCAGCTCTTTTGAAACGCTTTCAATCACTTGCTTTGTTAATTGAACCATATCTTGCCGTTGATGGGTTCCGAATAAATCACTATAAATATAAAAATATTCATCCGCTAATAAAGGCAAGTCATAACGTTCAAACACCTCTTGTAAAAGTAAAAGTGGTACTTCGTTCCGTTGTTCAAAGCGTGTTTTTTGCGATAACACTCGGTAAGTCCCAATTGTATGTGCCATCTGCATACGTGCTGCGGCAATTGCCACTCTCAACGTAATAGATAATATTTCGGCATAATCAAATTGATTTTGATCGAGTGGATTAATTAAATTTCGCATTTTTTTCAATGCACTACGATAACAACCTTGAAACAATGTCCCTGACCCAAATTTAATTTTAGGGATTTTTTCAGCCCCTTTTGTCTTTGTCACATAGTTCATAATTTGGTAAATATCGTATTCTGTAAGTTCTTTTTGAGTGATAAATTCCATCAGTAATCGTACATTGCTTTCTTCACCACTAATTGTAAACCCTTGCCGTGCTTGGCGAATTAAGGTTAAATCATATGCTTGCAGCAACCGTTCGACCTGTTCCAAATCACTGACAATTGTGTTTCGACTCACTAATAATTCATCTGCTAGCTGTTGTGCCGTTAAGTACCCTTTGACTGACAATAACTGAAAAATCAATACATTGACTCGTCTTTTTTGATCAGGATAGGTTTCAAATCGATCGACATCGATAATTTCATTTTTTAACAGTAAGCGTTTAGAGTCAGGTAAATCTAGCCAGATTCCCTTATTTCGTTTTGAATAAAGTGTCTCATCGTGCTGTTCAAACCAAGCACGAATATCTTCTAAATCATACTTAATTGTTCGAACGCTGACAGTAAAGTTCTCAGCTAATTCTTGCGTGGTAATGCTCCCTTCCAAATCCAAAAGCATCAATAAAATATTTATCGCTCTTTTGGACAACAACACGGTCATGCCTTGTCACCTCTTTTCTTTTCCCTTTACACTTAAAACTATAGCGTTATTTTATCTGTTCCACAACACAAAAAAGTTGCACTTATAAAAGTGCAACACTTCTCTTTTCATACAAAAAAATCCCTTAACAGTAGTAACTGTTAAGGGATACCACACTATTTATTTGCATAAATAGACAGAGACCTTCTCCACAAAAGTATTCTGTCCGACACGTTACAAATCCGGTAACTGATAGCCGTACTATCTGGTGTCGTTGTGTTTGACAATCACTAGCCGTCAAAACGGAATAGCCGAAGCTATCTGATTGAGTCAACTCGTCGCATAAAACACACTTTAACACAGAATAGTTTGGATAGCAAGTGATGGTAATTATTCGTTATCGAACCATTCTTGATAAAAACTTTCAACAATTTTAACGGTTGCTATCGTTAATTCCTTCGTCATTACGGGGCTAGTTAACTTTTTGTCTTGTAAACATTGATTCACATGATTGATTTCATACGTAAATTCACTAGTGAATTGTTCAGACCATTTGACAGTGTTGCCTTGAGTATCTGTATAATAAGCACAATCTGTTTTCCAGAAATTAGGAATAACGATTTGCCCTTTTGTCCCACAGATGGTCATTTCACTAGGTATCTTTAAACTAACATTAATAAAAATATTGCCCAGCGTCCCTTCAGCAAATTTCAAAGCTAAATTACATTGACTATCCGTCGCCCCTTGCTGATACGTTGCGGTTCCCGTAACCACTTGAATCTCTTTCCCTAATACGTATTGTAAGTATTGTAATGGATAACTTCCTGAGCCATGAAGCGCTCCACCACCCGCTTCTCTCGAGTAAAACCAGGGAATATGATCCACATTGGGATAGGCAGTAACTGACTGAACCCATAAAATCTCTCCCAATCCCCCTTCTTGAATCGTTGCCTTTACTTTTTGGGTAATTGGTAAAAAGACAGACTTCTGAGCTTCCATTAGAAAAACCCCTTGCTCCTGTGCGATTGCGAAGAGTTCTTCTGCTTCAGCAGCATTTAATGTAAATGGTTTTTCCAGTAGGACGGGTTTTCCTTGTGATAACGCAAGCTTAGCTGCTGAGTAATGTCCTTGATTGTAGGTGGGAATATAAATAATATCAATTGTTTCATCCTTACATAACTCTTCATAACTGCCATAAGCCACCGGAATCGCTAATTCTTTAGCCATTTTTTGAGCATTCTCTAAACGCCTTGATGCAATCCCGCGCACTTCAGCTTGCGCGCTTTCTCGAAGCCCTGCTACAAATCTTGGGACAATTTGGGCAGTACTCATAATTCCATAACGAATTTTATCCATGTGATCGCCTCCTCTTTCACTATACGAGAAAAACGAATATTTGGAAACCATTTCAACAAAAAAAAAGAAACCGTTTCCCCAAAACGATTTCTTTATATGTAAATTAACGGATACCAACGCTAACTTTTAAAGCTTGATTGACCTGTTCCATCTCTTCACGAGAAAGTTGACAAACCTTGTGTAGCATTCGTTCTTTATCCAATGTTCGAATTTGTTCTAACAAAATAAGTGATGGCGTCCTGCACTCGTTATGGGGAATTTCGATGAGGACTTGCGTTGGTTGCAGCCGCTTGCTTACGTTACGGGTAATCGGTGCAACAATCAACGTTGGACTAAATAAGTTACCTTTGTTATTTTGAATAATCAGGACAGGTCGAATCCCACCTTGTTCAGAACCAACAACTGGTGAGAGATTCGCATAAAAAACCTCACCTCTTTTTATCATTCAGATTCCCTTCCCTCCTTTTCCTTTAAAAAATTATAGCATATTGTTTCTTGCAATATTTTCAACTTTTTAGCTATCCCTTAAAATATTTGATAAAACCACCCTTTAAAAGTCAAAAAAAGCTTAAACAGTCGACTCTGATATAGAGACGGCTATTTAAGCTGACTATTACATTTTTGTTAAAATACTATCCACTTTTGTATTAATTAAATCAATAGCGACGTGGTTTTCGCCACCTTCTGGCACAATGATATCTGCATAACGTTTCGTAGGTTCAATAAATTGGTGATACATGGGCTTGACGACTGTCAAATATTGTTCAATCACAGAATCCAACGTACGGCCACGTTCTTCCATATCACGCTTGATTCGACGAATAATACGGATGTCATCATCTGTATCCACATACACTTTAATATCCATTAAATCCCTTAAGCGGCGATCTTCTAAAATTAAAATTCCTTCAAGAATAATTACTTCTTTCGGTTCTTGGATCACCGTTTCTGTACTTCTTGTATGCGCAACGTAGTCATAAACTGGCTTTTCAATGGCTTGATAGTTTAACAGTTGTTCAACATGTTGAATCAATAAATCTGTATCAAACGCAAAAGGATGATCATAATTGGTATTTAAACGTTCTTCAAAACTCAAATGGCTCTGATCTTTATAATAAGAATCCTGTTCTAACATCATAATTGAATGATCGGGAAAATTATTAAAAATCGCACGGCTAACACTGGTTTTTCCGCTTCCTGATCCGCCAGTAACACCAATGATAATTGGCTGACTATCTTTCATGTATAAACCTCTTTCTTTTCAAAAACTTCATTGTCTTTTACTATTATAATGAAAACTCTGAAGAATGCCAGACCTTTTCCAAGACTTTTCATGTGATTTTTATCTTCTTATGAAAAATCTGCCCACACTTCTTTCAATTACAGTATACTTATCAATAAAAGGAGAATCCTACCTATGATTAAAAAAGTCAAAAAAGAAGCACTTACAACTGCGCATTACGCTCTTCTTTATGAGGCAGATCCCTCAAAAAAAATGGTGGAAGATTACATTACCCGCGGCATTTGCTTTGACTATCAGACTGAAGAACTTCAAGGAATTTTAGTCCTGTTGCCGACTCACCCACGGACATTGGAAATCGTAAACATCGCTGTCTCAGAAGAAAGCCGAGGGCGGGGCATCGGACAAGAGTTATTACATTTTGCCATTGATTTTGCCAAAAAAGAAAAGTATGATTACTTGGAGATTGGGACTGGGAGCACAGGCTTTCAACAGCTATATCTCTACCAAAAAGTCGGTTTTCGAATGACACATATTGAACCAGATTTTTTTATCCATCATTATGATGAGCCCATTATGGAAAACGGCTTGCCTTTAAAAGATATGGTTCGCTTACGGTTACATTTAAGTTAAAAAACAACATTTCCTGTACAGGAAATGTTGTTTTTTAATGCCCAAGAATTGGTAACAACTCATCTAGCTGTTGAATCGTATAATTGGGTTGAATGGTTGGTGTTGCTGGAGCGGAGGTCGGATTGAGCCAAACAGTTTGAATTTTCGCTTGTTGGCCTCCTTGAATATCTGAATGCAAAGAATCGCCAATAATCATTGTTTTTTCTCTACTAAAATTAGGAATCCGTTCAAAAACAAAATCAAAATACTCTTTCATCGGTTTTTGATAACCCACTTCTTCTGAAACAAAAATATCTTTAAAATAAGGCATTAATTTCGAATCTTCCAACCGACGATACTGTGTTTTTGCCACTCCGTTTGTCACAATATATAAATCATAATGGGGTGCTAATTTTTCCAAGATACGTTGACTATTGCCAAGCAAGTCATGTCCTTTACTTAAATATTCTCGGTAGTTTTCTCCCATTCTAACGCTATCAACTTCTCGATTAAACGCGTCAAACAATAAACCAAACCGTGTATCAAGGAGAACATCTTTTGTTATTTTTCCTTCTTCAAATGAACGCCATAATCCTTGATTAATTCGGTGGTATGTTGACTCGACTTCAGATGTAAATGGTACATTTTCTTCTTCAAATAAGGCATGGAGCGCCTTCTTTTCAGCCAATTTAAAATCTAACAATGTATCATCAACATCAAAAAGCAATGTTTTCATTTCCGTTCCTCTTCTCTTTTCAAATTACTCGGTAACGCTTTGCTTGTTTGTTGTTTTTCAATAAAAAAATAAGGCAATAGCAATTGTAACTCTTCTCTTGTTAATGAACGATAAGCACCTAAAGGTAATTGCGGATCTAGCCGCAACGGCCCCATAGTTTGACGTTTTAAAGCAGTCACTTTTTTCCCCACAGATAAAAACATTTTTTTCACTTGGTGAAATTTTCCTTCTTGAATAGTCAGGAAAACATGACTCTCCGTTTCAGTCGCTGCAAGAACAGTTATTTTTGCTGGCTTACATTGAATGCCTCCTTGCAAAACAATCCCATCTTTAAATTTAGCACAATCTTCTGCAGAGACCAAACCATTGACTTTCACTTCATAACATTTCGCTACTTCTTTATTTGGCCGAATTAATTGATACCCTAATTGTCCATTATCTGTTAATAGAAGTAACCCTTCCGTATCGCCATCGAGTCTGCCCACTGGATAAAGACCAGGGCGTCTGTCTTGTGGCGCAATCAAATCAATAACTGTTTTTTTAGATGCATCTGAGACAGCGCTAACCACACCTTTTGGCTTATTCAACATATAGTACACATGGGTCTTATGCGAAATTAATTGTCCTTTTACTTTAATCATTTGTAATTGCGCATCGACATTTTGGCTTTCATTTAAAGTCACGATGCCATCCACAGTGACCTGCTTGCCTTTGATTAATCGTTTCACCGTTTTGCGTGATCCAAACTGAAGTTCTTCTAGTAATTTATCTAATCGCATTGTTCAGCTCCATTCTGGTATAAGTATAGTGGAATCCGTTAAAGATGAAAAGTGGAAAAAGGTAATTCCTTGACGTATAAAAATATAAGTGTTACGGTTAATAAGTAAAGTAAATAAAGGTTTCTCAAAAACAGCGTAATGACCTGGGAGAGAACAACGATAACAATGAACCATTCCCATGAGTGTTGCCTGGCAATATTTGTGGGGATTTTTTGATTATTGTTAGCATTTTTCTAGACAAGAACAACTGAAAAAAGAGTTTCTTTTTTCCATTATGTTTTGTTTCTGAGTTTAACCAAATCACTCATTATTTCAAGGAGGAATTAGGTTATGTCAGTACAATTAGAAGTTAAAGAAAGAGCTATCCGTCCACGTTCACTAAGAAATCAGCTACGTCACGAAGGGAAAGTACCTGCCATTGTTTACGGTTACCAAATTGAAAGTACACCAATCTATTTTGAAGAAAAAGACTTATCAAAAATTTTACGCGAACATGGTGCTAACACCGTTATTAAAATGACAGTTGATGGCAAAAACATCAACACATTAATGTCGAAAGCACAATTAGATACCTTTACTGGTCAAATGCTTCATGTTGAATTCTTATCTGTAAATATGAAAGAAACAACAGAAGTCGAAGCAGAAGTTCAATTAATTGGTGAATCTGCAGGTGTGAAAGCTGGGGGTACCTTAGCTCAAAACTTGTACACTGTTTTAGTGGCAGCCACACCAGATAAATTGCCAGAATCAATTGAAGTAGATATTACAAACTTAGAAATTGGTGATGCTCTTACAATCGCTGATTTACCTGAACACAAAGACTATGAAATTTTAACTGATCCAGAAGAACAACTAGTTGCTATTGTTGAAGCACAAACTGCTCCTGAAGAAGAAGGAACAGCTGCTGAAACGACTGAACCAGAATTAGCTGAATAAAGAGTACACTTTTGTTCAGCTGATTCTCTTAAGTTTTAGAAATGGGATGTACGTTGAAACAACGTACGTCCCATTTTCTTTTACTGCATATCTTGATTTCTTCACATAAATGATGACACCTGCAAAGCTAGGAAGCTACAGAGGAATATTAAATTTTTGCTAATCTACGCAATATTTTCAAACGAAACAATTTCTTTTTTTTAAATTTGCAGTATACTAAAAGTAAGTAAACAAAAAGGAGGTCATCCATATGTTTGAACGTTTTGATAGTGACCGTAGCCGCTATGCTTCATTAGGTGTTGTTTCCAGCTTACCTAGTGGCTTAATTGATAGTATTTGGTTGATTATTGACTTAAATCTAAAAGGGGTTATCCCTTTAAACGACTTACTTCACTTTGATTTGTTGAACAATAATGGCAAAGTGACTGTCCATTTTTCTCAGGAAAATAGTTCAGTAGAAATGGCAATCGACTTACCATTTAGTTATTCTACGGCATATCCGTCGCGAATTTTTGCTTTTGATGATGGCCATCGTGAAACGATTTTATTACCTGCAGAAATGTTAGAATCTTAAATAATTTCAACAAAGTAGCCTCAAATTCCGATTAAACTGGAATTTGAGGCTACTTTAATTTCTTTTAGTTATTCTACAATAATTTGTTTACTACTTCCTGCGGCATTTTCAAAATTAATAGTAAAGGTTTCTGTTGCATCATCATAAGTGATTCCGTCACTTTGACTAATTACTGTGCTGTAATCTTTTGGTATTTTTAAAGTCAGTGTCTTAGTTGTTTGTGTGGGATCAGAGAAAGTATACGTTTTTTGGTGTTGTTGTGTCTTTCTCATTAAAGAAATAGCTTTATTTGAGGTAATCCCTGCTATTGTACCGCCAGTTTCTGACCAAATGTTAACCCCAAGATAGCCTTCTTCTTCTTGCTTAACTGCTTGAATTTCTTCTGTATTTGAGAGAACTTCTACTGTTTTTTTGGCAGCATATGTTTTTAAATCAGTTTCATCGATTCCTGGTAAAACTACATAAGCATAATGCTCGTTCGTTGGGTGTTGACCATGTTGAATCGTAAATGTTCGATAATCACCTACATATTCTTTATCACTTGGAAATGCTTCATTAATTGCTTTATAGGTTCCTTTTCTAGTTTCACTTTTAACATTTACCGTTGTTTCTTCTGGAAAATAATAACCCATATTAGCATTGGAATGATCCGACTTTAGTAATAACCATTGTTTTTTACTCGTTTCATTTTTCTCATGAATCTCCCCAATATTTGATAGCACTTGATACTGATAGGCATCATTTAACAAACGATTATCAACAACTGTCTCAATCGAAGCTTCTGTATCCCCTTTAATTCCTGCGCCTAATGCGATAATTTGCCCATTTAATACAAACCAAGATTTTTTAGCTTGTAGGTTCATAGGTAAAAGTTTCCCATTATTTTTGGTCCCGTCTTTATTAAGAGCCATCCCAACTACTGCCTGATTGTCTGACGTTACTCCACCAACCCATTGCTCTTTCGATGTGATTGTTGTAAATGCTGAAACTTCATCTGCCAAAGAAATGGTATCTACCGTTGTTCCTGGTAGTCGATAGGGATCTACAGTTGGCCAATAGCTGGAATTAAATTGAACCTCGTCATCATTATATACGTACATCATTCCGTCACCAGTGTGCCAGCCACGTTTATTTTCTTTATTCCCTGCTTCAAAAGATGCAGTGCGCTTTGAATACAAGCCTAGCCCAAACATATAACTAGGTGTTCGTTGGACAAATCGATCCATCGAAGCATAAAGTTTCGTGCCTGTAAAAGGAAGTTGCCCTCCCGTAATTTCTGGATTAGTTAAAAGTTGCATAGTCATCTGTAAATCATTAAAATCACGAGCATTTGTCAAATAATAATCTGGGTTCTCCTTCATCCAATATTTAACGGCTTCTTGAAATTTCTTTTGATAATTATTAGGAGCAAATTTAGCCACAATTAATAAATTATACATGGTAGTTGAGCCATAGCCTGTTTTTCCAACTGCTGGGGCTCTTGAGATGGAACGGCCATTCACAGTTGGTAGCATTTCTCCTTTATAAATCAAAGGAAGAAAGGCCCGATCAACATTTTCAACAAATTCTGTCACAAGAGTTGCATCCATTTGAAAAGATGAATCTGCTGTAATGGCCAAAATTTGTCCAACCCCTTTCACCAAAACATTTCCATACGAACCTGTATAAGGAATGTTATTGTGCTGGATAAAAGAACCATCTTGGTAAAAACCATCACCTTTTGTGACTAATTTAAATACATCGACGATACTACTGGATGCTTGGTTAATTTTCCCGCTATCCTTTTGTAAAATTCCTAACCCCAAAACAGTTAAAGCTAAGTCCGTTCGGTTCGCTCCTGATGTCACAAAATTTGGGATAAAAGCTAAATCCACAAACGTTCCTTGTGGTTTTGTATACAACTGTTTAAATGGATCTGGGACATAACTGCTCAGCGCATTTGTATAGATTTGTTGCTTTTCCGGAGAAACTTTATCCTCTAAAATCATTAGAATATTAAGAAACTTCTGTGGCACACCAATTTGCCAGTCCCACCAATTTCCATGGTACTTTTTCCCATCATATCCTTTTTGCGTTACCATAAAATCTAAGCCATCAATAATGGTTGCTGCCAATTTGTCATCTTGGTAAAGCGTACTCCCCTTCGTTCCATAGGCTAACGCTAATTTTTGCAATTTGGTAAATTGAGTCGTTAAATCAGCAGATGGCGTATTGCCAGGCTCTAGTGGCCATAAATAGCTGCGGTTCGGCTCTTTATTCATCGTTTGATCGAGTTCTGTTGCTTCATTGGAGATTTTTTGGACGTAGTCTACAAGCGCTTGGTTAGTTGAATCATATTCTTTGGAAACAAGCTGATTTCGCCATTTTTCTTTTAATCCTCGGTATTCTGCAGATGAATCGATAACAGGAATGCTACCAACGGAGCCACTTTTCATAGAAATGATATTCAGCTTTGATAGATTACCAAATAGTCTAATTCCTACAGCGCCCGTCCAGTCATCATTAATGGACGTACCATCAGGATAATGAACCTCTTCATTTTCATAAAATAATTGATCATTCAGGAATGTCTGAATTTTTTTTCCGTCATAGCGAACCAGCAGTTTATATTGTTGGCCACTTAGTAATGTTGGTCCCGGAATATTAGTTAGCCATTTACCGCCTGGTTGTCCTAATTGCCAGCGACCGTCACGATTATAAGCAAAAGATTGCCATTGACTCGTCTTTTGTTTATCTCCGCGAAAAACCAATCCAAAGTTACTTTGTCCTTCATATAAAAAGGTTAGTTCAAGATCTCCTGAAGATTGTTCGCGTGCATCAAGATTGATAGAGACAGATTCGAGGTTTGTCCCTTGCTTCGTGTTTGCGATCCATAAACCAGCAGAATCATTCTTTTTTTCTGCTGTTCCCACCAAATCTTGCCAATGCCCAACTTGATTGGGGAAATCTGAAATGTAAGAGGGTTGCTCAATCGTTTGGCTCGCTTCGTTTTCTTCTGCAAAAGTAAGGGTGGTTCCCATAAATCCACTCGTCAAAGCAGTAAACAGTCCGACCAGCATTACCCATATTTTCCTGTTTTTCATTCTTTCTCCTCCTAAAAAATTATCGTAAAACGCTTACATCCGAATTAGAGAAAAAGAGTGAAGAAAAATACTTTCTACACTCTCCGACTCTCTGAAAATCACTTAATATACTTTTTACGCCAAAATACCAAAGGCACTCAAAACAATCGATAAAATTAAAATAATCCAAATCACTCGTGTGGAATTTAATTTCTTTTGACCTAACATCCAATAAGTTAAAAGAACAAGTAAGATTGGAACTAAGGAAGGTAAAATTGCATCTAACGTATCTTGAATAACTAATTCGACCCCGTTCTTTTTATAAACAAAAGGAACTGTCGCCTTGATAACTGAAGGAATTAAGGCACCAATCACAGTCACACCAAGAACAGTTGCTGCATTCGTAAAGGCAGATAACTTGTCTTTTAAGGTCGTCACTAGTTTGACCCCTTGCTTATAACCAAGTGGTAAGAGCGCGGCCCGACCAAACAATAGTGCAATATTTGCAATAATCCAAATAACACAGCCAACCACCGAACCATTTTGAGCCAGTGTCCCTGCAACAGAGCCGAAAATCGTCCCCCAAATAACGTGGAATAAAGAGTCTCCAACGCCTGCCAAAGAACCCATCAGAGCTGTTTTTAGCGCAATAATTGTTTCTTTCGCTTTATAGCCATCTTGCTCTTCAATCGCAACATCAATCCCCATAATTAAATTCCCAAAAATAGCATTGGTGTTAAAAAATTGATTGTGTGTGCGCATCATATCTTGAAATTGTGCTTCATCATGACCATAGAATTTTTTTAAAACAGGTAAGATGCCGTATAAATATCCTGAACTCATCATACGTTCATAGTTCCAGTTTAATTGGCTTCCTAAAATATAACGCCAGCTAATTGCATTTAATTCTTTTTTTGTCAGTTTATGCTTACTCATCGCCGTCATATCCTCCTTCAAAATCACCATTTCCTGTTGTTGCTTGTGTCGTGCTTTTTGCCCCATCACGTTTAAATACAAGCATCGCTGCTACCATCCCAACTATCGAAACACCTAACATTGGAACTTTTAAATAAGCCGCTAAGAAAAAGCCTAATAGTAAATAGGGGATATATTGCTTCGTTGGCAAGTAACGTAATAAAATCCCTACACCGACAACAGGTAATACTCCTCCAGCTGTTTTTAAGCCCGTCATTAGCCATTCTGGCATGTTATCGGTAATCGTTGTTACTACAGCATCCCCCGCTAATAACATTAATAAAATCGGAATGGCACGAGACAGTCCCCATAGAACAGAACCAGATAAAACTAAGCGTGGAATCCGTTTTACTTGCATCTTATCAATCGCTTTATCGACACTATGAAGTAAAAAGACATTACAAAAACGGGCCACTACATCTAGTTGCAACATCAACAGAGAAACAGGAACAGCTAAGCCAATACCATACTCCGCTCCTTTTCCAGAGATTACAGCGAAAGCGGTTCCTAAAACAGCCCCTGTGAAATAATCAGGTACCGATGCTCCACCAAAAGCAGCAATTCCTAAACGCATTAATTGAAGAGTGCCGCCAACCATTAAACCAGTTTTTAAATCTCCCATAATCATTCCAGAAATCATTCCAGCAATAGCTGGTTGCGTCAACGTATTTGAAATAAGTGAGTCATTAATAGCAATAAACGCATAAATAGTAATTAAAATAATTTGATACGCTGCTAAATGCATTGAAATTTCCTCCTAAATTTAAAAATATTCTTTCTTAGTCTGACAGTTTTAGCCGCGTAATTTTTTCATAAAATCAACGACTGGATCGTTTGGAACTAATTGGGCTGTCACAGTGACGCCTTTTGAAGCAATTGTTTCAAAAATTTGTTCTTCTTCTGGTAAAACTTGAATACTTTTTGTTACTTCGCGTGCTCCTTCTTTGTAACTCATATTCCCAACATTTACAGTTTTGATAGGCCCTTGCGCTTCGATAAAGCGGAGCACATCTTTCGGATTTTTAAATAATAAAAATAAACGCTGTTTACCATATTTTCCTGATTGAATATTTTTAGCGGCAGCCTCTACTCCAAGAACAGATAAACGCATCGAAGAAGGCGCTGCCATTCTCAAAGATGATTTTTGTAAAGGATCTGTAGCCGCCTCATCATTGGCTACAATTATTCGCTGTGTACTAAGACTTGTCGACCAAATTCCCGCTACTTGTCCATGAATTAACCGTTCATCAATCCGTGTGTTTACAATATTTTCTTTTCCAGCATATTGACTATGGTTACTTAACTCTTTTTCTTTGCTGGCTTCTGAAATCTCTTGTTCTGCTTGATTCATCCCAGCTTTTACATCAACAATATTTTCTTGTGCTAAACAAACTAATTCTTTAATCGAAGCCTGTTGATTAACCACTGCTTCAATCACAACAGAGAGCGTCATCCCTGCAATAATTTCCACTCCGTCAACGTTCAAATAATTCTTAGTTGCCACGTTACATGGCGTTCCTCCTAGTAAATCAGCAATAATCAGTGTCGTACCGTTAAGGGCTTTCATTTTTTCATTTAGCTCTTTCTCAAATTGAAGATTGTCGCTATCTGGTCGTAATGAGACTGTATGCACGTGTTCTTGCCGACCAACGATCATTTCTAAGCTAACTTTGACGCCTTCAGCCATGCTACCATGACTAATTAGTACAATGTTTTCCACGAATTTCCCTCCCTAGATGTAGGTGACCCTACTTAACATGTTATGTTCTCTACGAACTTACTATAACACATACTAAGTTATCCGTAAACCTAATATCTTAATATATTGAATTTATTTTTTTGAATTCTTTAAATAAAAATTGTCTTTCCTCTTTTTCAAAGTGTTTGCTAAAGGCTAGTTAACATGTTATGCTTAATTCATTCGATTACTAGAATGGAGGCAATCGCATGTTACCTAAATATGAACAAATTAAACAAGACCTTTTACGTGAAATAAAAAATCATACCTTTATTCCTGGTGATAAATTTTATTCTGAAGCCGATATTAAACGAAAATATGCTGTTAGTTCTATCACAGCTGTCAAAGCACTGAATGAGCTAACCAGTGCAGGTTACTTGTATCGTATCCAAGGAAAAGGGACCTTTGTTTCGAAATCAAAAGTTTCTCAAAATGTAAAATTTTCTGATATCGAGTTGCATTCTTTAGACTCTGAAAAAGTTAAAGTCCTTTCAATTGAAGAAGATAATCAAGCCGAAATTTTAAAGGAATTAGGCTTACCAGCTAACGCTTCTTATTATAGAATCAAGCGTGTACGCTATTCTGAAGATACACCCTTTCTCGTACATATCACACATCTTCCCAAAAAGCTTGTTAAAGAGCCGCTCTCAAAGGACCTCACAGCTTATGCAAGTGTGTATGAACGAGTCCGTAAAGATTTTTCAGTAGACCTCTTCTCGTTGGCTTCTGTAGAAACAAATGAAATTGTCTTTCCCGAAGATGCTGAGTTATTGAATTTACTTCAATTAAGTTTTCGTGAACCCGCTGTTAAACAAGTTAAACATTCCTATCTCGCAGATGGTAGTGTTGCTGAATATATTATTAGTTATAAACATTGGAAATATTTCAAAACCAAAATAGAAGTAGAAGCCGAATAAATTTCAGCTTCTACTTCTATTTTTTTAATCTATGATTACTTGATTCGTAAATTTCAAGTACTCAATTTCAATTCCCTCTGTTTCAAAAATTACTACTTCATTTTGTCCTTGCTGTAAAAATTCTTTGGGACAATACAGCGAATGAATGGGTCCTATTTCCCAATAACGACCTAGATGATGACCATTGACCACAACGAATCCTTTGCCGTAGCCTCGACAGTCAATATACGTGTCTGCTAGCTGTTCTAATTCAAATGTTACTTGATAAAATGAAGGCTGCAATGGATTTTTTCCAGCTGTGTAATCAATCTTGGCTAATTGCTCTTGTGAAAAAGTTAAGGGATAGTGTTGATAGCCTTGGTGAAAATGAATGTCTTGCATCACTCCACCTCGAATTCCTTTACTTTGTGTCGGATTATTTAATTTAAAGCCATAATTAACGCGACCTAAGTTTTCCACTAAGATATCTAACGCAAGTGTGTCTTTTTCAGTTTGTCCTGAAATGAGTAGCTCTTCTCCCACTGTCTCTTGATATTGGGTAGCAGCTAAATCTCCATCTACATAAATGTGTAAACGATCACTGGCCTCGACGACTTTTAGTTTATTTTCATGATGATAATTTTTTAAATCAAACGAATAAAGCAAGTAGCCATAGCCTGAGCCAGCTTCTTCCATACTTAATGGATACGCGGTGGTCTTCGGTGTCATCATTTGATCTTTTACTGCGAATAAAGATACGCTAGCAGTTACTGAAAAGCTTCCTAAATTCCCCAGTTTTTTCGTGCGTGGTTGTGCTTGCCAAACTTCTGGACATACTTCTTTAATTGCTTTTTGAACGGCATAATATTTTTCTGTTGGTTCTCCTGCTTCTGTTAATAAAGCATCATAATCATAGCTAGTGACTTGAGGTAAATCTTTTGCACCTCGCGCCGAACACCCGTTATAAAAGCCGAAATTTGTTCCTCCATGAAACATATAGAGATTTAAAGAACCCACTGCCAGCATATCTTTTACTTCTTTCGCCAAGTCGGTACCTTCTCGCTGAATCACTGGTTCACCCCAACGATTGAACCACCCATCCCAGTATTCCATGCACATCAATGGCCATTTTTTACCATGACGAGTCATAAATTTTCTCAAAACGGCAGCATTTTCTTTCGAATGACTGCCAAAATTTCCTGTCACAAAAACATCCTCATCAATTAACGTACCCGCATCCAAAACCTCTTCCCAAGCGCCATCAGATGTAAAAAGAGGAACCTCAATCCCCAGTTCTTCCATTATCTGCTTGGTTTGTCGCAAGTACGCTTTCTCCATGCCATAGGACCCATATTCATTTTCAACCTGCATCATGATCACTGGTCCACCTTGTGTTATCTGCAGCGGTGCTAGTTTAGGCAATAATACTTGAAAATAGTTACGAACTTTAGTCATAAAAATAGGATCTGTCGAACGTAATCGTACACCTTTTTCTTTCAAAAGCCATGCTGGTAAGCCACCAAACTCCCATTCTGCACAAATATAAGCCGAAGGACGCAGAATAACTAGTAAATTCAGTTTTTCTGCCAAGCGGACAAATGCTTCAATGTTTTTCATTCCTTCAAAATCGTATACGCCTTCTTCTGGTTCATGAATATTCCAAGGAATGTAGGTTTCTACTGTATTAGCTCCTAAAGCTTTCAGATTATAGAGGCTATCTTCCCATTGGCTAGGTGTCATTCGAAAGTAATGAATCGCCCCGCTAATAATTTTTATTGGTTGTCCATTTAATAAAAAGTCTTCTTTAATCTCAAACGTTTGCATCATTTTTCCCCTTTACCAGTATCTTTGCCATGATGGTTTTGCTAAACGCATTAAGGTTTCCATGTAAAAATAATCGCCCCATAAGTTGGGTTCATCAATCCCTTTTCCTTCTGCATGTGCGTAAACACCATGGAGTAGCAGTCCTTCATTTTCGGAATCATTTTTCGTACGATAATATTCTCCTAATTGATAAATCATTCCTTTGGCAAGCTCTTTTGCTTGAGGAAAAGCCTGTAGTTTGTCTGCTTCCAATAAACCACATGCCGCAATTGCCAGCGCCGAGCTATCTTTGTCAGATGGCATTTGGTCATTAAAATCAAAATCCCAATAGGGAATTAAATCTGCTGGCAAATGAGCTAGAAAAACCTCCACTATTTGTGGATACATTTCTGGAAATGGTTGGGAATGGAGAAATGTTTCGTTTAGGGGAATCCCTAAAATTGCCCAACTTTGGCCTCGTGCCCAAATGGAAGTATCACTATGTCCTTGATGCGTAGCTCCATGTTTTGGTTTGCCTGTTTCTGGATCAAAATAATAGGTATGATAAGTTGTCGCATCGGATTTAATCACCGTTTTCATTAACGTATGATAGTGACGTGAGGCAATTTCCTCATAAACCCTATTTCCAGATAATTTAGTTGCTTCAAATAAAAGCGGTAAATTCATTAATGAGTCGATAATTAATCGATATTCTTTGGGATCACCATAATGGCCCCACGCTTGAATGAAGGAGCCATTTTCTTGGAATCGTGCTGACAATACTTCAGCGGCAGCTAGCACTTCTTGTTTACAGCGCTTATCACCGGTAATTTTATACCCAGCACCCGCCGATAGACTATATAAAAAACCAATGTCATGGTGGTCCAAAACAAAATGCTCCTCTAATCGTTGTTGAAAGCTGTCAATATTTTCCATTGCCAGTAAACGAAATTTTTCTTGGTGAGACCACTCATATGCCAGCCAAAGCATGCCTGTCCAAAAGCCATTGGTCCAATCATCGTTAGCTTTGAGACGATATCGACCATTCGTAGCACAAGCTGAAGGAAACTGTGTTCCGAAACGCTGCATATTTTTAGCAATTTTTGAAACGCATTCATTTAATTGCGTTTGAATCCATTCATCTGTGACATTTTCTCCTAGAGAGATCAGTCTTTGTTTATTTTCTTGACTACACATCTCCATCACTCCTTAACTTGTTAACATATTAACTTATTGTATTATAACGTAAAAGAAAATAAAAAGCGACCTTTCTTGATTATTTCTCTTAAAAACAAGAGCGTGGGACAAAAATCACTTTGGATTTTTGCTCCACGCTCAAAAACTGATAAACGGCGGGAACAGAACCAACACTACGCGTTGCTCCGATCTCAACAACTTCTAAGAGCTAAAGCTCTAAGAGTTGAAGGTCCTTCGGAAATAAGCCGAAATTGTTGAGAATCACGAAGAACGTAGTGATTCGATGATGAACAATACCTACTTGGTCTCCAAAAATCAAAGATCAATTTTCGGAAATTTCTTCTTATTTCTCGGAGCTAAACGGTTCTGTCCCGACCTCTTGTTATTTATTCCGACCGAATACTTCAATTTGGGTCAACGCTGGAAATGGAGAAGAGTCCAGCGCTTTTCGTAAGCATTTTAATGTCAAAGTTTGTGTTGTTTTCATTGGGAACTTTATTTCTTGAAAACAGGTGGTATTCGTTGTGGCAACTACTCGTTCCTCACCATCTGAAAAAGCTAAAGTGACTTCCTCCCAATAGCTATCATGTGGGTAGTCCGCCCGAAATAGCAAGCGGATCCAGTCCGTTTCTACAGGTCTGCCAAAGTCAATCGTTAACTGTGCCTCCTTTTTTTGGTTAATTCCCCAAGAAGCAAATGGATACGAGCCATGAGAAAGGTTACCAAACTTAGAATCAATCGCATTTTTCGCAAAGAAAACAGCATCGTCTCTCGTTTCAACGTTTGCATACGCATGAGGATAGGCTCCTGAATATTCTTTTTGGTCATGTGTATTCATAGAAAGATTTTGATAATTGTCTTTTTCAAACGTGTGCGCTTGTCGAACCATTATTTGGTGCCTTGCTGAATGAAAGGCCGTATCAACAAAAGCTTTTCGAGCAGATTCTTCTAATGGAATTTGATATTCCCAAACTTTTTCTTTTAGATAAATCAATGAAGGAGCCAAAGTTTCATCTAATTGAACCATCAAATAAGGGGTAGCCCCTGTATAAGTCACTACAATTTTATCGCCAACTTGATAAAGGTACTGTTTAATTGCTAATACCGCTAACGTGTCTCCCTCCGCCACGAATGGCGCTTCTGGCTTCTCGTGATCGATTCGACCAGTAATAATCTGATTGTCTTTATTTTTCAATTCGATTTTTATCATTTTTTATTCCTCCCTTGTCACACCACCTACCAAACAAATCAGGCGATGCGTTCCTATTGGTAGCTCTTTTTGCAAATAAGGTAAACTTGTTCTTGGGAAAAACAACGATGTATTGGGTTCAGGTTGAAGAATACCTGCGTGGTCATACCCTTCAATTGCAACTATTTGCGAACACAATTCTCCTGAATCGACTCTAGCCCACTCTTTACCAAGTTCTTTTTCTGAAAATTTTCCAAGTAACGGTAGACTGAATCCTCCTTCGCGCACTTTTAATGGAACCGATGTCACTATTTCATGTACTCTAACATGCCATTCTCCAAAAGGATAAATGGTTGTTTCAATTTCTACTTCTTGAAAAGGTAGCCATTTATAATAAACTTGCTCCTCTGTTAAATAAAAATCATGAACTTTCCCTTTAACACGAAAATATTCACCATCACGAGAAACAGCCAATACGTTATCAAAAGCCCCCTCCTCATAACGCGCACCAGCTTTGGGAACGCTAAAACCAAAGCGGCTAGAATAGACAAATTTACTATATTTAGCCGCAGCATGTGCTTGATTTTCAAGCCATAGTCCTGCAGGATAGCCGAGGACATGCGTTTTCATTTTAGGATGGATGAATAACATGTTTCCCTTTTCTATCAAACGCTTTTCTTCTCGTTTTATCGCCAGCGGTTCAGCACGCCAAAACGGATGGTCTTGATCCACTGCGAGCAACAAAAATGTTTTAAAAGCCCAATACGGAGAGCCTGGTGCGTTATAACCTTCTGCCATTACTAAATTTTCGTAATGATAGCCAATGGACAACCGACCATCATAAGTGAAAATAGTCTGTTGCATCCAACAGTGTAAATGTTTTGCTAACAGCGTTTTTATTTGTCCCCAAGGTAACGCCTCTACTTCTGCAAATATCAAAGCTGCGAAAAACGCTCCTTGAGCAAACCGATACGTTTGACTACGTCCGTAAGGTAACGCTTCGCCCTCCTCATCAAAATAGTACAGATAGTCCTGCGCGAACATAACGGCTCGTTCTGTAAAACGTTTCGCACGAACAGGATCTCTTTCTCGCATAAATTTGACATAAATCAAACTATAATAATGAAAAGCAAACGAAATATAATAATCTCTTTGCGTAGTTTTACCATCCATATACCAACCATCACCTAAATACATGCGTTCAATCAACGCCAATTCTTCCTCTAGTTCCGTTTGGTTAATCACTTGTCCACATCCCTCGAGTGCCAAACGAATGAGCACTTTGAAAAACGTCCAATTATTTTTAGGAATTTTACAACCAAGTGCCTTATTTAACCAAACCATGATATTTTCTTGCTGTTTCTCAGAAAAACAGGACCAAAAATATGTCTTATGAAGCAATAAAGTTAAAGATAATGCTGCTGCTTCCACAATATATTGATCATAATCAACAATAACGCCCCAATAATCTGGGGATGACGGATCAGTTCCTGCGATTAATTTTTCCACATAAGCATCTCTTAAAACATCATCTTTACAAGTAACCCAATACGGTCCAATTCCCCATAATGGTCGAATGAGCGCTTCCATTTCAGCATGTTGCTGATCATAGACAGCACCACTGGACCCAAAATTTACACCAGGTTTTTCTGATGTTAAAATAGCCGTTTTTAAAGGTGTCATGATTGTTTCAAAAGCTTCCAAATATGCTTCTCTGGTCAAAAAAAGATTACTTTTTAACGATTCCATGCTTTTCGCCCCCATTAGTTTAATTCAAAGAATAACAAGGGCACTTATTTTTTTCAACTATCGTTTAATGAATAAAACGGCGTATTATGAGAGCAGCATTTCACCTTTCCTAAACTTAACATATTAATTTTTTCTTTATTTTTGTTGAACCTTGAGCCATTCACTTTATCCAACAAAACTTCCATTATCAAAAATGAATAATAAATGAAAAATAAGCAGTCTAACGCAGGAAATTCTCATAATAAATATTTTTAAAAAAAGAGTCTATGACAAAAATCCAAAGAGATTTTTGTCATAGACTTAAAATATGAGAGAAAAGACATCAAAAGTAATGGTTTGATCAACCTTCACAAGTTTTATGATGCTTTTCAAGATATCATTTTGATACAATTTTACGCCTTACGGTTTACAATAAAAGAGTAAATAGCGATACAGATAATCGCTCCTAGCAACGCTGAGATAATTGGAAACCCGCCGATGACTGGTCCTAAAGAAGGCAACAAGAGTGATGCTACCCAACTTCCTAAAAAGCCCACGATAATATTTCCAATAATGCCACCTGGCACGTCTTTTCCTAAAATTGCGCCAGCAATTGCGCCAATAATTCCTCCGACAATTAATGCCCATAGAAAGCTAAACATTTGAAAAACCTACCTTTCATAGTTGATTTTTTTAGTTAATTTTCCTTCTTTAAGGATAAAACAGAAAGCAGACTTTTTCAAAAGATAGGACTTTTCAGAAGTCAATTTATTCTTCTACATAAGCTAAACGATAGGATACTGTGCGACCAAAAGAAAATACTTGCAAGCCTTGTAAGCGATCTGATTTCAAGTAACCAATGGCTCCTTGGAATAAGGGTAAAACACCAGCATCTTTTTCAATTAATGTTTTTTCTAAACTTAGTAATTCATTCCAGCGTTTTTCAGGTTCATTGGCGTAATCTTTTCTAACTTTTTGGAGACCCGCATCATACGCCGAATCGTTATAACCAGAAGTATTTAAGCCACTTTTCGAGTCATAAAATTCTAAAAAATTAATGGGGTCAGCATAATCAGGCGTCCATGTTCCAAAGGCTAAATCGTAATTACCTGCTGTTTGTAAATCCAAACGATTTTGCAAAGGCAATGATTTTAATTTGATTGTTAAACCTGGTAAATTTTGTTGCAATTGCCCTTGAACAAATTCAATGGTTTTCTTGGCAATCGCTGAGTCCGCTGAGATTAGTTCCAATTCAATTTTATCTTTGCCCAACTCTTCTTTCGCTTTGGTCCAGTTAGCTTGGGCTTCTTTAATATTATATGGCAATAAATCACCATTTTCTTTACGGAAATCTTCACCTGTATCTGGATTTTTTGCAAAATTAGCTGGTACAAAACCATTTAAAGCTGTCGAGCCATCTCCTAAAATTTCTTTTGCAAAAGTTTCTTTATCAATCGCTTGTAAAAAAGCTTTTCGAACATGTTCGTTGCCGGTGATTTCACGGCGATGATTAGGGCTTAAATAACCTACCATAGCTTTAGGTACAAAATGCGCTTGTTTTGACTCTTTATACTGAAGTGCATAAGTATCTGCTAAAACAGTGTAATCTAAGTCGCCATTATCAAAAAGATTGGCTCCTGTGCCAATTTCTTTCACTACTTGAACATCAATTTCATTCAATTTTACGTGTTCTTTATCCCAATAATGATCATTCTTCTTCAATTTCCAAGTTTCGGAATTGCCATCCCAACCTGAAATTACAAATGGTCCATTGCCAACAAAATTATCTGCAGAAGTCCCATAGGCAGTACCTTTTTCTTTGGCAAAGGCTTCATTTTTAGGCATAAAAGGTGTTCCAACTAAGACTTGGGCTAAATAAGGAATTGGATTTTCCAATGTTAGTTCTAGTGTCTGGTCATCGATTGCTTTGACACCAAATTCTTCCATCGTAGCTTGTCCTTCCCGCACCGCACGCCCATTTTTAAAAATATCCATTTGATTACTGCTACTTGAACCATACGCTGGATCGACCACGTTTCTAAACGCAACTACAAAATCCCCTGCTTTAACTGGATCCCCGTTTGTCCATTTTGCTTCTCGTAACTTGAATGTATAGACTAACCCGTCTTCACTAACTTGTGGCTCTGCTTTCGCCATAGCTAGCTCAGGATCTCCGTTTTTATCTTGTCGATACAAGCCTTCAACTACTTGACCAATCATATCGGAACTATAGACATCTGTATAATGAGCGCTGTCTAATGTCGAGAGTTCACCACCAGATGCGACGTTAATTTTCTGTGTAGCTGGTTCGTTTGAGGTCGTTTTCGAACCGCCACTTCCACATGCTGCTAAAACCAAGCCCAGTGCAACAAGTCCGATTAACCACTTTTTCTGTTTCATACCAAAACTCCTCCTTCTGTTCAAACAACTTACCTACATTTTACATGATTTTCCATACATTTGTCCTTTTTCAGCACTTACTTTTTGAAAGAAAAATATTTTTTTAAGAATAAGAGTTGACAGATATTTTTTCTGGTGGTACAGTATTGAAAAACAGAGAACAGAAGAGTAACTGTTTCCTTTAGTGAAGAGAGTCTTTGGTTGGTGGAAAAAGACGTAAAGAAACAGCGAACCACATCTGGGAGTTGACTTTTTGAACCCTTAGTAGGAAAGTCCGGGACCACTCGTTAACAGGCGAAGTTATGAACTTCATAAGGTTCGTGTTGCGAAACACGAATAAACTAAGGTGGAACCACGATAATTGATTATTCGTCCTTTGGCTAGTCAGCCAAAGGACTTTTTTGTTTTTTAGATGCGCTTTTCAACCTGAGAGAGTGCCTCAACTCCTCAAGTCTGTTGTCCTCTTTTCTATATGCTTAATGGGATAAGCTAGAAAAGCAACAGGTTTTCTGTTCCGTTCGAACAATTTCATACTTACAATCAAGGCTTAGGACATAGTAATTTAGCTCTTCCTTTACAGAGACTTTTTCATTGGCTGAAAGAAAAAGATGGATTCTTCTTTACTCACACCTAAAAGATGTTTTTCTGAATCCTTTAGTAAGAAAAACCGGTGACTCTATCGTTAACAGAGAGTAGTTGTCAACGCAACTACATAAGGCTTATCTTGTGAAAGATAAGTAAATTGAGGTGGCACCACGAATGCGATTCGTCCTCTTGGCTCACAGCCAAGAGGCTTTTTTGTTTTTTAATAAAAATTGTTGGAGGAAAAAATGATGGATTATATTTTAGAAATTTTACCTGCTTTAGTTAGCGGAGCTGGCATGACACTGAAAGTCTTTTTCTTTACGCTCCTTGGCTCGATTCCACTGGGGATTATCATTGCCTTTATTTTACAAAGTTCGTTTAAACCTTTACGTTACTTAATTAACCTCTACATTTGGTTAATGCGCGGCACTCCGCTATTGTTACAATTAATTTTTGTTTTTTACGGCTTACCATTAATTGGTATTGTCTTTGAACGTTACGATGCGGCCTTATTCGCATTTATTTTAAATTATGCTGCGTACTTTGCTGAAATTTTCCGCGGGGGGATTCAAGCAATTCCCCAAGGTCAATATGAAGCTGCTAAGGTTTTACGTTTAACACGTTTTCAAACAGTCACCCGGATTATTTTGCCACAAGTTGTTAAAATCGTGCTGCCTTCCGTAGGAAATGAAATTATCAATTTGGTCAAGGATACTTCTCTTATTTATGTTCTTGGCTTAGGCGATCTTTTACGTGCTGGTAAAATTGCGATGAGCCGCGATGTTACATTAGTGCCATTAGCTTTAGTGGGAGTGATTTATTTATTCTTTACGGCAATTTTGACTGTTGCTTCTAAGAAAATTGAAAAATTCTATCAATATTATAAATAGGAGGACTCTACCATGTTAACTATTAAAAATTTAACCAAACATTTTGACAACCGGACCATTATTGATCACTTAAATTTAGAAATTCCAGATGGTAAAATTTTAACGATTGTTGGTCCTTCAGGCGGCGGAAAAACCACTTTACTTCGTTGTTTGGCTGGTTTAGAAACCATTGATTCTGGTGAGCTTTTGTTGGATGGTGTTCCTTTCAATCCTGCTGAAATGGACAATGCCGATCAAGTGGTTGGGGTCGTTTTCCAGGATTTCCAACTTTTCCCTCACTTATCAGTTTTAGAAAACATTACCTTAGCACCTACATTAGTACTAAAAGAAGAAAAAGCAAAAAGTCAGCAAGAAGCTTTAGAATTACTGGAAAAATTGGGCTTGGCTGGTAAAGAAAAACTCTATCCGTACCAACTTTCCGGTGGACAAAAACAACGAGTTGCACTTGCTCGTGCCTTAGCAATGAAGCCAAAAGTTCTTGGGTACGATGAACCAACGAGCGCGCTAGATCCAGCTTTACGCCAACAAGTGGAAGAAGTTATTTTAGATTTACGGAAACAAGGCATGACACAGATTGTCGTGACCCACGATATGGCTTTCGCTGAAAAAATTGCAGACAATCTTTTGACGGTTGCCCCCGTCCAATAGAAAGGAGTTTATGATGAAAAAGAAATATTCTTTAGCCTTGCTGGTTATCTGTTGTAGTTTACTCCTATTTGCAGGTTGTGGTAAAAGAAAAAGCAACGAAGATCAATGGACACGGATTAACGAAGAAAAACGGATTATTATTGGCTTAGATGACTCCTTTGTGCCCATGGGTTTTCAAGATAAATCAGGCAAAATTGTCGGCTTTGATGTCGACTTAGCCAAAGCGGTTTTTAAACTTTATGGCATTTCCGTTGACTTCCAACCGATTGATTGGTCTATGAAAGAAACAGAATTACAAAATCAAACCATTGATCTTATTTGGAACGGCTACACTAAAACGAGCGAGCGGGCCGAAAAAGTTCAATTCACACAACCCTACATGACGAACGACCAAGTACTTGTTTCTTTAAAAGAAAAAAACATTGCAACAGCGAGCGACATGCAAGGCAAAATTTTAGGGGTTCAAAACGGCTCTTCTGGCTATGATGGCTTCGAAAGTCAGCCTGACGTTTTGAAAAAATTTGTTAAAGACCAAACACCTATTTTATATGACGGCTTTAATGAAGCTTTCTTAGATTTAAAATCTGGCCGAATTGATGGGCTCCTAATTGATCGCGTCTACGCCAACTACTATCTTTCCCACGAAGATAATTTAAAAAACTATACTATTTCTCATGTCGGCTATGACAATGAAGATTTTGCTGTGGGCGTCCGAAAATCAGACAATCAATTAGTCCAAAAAATCAATACTGCCTTTGAAACGTTACGAAAAGATGGCACCCTTAGTAAAATTTCTCAAAAATGGTTTGGAGAGGATGTTACAAATAACACAAAAATAAACTAAATAACGAATAAAAAGGTGTACTGCTGACTTAGTACACCTTTTTATTTGAATCAAATTCTTAGCAAATTCTAACTTATGAAGAACTTTTATTTTTGCTACACTAGTAAAAGTCGAGAGAATTTGTCCTTTTTCTGCCTAGAACAATCATTACTCTCAATAAATGAAAGGAGAAAAAAATGCCTACTAATAAAAAAGAAGGAATGCTTTTTACTACGTTAATGTGCTTTCTGATGGTTTTCGGAATGAGCACCTATAATTTATTATTGCATGGAGAATTTTCATTGTACGCCTTATCAAAAGGTTTGCTTCCTGGATTTATCGTTGCTTTTATTTTAGACGTTTTCATCGTTGGTGTCTTAGCTAAGAAAATCGCTTTTTCTTTACCCTTTAATAAAGAAAAACGGCTATTACTTATTCTGACCATTTCGAGTCTCATGATTATCGGCATGGTGACTTGTATGTCTTTATTTGGCTTATTAATGGAAGGCCAGACGTTGTCACTAAGTGCGTATTTCCAAGCTTGGGGCCTGAACTTTATTGTTGCCCTTCCTTATCAATTGCTGATTGTCGGTCCCTTTTCACGTATGATCTTAACCAATTACCAACAACGACAAACTTAGAAAATAGATTTCTTATCTAAGTTTTAACAGTTGCCTAAAAAAAAGTTAACCTTTTTGATTTATCTTAGTGATAGTTCATTAAAGGAGGAACTGAAGTTGAAAAAATATCGTGTTAGCTTATTTCTTGGCTTGATTAGTCTTTTATTATTTATGATCTCTATTTTAGTTGGATCAACATTATCTAGCGATGGACTTTTAAAAGAACCCGCCTTTTTCTGTACGCCGCTCGGTTACTTTTTTCTCTTCATCGCCTTGCTTTCAGTTATAACAATCACATGTAAAGAACATATGAATCAAAAAGGTAAAACAAAACAACCTTAAAAAGAGCCAGACGTTTTGACACGTCCGGCTCTTTTTTTAATAAAAACATGTAAACTTAATTTGCAACAATATTTACTAATTTATCTGGAACAGCAATCACTTTGCGCACTGTTTTTCCTTCAATAAATTCTTTAACAGCTTCATGGTTCATTGCAATTTTTTCTAATTCTTCTTTGCTTAACCCACGAGCGACATTTTGTTTGCCACGTAATTTTCCGTTCACTTGGAAAATTACTTCCACTTCATCTTCTACCAAGGCCGCTTCATCATAGGTTGGCCAAGGGACATAAGTTAAACTTTCCTCGTTACCTAAAATTTGCCATAGTTCTTCACCAATATGTGGCGCGATTGGCGCAAGTAATTGTACAAATCCTTCCACATATTCATAAGGTAAGGCATCCACTTTATTGGCTTCATTCACAAAAACCATTAATTGAGAAATCGCTGTATTAAAGTGCAAGTTTGCCATATCTTCTGTCACTTTTTTAACCGTTTGATGATAAACTTTCGTTAAACGGCCATCATTAATTGTGGTAATTCGGTCACGCATTTTGCCTTCTTCATCAACAATCAGACGCCAAACGCGATCTAAGAATTTACGACTTCCTTCTAAGCCATTTTCATTCCAAGCAATGGAAGCATCTAATGGGCCCATGAACATTTCATAAAGACGTAACGTATCCGCACCATATTTAGCCACCACATCATCGGGATTTACAACATTGCCACGTGATTTAGACATTTTTTCGTTGTTTTCTCCTAAAATCATACCTTGGTTGTATAATTTTTGGAAAGGTTCTTTGGTAGGAACCACACCAATATCATATAAGAATTTATGCCAAAAACGAGCATAAAGTAAATGCAGCACCGCATGTTCGGCACCACCAATATAGATATCAACTGGTAACCAACGTTTTAATTTTTCAAAATCAGCAATTTCATTTTTATTATGAGGATCAATGAATCGTAAGTAATACCAAGAGCTTCCAGCCCATTGTGGCATAGTATTCGTTTCACGTTTTCCCTTCATGCCAGTTTCAGGGTCGACGACATTGACCCATTCATCAATGTTTGCTAATGGCGATTCCCCAGTTCCACTTGGGCGAATATCCGATGTTACTGGTAAACGTAGAGGTAACTCAGATTCAGGAACCGTTGTGGTTGTTCCATCTTCCCAATGGATCACAGGAATTGGTTCACCCCAGTAGCGTTGACGAGAGAATAACCAGTCACGTAAACGATAAGATACTTCTTTTTTCCCTACGTGATTTTCTTCTAGCCACTCATTCATTTTAGCGATGGCTTCTGCTTTGTTTAATCCATTTAAGAAATCAGAATTGATATGCGGTCCATCCCCTGTATAGGCTTCTGTTGTAATGTCGCCACCTGCGATTACTGGTAGGATATCAATGCCAAATGTTTTCGCAAATTCGTAATCCCGTTCATCATGCGCTGGGACCGCCATGATTGCGCCTGTGCCATAGCTTGCTAAAACATAATCGCCAATCCAAATTGGAATTTCTTGGCCATTAACTGGATTTATCGCATACGCACCTGTGAAAACACCTGTTTTTTCTTTTGCTAAATCCGTTCTATTTAAATCAGATTTTTTTGAGGTTTCTTCAATATATGCTTCTACAGCTGCTGTTTGTTCAGGTGTCGTAATTTTTTTCACTAGTTCTAGTTCAGGAGCTAGAACAGTATAGGTTGCACCAAACAAGGTATCAGGACGGGTTGTAAACACCGTGAAACTTTCTTCTGTGCCAGCGACTTTAAAGGTCACATTGGCTCCTTCAGAACGTCCAATCCAATTTCGTTGCATATCTTTAATACTTTCTGGCCAATCAACAAGCTCTAAATCTTCTAATAAGCGATCTGCATAAGCAGTAATTTTCAGCATCCATTGACGCATTGGTCGGCGAACCACATCATAACCGCCACGTTCACTTTTTCCATCAATGACTTCTTCATTTGAAATAACAGTTCCTAGTTCAGGTACCCAGTTAACCGCAACTTCTGCTTCATAAGCTAACCCTTTTTCATATAATTTTGTAAATATCCATTGTGTCCATTTGTAATATTCGGGATCAGTGGTATTAATTTCGCGATTCCAATCATAGCTGAATCCTAATGAATTAATTTGGCGACGGAATGTTTCGATATTTTTCTTAGTAAATTCAGCTGGGTCATTTCCTGTGTCTAACGCATATTGTTCTGCTGGCAAACCAAACGCATCCCAGCCCATTGGATGCAACACATTATAGCCTTGCGCACGTTTCATACGTGAAAGAATATCGGTTGCTGTATAGCCTTCCGGGTGACCTACGTGTAAGCCTTGTCCAGATGGATAGGGAAACATATCTAGTGCATAAAATTTTTCTTTATTTGGGTCGTCCAATGTATTGAAACAATTGTTCTTAGCCCAATATTTTTGCCATTTTTTCTCAATCTCTTTGTGATTGTAGCTCATGTTATTCCTCCTAGTAATATAAAATTTTTCATTCTTAAAATTTGCCACCTGCAGCCATTGTCACTATTCTGACTTAAACTAGCCACTTAGTGATAAAAAAAAGTCCTATAGGAAAAATTCCTATAGGACGTGAACATACAAATGCAACGTGGTACCACCTAAATTCGTCAAAGAAACGGTCAGTCACCGTCACCTTAACCTCAAACGTCTTAACGATCGTCACCGACTTTTCCTACTTGGTTTGTTCAAAAAAGTAACTTAAAGGCGAGTTCAAAAGCTTCTGTACGTATTTCCACCAGCCATACGCTCTCTATCACATGGTTCTTTCTACTATTCCTTCTCATTGTTTTTTTCTATTATAAGACTCATGTTACCAAAGATAGCTATTTTTTTCAATCTTAAATTAACCAACTTTTAAAGTTTGACCAATATAAATTGTATCCCCGCTTAAGCCATTTAATTGTTTGATTTTTTGGATGCTGATTCCGTATTGCATTGATAAGCCCCAAAGTGAATCACCGCTTTTAACTGTATGGCGTTTGCCTGATGCACTATTTGTTGAAGAAGCATTGCCACCTGCAGAAGCGCCTTTTTTCACGATGATTGTTTGACCAGCAAAAATTAAATCGCCTTTGATCCCGTTCCATGAACGTAGATTAGCAACACTCACGCCAAACTGTGCAGAAATTTTATTCAGCGTATCACCTGATTTAATCGTGTAGGATGTTGTCGCACCGCCACCATTATTCGTAGGCTTGTTCGTATTCGTTGAACCTGAGTTGGCGCCTTTTTTCACGATAATCTTTTGACCAGCAAAAATCAAACTACCGCTGATGTTATTCCAGGCTTGTAAGTTAGCCACACTAACACCGAATTGTGCAGAAATTTTGTTCAAGGTATCGCCTGATTTAATCGTGTAGTACGTATTCGTTCCTGATTGATTATTGTTAGAACTACCGTTGCTTGAGCCACCGGTGTTACCTGAAGTACCTTTTTTCACAATAATTTTTTGACCAGCGAAGATTAAATCGCCAGAAATGCCATTCCATGAGCGTAAATTAGCAACACTCACGCCATATTGGGCGGCAATTTTGTTCAAGGTATCGCCTGATTTAATTGTGTAGTACGTATTCGTTCCTGATTGATTATTGTTAGAGCCACCGTTGTTTGAGCCACCAGTGTTACCTGAAGCACCTTTTTTCACGATGAGTTTTTGACCAACGAAAATTAAATCGCCAGAGATGCCATTCCATGAGCGTAAATTAGCAACGCTCACGCCATATTGGGCGGCAATTTTATTCAAGGTATCCCCTGATTTTACAGTATAGTACGTGTTCGTTCCTGATTGATTATTGTTAGAATCACCGCTGCCTGAGCCACCAGTGTTACCTGAAGCACCTTTTTTCACGATAAGTTTTTGACCAACGAAAATTAAATCGCCAGAGATGCCGTTCCATGAGCGTAAATTAGCAACGCTCACACCATATTGCGCGGCAATTTTATTCAAGGTATCTCCTGATTTTACAGTATAGTACGTGTTCGTTCCTGATTGATTGTTCGAGCCGCCTGTTCCTGGATTAACTATTCCGCCCCCAGTATTTCCACCAGAAGATGGTGTATCATATTGAGTTAAGTTATATGCGGTAATGACATTATTTAATTTAGCATTGTAGCTAGGATCTGTCGCATAACGACCTGTTAACCAAGCAGTTGCATCGCGGTACGAGCTTGTATTGCTTTTCCAAGCCCCAGCATAATAGTAAACGCCCGCTTGGAAAGAAGTTGTTTTTAGCACGTGCGCATTATCTTGGAATGATTCCATGTAAGAAGGATATTTACGGAAAGGTTCTTTTTTCACTAACCATTTGCCGTTTAAATATTCCCATGTATCCATATAGACAGATTGTCCATTGTAGCTGCCTTTAATCCCAAATAAGTTATAGTTTGGTGCCTTAGATAGCGTACTTGCTCCCCAACCACTTTCAACGATTGCTTGAGCCATCATCACTGATGCATATAAATCATTGGCTTGCGCAATAGGTTGTGCACAACGAGCTAACTCGGCAATAAATTCTGAAGGACTTTGCGTCGGTGATAACGCTGAAAAAGTTTGCGCAGAAGCTACTCTAGCTTCGGGTACTTTTACTTCATCATCTGGTGTAACCGCAGGCGCTGCTTCGGACTCGGTTGTTGAAGGAGCTACTGGCGCGATTTCTGCTACTGAAGAATCAGTCGTTCCTGATTCCACAGGTGTAGTTGAATCAACTGTTGGTTGCTCGGTACTTGGTGTTGTTGGTGTTTCTTTTGATGATTCAGTTGTCGATTCAGTCGTTGTTGACGAATCCGTTGTCGGTTGTTCCGTAGTTCCTGGCGTAGTTTCTGTTGTTGGTGTCTCTACTAAGCCAGTTTCCGTAGTAGGTGCTTGGGCAACTTCCGCATTTGTTGGCTGCTCTTCTGTTGCCTCAGCAGTCACTGGTAGTAACGCAACGGGCGTTCCTACAGATGAAACAATTAACGCCGAGCTGAATAAAGTAGTGCTCTTCTTCCATTGTACTGGCGTTTTCTTTCTTTGTTGTGCTTTCCTTCTTTCGATACGTGACATTGATTCTTTCTTCATTGATACGTCCCCAACTTTCCTTTTTTAACTTATATGTAAATGTAATTTTTTAGTTTTGTTATTATAACAAGTATACCTTTTTTTCTGGCGAATTAAAAACACTTCAACAAAATTTCATATTACTGTAACTAGATTGTAAAGAAGTAATGTTTTTTAACACGGATTTACTCTCTTGTTACCACTCGGAAAAAACTGCGACTTTAGTTGTAGACGCTTCTTTACCTTAGTCTGATTTTTTTAATTCCTCTTGTTATTCGCTCAAAAAGAAATTATAGTTTAAGATGAGAAATGAATCGTGTAGAAAGAGGGAGCGGAATGAATAAAGAACATTTTATTATTGAGCTGAAAATTTATTTAAAAGCATTAAATCCAAAAGATCAAGCTATTATTCTTGCGAAATACAAGGCGTTATTTGATGCTCGTGTTGCGGAAGGCGAAACAGAAGAACAAGTGGCAAAATCATTGGGGAAACCACGGGTTATCGCAGAAGAAATTTTAAAAGAACAAGGCATTGAATTGACGGAACGAAAAATTGAAAATAATGGCTGGCAAGAAATTCCAGCGGCTACACCTGCTTATGATCATCCCTATGAAGAAGAATCTGAATTTTACTATGATAATGATTCTCCATACTATCAACGACCACAGCATCGGCCACTAACCCGATTTTTCCAAGTGCTTGGTATTTTCTGTTTAAATTTTTTCTTCATGTTTTGGGTTATTTTAGGGATTGCCTTAATGTACGTCGGTTGTGGCATTGCCGGAGCTGCAACTTTATTTTCACCAATTTATGGTATTTATAGTGTTATTACCCAGGCAAATGCCGCTTCCTTTTTCCAATTATCTATGAGTCTCTTTTTATTTGGTGCATCAATCATTGGTTGGTTACTGTTTCTACCAATTTTAAAATTTTCAGCACATGTCTTTAAGCGTTATTTCCAATGGAACATTGCTGTTTTACGAGGTGATATCTAATGAAAAAAACAACAGGGATTCTCTTATCCATTGCTGTCTTAGCGATGCTAATTGGTGGATCTGGCGCCGTCTATTATTACAAGCAAGCGGAAAAATCAGTCACGCCGCTAAAAGAAAGTTATACACTAAAAAATAAACAAGCAGGCGAAGAACTTCACTTATCCTTAAAAGGCAAAGGCCCTTATACCATTTATAAAACTGATAGTAACAAAATGGGGTTACGATCACCGAATAATGCCTTTTATTCAAAAGCTGAAGGCACCTTAGATGTCAAAGAAGAAAAAAATAAAATAACAGCAACCATCAATACCACTCGTACACAAAACCAACCCGAATTGTCATTCTTTAATATTGGTATTTTTAGTGACTTCACACCGAACGTGAGCGTCCAGATTCCTAATAATGTGAAAAAGTTAGTAATTGATGGCTCAACCCATTCACCAGTTTCATTGAATGCTTTTAACGTAGACGAATTAACAACTAATCTACCAAATTCTTATGTTAGTCTATCGGGTGTTAAAGCCAAAAAAATGACGCTTAACTCTTCAGATGGTATCTACCTTTCAGCGGATACTTCCGCTAAAAAAGCAACAGTTGAAACCACTGACGGCGATATAACGTTGGATTCAGCCTATTTCGATGAAATCAAAAATACTACTATTTCTGGTGATATTCGAGTGCAAAATGCTCGCGGAAACATCCAAGCAACAACGACAGATGGCGATATTAGCGTCTATGATTTCAAAGGAGAAGCTAACTTTTCAAGTGAAAATGGTGATTTTTCTTTAGACATGCCTGCTGTGCCTAAAAAATTAACTGTCGCTCTTGTCCATGGAGATATTTATGTAAATTCTGGAGAAATTTTGCGTAACATTTCAATCAAAGGTGAATCAAAATTAGGTGATGTTCAACTTTTAAACAAAGAGCGAACATCTTATAAGAATGGTCGTGCGGATACAGAGTTTAACCTTTCTAGCGAATTCGGCGATATTACCGTTGATACTCCTGATGATGATAATCAATAAACATGTGCCAGTTAAAACATCTGTTCTGGTACCACAATGAGAGATTGTGGTGCCAGAACTTTTTTAATATCTGTATCCCCTCCAAATCAGGCAATGAAATTATCTTTTAATTTTTTACCCTTTTGATGGTATAATACGGATTGTTGCGATTAATTTTTGAAAGGATTTTTTATGAAAAACAAACTTTATTATCAATTTGCAGGTAGTTGTTTTCTTTTAGTATTTATGTTTTTAGGCTATGTTGTTCGTTTTTATCCAACCTGGCTCAAAGGCTTTGATCAAACGATTACTTCCTTTGTTCGTCGTCCTTTTCCACAGCTAAATAACTTTTTTATTTGGTACACCAAATTTGCCAATTCATTGACGATTATCATCTTAGCGATCGTTGTCATTGCTCTATTTATTGTTTGGAAATATTATGCTGAAGCATTATGGCTCTTTATTAATACTGCCTTAATTGCTGGCGTAGGTAATTCTTTATTAAAATTATTCTTTATGCGCCAACGTCCTACTTTGGAGCATTTAGTAACTGAACATACGTATAGTTTTCCTAGCGGACATGCTGTAGGAAGTACCTTGTTCTACGGCACTATTTTATTGATTCTGCCAATTTTCATTAAAAATAAAACGGTCCGTCTTTGTGTGCAAATTTTACTAGGTATTGGGATTTTCATGATTGGGGTTAGTCGAATCTATTTAGGTGTCCATTTCCCTAGCGATATCTTAGGTGGTTTTTGTCTCGGTTTAGCTTGGTTGTTATTAAGTTACCCTATTTATTTAGAAAAACGCTTTGTTTGGCGATTTCAAAGCAAACAACGCTAGAAAGAAGTCTTGATTATGCAAATTTTTCCTTATTCAGATGATCCAAATAAACGCTATCACACTTGGAACTATGCACTTCGTCAACAGTTTGGTGAAAAGATTTTTAAAGTGCCAATTGATGGTGGCTTTGATTGCCCCAATCGTGATGGGACGGTTGCCAAAGGTGGTTGTACGTTCTGTAGTGTTTCTGGCTCAGGCGACATGATTGTTGCACCTAGCGATCCCCTGCCGCTTCAATTTCAAAAAGAAATCCAATTGATGCATCAAAAATGGCCAACTGTCGATCAATACATTGTTTACTTCCAAAATTTCACCAATACACATGCGCCCGTTGACGTTATTCGTCATCGGTTTGAACAAGTAGTCAATGAAAAAGGCGTCGTTGGTTTATCCATTGGTACCCGTCCTGATTGTTTGCCTGATGAGGTAGTGAACTATTTAGCTGAATTAAATGAACGCTTTTATTTATGGGTAGAGTTGGGTTTGCAAACCACGTTTGAGGAAACTAGCGCTGCCATTAATCGCGCCCATGATTATCAAACATATCTAGATGGTGTGGCTAAATTACGGAAACACGGGATTCGGGTCTGTACACATTTAATTAACGGGCTACCTGGGGAAACACCTGCCATGATGCGCGAAAATGTGCGGCGAACTATTCAGGATTCAGATATCCAAGGGATTAAACTGCACTTACTTCATTTAATGACAAATACCAAAATGATGCGGGATTATAATGAAGGACGCTTACAATTGATGAGCAAAGAAGCCTATGTTTCAGTGATTTGTGATCAGTTAGAAATGATTCCACCCGAAATTGTTATTCATCGCTTGACAGGCGATGCTCCCTTTGAAACAATTATCGGACCGATGTGGAGCTTGAAAAAATGGGAAGTTCTCAATGCGATTGATGCGGAAATGAAACGCCGCAACAGTTATCAAGGAAAATATACTGTCATTTCAGGAAAGGAAGTTTTCAATTAATGCTACAAACAGCCCTACATTTTAGTCACCAACTTTTAAAAGAAGTAGTGGAACCTGGCGACTTCGTCATTGATGCAACAATGGGAAATGGTCATGATACAGCATTCTTAGCAGAGCTGGTTGGCCCTTCTGGTGAAGTTTTCGCCTTTGATATCCAAAAAGAAGCGTTGATCAATACAGAACAAAAGTTAACAGAACTTAATTTACTCCCACAAACTACGTTATTTCCATTAGGACATGAACATCTTCATGCTGTCCTAGATGAAGAAACAGAAATCACTGCCGCTATTTTTAACTTAGGCTATTTACCTAAAAGTAATAAGGAAATTATTACAAAACCCGCTACGACTAAACAGGCGTTAGATGGGTTACTGCCTCATTTGGTAAAAGGAAGTCGCATTATTTTAGTCGTTTATTATGGCCACGAAGGTGGTTCAGAGGAACTTGATTTGGTCACGAATTACACGCAAGCCTTACCGCAAGATGTTTACAGTGTCTTACGTTATGAGTTTATCAATCAAAAAAATCAGCCACCTGTTCTTTTCTGTATTGAAAAGAAATAAGAGAACATGGTCGGATTATCTCCAGCAATCCGATCATGTTCTCTTTTATTTGTTTTGTTACTCCGTCAATTCACCATCACGAATACGAACCACTCGATCACAGTATTTCAACAAACGCTCATCATGTGTCACCATGATAATCCCTTTATCTTTCTCTTTGGCCTCTTTCGCTAGTAATTGGACAACATCAAATGCCTTTTCTGTATCTAAACTAGCCGTTGGTTCATCTGCCAAAATTACGTCTGGCTCATGATACAATGCACACGCGATGGCTACCCGTTGTCTTTCCCCACCAGAGAGATCACGAGGATAACTATTTCGTAATTCTTTTAAACCCAACGTCTCTAACAATTGCTCTTTTAATTCACTATTTTTACGTGATTTATCAACTTTTTCAATTAAGTGAAATTGATCTTCCACTGTTAAAAATGGCACCAAATTAGAGCTTTGTAAAATAAAGCCGATTTTTTGAAAACGTTGCGCCAAACGTTGCTTCTTCGTTAACTTATTTAGTGATTGCCCGCCAACAATGACTTCACCACTTGTCGGTGCCTGTAAACCAGCTGCAATCGTTAAAAAGGTACTTTTACCAGAACCAGAAGGACCAATTACTGCGACAAATTCACCTGGCTGAACCGCAAAAGATAATTCTTTTAACGCGATCACTTCTGTATGTTTTTCACCATATTTTTTATAAATATTTTTCATTTCTAAAACATTTGCCATGTCTTTAACCTCCAATCGCGATTAACGGATCAATTTTAGCAATCGTTCGAATTGAAAATGCCCCGCCAATTAATGCAGATAAAATCAATAGTACACTAAACAAAATCATGCGTGGTCCATTAGTTGCATAAGGCATCGCTTCTGGTAAAAAGAGCACGGTAATTCCCGTTAAAGCAAGACCAATCGCCACTCCTAGAACAGCCAATAAAGCGGTTTGTAGCATGACTGCCTTTGCTAAGAAACTAGTCGGCACCCCTTGAACTTTTAAGACACCGAACATTGCTGTTTTCTGTAAAGTCATCACAAAGATAAAAATACCGATAATGAACGCTGCAATCACAATCAAGAAATAAATCATGCCATCCAAGGTCAAGTTTTGAGCGCTGTATCCTGGTAGTTTTTCAATAAAATCTGAAATTGAAAGAACTTGGCTGTCTTTATTAGTCGTTTTAACTTCCGCGTTGTCCTTGCTGCGAACAATGAAACCATTAACCATTTTGGCCATTGCTGGATTGTCACCATATTTAATTGACCGCCAAGTATCCAGAGAAGTGTAAATAACTGGCACAATGTTATAGCTACTTTTAGAAATAAAGCCGACAATTTCTAATTGCTCATCATATTTCCCTGCAGTTAATTTGTCGCCAATTTTAAATCCTTGATTTTTCAATGTTTCTGAAGCAATCACTTGATTTTTATCAGTAAATGCGTTTCCTTCAATCACTTTTGGCATTAAAAAACTTTCTTTTTCAATCCCAAATAAGCTAACATTCGTTAATTCAGCCTTTTTATCATCTGCTGGGCGGATGGCTAAAGATTGTTGACCAATCGGTGCAATTTTGCCTCCTGAAATCGTTTCTTTCACGTTTTCATCTAACACTGATACATTTAAATTACTATTGGCCTCTTTTGATAAAACCACTTGATTCGCTTGCCATTGATCTACGGCTAAACGATTTCCTTGAGCTAAACCGTTCGCTAAACCTGACAAAATAAAAATTAACCAAGCAATCAAGACCATTACTAAGACTACAAGGACGTACCGTCCTTTTGAATACTTCATTTCATTAAATCCTAAAAACATGAATGGTTCACCTCTTTCTTCTTTTCGAAATAAACTATATCACTTATCGATCGATAAATCAATAATTATTTATCGATTGATAAGTGAATTTTACAAAAAAATAGAGAAGTCTGTTTTTCAACAGGGCTTCTCTATTTTTTATTTGTGACTTTTCAAAACGCCATGTAGCATAAATTGAATAAATTTTTTGACATCGTCATCCACTGTTTTTCGCTGGTACGTTTTTTCAATACTTAATAATGCACTAACGTTATATAAAATAAACCGAGTTGCATCATCTACACTGATGCCCTCTTGTAAGCAATTGGTTTCAGGTTCACTTTCAAAAATAGCCGCAATATTATTGATATAGGTTTTTTTGAAAATTTGATACAGCGTACGATTGTAATCAGGGCCCATTTCTTGAAACATATCGTTCAACATTAAGAAAAGATTGGTCGGATGTTCATCTAACAAAACTTTGATTAATTGATAAAGTTTTTCTTCTACTGATGCATTTCCAGAAACAATTGGGACTAATTCTTCCTGAACACGGGACGTTAATTCTTCAATCACAGCTAAATACAGTTCTTTTTTATTTTTAAAATGATGATAGAGATTCGGTTGGGTAATGTTCGCTTTTAAAGCAATTTCACGAGTGGAGGTATTTTTGAACCCCTTTGTCATGAATAATTCAGAAGCGACAGACAAAATAATTTGCCGTGTACGTTCTAAATCAGCTTTGCGTTTATTTGGCTTTTCCATGGTTTTCTCGCCCCCTGCTGCTTTTTATTTTAGCATATTCTCCGGCAAGAAACGAGAGACCTTTATACAAAAAACGAAAAATATACAATCAATGTGCCTACTATTTGGAGAAGAATCGCGCAATAATACCACCGCTGCAGATGTATCAGCCAGCCTTTTTCGCCCCCAAAATAAATCAACCACTGCAGTCCATATAAAAAACTATTAGCCAACAACCAAAAAAGTAGTGCCGATTTTGTCCATCGATTCTCTC
This sequence comes from Enterococcus sp. DIV2385, assembly GCF_051711925.1. Taxonomy (NCBI): domain Bacteria; kingdom Bacillati; phylum Bacillota; class Bacilli; order Lactobacillales; family Enterococcaceae; genus Enterococcus; species Enterococcus sp. DIV2385. Next base: position 536,823 of record NZ_JBIONV010000001.1, on the reverse strand, counting down.
TGAATACACTCAGTACAAACAAAGGATTTAGCACCAAAAACGTGCGCCGTAATTGCCGTACATTCCTCATTTTTCCATTGATATTTCTCCTTTTTCTATTTAGCATAGCAAAAAGAGCCTGGGACAAAAATCACTTTGAATTTTTGTTCCAGGCTTAAAAATTGATAAACGGCGGGAACAGAAGCAACTCCTTCGGAAATAAGTCAAAATTCTCCAAAAATTATAGAACAATTTTCGGAAATTCCTTCTTATTTCTCGGAGTTAAACACTTCTGTCCCGACCTCTTTCAACTTATTCAAAAACAAATTGATTTTTATAAAGTTCCGCATAGAATCCATCTTGTTCAACTAGTTCATGGTGGTTGCCTTCTTCAATGACTTCACCGTCTCGTAAAACAATAATCCGATCCGCATTTAGAATCGTTTTCAAACGATGGGCAATCACAAAACTGGTGCGCCCTTTAATTGCTTCGTCCATCGCTTTTTGGATTTTAGCTTCTGTTACTGTATCAACATTACTTGTTGCTTCATCCAAAATTAATAATTCTGGATTGGTAATAATCGTTCGTGCAATACTTACTAATTGCTTTTGTCCCGTACTGAAAAGATTATTCTCTTCCGTAATCTCAGTATCGTAGCCTTGCTCAAGATTTACAATAAATTCATGGATATTCGCTTGTTTCGCTGCTTGAACAATTTCTTCATCCGTGGCCTCTGGCTTACCAAAAGCAATATTCTCACGAATTGTTCCTGAAAATAGAACGGACTCTTGCAAAACAATGCCTACATGTGAACGCAAGCTATCTAAATCCATTTCACGAATGTCCACACCATCAAACGTCACGGCGCCTTCATTCACATCATAAAAGCGATTCATTAAATTCATAATCGTTGTTTTTCCTGAGCCTGTCGGTCCGACTAAAGCGACCATTTCACCTTTATCCACATGAATAGAAACATCTTTCAACACAGGCGTTTCTGGATTATAGCCAAAAACAACATGATTTAAAGCCACAGCTTTGTTAATCTCTTCTAATTTTCCGCCATTTTCGGGACGAATTTCATCTGGTTCATCAAACATCTCATTTAAACGACGAGCGCCTGTAACAGCTAATTGAATCATGCTATAACCTGAAGAAATTTGCATTAATGGTTGATAATATTGTTGAGAATATTGGACAAACATAACGACTAAACCTAACGCAGCGGCACGATCAACAGAACCATTGATTGCTAACCAACCACCAAAGAAAATAACAATTGCCGTATTGACTAATGACATTCCTTGCATCATTGGGAAAAGTAATCCTGAATACACTTGACCTTTATACGTAGCTGCACGAACTTTTTCGTTTTGCTCTAAAAAACCGTCAATGGTTTCTTCTTGTAAGCCATTAGTGATAATCACACGTTGCCCACTAATTTTTTCATCCATATAGCCATTTAATTTACCCACTTCATCTTGCTGTAAATCGACATATTTGCGCGCCTTGCTAATCACAAAGACCGCAATTAAAATCGCAATCGGCGTAGAAGCAATTGTAGCCCATGCCAGTTCCACATTTTGACGGAACATCATGATTAAGACACCAACCAATAAGGCAATATTGGTTAATACTTGTAGCAACGCTTGGTTTAAACTGTTTTGGATGTTGTCTAAATCACTAGTAAAACGACTTAAAATTTCACCATCTTGATGAGAATCAAAGAAACGAATCGTCAATTTTTCTAATTTGTTAAACAAACCAATCCGCATGCGGTTCGTCGATTTTCCCACGACTTGTGTAAAGAGAATACTATAAATGAAACTAGCGGCACTAGTTAAGACATAAAAAATGAGTAGTTTCCAAATGACAGAAACGAACGCACTTTTATCGTCTTTTCCTTGCATCACATTAACCGCATATTTCGCTAATTCCTGAATAGCTTCCCCAACGAATTGCGGCGCTTTGACTTGTAAATAAGTCGCTGCGAAAATTGCTAAGAAAATAAAGAGGAAAGAAACTTTGTAACGTTTTAAATAATGATAGAAAAATTTACTAGCTTTTATTAAATCAGTCATTAAGCTTCCTCCTTTCCTTTTTGAGTTTCGTAAATTTCTTGATACACGGGGTTCGTAGCTGCTAATTCTTCATGCGTGCCTTCCCCGACTAAACGTCCATTATCCAATACTAAAATACGATCTGCATGGACAACAGAAGAAATTTTTTGGGCAATAACGATCGTGGTAGTCTCTTTTAACTCTTTATCCAACGCTTCTCGGACTAACCGCTCCGAACGAGCATCCAACGCGCTGGTGCTATCATCTAAAATCAAAATTTTAGGCTCACCAATCACACCTCTAGTAATTGATAACCGTTGTTTTTGTCCACCAGAAAAGTTATTACTTCGTTCTTCGACGGGTGCATCATAACCTTCTGCTAATTTTTCAATAAATTCCTTGGCTTGGGCGATGCCTGAAGCCCGTTCCATGTCCGCTTCAGAAGCGTCACGTTTACCATGGCGTAGATTTTGCGCAATCGTTCCAGAGAACAGGATTGCTTTTTGCAATACAAAGGAAACTGTTTTTCGTAAACTGTGTTCGTTCACTTCTCGTAAATCGACACCACCAACTTCAATCTTTCCTTCTGTCGGATCAAACAAACGTGGAATTAATTGTGCCAATGTAGATTTACCAGCCCCAGTTGCGCCCACAATCCCAATCATTTCACCTGGCTGAATAGAGAAAGAGATGTCTTTCAAGGTATCTTCTTCATCCCCAGGATAACGGAAAGATACGTGATCAAACTCAACACTACCAATTAACTCTTGTTCTGGGACTTTTTTGTAGGTAACATCTGGTTCTGTTTCCATCACTTCTTTAATCCGCTTAATGGAAACAGCGGCACGAGAAGTCATCATCATCATCATTCCGCCGATAATAATCGCCATCATGATTTGCATTAAATAGTTCATAAAGGAAGCGACACCACCGATTAAAGTTGGATCATCCTTGACTAAGTTACTCACAAAGAAAATCGAGCCTACAACGGCTAAGTTCGCCACCAACATAAACGCTGGAATCATCACAGCAAATAAGCTACCTACGATTAAGTTATGGGTAGTTAATTCTTCACTCACTTTTGTAAAACGTGACAATTGATTTTTTTCTTGAACAAATGATTTGACGACACGAATGCCTAACAAATTTTCTTTTGCGATACCATTAATCTTATCAATCAAGTTTTGAATAATCATGAAATGCTTGCCCATTTGCGAAAAGGACAGCATAGAAATCAAAATAACTGCGATGACAAGTGCAACAATCACCCACCATAGTTGTGGCAAGGTTAGCATCGCTAAAATAAAACTCCCGATAAATAAAAAAGGAATTCTAAAAAGTGTCTGCAACGCAATCATAATGACATTTTGAATTTGAGTAACGTCATTTGTTAAACGAACAACTAAGTTACCTGCTGAAAATTTTTCGATATTGCCAAATGAAAAGGTTTGGATTTTGCGGAAAGTTGCTTCACGAATGTCAGCACTGACACCTTGGGCAACTTTGGCAGAAAAAATTGTATTAATAACCCCTGCAACGAGTCCTAATCCTGCAATGGCAATTAATTGAATCCCTAAGTTTTTCATTTTGTCGCTATCGTCATTCATAATTGCTTCCAACACTTGTTGTAACAATTTTGGTTGCCAAAGTGCTGAGACAACCATTACGATCACCGCCAACAAGGCAATAACTACCGAGCCTTTGTATTTTTTGGCGTGTTGAATAATAAGGTCCATCTTATCCCTACTTTCTTAAAATAGTTCCCTGCTTCTTCAGTGTTGGTCTGCGAATTCTTCCCCATTACAAAAAAATCAATTTGCTCATTGACTTCACCAATTTAACACTGTAAAATAAGGCCGATTCATAATTTACCATTTTTAGTGGTAAAATACAAGCGAACAAGTTAATTTTTCACAAGTTTTTCCTATCATAAAGTGTACCTTCTTTTTGATAAACTTACGAAGATAACGTTTAATAGGAGCTAAAATCATGGAACCGAAATTATCAAAAGACACGATTATTGCAGCCGCATTTTCTTTGTTAGAAAAAAGTCCCACTTTAGAACAACTTTCTATGCGTAAAGTCGCCAAACAGCTTGGTGTACAGGCGCCCGCAATTTATTGGTATTTTAAAAATAAGCAAGCCTTACTTCAAAGTATGGCTGAAGCGATTGAAGAGCACTTTCAAGAACCTGCATTATGTGGTGAATGGTATTCTGACTTACTAGCCTTCATGGAAAACTATTATGATCTCTATCAACAATTTCCCTGTGCCGTAGCTATCGAAATCCAAACCGTCCCTGCCTATCCCCAACGATTACGCCATTTAAATCAAATGATGGGCATTTTAAGAGAAGCAGGTTTTTCACCAGAAATGACTCATTTAGCAGTAACGTCTTTACAACATCTTTTATTTGGGATGATTATGGACGCAACGGAGGAAAAACAGCTCGTTTTGCAAGTGTTGAACGGAGATGACTATTTAAAAGAACAAGTGCTGCACATGAAACAATATGTCTCCGACAATGGGTTAACATACATGGAGGAAAGCATTCAATTTCGGCGCTCCATTCACCAAAAATCCGCCTTTATTCAAGCTGTTAAAACCTACTTAGATGGGTTGCAAGCAGATAACACCTCTTCATCTAAATAAAAAAAGCCCTTGGTCCGTCAGTCGAAATGACTGACGGACCAAGGGTTAACTTTTAAAATAAATAGCGAAAACTACTTTCTCTATTTTGGTATTGGTAGCCAAGCCAAGGCTTTTTGAATCCATTCATCCCAGAACACCCAGTCATGTTCTCCTGGTCCAGTTTCAAAAGTGTAACTTGCCTGTGCCTGTTCCAACGCTTGAGCCATCTGTTGATTAGCAGAAAGTAACATATCTTGCTCCCCACAACAAAGGTAAAATTGGGGCATTTCTGTTTGGCTTTCTACTAATTGTTGTAATAAATACAGCGGATCGTGAATGGAACCTTCAATTTGATCTAACGGGCCAAAAATACCTTCCCAATAGCTTCGCTTACGGACTTTTAATAATTCCCCAAAACTAGTGGATGATAAACTAACTGCCCCAGACAAAGAAGCAACGGCTGCAAAAGATTCTGGTTTCGCTAATCCTAATTTCAAGGCGCCATAACCACCCATTGACAAACCAGCGGCAAAGGTTTTTTCTCGCTTTGTACTTAACTGTGGAAAGAGTTGATGACAAATTCTCGGTAATTCTTCTGAGATAAACGTCCAATAGTTCATATCATATTGCGTGTCCGTATACCAAGCTAAATCCGTGGACGGCATAATGACAGCAATCCCCAAATCAGCGACATACCGCTCAATAGAGGTTCTGCGAGCCCAGACACTGTGATTCCCTCCCATCCCATGTAATAAATACAATACGGGAATATCTGTTAATGCTGCTTGGGTACTTGTGCCCACTTTTTTTACCGTTTCTTGTGGTAAAATTACGTTCACATTCACTTCCATTTCCAATACATTTGAATAAATATTTGCTTGTAAAAAGGCCATCTACTTTTCCCTCCAATACTCTTTCTATTAGTGTACCACTAAACCTTCGCTCGTTGCGCTTTTGCGAAAATATTTAACAAAAGAGCGACAACAACTAAGCCCGCACCGACTAAGTAAACATTATGCAGACCTGCATAGAGGATACCGCGTAATGGTTTTAACAACGCAGCTGGAATTAAATTTGCAGTATGTGGATTCACTAATTGATTCATGACATCTGCATCGACGTTTAACGCGCTCGCTTCCAATTTTGCAAACATTCCTGCGTTTAAAATCACACCAAAAATTGACACCATCACAGTCTGCCCAATTGTACGCACCAACGTATTAAACGATGTTGCAACCCCCATTTTTTCAGGCTCCACTGTACTTTGTGCTGTCACCGTAGTCGTTGTGATAGTAATCCCAAAACCAACTCCTAAGACAGAAGACACTACAAAGAAAAGCCAAAACGGAACGGCCATTGGCATTACCACTAAAAAGATGGCCCCGACTAATAGAATCGATAACCCAATCGTTAAGACTTTTTTCATAGCATATTTTTCCATAAAGCTACTTGCTATAAATGATCCAGCCATCCAAAGTAACGACATAGGCGCTAAAACTAAGCCACCAATTCCTGCACTTTTTCCTAAGACACCTTGCATCCACATCGGAATGTAGACATCAATCCCCATTAAGAAACCGCTAATAAGCGCTGCAATAAGATTTACTAAAACAAACGTTGGTTGATTAAATAAATGCAAATCAATCACTGGGTCTTGCGCGCGTTTTTCTATCATCACAAATGCTACAAAAAAGAGCACACTCAAACTCAAACAACCAAATGTTACTAATGTAAAACCATTATCGCTAATCATTTGAAAACCTAGCAATAACGTTAGCAGCACTGCCATCAAAGTAACGCTGCCCAAAATATCCATTGGCATCTTGGTCCGTTCCCGCTTTGGTTCAACTAAGAAAATACTAATCAAGCCCAATAAAACAAGTCCAATAGGAACATTAATGAAGAAAATCCAATGCCAACCGACTGTATCTACAATAAAACCACCTGCTAACGGACCAAAAATACTAGCAATTCCCCAGGCGGCACTGTTTAAACCTAAAATTTTCGCTCGCTTGTCCAATGAATACATATCGGCAATAATCGTTAACGCAACTGGTAAAATTGCGCCTGCCCCCACACCTTGAATTGCGCGGGCAATAATTAAGGTCAACATATCTTGGGCAAAGCCACACAACGAGGAGCCCAAAATAAAAATGATAATACCAATCATGAAGACAGGTTTACGACCAATTTTATCCGCAAGTTTCCCATAAATCGGTGTTAACATCGCATTCGTTAATAAATAAATTGAAAATACCCAGTTCATAATTTCCATGCCATGTAACGAGCCGACAATCGTTGGCATCGCAGTAGACACAATGGTCCCTTCAATGGCTGTCATAAATGTTGCCACAAAAACACTCACCGTGACTAACTTAACATTTGTTTCTTTTGCCATTTGTTCACATCCTTTTCTATTCAATTGTCAATTTTCTAAATTGCTCCATAGCTATTCTATACAAAAAAGAACAAAATGTCTTAAAAAAATGCTTTTTCATAAAAAAATTATTGCAAAAAAAACAAGAAGTCAGCCAAGTATTGGCTGACTTCTTGTTTTTTTTATTTAATTATTCAGCTAAACTAGCTTTTAACGCTTCAACTTTATCTGTTTGTTCCCACGGTAAATCAATATCTGTTCGACCAAAATGACCATAAGCCGCAGTTTGTTTATAAATTGGGCGACGTAAATCTAGCATTTCAATAATACCTGCTGGACGTAAATCAAAGTTTTTACGAACTGCTTCGATTAATTTACTTTCTGGAAGATCACTCGTACCAAACGTATTAATAGAAATAGACACTGGTTGCGCCACACCAATTGCATAAGCTAATTGGACTTCTACTTTTTTCGCCAAACCAGCAGCAACAATGTTTTTCGCGATATAACGCGCAGCATAACTAGCAGAGCGGTCAACTTTGGTTGCATCTTTTCCAGAAAAAGCACCGCCGCCATGACGAGCATAACCGCCATAAGTATCAACGATAATTTTACGACCAGTTAAGCCGGCATCTCCTTGAGGGCCACCGATTACAAAGCGACCAGTTGGGTTGATAAAGTATTTTGTTTCATCATCTAAAAGTTCATGAGGAATCACCTCATTGATTACTTGTTCTTTAATGTCTTTTTCGATTTGTTCTAAGGTTGTTTCATCATCATGTTGTGTACTGATGACAATCGTATCCACACGTTGTGGTTGACCTTGATCATCATATTCCACTGTTACTTGAGATTTTGCATCAGGACGTAAGTAAGGTAAGACTTTTTCCTTCCGCAATTCTGCTAAACGGCGAACCAAACGATGACTTAACGCGATCGGTAATGGCATTAATTCCGGTGTTTCGTCAACGGCAAAACCAAACATTAAGCCTTGGTCACCAGCGCCAATATCGTCTTTTTCATCTTGATCACGCACTTCTAAGGCTGCGTCAACCCCTTGAGCGATATCAGGTGATTGCTCATCGATTGCTACAAGAACTGCGACAGTCTCTCCATCAAATCCATATTTTGCTCGTGTATAACCAATATCTTTCACAGTTTGACGAACAATTTTTTGGATATCTACATAAGCTGTTGTAGAAATTTCTCCAAATACTAGGACTAAACCAGTTGTTACGGATGTTTCACATGCCACGCGGGCCATCGGATCTTTCTCCAAAATCGCATCTAAAATTGCATCACTGACTTGGTCAGCTACCTTATCTGGATGTCCTTCTGAAACGGATTCTGATGTAAATAAATGTCTTTCTGTCATAATGTTATTCCCCCTAAATAGTTTCGGTTACAAGGCATCTTTAGTAAGTAACGACAATTACTTGCTAAATCCTTTCGGGAACTTGTAACAAAAACAGTATACCAGATATCTAAAAAAAAAGCTTAGGTTTTCAAGAAAATCATTAAATTACCTATATTTGCTTTTCCTATAACAAAAAACTTCCAGCCCCTTTCATCTGAGCTGGAAGTTTCTTGCTACTGTAAAATTTTCTCCGCGATAAAGTGTGTATATTGCTCGCCACCTGCCACATTTGGATGAACTCGGTCATCATAAAACCAATCATCATGGGCGTTACTATAATTAAACCAGTCAATGACCGTTAAGTTATCGTATTTTTTGTCCATTTGACTAAGTAAACTATTCACTTGATTTTGCCATCTTCTAGTTGGGACGCGAACATTAATCCAATAAACTTTTCGATTACCTAACGCTTTCATAAATTCATCAAATTGTGCCTCTGTAAAAGGACCATTCGTACCTAAACTCACTAAAACAGTATCTTTGAGCATTTTCTTTTTGTCTAGTTCACCAATTAGTGAAATGCTACTATACAATTGACGGCCCACTTCCCCATCGATAATCATTTTAGGAAAAATATCTTGTAACCCGCTAGCACCATCTAGAATAACAGAATCACCAATAGTTGTGATTTCTAAATTCTGCGCTTTTTTTACTTGCTCTGGTGTGAGTTGTGTGGGTAGAACATCTTGGCTTTCACTCGGTTTTGTACTACTTTCTGTGGACGTGCTACTATTTTTCGTGCCACTTTCTTGGACTTCTTTTTTACGTTCTTCAATTTTTTGCTGATTTTTCGCAATATTTTTTTCTAGTTGCTCTTGTTGCGCACTTTTAGCGTTTGCTGGAGCCACAATTAAACCGAATACTGCAATCACGCTAATCACTGTCATAAAGGCCATTGTCCCTTTTTCACGAAGGTCCCACGGTTTCCGTAAAAACTCAGTGAATTGAGTCCAGACATCCTTATAAGACAATCGTGTCAGTGGATGTTCGATAAAACGATATGACAATTCGCTCACTACTAAAATTAATGCTATTTCAACCAATGAATGTAGAAAAACATGGTCCGATAAGGTCTTAATTTTGGCCTCATAAAAAATCATGATTGGGAATTGATACAAGTAAATGCCATAACTCCGTTTACCTATCCACGTAAAGACTGGATTCGTTAACCAACGATTCATATCTGCCCCTGGATGTGCAGTGACAGCCACTAAGACAGTGGCTGCCAAACTAATTAAAAACATGCCGCCGTAATAAACAAAATTTGTATGATCTGATAATGTTAAAAAGGCTAACACTAAAAGAACTAAGGCACTTAAACCAGCGCCATTTAAGATTTTTTTAGAGGCTTCTGGAATTTCTTCTTTCAAACGTGTGCTTGGCCAAACATACGCCAATGCACTACCTAGTAAAATAGAAAAAACACGTGTGTCTGTTCCATAATAGACACGTGTAGGATCTGCGCCAGGAACATATAAAACGGCCATCAGCGTCACCGAAATTAAGGCGCCGATTAAAACTAAACTGAAAATTCGACCGCGCTTACGAACAAAGCGTTCCAGAAGAATAAAAAGTAATGGCCAAATTAAATAATTTTGCGCTTCAACTGCCAATGACCAAATATGTACAAATGGCGATTGTGTCGCAAATCCATCAAAATAAGAAAACCCTTTAAAAATTTGCCACCAGTTGTTGTAATAAAAAACACTACTAGCGACAACGCTGCGAATATTGTTTAATAAATCCTGCTGAAAGAGTGTAATATAACTAACTGCACTTAAAAGCATCACAATTAATGCTGGATACAGCCGTTTCATCCTTCGCACATAAAATCCTTTTAAATCAATGGTCTGATTTTCTGCCCATTCTTGCCGCAACAAGTCGTTAATAAGATAACCTGAAACAACAAAGAAAATCGGAACACCTAAGTAGCCACCTCGCATGACTTGGGGAAAAAGGTGATACAAAATCACGCCAATTACAGCGATCGTCCGAATGCCATCAAAACCTGTAATATAGCGTTTTTTCTTGCTATTTGCTGTCTGATTCATTTGTGCTTTCCAACTTTTCTATAAAATTATTCTTTTCCTTTATTTAAAGAAGCAAGTAACTTTAATATACGTTTTTTCCTAGGAAATGGCAAGCAAACTTTGCCTCCTTTAGGCTTTTTTTACAATTCAAAAAACCAACATTTTTTAAATTGTAAAAAAACAACCAAAGCTTATGAAAATCACTCATAAGCTTTGGTTGTTTACTCATATCGTTTTCGTTTAGATGAAGATGGAATCCCTAAGGCTTCACGATACTTTGCCACCGTTCGCCGGGATATTTCCATGCCTGAATCTTTTAATCGCTCGACTAATTTTTGATCAGATAACGGTTTACTTTTTACTTCTTCATCAATTAATTTTTGTAGTTGCTTTTTAACCATCGTTGTTGAGACATCCTCGCCATCTTCTTCTGATGAAAGAATACTTGTGGAGAAGAATGAGCGCAATTCAAAGACGCCAAACGTGGTTTCTAGATATTTTCCATTGACCGCACGACTAACTGTCGATTCATGAATAGACAAAGCATCCGCAATTTCTTTTAAAGTCATTGGTTTTAATGGCCGATCTGCTTCTAAAAAGAAGGCTTCTTGGCGGCGCACAATTTCTTGCCCTACACGTAAAATTGTATCCCCCCGCTGATTCACTGCGCGCTCTAACCATTCAAATTCGTTTTTCTTATCCTTAATATATTCTTGGACTTCTTTGTCGTCAGTCTCTTGCATTCGTTTGAAATAATTTTCTTGAAAATTTAATGTCGGTCGACCGGCTTTGTTGGAAATCACCACTATTCGATCTTCCTTGATTCGGACAGTTAAATCTGGTCGAATATACAATTCCTCGGTCGCATCAAAAATATTCCCTGGCGCTGGCGATAACGTTTGTATATAATCAAAAATCAATTGAATTTCTGCTAATTCAATCCCAAATTTTTTAGCTAACGGGCCCCATTTACGACTCACTAAGGCATCAAACTCTTCCTCCAATAAAATATACGCTAAATTAGGCGCGGTATCGTCTCGTTCTGTTTGTAGCATCAAACATTCTTGTAAATTGCGTGCCCCCACACCTGCTGGATCTAGCTGTTGTAACAAAGTTAATGCATCTAGCATTTGAATGGCGCTTGCTTCGGTTTTCTCTGCCGCTTCTTCTAACGAAATCGTTAAATAACCATTCACGTCTATATATTCTACTAAAAACAAAACCAATGTTCGCAAGTATGTATCGCGGTAATTCAAATGAATTTGATCAATTAAAGACTCAAATAATGATAAATGATAGTCTGGAATTTGATTCATATAATTATTTTCTTCGTCTTGGTTGGTGTAAGAACGACTAGTTATCGGAAAATCTGTGGTGTACTGCGTGTCTACTTGTAAATCAATTAATGGATTCTCTAGTGCTTTCGCTTCAACAAAGGCAGCGAGTTCTTCCGTGTTAAATTGTAAAATTTGAATGGATTGTTGAAGCTGTTGAGTCATGGCCAACTTCTGGACTTGTTTTTGTTGTTGGGACATTCGTTGCTCAAATTTCATTATTTTCGTCCTCCCTCTTGTAATTTTTGTCAATATCAGCTAAACTAGTATTCGTGCCGCGCCCTTAGTGTAGTGGATATCACGTAAGATTCCGGTTCTTGAGACGGGGGTTCGATTCCCTCAGGGCGCGTTATTTAAATATGTTGATTTATCAACGTTTCTGGACACTCTTTATTCATCTAAAGAGTGTTTTTTTCTTGTTTAGGAATGATTTTTCTATCCGTAGTTTTTTTAAATGTTGCTTGTGGCAAGCTCAATCGCACTTAACGCAACAATATTTGTTCTGCTTCAGCTACAAATCCAATAAGGTTAAAATTCCTCCGTTCCTATTGTAACGCATAACGTTTCCTTTTTCTATCTGCTAAACAAAGTATTAAGACAAGCAAACACCTGCTTCTCTCTTAAAGATCCCTTTCTGATTATATAGTAAATTGCTTTTAATTTGTTAATTATTTTACCTAAAACTTGATATCCTAATTAAATAAAGAACCTGGGGCAAAAATCACTTTGGATTTTTGTCCCAGGCTTAAAACCTGATAATTGGCGAGAACAGAACCGTTCAGCTCCGACCTCTAAAATACTTAATTAGAAATATGCTACCCGCAATCACACCAATTATGATTACTAGCCAAAATAATCCACTTACAAGTAACAGCTCAGTTAAGGTCATCTTCAGATTCTCCTCCTTTAAATGGCCTCTGCTTTGTTTTGCTATGTAATTAATGGCGAGATCAGACAACAGCTATCAAAAAAACGGACCAACACGTGGTCCGTTTTCATTCATTATTAAGCTTTTACGATGTTCGTTGCTTGTAAGCCGCGTGGACCTTCTTCAGTATCAAAAGTTACTGCTTGGCCTTCGTCTAAAGTTTTAAATCCATCTGATTGAATAGCTGAAAAATGTGCAAATACATCATTGCCATCTTCACCTGTAATAAATCCAAAACCTTTGTCTGCGTTAAACCATTTTACTGTACCGTTGTTCATATATATTTCCTCCTAGTGCATAAAAATATGCAAGTTATTGCAAAAAATGTTGAGTGGCAAAAGGAGAAGTATAGTTTTTAAATATATAACTCAAATTACTTATCAAAATTGATTACTTGGTTACTATAACACATTTATTAGGAATAAACAATGCCCACGACTTTTCCTTGGACTTTCTAAAATAATCAAAGATGCGCTTGACAAAGCCCTAGCAAAAGACACTCCTATTCTTTCTATTTCCAGTTAGTTTTGTTTAACTTTAAATAATCGCTACACGCCAAATAATCAAATAGCGGAGCTAATCCTGGTGAAAAATTTACTTCCTCAAACCGCTTAATAAATTGTACGCCTTTAATTTTATTTGGTTCGTTCAGCGTAACTTTTCCTTGGGCTTGTTTAGCAAAATAAAAATGTCCTTGCCAAACGATTGAATCAAAAACGAGTGGTCCAGTAAAAATTTCTTCAAGTTCAGTAATTTCCACTGCTAATTCTTCTTTCATTTCACGAATCGCACATTCCAGCGCTGATTCACCAAGTTCTTGTTTTCCGCCAGGGAAATTCCATGTGTCTGGCCGATCTTTTAAAATAAGAATTTCATCAGATTGATTTTTAAGAAGTACTCGCGAAAATTCTTTTTTCATTTCGTTTAACCCTCTTCTTCATTTTTTATTGAGAAGCCACACTTGGCAGCATAAAAATATAATGCAAAATACGATCCGCATACGATGGATTTTTTTCAAAGTCATTGACTTCTTCATTGACTAGCTCCAAATCATCGGTAATCACTCCAGCAACGTCCATAAAGAGCATTTTACTTAGTACCTCTGAGTCATTAACTGTCCAAGCATAAACTGCTTTTTTCTGTTGGTCAGCTTTTAAAATGAAGGTATCGTTCAACGTGGTAGCTTCCATTGTATACAAATCAGCTTGTGTTTCTGGAAAAGTGAAATTATAGGGCAAAATAAAACTAACTTTTACTTTTGATTTGGCTTTTTTAAACGCTTTGATCACATTGTAGTCGAGAGATTGAACCTGATGGTTATTCTTTATCAAAGGACGTTCATATTTTTCAATAAAGTTAGAAAGCGCACCTTGACTATCTTGTTTAGACGTTTTAATTTCTACTAGTAATTTTTGTTTGGCTTGGTTTGCTTTCGCTAAATAATCATCAAAGCTGGCAATTGGTGCTTCTTGGCCATTTTCTTTAACGGTCATTTTTGTTAATTCAGCCAACGTAAATTCTTGCGGCGTGCCATCAACGCCGGCGAGTTCTTTAAGGTTTGCATCATGCATCACAACAAATTGATGGTCTTTGGTTTCTTGAACATCAATTTCAATATAATCTGGTTTAAATTTAATGGTTCTTTCCATAGCAGGAATAGTATTTTGCACGCCATTACTATTGGTGACCCCTCGATGCGAAATAATCAAAGGTTTTGATTCTAATAGCCCTGTTAAGTAAACAGCATTGAAAATTATATAGCCGCCAAAAATGGTGAATAGTCCTAGGCCCATCCCGATAGTCACTAATTTATTACGTTTCGTTTCTTTGTCAAAGGCAACTTTTGTCGTCGTTTCTGCTTGAACATTTAATTGTGTATATAAGAAATTAATCAGTAATACTGAAAGCCAAGCATTAGAGACAAACTGTAAAAATTGGACAACCGTTAAATTTAAAATACCACCTAGCAAGCTAATGGTATCGCTCAAGGTATCTAACTTCAACTGTAGAAGATAAAGTAACACATAAATAACATACGTTGAAACAAATACCGCGATCGTCACAAATGCAATATTACGAATAATGAACCATAATCGTTTGTTTGTCATTGACCAACTAGCCTTAACTGCCTCGCCCGCTTTTTTTCTCTCCAGAATCATTAATGGAAGCGTGTAAATGAAACGAATAGCTAAATACCAGACTAATAACCCAAAGGCCAGTAACCCAACCAAGTAAGGAATTCGTTGGGACAAAAATTCAACAATAAAATCTGGAATCACAAATTTCGTCAATAGATTACTTTGGAAAATCAGGTTACCAAAAGGGACAATGACAACAAAATAACCGAAAAAGAATAACCACGAACGGGCACCTTGCTTTTTAAGAACCTTAAAAGATGCCTTGGTAACTCCTTTAAAATGAAAGCGATGGTCTTGCCGTATTTGAAAAATCCCTAATAATAAAAAGGTAAACTGATAAAAAACTGCACCTAAAAAAAGTAACAACAAGAGAATTAATAACACCAGAGCAAGCGGCTTTTCTAACAATAAATTCAGGTTATTAAACGAAAGATAAGGAATACCTTGAGTTTTTAGTGCGTTGGAAGTAGCCCAACTAAAAGCCCCACCCACCAATAATAATAAGACATTTAAAGTAAAAAATAACCATAAGTACTGCAAGATGTCTTTAAAAAATTGCCTTGTTCCATTTTTAAATGTTTGCCAAGCAGACATACAAACTCCTCCATTCTAAAAGTATCTGATTAAAGTTCTTCCATACGAATCCTAAATAAAACAACGGCAATCCAAATTGAAATAAATGATGGCAAAATAACAATAATGATTGCGACTGGCTCATCAATAGTCCCTTGTAACGTATTTTTTACTTCTGAAGAAACAATAAACTGATCAAAAATCACTTGATAAATAGTAACATAAATCAATACCCATTGAATATAATATTCAATTATTTTCATTAAAGCGATGGGTAAAACAATTTTTTTCGTCGTTAAATTCAATAAAAAATATAACAAAAGACTCGTACTGATGATAACGACTATCCCTAAAAGAAATAACGACTCTAACCGCTGCCCTATTACGTTTGCAACGCCCATTGTTAATAATAAATACATAGCTACCGAAATTAAGATGCTCACACTTAGCATAACAGAAAACAAAAGTAATGCCTTAAGAAAAAGCCACTTATCAACTCTTTTATTTCCAATCAATAAACCTAAAAGAATCACCGACAAAAGTAAAATCAATTCAATCATTCGTTCCTCCTCCCAAAACAAATGAAAACAAATTCATATGTTCGCGTTTATTTTATCAAACTAAAATGGATTTGTAAAACATTTCACATGTTATTTAATAAACGACTAACACTATAAAAAAGACAAGTTTCCTAATAAAGGAAACTTGTCTTGTCTTTTTATTCTTTTTACTTCGTTATTTTTTGATAGTTTGCGAATAATTGATTCGCATCTCCTTCTCCATCAATTTTCTTGAGATGGCCGTTATCTATTTTAAACATAGATGGCACATGTAAAACTTTATTTTCTCGGATAAATGTTGACCATTCCTTCATGGTCTCTTTGTTGGTTAATTCTACATAGTAAACCTGTTTAGGTGCTTGCAATAGTTTCTCGAAATCCTGACAATCTGAACAGTTTTTCTTTTTTAAAACAACATAAAATGTTTCGCCAGAGTGTTTTTTTCTTGATACTCATTGAAACTTAATTCCTTTTTATGCGGAATAAATGTAAAACCTACCAACAAACTAAGTAACAAAATTAACAGACTGAACGAAATTTTTTTATTCATGTTTTTTCTTCCTTTTTAGTTTGTCTAATTTTTTCTTTTTTTATTTTTTGTTATGCCAAAGCTAATAGCCACTATAAGGACAATTAAACCTGCGATCATGTAAAGTGGATTTACTGTTGTATTAGTCATTGGTAAATGAATTCCTTTACTTGCTGATTTTCCAAAATTGACTGGGTTCGTTGGTGCTTGATGATTTGTAGGCGTCAACGGTTTTTTCGGTTTTAGCGGTTGTTTAGGTTCAGGTTTTTTTGGATCTTCTGGTGTTGGTGCAGGCGGTGTCACTGTTGGTTTGTTGGAATGTAACACGTCACCTTCATTGCCAAAGTTTAAGTCGGCTTGGTTGGGAATGCCACCTTGTTCAATATAAGGCGCTAATTCTTCATCCGTTGCGTCAGCTTTAATTTTGGTTGTAATGGTCATGGTATAGGTATGTCCAGCTAAGTATGAGTAGCTGTCATCTTTTTTGTTCATAGTAAAGGTTACTTTGTTATTTTCTTGCGTTACTATGCCGTTGGCTGTAACATCTTTACCATTTTCATCAGTAACTTTCACGTCTACAATGTCTAACACTTTATTAATGTCATCCACCATGCTAGCTTGGGTCCAAGTGCTTGTTTCGTTACCGAAAGCTGTTTTGACGTTCCATTTAAATGCTTGGTCGCGGTTGGTTAAATCTAAGTGATCTTGACCTTCGATATCTTTTGTAATCGTTGGATCTTCTGGTGTTGGTGCAGGTGGTGTTACCGTTGGTTTGTTGGAATGTAACACGTCACCTTCGTTACCAAAGTTCAAGTCCGCTTGGTTGGGAATTCCGCCTTGTTCAATGTAAGGCGCTAATTCTTCGTCCGTTGCGTCAGTTTTAATTTTAGTTGTAATAGTCATTGTGTATGTATGACCAGCTAAGTAAGAGTAGCTGTCATCTTTTTTGTTCATAGTAAAGGTTACTTTGTTGCCGTCTTGTGCCACTGTTCCATTGGCGGTTACGTCGGCGCCAGTTTCGTCAGTGACTTTCACGTCTGTGATGTCTAACACTTTATTAATGTCATCTACCATGCTAGCTTGGGTCCATGTGCTTGTTTCATTACCGAAAGCTGCTTTGACGTTCCATTTGAATGCTTGGTCACGGTTGGTTAAGTCTAAATGATCTTGACCTTCGACGTCTTTAGCAATATTTGGATCAACTGGCGGTGGTGTTACCGTTGGTTTGTTGGAATGTAACACGTCACCTTCATTGCCAAAGTTTAAGTCGGCTTGGTTGGGAATCCCGCCTTGTTCAATATAAGGCGCTAATTCTTCGTCCGTTGCGTCAGTTTTAATTTTAGTGGTGATAGTCATTGTATACGTATGACCACTTAAATAGTCATAGCTGTCTGCTTGTTTGTTCATTTCAAAAGTTACTTTGTTATTTTCTTGTGTTACTGTGCCGTTAGCTGTAACATCTTTACCATTTTCGTCGGTGACTTTCACATCAATGATATCTAGCACTTTATTAATGTCATCCACCATGCTGGCTTGGGTCCAAGTACTGGTTTCGTTGCCAAAGGCTGTTTTGACATGCCAATCGAAACTATCTTCACGATTGGTTAAATCTAAGTGTTCTTGATTTTCGATATCTTTTGTAATCGTTGGATCTTCTGGCGTCACGTCACACGCATGCGCATTGTCATTTTTAGGAATCATCGCTTCTGGAAATTCCTTAGCAATTGTTCCTTGATTCATTGTCCCACTACTTACAAGGGTTGCTGCATCAATCGCTGTATTTTCTTTGACTTCGTAGTGAATCGTGATGTTTCCTACGTAACCTTCTGTACTAGTTGCCGAAATGGTTTGTCCGTTAATTTGAACAGGCACATCATTTCCAGCATCGTCCGTAGCGGTCGCCGATTGAATGTCAAATTGATCAGCAATTGTTAATGAAGCTGTTGCTGGTGTCGATTGAGCCAGACGATCTTTGACAATTTGTTTTAATTGGGTTGTAAAATCATCAATAGATTGGCTTGTAATAAAATCTTCTGGTGTGCTAGATCCTTGTTGCAACTCTTGTTTTACAAAAGGACCCACTTCTGTTTTATATTTATCAAAGTATGAATTCACTGAACTTAAAGATTCAACACTTTCCCAATACGCATTAATCATTTCATATCCTTGGTTAGTAATTTCTTGGTTTAACGCTAAAACTTCTGCTGCTGCACCTTGGTAGTCATTACTATATTCCACTGAGACTTGAAGAGGATGTCTTGGATCTGGATATTCATTGATTGAATCATTGGTATTGGTTTTATGCAAGTAACCATCTAAACGTGTATTAGCGACCCCATCTGTCACTAATAGGAAATACGTTTTTCGATTCGTTAAATCTCCGTGGGTTTGATTGTACGTATCTAAAGCGAGTTTCAATCCTGGGGCGGTTGGCGTACCACCATACGTCCGAACGTCTCCAAAACCAGAGACAAATTGGCTTTTATCATAAGTCAATTGCGTATTGACGCGCACATTCATATCATAATCAGCTGAATTAATTTTTGTCTTTCCATCAGGAAACATAAATTGTTTTCCGCCGCGATATGAAGCCAGCATCACGCGGTCTTGATCAGATAAGCCTTGAACCACTTCATCAATCGCTTGTCTTACATGTGGAAAATTATCTGAAAAACTACCACTGGCATCTTCAACAACTACTAAATCGACTGGTTCCGTTTCACCCGCTTGAACTGGGAAAGTAGCTTGTCCTTCCAATATCCGTTTACAATCAGCCAGACTGTCGTCTTTCACTTTCACCGTATTGGTCATTCCTTCTGTATCTCCTGCTTTAACCGCTCCTTCAGCTAAAGCCAATGTGGGACTGAAATTTCCCACAACTGTTCCAGCGACAATCACCATTGTCGATAATAATTTCGTTGCTTTCTTAAACATTTTAATCCTCCCTATTTTCTTTCGCTAGTGTTTGGGACACTTGCTTCTCTTTACTTCAACTACAGCTCCTTAAATCTTTCATCAAGTCGATGTGTCCCCTTGTTTTTGTGACACATCTCTTACTCAATTTCTGATTCTATCACCTTTATAGGCTAAAACTTGGCAGTATTCGGCTCTTGAAAACGTAAAATTTGTCTTTTAAAAATTAATGAAAAGACTATCCACTGACAAAGTTGGTTTTCACTTACTTTTTGCTACTTGATTCCTTTTAAGACTCTTTTTTTACACAAAAAAAGTAAAAGAACCTTTACAGTCCTTTTACTTAATTGTTAGATGCTATTCATAATTTTCTTAGTTTTGTTCTATAAGCTGAATAGTTTAGCCCGTTTATTTCAACAATATTTGACGTTAGTCAACCGTTTCGTTATAGTTAAAGAAAAGGCTTTTTGGTAGGAGTGAATACGATGAATGAGTGGCCCCATCAGTTAATGACGCTTTTAACCCCACTTTTTGAGCTATGTATTTTAGGACTGAATGTTTTTTCGATTATTGTTTTAGTTTGGGGTGTTTGTTTAGCAGGAAAAGATTTCATTAAAAGTGAACGACAAAATCAAAGCCGCTTTACCTTAACCAAAATGAATACGTTCATCAAAAACTTCCTTGGTAGCTACATTCTGTTAAGTTTAGAAATTTTAATTGCTGCTGATATTATTGAATCCATTGTCAAACCAACTTTTCAAGATATTTTGAAATTGGCAACCTTGGTGATCATTCGTACAGTTATTTCTTATTTCTTACATAAAGAAATTGAAGACACTATGACCGATATGGAACAACAAGAAAAAGAACCAGATACCCCAAAAAATTAGCGGGTACGCTGGTTCTTTTTTTATTTAATCGCTTTAAAATAATGAAGTGGTTCGTTAGACAAACGCTGCATTTTACGTTTTTTATCTTCAATAATTGCTAAAATTTCGTCTGAAAAATTTTCTAAAATAACACGGCCGCCTTTATAGGTGTGACCACCCATTTCAGCAACTTCGCTGGCCGTCAAAATGACTTTACGATGCGCAATTTTTTTGAAAAATTCTTCAATTAAGTACGTCGGTAAGTAAAAATTATTTTGAGCAGAAAATGATTCCAAATAAATAAAATCATCGATGCTGATGAAACAATCATCCATCGATAAGTATTCAATTGATCTGTCTATATATAATTCACGCTTTTGTAAAATTTCTTTGACTTTTTTATTTAATAAATTCAATGATTCAATTTCTTTAACCAAATGTTCTAGTTCACGATAACGTACTTCTTTTCGCTCTTTGTAAGATGAATGTAAGGCGGCACTTGCTGTGACTATTAGCGCACCGACGATTACACCGACCATTCCGGCGATAAAAACAAACATATTTTTCCCCTCGCTCTTTTCTAATTTTCCATTTTAGTATAACATAATCCAAAAGTTTCGGATAAAAAATGACACAAAATTTTTCAAGCGACTTCGTTGACCTTTATTGACCAAAGAGGTATACTTTTCATAGGCATTCAAAGTGCTTTGTGATAGAATGACTTTAAAAGTTTCTTTATATAGGAGGATTTACTTATGAATTTAATTCCAACAGTTATTGAACAATCATCTCGCGGTGAACGTGCTTATGACATTTACTCTCGTTTATTAAAAGACCGCATCATTATGCTAAGCGGCCCTATCGATGATAATGTGGCAAACTCAGTGATTGCACAGTTATTATTCTTAGATGCCCAAGATTCAGAAAAAGACATTTACTTGTACATTAACTCTCCTGGTGGCAGCGTTTCTGCAGGCTTAGCGATTTTCGATACCATGAATTTCGTTAAAGCAGATGTCCAAACGATCGTATTAGGAATGGCGGCTTCTATGGGTAGCTTCTTATTAACAGCTGGTCAAAAAGGCAAACGTTTCGCTTTACCAAATGCGGAAATCATGATTCACCAACCACTTGGTGGCGCTCAAGGGCAAGCAACAGAAATTGAAATTGCTGCTCGTCACATTTTAGACACTCGTCAACGTTTAAATTCAATTTTAGCTGAACGAACTGGCCAACCAATTGAAGTGATTGAACGTGATACCGATCGTGATAACTATATGACTGCCGAACAAGCAAAAGAATATGGTTTAATCGATGAAGTAATGGAAAATAGTAGCGCCTTAAATTAAAAATAAAAAAAATGGAAACAGCGACAGTCGCTGTTTCCATTTTTTTATTTTTCAATGTATCCTCGTAATTCTTCTTCAGTGACACTTTCGTCAAAGATATGCTCACCAATGATGATCGTTGGTACAAATTGAATGTGCGCCGCATTGGCTTCAGCAATCACTGCGGAAACAAGCGTTGCATCTTTTTGTTCTTTTAAGCCAAGATTTTTTTCAGCATACGTCGCTACTTCTTCTAAGGTTAAGTTTCCCCATTCATCTTGCGTAGCAAACATTTTATGCAATGCTGACAGCGCTTGTTCAGGCGCTGAATAGTCAATGTAGTGATGCATCACATTGCCGCGTTGTAAACTTTCTTTTTCTTTATCAAACAACTTAATGATACGTTCAACTTTACCACTTTTGACAGATTGTGCTAACAGTTCCTCAGACTCTTCAAACCATTTTCTGCAATAAGGACAGCGAACATTGATAAATTCTATCATTTTGACAGGGGCATTGCGCTCACCAATGTGAAGCCCTGTTTCTGTGTTAACTTTTGTTGCATCAATTACTGAAATATCCATAAAAAAACCTCATCCTTTCAAACCTTTATTTCTCTTTTAGTATACCGTTTTTCAATAAAAAAATCATAAGACACGAATTCAAATTTTCTGAATTCGTGCCTCTGTTCACTTTTTTAACGATTAATCGAACGAGCCATTCTAGCAACAGTATGTCTTTTCCCACGTATCGCATCAGAAAGCTCTTTAATATTTTCAATACCAACTAAGCCCATATTGGCATCGCCAATATGTTGAATATCTACGCCTAAAATTTTATTTCTAATGCCGATTGCTTGGATAACTTCAGGTTGAGCACTTTCTTGTGAAGTTCCAATGGCACTCATAACTAATTTTCCTTTTGAATGTGCAAAATTCACAACTTCTTTGACTTGTTGATCATCGATGCCCCAAACCGTGCCGACTGCTGGGACTAAGACAATATCAGCGCCCGCTTCAATAAATTGTTCAGCTGATTTTAAACTGACCACTGGTTCATCTACGCCTGAACTGTGCATTTTTCCGGCAATAATGATGCCATCAAAATGTTTTTTGGCTAAGGCCACGTTCTTAGCAATCAAGTCGTTGGTCACGCCAGTTCCTGGATTACCTGTCAATAAGATAAAATCCAAACCCAGTTCATTGGCTTTTTTGAAAGTAGCTGCTGATGCTTTTCTACCTGGTTCAATCGAAACTCTCGTTGAAGCTAAGTCTAAATTTTCATCAACAGGTTCGACATTCATGCCAATCGGTAAACCGACTAGTTCTTTCAAACGATGAACAACCTCATCATTAGGGACACATGTTTCCGCAGTATATTGCCCTTCATAAGCGGCTACTACAATCGGTTGATTAACATCGAAAACATTCAATAAAATCATGTCTGCGCCATATGCTTTTGACATTTCCGCACAAGTGATATCACCTGCTACGGATGGATGAACTACCACATTTTCCGATAAAATTACGCGCCCTTCGCTCGCTTTAATACTCTGAAACAGCTCTTCTTTTGACATCCGTTTGATTTCTGATGCATTTGCACTAATTAATCGTTGAACCATTTTGACCCCTCCAATAGTTTTTAATGTTTTAGTTAAAAACAGCAATAAGTAATCGCTTGCATTTTATTACATGCAACATTCGTGCCAACGTCCTTTCTTTAAACCACAGGTCAACACTACATTTCAGTGCTACACACTTTTTGCACACTTTAATTTTTTTTACACGCTTAAAGAAAAAGTGAAGGATAGCACTTCAAACGGAAATGTTATTCTTCACTTCTGGAGCAGAAAAGTTACGCACTTTTTTCTCGTAATTTTTCTGCAAATTCATTAATTTTTCGAATACGATGATTAATACCTGACTTAGAAATAGCTCCTGAAGGAATCATTTCCCCTAGTTCTTTGAGACTAACTTCCGGATACTCTAACCGTAATTCTGCGATTTCCTGAAGTTTCTCCGGTAATGACGTCAGCCCTACTGTACTTTCAATAAATTGAATATTTTCAATTTGTTTTGAAGCCGCATCAATAGTTTTATTTAAATTCGCTGTTTCGCAATTTACTAAACGGTTTACTGAATTCCGCATATCACGGACAATCCGGACATCTTCAAATTTCAACATAGAGTTCGTGGCACCAATTAATGTTAAAAAGTCGGCAATTTTTTCAGCACCTTTTAAATAACAAATATACCCATTTCGGCGTCCCAATGTTCGAGCGTTTAAGTCATAGTAATTCAACATCTTACAAATGTCATTATTGTGTTCTTCATAAATTGAAAAAATTTCTAAATGATAGCGACTTGTTTCCGGATTATTAACTGAGCCAGAAGCCATAAAGGCCCCGCGTAAATAGGAACGCATTTTTTGCGCGTTACCCATGATTTCATTTGACACATTGCCATTAAAAACGACCCCATCCATAATATCCAAATCAGCTAGAATTTTTTGTGTATCTTGTTTTAGACGCACAATGTAAACATTATTTTTCTTTAGTTTCATTTTTTTACGAACTAATAATTCTGCTTGTGCATGGTAATGATCTTTCAGTAATGAATACATTCGACGAGCAATTGCAGCATTTTCCGTTTGTACATTCAAGACAAACTGTTGATTAACTAAGCTAAGTGAGCCGTTCATCCGAATTAATGCTGCTAATTCTGCTTTCGCGTGTTCTCGATGGACTTCTAAACCAGTTAACTCTTTTTTGACATCCGAGGCAAAAGACATCTAAGCTCCTCCTCTCTTGATTCTTTTGATTAATTAATATTTCGTTCCAAATACGATACGGAAAAGTTCTTCAACAACTTTTTCCCCATCATGAAAAACTCCGCCATCTCTTAATTCTAAAAAGTCTGTCGAAATGACTCGGCAACCTTCTTCACGTAATCCTTGAAAATCATGCTTCACTTGAACTAAATATTCATCATAAATTTCAGGATCCATGTAATTTTCTGGTACTTTTTCTGTATTAACCAGCACTGTATCAACAAACTGCGCTTGTAGATGCTCGTTTAAGACACGAACATGATCTGCATCCGTAAAATGTTCCGTTTCCCCTTTTTGGGTCATGATGTTACAAATATAGACTACTTCCGCAGCTGTTTGTTTGATGGCTTCACCAATTTCTGTAATAACTAAATTAGGTAAAATACTTGTAAAAAGACTCCCTGGTCCTAACACGACCATGTCTGCTTCTTCAATTGCTTTGACGACTTTACGCGCAGCTCTTGGCTGGTCTTCTCCGTGTGTATTTGTTACAAACACATGGTCAATCGTCTTGCGATCCAGTGCAATTTTTGATTCTCCCACCGCCACTGAGCCATCTTTAAATACGGCATGTAACGTTAATGGCCGTTCTGATGATGGATAAATCCGTCCATCAACATGCATCATTTTTGAAAGTAATTGAATCGCTTCATACGTACTTCCTCTCATTTCTGAGACAGCAGCAATGATTAAATTACCGATTGCATGATTGGCAAAATGACTATCTGATTTATCAAAACGATATTGAAAAATATCTTCATATAATTGTGGCATATCTGACAATGCCACTAAAACATTTCTTAAATCTCCCGGAGGTGTCATGTTATTAATAGAGGAACGAAGCTCGCCACTACTACCGCCGTCATCAGCGACCGTTACGACGGCAGTAATATCAACACTTTGATTTCTTAAACTTTTCAAAATTACTGGCAAGCCTGTTCCACCACCAACAACCACGATCTTCGGTTTACGAATTCGATAGGTTTTCATTAAGAGCGATTAACCGTTTCTTTTCTTTTTAAGCGGTCGCGGTGGGTAATATTTACATGGTAATCTTCCTCTTTTAATTCAGCGCCAACACGTTCTGTCAATGCAACAGAGCGGTGTTGTCCGCCAGTACAGCCAATTGCAATGGTGACGCTACTTTTACCTTCTTTTTTATATCCAGGTAAGACTGTTCGCAGTAAATCGATAAATTTGGTATAAAATTCATCTGTTTCTGGGAAGCCCATCACATAATCATAAACAGGTTGATCCATTCCAGTTAACGGCCGTAGTTCATCAATATAATGGGGATTAGGTAAAAAGCGAACATCCATGACGATATCTGCATCAATCGGCAAGCCATATTTAAAGCCGAAGGACACCATTTCCACTCGAAATTCGTGTGTCTCTCTCGTTGCTAGTTCTTTATTCAAACGTTCCCGCAATTGACGAGGGGACAAGTCCGTAGTGTCAATGACCAACTGAGCATCCGCCTTGATTTCTTCCAGCATTGCACGTTCTTTACGAATACCTTCTGTCACTAAACCATCCATCGCCATTGGATGCGCACGCCGTGTCTCTTTATAACGAGAAACCAACTCTTCATCGGTGGCATCTAAAAATAAAATCGTTGTATCAATAAAATTAGTATTTTCAAGTTCGACTAACATATCCTGAATTTCTCTAAAGAAGGTCCGTGAACGTAAATCGATCACTAACGCAATCTTGGTAACTTTTCCAGATTCTTTAATTAATTCCCAAAATTTTGGGATTAAGCTTGGTGGTAAATTGTCGATACAGAAATAGCCCATGTCTTCAAAGCTTTGAACAGCGACTGTTTTTCCAGCGCCACTCATTCCTGTAATAATAACCAGTTGTAAATTTTCTGGCATATTCAACACTCCCTTCACTTGCATCACTATATTATAACACCCCGGGCGTATCAAAGAAAGCTTTTCAATCATTCTTATAAAGATTTCTATTCTTTCATAGAAAAACAGCATTGACATTTTTGTCAACGCTGTTTTAATTGCTGAATTATATTGTATAACTGTGTGTTATTTTAATACAAACTCAATTTCTGTTTTATCAGTAAAATTAGCTTCAAATTCAATTTTTTTACTTATTCATTCATGGCTAACTTTTTCGTAATGTGTTCTTTAATTTGTTCATTTGTAGCTGTTTTGATTGACAATCCATCTAAAAGAGTCATGATTTTGTCTTGTGCTGCCTTACCTTCTAATTCTAAATCAGCAGATTCATCTTCATACGTTGCTTCAATTGTTCCGTTCGATTTTATTTCATAGGTGAACTCAATTTCATTTTCGTCGTATTCGATTTCTACGTCAATCTCTTGAAGACTGGCAACAGTCGGTGTCGGTGTGGTTAGTTCATTGTCTGCTGTTTCATGGTCTCCACCAACTTCAGGAGTTACGGTTTCCCACTTAAAGGTGCCAATTTTAGCTGTTGCTAGATAGGGATTATTAATGGTAATGACTTTCAATTGAAGGTCTGAATGGTTGGCGATATCTGTTAAAATCCCCAGAGCCTGATATGTATTTTGTGTAAAACGTGTCGCAATATTTTGCGCATCAATTGTGGAATAGCCTAATGTTTCCCAGGTGATTTGTTGCTTTAATTCCTGATGAACGGCTTGTACTGTCGCCGGCTCCAATTGAATGCCCGTTGCTTCTTTTAAGTCTTTCTTGGTAAAGCTCATTACTTTTTCATGGTCTGATTGTGAAATTAAGGTCGCTGCTTCCATTGTGTTACTATGTACAAAAGGTGTGATTCCGATAGCTAAGACCATTCCTGCTGTTAATAAACTTGTTGTTATTTTTTTGTTTTTCATTTAAGACTTCCCTTCGTATTCATTGTTATTTTGTTAACAAACATAGTATATCTTTTAATTACACATTAAGTCAACATTTATTTTTAATTTTTATTAAAAAATATTTGTTATTTTATAATAAAAGAACCTTGTTTCCCATAAAAACAAGGTTCTTTATTTAATCATTAATGTTTATTTCAGAACACGTTTTAAATAATATCCTGTGTAACTGTCTTTGACTTTAGCAACTTCTTCTGGTGTTCCAGTCGCCACGATCGTCCCACCACCGTCGCCACCTTCTGGCCCTAGATCAATCACATGATCCGCAGATTTGATGACATCCAAGTTATGTTCAATCACTAAAACGGTATTGCCCGCTTCCACTAAACGCTCTAATACTAGAAGCAACCGCGCAATATCATCGGTATGCAAGCCTGTTGTTGGTTCATCCAGAATATAAAAGTTTTTCCCATTAGAATTTTTATGAAGTTCACTCGCTAGCTTCATCCGCTGTGCTTCCCCACCAGATAAAGTAGTTGCTGGCTGCCCCAATGTCACATAGCCTAAGCCTACATCCACAATTGTTTGCAATTTACGATGAATTTTAGGGATATGTTTGAAAAATTCTACGGCATCTTCCACCGTCATATCTAAAATATCAGAAATGTTTTTGCCTTTATAATGAACTTCTAACGTCTCAGAATTATAACGTTTGCCATGACAAACTTCGCAAGGCACATAGACGTCAGGTAAAAAGTGCATTTCAATTTTGATGATACCATCCCCGCGGCAAGCTTCACAACGGCCACCTTTGACGTTAAAACTAAAGCGACCTTTTTTATAGCCACGAACCTTGGCTTCATTTGTTTGGGCAAACAAATCGCGAATGTCATCAAAAACACTAGTATAAGTCGCTGGATTACTTCTTGGTGTTCGACCAATTGGACTTTGGTCAATGTCAACAATCTTTTCAATGGCTTCATAACCAGTGATGCTTTTGTGTTTCCCAGGTTTATTGGAATTACGATTTAATTTTTGGGCCAGCGCTTTTTTTAAAATTTGATTGACTAAAGTACTTTTCCCTGAACCTGAAACGCCTGTGACAGCAACAAATTCACCTAGCGGAAATTCAACACTGACATTTTTTAAATTATTTTCACTGGCACCAGTGACTTTGATCGCTTTGCCATTGCCTTTGCGACGTTCTTTTGGCACAGGAATCACTTTTTTCCCAGAAAGATATTGTCCGGTCAATGAATGCGGATTTTTAGCAACCTCTTCCGGCGTACCAGCGGCTACAATTTCACCGCCCAGATGTCCAGCGCCAGGTCCCACATCAATCAAGTAATCCGAAGCCATCATTGTATCTTCATCGTGTTCCACCACAATTAATGTATTGCCTAAGTCCCGCATTTTTTTCAATGAGTCAATCAAGCGGTCGTTATCTCGTTGATGCAAACCAATTGATGGTTCATCTAAAATGTAAAGGACGCCTGATAAGTTTGATCCAATTTGTGTTGCTAAGCGAATTCTTTGTGCTTCTCCGCCAGAAAGTGTGCCGGCAGCTCGACTTAAGGTTAAGTAATCTAACCCGACATTTTTTAAGAAGGTTAACCGATCTTCGACTTCTTTTAAAATTGGCCGAGCAATCGTTGTTTCTTGTTCAGATAAAGACACACCTTCAAAAAATTGGACCGCATTTTTTATTGCTAATTCACTGACTTCACCAATGTGCGTGCCATTGATTTTTACAGCTAAAGCTTGCGGATTCAAACGATACCCTTGACAGCTTCGACAAGTCAATTCTGTCATGTATAACCGCATTTGATCTCGTGTAAAATCGCTATTTGTTTCATGATAACGTCGTTTAATATTTTTTAAAATCCCTTCAAATGGTACTTCCACATCACGAACACCACCAAAGTCATTTTCATAATGAAAATGAAAGTTTTTCTCGCCAGAACCATTTAAAATAATTTCTTGTTGGTCTGCAGGTAATTCTTCAAACGGCGTATCCATATCAATCCCAAAACTGGTGGCTGCTTGCTCCAACATTTGTGGATAATATTGGGAACTAATAGGGTTCCACGGAACAATGGCTCCTTCTCTCAAGGTTTTAGTGGGATCTGGAATCACTAAGTCTTTGTCCACTTCTAATTTAACACCTAAACCATCACAATCGGGACAAGCGCCAAATGGTGCATTAAATGAAAACAAGCGCGGTTCCAATTCACCGACTGTGAACCCACAATAAGGACAAGCATAATGTTCACTAAACAACATCTCTTCTTGACCAATCACATCAACAATTGCGTAACCTTCAGCTAAACGCAAAGCCGCTTCAAACGAATCAAACAAGCGAGAGCGAATGCCTTCTTTCACAACGATACGGTCAATCACAATCGCAATATCATGTTTTTTATTTTTTTCAAGTTCTGGTGCCTCACTAACATCATAGGTTTCACCATCCACCCGCATTCTGACATACCCTTCACGTTGGATCATTTCAAACACTTTTTTATGTTGGCCTTTTTTCTTGACCACAACAGGCGCCAAAATTTGAATTTTTGTTCGCTCTGGTAGCTCTAAGACTTTATCAACCATCTGTTCAACAGACTGACTGGTAATTTCAATATGATCGTTAGGACAAATTGGATGACCTACCCGAGCAAATAACAATCGTAAATAATCATTGATTTCTGTGACCGTCCCCACCGTTGAGCGTGGGTTTTTACTTGTCGTCTTTTGATCAATTGAAATAGCTGGACTTAAACCATCGATGCTGTCAACATCTGGTTTATCCATCTGTCCCAAAAATTGTCGCGCATAAGCAGAGAGACTCTCTACATAACGTCGTTGCCCTTCTGCGTAAAGCGTATCAAACGCTAATGAACTTTTGCCAGAACCAGATAGTCCAGTTACAACAACCATTTTGTCACGAGGAATCGTGACATCAATATTTTTTAAGTTATGGGCGCGTGCACCATGAATCACAATTTTATCATTTGCCATATATGTTCTCCTTTTACTAAATCTCTTACGTCAAATCATTTCAAGTCATTCTATAGAGAAAAGATTAGTAAAAGATACGATGGTTCATCGTATCTTTTACTTAATCCGTTGGTTGACTTATTTGGCAGCTTTCAATTCAAGAATGGTATCTCGTAATGTGGCTGCAGTTTCGAAGTCTAACGCTTTGGCCGCATCTTTCATTTCTCTTTCAAGTTTCATTAATAAATCAGCTTTTTCTTGTCTTGATAAATCTTCATATGATTTATCCAATTGAACCACTGTTTCATCTTTATCAGCTGTTTTGGAAATAGAAATCAAATCACGAATTTCTTTAATAATTGTTTTTGGTTCAATGCCATGTTCTTCATTATATGCTTCTTGGATTGCCCGACGTCGTGCCGTTTCATCCATAGCTCGTTGCATCGAATCGGTGATTTTATCTGCATACATAATGACTTTTCCTTCGGCGTTCCGGGCAGCCCGTCCCATCGTTTGCACTAACGAGCGTTCACTACGTAAGAAGCCTTCTTTATCCGCATCTAGAATCGCAATTAAGGAAACTTCTGGCACATCGATTCCTTCACGTAATAAGTTAATACCAATTAGAATATCAAATTCGCCTAATCGTAAATCGCGAATAATCTCCGTTCTTTCCAGTGTTTTTATATCACTATGCAAATATTTAACTTTTAAGCCTAATTCTTTGAAATAGTCGGTTAAATCTTCGGCCATTTTCTTCGTTAAGGTTGTGACAAACACCCGCTGATCTTTTTCGATCCGTTCATTAATTTCGCCCACCAAG
Organism: Enterococcus sp. DIV2385; assembly: GCF_051711925.1. Lineage (NCBI taxonomy): Bacteria > Bacillati > Bacillota > Bacilli > Lactobacillales > Enterococcaceae > Enterococcus > Enterococcus sp. DIV2385. The sequence continues at coordinate 505,698 of NZ_JBIONV010000001.1, read as the reverse complement.
TCATCAATTTGACCCATAATTGGGCGGATTTCTACTTCTGGATCTAGTAAACCTGTTGGCCGAATGATTTGTTGAACAACCGTCTCTGTTTGTTCCATTTCATAAGGGCCTGGTGTTGCCGATACATAAACAATTTGGTTTACATGTTGTTCAAATTCTTCTAAACGAAGCGGTCGGTTATCAAGTGCACTTGGTAAACGGAAACCATAGTCCACTAACATTTGTTTCCGTGCTCGGTCGCCATTATACATTCCTCTAATTTGCGGCATTGTTACATGAGACTCATCGATTACAAGTAAGAAGTCCTCTGGGAAAAAGTCCAACAGCGTATACGGCGGCTCTCCCTCTTGGCGACCGTCCATATGTCGAGAGTAATTCTCAATCCCTGACGTATAGCCCATCTCTCTCATCATCTCAATATCATAGTTAGTTCGCTGTTCCAAACGTTGAGCTTCCAATAATTTGTTTTCACTGCGAAGCACTTTCAAACGTGCCTCTAATTCTTCTTGGATCTGCGATATGGCATGTTCCATATGTTCTTCGTTCGTCACAAAGTGTGTTGCCGGAAAAATAGCGACATGCTCTGTTTCGCCGACAATTTCACCAGTTAACGCATCTACTTCACGAATTCGATCAATTTCGTCTCCGAAAAATTCAACACGTAGCGCATGCTCATCCCGTGAAGCTGGGAATATCTCAACCACATCACCGCGGACACGAAAACGCCCCCGTTGAAAATCAATATCATTTCGTTCGAATTGAATATCGACTAAGCTTTTTAGTAACTCATTACGATCCATTTCCATTCCCACACGTAATGAAACAACTTGTTGACTGTATTCCCGCGGATCCCCTAAACCAAAAATACAAGAAACTGATGCTACCACGATGACATCGTTTCGTTCCAATAAAGAACTTGTCGCTGAATGGCGTAGTTTATCAATTTCATCATTAATACTGGAATCTTTTTCAATATATGTATCACTTGAGGGTACATATGCTTCTGGTTGATAATAATCATAGTAACTGACAAAATACTCGACCGCATTATCTGGGAAAAATTCTTTAAATTCCCCGTATAATTGTCCAGCTAGTGTTTTATTATGTGCAATCACTAATGTTGGTTTGTTCACTTCTTGAATCACATTAGAGATTGTAAATGTTTTACCTGTTCCGGTCGCTCCAAGTAAAATTTGAGCTTTTTCTCCACCTTTGACACCGTCAACTAGTTCAGCAATAGCGGCTGGCTGATCTCCGGCAGGCTCATATTTAGAAGCCAAATGAAAGGTATTGGAAGTTTCTCTTTCGATCATTTATAACTCCCCCTCAAAGTGTCTAATTTCTCTTAAATTATCGGCCCATTCTGGCAGAATGTCCACTTATTAGTTTAACATACCGAACATATTTTCGCCACTTTTGCTGTTTCGGACTTCAACTGATCTTAATCTTTTGTTCTTAATTTATATGTCACATTTTATAACATGCAATGTAAGGAAATTAGAGTTTTTTTCTCTTTTTAGCGTTCAAATACTTGTCAGCTTCCTATTTCTTACTATATAATTGTTCAATATGCAAAACTAGGAGGTATTTTATGAAAAGGAAACACTTTTTACTTTCTTTCTTTGTGATGATGGTAACTCTGCTAACATTCATTAGTGGCACTTCAGCACATGCAGAAGGAAAGAAATATACAATTGGAACGGATTTAACATTCGCCCCTTTTGAATTCCAAGACTCAAAAGGAAAATACATTGGTATTGACGTTGATTTATTAGATGCGATTGCCAAAGATCAAGATTTTGAAGTGGATTTAAAACCATTAGGCTTCGATAGTGCAGTCCAAGCGATTCAATCTAAACAAATTGATGGCATGATTGCTGGAATGAGTATTACGGATGAGCGAAAAAAATCCTTTGATTTTTCAGATCCATACTTCGATAGCGGTTTACAATTAGCGGTTAAAAAAGGAAACGACAAAATTAAATCATATGATGATTTAAAAGGCAAAACGGTTGCGGCTAAAGTTGGAACTGAAAGTGCCAACTTCCTTGAAAAAAATAAAGAGAAATATGACTACACCATCAAAAATTTTGACGATGCAACGGGTCTTTATAAAGCCTTAGAAAACGGCGAAGCGGATGCAATCGTTGATGATTATCCTGTATTGGGTTACGCAGTTAAAAATGGGCAAAAATTACAATTAGTTGGTGATAAAGAAACAGGCAGTTCTTACGGTTTCGCAGTGAAAAAAGGACAAAACCCTGAATTAATCAAAAAGTTCAACGCTGGTTTGAAAAATCTTAAAGACAATGGTACTTATGATAAAATTTTAAACAACTACTTAGCGACAGGTGATGAAACAAACACACAAGACGCTGGCGAACAGATGAAAAAAATCACTCCTAAAAAAGAGAAATATGTGATTGCTAGTGATTCTACGTTTGCTCCGTTTGAGTTTCAAAATGCCCAAGGCGATTATGTCGGAATTGATGTAGATTTAGTCAAACGTGCAGCTGAATTGCAAGGTTTTACTGTTGAATTTAAATTTATTGGTTTTAGTTCTGCTGTCCAAGCTGTTGAATCTGGTCAAGCAGATGGGATGGTTGCAGGCATGACGATTACGGATGATCGTAAAAAAGCCTTCGACTTCTCTGTTCCTTACTTTGATAGCGGTATTCAAATTGCGGTCAAAAAAGGCAATGACAAAATTAAATCGTATGATGATTTAAAAGGCAAAAAAGTCGGCGTAAAAATTGGTACTGAAAGTGCTGATTTCTTAGAAAAAAATAAAAAGAAATATGATTACTCAATTAAGTATTTAGACACAACTGATGCATTATACAGTGCGTTAGAAATTGGCGAAGTTGATGCCATGATGGATGATTATCCTGTCATTGGCTACGGGGTTGCGCAAAATCAACCACTAGCGACACCAATTCCTCGTGAAAAAGGTGGTTCTTACGGTTTTGCTGTCAAAAAAGGGCAAAATCCTGAACTACTTGAAATGTTTAACGAAGGCTTAAAAGAAATGAAACGTACAGGTGAATACGATAAAATTATCGGCACTTACGTAAAAGATGGCAACGAAGCCAAAGAAGAAACAGCTGACGAATCTACGTTTGTTGGCTTCATGCAAAACAACTGGAAACAATTGTTACACGGTTTATGGATGACGATTCTATTAACGTTGATTTCCTTCGTACTTGCTTTAATTGTCGGCGTTATTTTCGGATTATTCAGCGTTTCACCAATCAAAGCATTACGTGTACTTTCAACCATTTATGTTGATTTAATTCGCGGAATTCCTTTAATGGTCTTAGCGTTCTTCATCTATTTCGGATTACCTGGTGTACTTGGCTTTAATATCCCGGTCTTCATTGCTGGGATTATCACATTAACTTTAAATGCCAGTGCCTATATTTCTGAAATTGTGCGCGGCGGAATCAAAGCTGTTCCAGTTGGCCAAATGGAAGCTTCAAGAAGTTTAGGTCTTTCCTATAATCGGACAATGCAAAAAATTATTTTACCACAAGCGATTCGCATTATGATTCCTTCATTCATTAACCAATTTGTTATTTCATTGAAAGATACAACTATCCTTTCAGCAATTGGCTTAATCGAACTACTACAAACAGGAAAAATTATTGTTGCTCGGACATTACAAAGTACAATGGTTTACTTCGTTATTGCGTTAATCTACTTAATTTTAATTACTAGCTTAACTAAATTAGCGAAAAACCTTGAAAAGAAGGTGAACTAATATGACTGAAAAAATCTTAGTTGAACATTTAGTAAAAAAATATGGTGACAACACGGTCTTAAACGACATTAATGTTTCTATTAACGAAGGCGACGTAGTCTGCGTCATCGGTCCTTCTGGTTCTGGTAAAAGTACTTTTTTACGTTGCTTGAATCAATTAGAAGAAGCTTCTAGCGGAGACATTATTATTGATGGTGCGAACTTGACAGATAAAAATACGGACATCAACCAAGTCCGTCAACATATCGGCATGGTTTTCCAACATTTCAATTTGTTTCCACATTTATCTATTTTAGAAAATATTGTTTTAGCACCAACCGATTTAGGTCGCTTGTCAAAAGACGAAGCGGAGAAAAAAGCGTTAGAACTTTTAGAACGTGTTGGGTTGGCAGATAAAAAAGATGCCTATCCAGATTCTTTATCTGGTGGTCAAAAACAACGTGTCGCAATTGCACGTGCGTTAGCGATGAATCCTGATATCATGCTTTTCGATGAGCCAACATCAGCCCTTGATCCAGAAATGGTTGGCGATGTTCTTGGTGTAATGAAAGATTTAGCAAAACAAGGAATGACAATGGTCATCGTTACTCACGAAATGGGCTTTGCAAAAGAAGTGGCTAATCGAGTAATGTTCATTGATGGCGGTAACTTCCTAGAAGATGGTTCGCCAGAGCAAGTCTTTGAAAATCCTCAAAACCCTCGAACAAAAGATTTCTTAGATAAAGTATTAAATATTTAAACAAAAGCACTTGGCGCGCGCTAGCGCCCAAGTGCTTTATTTTATGGTTAAATTGTTTCCGTGACAGAGACAGATTGAACGTGCCCTTTTTCTTTCAAGAGATGGTGCAAGTTGGAATGCCAGAAATCTTCTTTGCCTACATAAGAAATCTTTGCTGTCACTGCCTCTTGTTCGGATTCCAAAGTCAATTCTACTAAGCGCTCCCCTTTTTCTAAAGAAGCTTGAAGTTGTTCATGCAGTCGGCTTTCTTTAATCATGGGTTCCTTCATTTTTACGATAAGCTGCAATCGTTTTAAAGGAGTTTTTCGTTTAAAATGGGCCAGAGCTAATACTAGCAAAGTTGCCACGAGATTGATAAATGCAATGGTTAAAAAGCCCATCCCAATGACTAAACCAATAATAGTAACATTCCACATCATTACTGCTGTTGTTAACCCAGAGACTTTCCTTTCTCTAAAAACGATAATCCCCGCACCGAGAAAGCCTACACCACTAATCACTTGGGCGCCATATCGTGTAATATCCATAGAAATAATGGACGCCAAGGCGCTATTTTGTTTCACCACATCGACTAAAATATCCACCGATTGAATCTGTAAAATGGAAATCGTACAGGAGGCCAAACATAAAATGGCATTACTACTGATACCGAAGCCGTTTCTTTTAATCCTTCTTTCTAACCCAATCAATGCTCCAAAAACCACGGCTAGAGCCATCCGAATGACAACGTCGGTGAGAGAAAGTTCAATCATTTTTAAAGAATTCATCGCTTTCTCTCCTTTCTTGCAAGTGACTATTTGACTTATTTTGTATTAACTAATAAACGCAAGCCATTAAAAATGACCACTAAGGTACTTCCTTCATGAATAAGTACGCTAAATGCGATATTCGCAATACCTAAAAAGTTCAAGATAATTAACGTTGCTACCACTAACATTGAAAAAATAATATTTTGCTGCACAATTTTATTCAAGCGTTTTGAGACACGGTGAGCATAGCCTAATTTAGAAAGATCATTTTTCATCACTACCACGTCTGCAACATCGATAGCAATGTCTGTACCATCCCCCATCGCCACTCCGATATCAGCATTCACTAAAGCGGGCGCATCGTTAATGCCATCACCAACCATCCCTGTCATTCCTACTTCGCGTTTTAATTGATCAACAATCGCTGATTTTTCCTCAGGTAAAACATTAGCAAAAACTTGGTCCACGCCTACTAAGCGACCAACTGCTTCACCCGTAAGTTTTGCATCTCCTGTAATCATTGTTGTTTCAATATTTTGTGACTTGAAATAGTGAATGGCGTTCATTGCTTCTTCATTAGGAACATCCATCAATGCCACTAAACCAATCACTTGTTCATTTTCGGCAAAGTACACTACCGTTTTGCCTTCACTCGCTAATTTCGTTGTTTGTTTCTCAATGATTGTTGGCACTTGTTCAAAACTAGATGGTTTACCCATTCTAAAAGTTGTGTCTGCAATGGTCGTTACTAAACCCACCCCGACAATATTTTCTACTTCTAAATTTAAAGCCGTTGTTTCTGCTTCAAAGCGATTAACAATCGCCGTCGCCAATGGATGATTGGATTTTTTCTCCATATTTGTTAAAACAGCTACTAATTCGTCTTGGCGATCTTCTAAGCCATCAACAAAAAGATAATCTGTGACCTCAGGTTTGCCTTTTGTTAGTGTGCCTGTTTTATCAAAAGCGAGTGCTTTCACTTCAGCTAAATTTGATAAGAATGAGCCACCTTTAAACAAAACGCCTTGTTTCGCTAAATTGGAAATTCCTGATAAAGTTGCCGGAACGGCACTCGCTGCTAATGCACAAGGGGAGGCAGCAATTAAGAAGACCAAGCCTCTGTAAAAACTTTCAGCCCAAGTCAATTGGAAAAGTAATGCGCCACCTAAAACAATTAGTGGAAAAACTGCTAAAACTAGTGTGACATATTTCGGTTCAAATCGTTTAATTTTGCTTGCAATTTCTGATTGATTTTCTTGTGATTGGTTCACGAGCTGTACGATTTTTGCAAAAACTGTTTCTGAACTATCTTTCGTTACTTCAACAACAATTGTGCCTGAACCGTTCATGGTACTACCAAAAACTGCGTCCCCGCTATTTTTTTCTTTGGGAATACTTTCCCCATTAATAGATGATTCATCCACAGCGGTACTTCCTTCAATCACGACGCCATCTGTCGGGATTTGGGCACCATTGAGGACTTGCACGCGGTCACCAATCTTCAATTGTTCAACTGACACAGTTTGAATTGAGCCGTCATCTGTTATCAGGCGAGCTTCTGTTGGATTTAAATTTAATAGTTTTGTAATTTCACGTTGGCTTTTGCCTTGGGCATAATCTTCAAGGAAATGCGCCGCCGCAAAAATCAAAATCAACAATGCTGATTCTTCAAAACTTCCCATTAATGCTGAACCAACTGCAGCTAAGGTCATTAACAAATGAATATTAGGCGAAAACTTTCGATTGTTTTTCGTATCCCGATACGTATCTCCAAAGCCTTCCCCAATAATATGATAACCAGCTAAAATAGCAGCTAACGAGAAAAGAATATTTTTCACTAAGAGCATGTTCCCTAAAAATAAACCGATAAAGAAAAGAGCCAATCCTGTAAAAAAGAGAATAACTGGAACGTTTTTACCTTTTTCTTCATGTGTGTGTGCACCTGTTTGTTTTGACATTGTTATGCGCCTCCTCATCAATGTTTTTCTATTCATATGAATGTATATTCATATTATAAAACACTTGGGTGGTTTTGTAAAGACTTAAACACAAAGACAAGCGATGATTCTATTCGATAGGATCACCGCTTGTCTTTGTCGATTCTTTTTGATGTTGATATTTTTCTTCTTGAATAGTCAATAATGATTGCGTTAAATTGACCCAATCAATCGAACGAGGTGGATCCAGCCAAACCATAACTTTACTCTGTTCTTCTTGATACAAGTTATTTAAATTGGTAATCACCACATCTGGTAAGGTATCTGATAACGGGTCAATAATTTCTACATTTAAATTCACATAGACGGATAAATTTTTTTTGATAAATTGGTTATACTCTTTTCCATAAGAAAAATCAATTAGGACCTTGGCTGGCTCTGCAATTAAACGAACCGGAACATGATTAATTAGCAACAATAGATAGTTAAAAAACAAACAGTGATTGGCTTTCGCAATTTTTTTATGTTTTGCTGTTAACCAACGAATATATTCAATTAAATAAAAATAAAATTCCGGATATGTTTGCTTAAAAAACTGTAAATCCATTTCAAAATCGTCAAACATATTAATCGGAAAGTAAATAACATTGAAATGAATAATTGCTAACCCTTCTTCTAGAGTATTCCTTGTTGACTCCTCTAAACAATTAAATGCTTTTTCAAAACTTCCAATGAAAACACGAGTTAGGCTTTCAATCGTAGGATCTTCGTGAATGACATATTTTTTCTCTAGTTTGCCATGCAAATACAAGAAAAAAACAATCGTATACGTTAATGATTTTGAGGCCAATGCCCATGCCACTTGCGATTTTTTTATTAGTTCCTCTGAAAATGTATTCAGTGCACGCGTATCGATCCCTTCCACCGCACGTCCTTCGTTGTTAATCATAATAGCTAAATAATGGAAAAAATTGCGTCGCTCATAGGTGGTGAAAGTATAGTTTAACTCAACAGACTGTAATACACGTTTCGCTTCATTATAAACTTTTACCGAATATAGTTCGGAAATTGGTTGATTGGAAAGCGTGAACAATTTATACAAAAAAAATGAAATTGCTTTTTGATTGCCGACAATTTCCCGCTTACTAAAATAGATCTGATACTCCTTTAAGGCTTTTTTTAGCCGCTGTAAGGTACTATACGCCACAGAGGTGCTGACATGATTACATTCAGCAAACTTTGTCAAACTATAATTTCCTCTAAAGTAAGACAACACTAATTTAAAAGAGAGCGATTCTGTTAAGTATTTCGTGAGCAAAAGTTTACTTGAATAGTTTCCATCAATTTCAAGTGTAACATCTACATCAGAAACGACTAAAGTTAAGCTGTCGCTTAACTTTAGATTGTCAATATCTGCTTTTAATTTTTCTAATGTTTTTTTGACTAAAAAATTCGACATTGATAATTCTTCGCGAAGTGCAATAAAAGTACCTGATAGCGTGGGACTTTCTTCTAAATGCCTTAGCAAGGAATAACTTCGTTGATCTTCTTTATTTAAAAAAATTTCATAATTCATCATTTATCAGTTCTTTCTCCCATAAATAGCCGTTCCTACTAATTCCCGTATGAAATTCAAGTAAAAAGTGTTTTGCCCCTCCGTTCCAGCACCGCCTGTGCTATTTGGTACAATGGTGATATGGCTAGCATCAAATAATTCATCCGTGAAAAATACTTGATGCTGACTTTTCTTGGAAGAAGGCCTTTCTTCATTTGTTTTTGGATTATTGGTTGTCACTTCTTTTTTACTAACGTCTTCGCTACTTTCTTCCGCTTGCGTTTCGCTAGTAATAGTACTTTCATTTGTTTCTTCCATTTTTTCTGGTGTGCCAGTATTCTCAATCGGATAAATTTCTTCTGTTGGATTGGTCGGATTATAAATTGGATTCCGTTCTTCTGCTGCTTGCACATTGGTTACTTGAAAAAACGAGAGTAACAATGTACTCCATAATAGTAAATGTTTGTATTTATCCATTTTTCTCACATATATTGCCAAATACTTTAGCTACATAACAAAACAAAAAATATAACTAGTAAAGTGGTATCAGACGATATTTAACAATACTCCTTCTTATTATTTCTTTTTTTGAGTTAGGTTTGTTGAATAAACTGCATGTTTGATAAGTAAAAACAAACAAAAACGTTGCCGATAATCAAATCAAAAATTAACTACTCTTTATATTTCTCTTTCGTTTTTTTCCTGTTTCTTTTTTCGCCAAATCAACCAAGCAATGATTAAAATCACTATCAATAATAGTAGTAAGCCAATCATCAAATATAAATTCGAATGATTTTCTTTTAAGGTGACATCTTTTTCATTTAATTCTTTGGCAACTTCACCATTAATTGTAAAGTCTTTTTCAAATTGCCATTGATTTCTAAAAGATATCGATTCATTGTTTATTGATTTTTTAAATGAGCCTGCAGCATCTTTATTCCCAACAACGGTCATAGACAAATGGTAATCTCCTGGCTTAAGTGGTTGCCCTTTTAGCGCAATGGGAACAGAAAAATTGGTATTTGGCGCAATTTGCATGTTTGCTTTTTCCTCTTTATATAAAACTTCTTCATGCCCCTTTTTGGTAATCTCTACCGAAAATGCAACTTGGTTAATATATGTTTTTTGATCATTTTGTAGATTGACTAAAATCACATTTCTAGCATTAATCTGTCCTGGTGAGACTTTTTTCAAAAGTAAATTCGGCTCAACCTTTTTTTTATTTTGTTGCATCAATAATGCAACGACATACGAATATTCATTTTTAATGGATAACCCCTGACTCTTATCGTCTTGACGTTTGCCTTTATCCGACGTTTCTTCTTTAAAAGTGATACCACTAGCTAACACTCCATCAAAGGGTGTATTAGGCATTTTGACGTTAATAGAAACCGTTTGTTCACTTTTCGGTTTTAAACGAACTGAGCTAGGGTATTGAACGTAGTCTTTTATATCAAACGCTAAACTTTGATCTTTTTTCCCCTTATTTTCACCATACTCCACGATTACATTTGAATTGGTAATGGCACTATTGATGGAAATACCTACCTTTACTTCTTTATCTGTATCATTGCGCAAGTTCACTTTCAACTCAGTTTCTTCATTTGGTGCTAGTAATAAATCAAAGTAAGTTTTTTCTTTATCTACTTGTTTTTCTGATGGAATAGGCGTAACCGCAAAATTAAATTCACTGGCAAAACCATTGCTAGGTACTAACGCTAAAAGAATTAGTAGTATCGGAAAAAAAAGAAATCGTTGTTTTTTTCTGTTCAAATTATTTACTCCTTTTCTATATGTAGTGAATAGCAGGTAACCATGTTCCCCGCTATTCTTCTTTTAAAACTCGTTTAATTTCCTGGAGCGTCTGTCAACGTCCATGTTAATTTTGTGGCGTATTTTTCAGCATATTTGGTTGTAGAACCTGGAACAGTTAACTCAATACTTTTAGCAGCTGTAGTTGCATCTGTTCCCCAATCAAATAAATAAGTTCCTGCACCGTTTCCTTTCGCTGCACTCATTACATCTGATTGACTACCATCTGAATTCAACGTGATTGTGGCTGGGCCTGTTGGTTTGCCTGAATCTGAAGCAGTCACTACATTTCCGTTTTTAAACGTGATAGCTGCCCCAGTCAATTCTTTACCAGAAGTTGATTTAAATTGTCCTTCTTGTTTCACTTTTAATGACCAGCCAGCTTCAGTTCCACGGTTATCTGTTACTTGGACATAGTTAGGCCCTTCTTTGACTTCATCGGTTGCGCCTACCGTCTTGTATTTTTGGGTAGCAGCAAAATAAGTCTGATCCTTCGACGTGATTTTTTGAATACCGAAGTCTAGACTTGACGCATAATCAATTGACAACGGACCGTTTGTTCCTGGATTAGGACCTTCAGGATCTGTTGGGTCAATAGGATCAACTGGATTAGTTGGATCCGTTGGGTCAACCGGATTAGTTGGCTCTTCACTTGGTGTAAATTCTACGATACCATTAGATGTATAACTACCGCCATCTTCTGCAAAGGCTTGAGAAGTCATGCCTAAGCTCCCTAAAATAAATGTGGATAAACATACTGTTGTTACTTTTTTCATTTTCTTTTCTCCATTCTTTTCTTTAATTTCCTGGTACGTCTTCTAACGCCCAAGATAAACGAGCTTTAAATGTTCCAACTCTTTGATAAGCTACAGGAACATTAATTTGAATTCCTTGTTGTTTTGATTCATCAAGTAATGCTGTTAAATCTGTTTCACCTTTCTGATTACTTTCTAAAAGCGTAATTGCCTCATTTGTAATCTGAGAGCTTCCAGCAGTTGAAACGAAAGAAAAAACATCTGGCATTACAATTGAATCATTTGTTAACGGTTGCGTTTGCTTTAGTTGCAGGCGCCAATTATTTGCGTTACGTTCATCCACGACTTTTAGTCCTTCGGTGGGATGCCCAAGTTTAATTAGTGGTTGATTACGTATCTTTTCCGTACCAAAAGTAATCTGTTTTGGTGCCTCTTTAAAATATAGTTCCCCTAAACGATAGTAAAAATAAATGTCTTTTGTTTCCTCTGTCATTGTTCCTTCCGCATTGCCCGAGTCTTTTGTAAAAACATAGCCAGAAATATCTAGGGGTTTTTCTTGATAGGGTGCACCAATTTTCCCTGTTACACTCTTAGGTGGAGCAATATCTTTACCTTCCGCGTCTTTATAAAAAACGGTCACTGTTTTTTCTGTTGGTTTAGGAATAGTAATCGTTACATTATTTGACTTTTGCAGTAAGGTTCCTTCTTCATAATAGTCAAAGTTCATAGTTAAAACTTTTTCGGGCGTATTATCTTGAAGGGTTGTTTTTAATTCAATAATCATGTCCTTCTTTAAAACTAGGTAGTCATTTAAAGCAATTGTTAAGTGATTCCCTGTTTGTGTCAGATCTTTGGCTGCTACCTTTTTACCATCAATCGTTAATGAATTTTCTTCATATGCTAATTCATCAGGTAAGTCAATGCTTACTTGCGGTTGACGATCTTCGATAAAGTCATTGTCAATATTCAACGTATTCCGTAGTCTCACCTGATCATTTTTCACTGCTTCAACAGCTGAGCTAAACTCCTGACCATTCACGCTAAGGGCTGCTTGTGACGTAACGTTGGTAGGAATTTGTGTCATTGCTAAAGCATTCTCTTGGTATTTGCCCCCTGTGGATGATGTAAAGCCCCAATAAACTGTTGTTGCGCCAAATTGTGCATTTAAATCTGAAACTACATACGTATTCGTGCCCACACCTTCTAAATCATATGTTAATGCTTTGGTTACGGCATTCCAATGAACAGTCAACATGCGCCAGGTTCCATTAGATAGATAGGTTGGCGCAACGGTGACGCCTGAATGCTCCCCTGTATAGCTGTTGTTATTAGCTTTCGGAGTGACAAAAGCTAAATGTCCATTTCCCTTATCTTGTGAAATTTCTCGGTCCATTCGGTTGGAACTACCAGTATTTTTATAGGTATCAAACTCAATCGATAAGGCATTTCTAACATAAGGTTGACCAGCTTTCGTGGAGTATGCACCGATTCCCATCCCAGGTGAACCAATGACTTCTTGAGGCGTTGTGGACATTCTAGGATCATTCGTTAAGGTAAAGGTCATACCATCACCAGCATTTGCATACTCGTTTCCTAAATACAAATAACTTTTAAAGGTAAAATCCGACAATAAACTGATTGGTTTTTTTGACCAAATAGCTCCTTTTTGTGATTTAACAGCTGGGTTTAGTTGTAATAACTTCCCACCTTCTAAAATACTTGTTGCATTTCCAATTGGCTCTTGAAATACCTTGTCGATTGGAATGATATTAGGATCATCAGGCAATGAAGTAGCGTATGGCGCAGCCAACATGCGCGGCTGTGGTTCAACTATCGCCGATTCCGTTGCACTGTTATCGTCATCCTTTTGTTGTTCGCTAGGTTCTAAAGTAGCCGTTGATTGGTCTGTTTCTGCTGGATGATTATCGGTTGTTGTTGTCGTTTCTAGGGAAGATTCTTGCTCTAATGTTTCCGAGTGAGAAGGAGCGCTAGTTGCCTGATCATTGGCCGATTCCTCCACTATTTCCCGATTGACTTCGTTGATATTTGTCGAAGGATTACTAATCGCTTCGCTAGTAATAGGCGCAAGGATTAGTAAGAATAAACTACTTGCCAAAAAGACTAGGCTTTGTTTGTTTCGCATCTCTCTTCACCTCTATTTTTTAAATTCCTGGTACATCCGTCAACGTCCACAATAATTTTGTTTGATATTTCACGGCATCTTTAGGGGTTGACCCTGGTACTGATAGCGCAACATCTTTTGTAACATTAACATTGTGTACCGTATTGGTTTCATCGCGTTCTGCAACCACTTCTACTTTACCCCAATAAGTAGCCCAAGTTCCTGCACCGGTTCCTTGCTTCGCAGCTGCCACTAGCGATGCGGTTCCTGGAACAAGGGCAATCTTATTTGTTGCCTCTGGTTTCACAACATTTTGCGCATTACTATTAACGGTCGGGTTAGCTAAAGAAATTTGCGCACCTGTCAACTGACTATTTAAAGTCGCCTTTGTTGCTTTAAATTGCTCCTTTTGCGTAACGGTTAAAGACCAACCGCTATTGGTTCCTCTATTATCAGAAATTTGCACAAAATTTGGTGTTTCTTTTTGATTTTCTTGATATTGCTGTGCTCTTGCAAAATATACTTGGTCTTTATTCGAAATACGATTTTTCCCAAAGTCAAAACTTGAAGCATAATCAATAGACAGCGGTCCTTGGGTACCAGGATTGGGACCTTCTGGGTCTGTCGGATCAATTGGTTTGACTGGCTTTTCTGGATCGGGATTTTCTGGATCAACTGGCTCTGTCGGATCTACGTTCGGAATAAATTCTACTAAACCATTCGAACGATACTCTTTTGGCTCTTCTGCCTTCGCTTGTAAGGACCAACCAGCAACTGCAAACGTACTGCATAGAACGATTCCTGTGAATTGTTTTTTCATTGCTTTTCTCCTTTATTTAATTATTAGCGGGAGTATCTTCTAATGCCCAAACTAACTTCGTTGAATATTGTTGTGCAAGCTTTACAGATTTTCCGGGAACGAATAGTTGGACAGCTTCTTTATTTGTTGCTTCATTTGAACCAAAGCGATAAACCCAAGTCCCAACACCTGTTTCTTTTTTAGCGTTCATCGCTAGATTATTATTTACACCAGGTGTTAAGGAAATAGTACTACTGACTTCAGTAGGTTTATATTTTTCATCCACCATTGAAGCAGCTGCTGCCTTTGTAAACGTCAATTGAGCGCCGACTAGTTCTTCTCCAGTAGCTGTTTTAAATTGTTCAGGTTGGGAAAGCGTTAGTTTCCATCCTGCTAACGTTCCTCTTTTATCAGTTACTTGTACATAGGTTGGTTTTTTTGAACCATCTTTCATTTCATCTGGCGCAGCATAATACGTTTGATCTGCCGTAGAAATCTTTTGTGTACCAAATTTAAATTTTGACCCATAATCAATTGATAAGGCACCACCCGTTCCTGGCCCTGGAGGATCAATTGGGTCTACTGGATCAGTAGGATCGGGATTTTCTGGATCAACAGGCGGTGTGATTTCGTTATCGCCTGCTTCAAAAGTAATTGTGCCTTCCGTATTGTATTCTTTCGGAAAAGTTTCTGCTGCTGATGCGTTTATTGCTTGAAACCCTACGCCTAAAAGTATGGTTGCCGATGTAAGTAAAACAGTTTTTTTCATTAAATAAGCTCCTTCTCTCGTTTCATTTTATTAATTAAATAAATGACTACCCCCAACAAACTAACTCCTATCAAGGAATACAGCGGATTTTCAGACTCGCCTGTTTTAGGTAAAACTGCTTGTCCAGAAGCAGCTAAATTATTTCTTCCCTGTTCTTCTGATTGTTGGGTATACGCTACGTCATTTGACTCTTTTTCATTCTCATAAACGTAGGTGCCATAGAAACTCGCTTGACCATTTGATTCATAATTATTTTCTTCAGCCATAACGCTTTTTGTTTGCAACCCAATGATCAATAGCCCTAAACATACCAAACTAAACCTTTTTATGATTTTCATCTGAATTCCTCCTTCCCCATTTTCAACATTGACTGGCCCAGCCAATAAACATTATATAAAAGAAATATTTATTAGATTTTTTTATTTTTTTCAGACGCTTTTAAAAAATAAAATGGTTTCAGCTAATAAAGCTTTAAAATCAACACTTTTAAAGACAAAAAAATAAACAAAAAAACTTCAAAAAATAATTTTCGAAGTTTTTTTGTTTATTTTTTTATTATTTTTATACTTCAACCGCTTCTAACAAAGCTAAACGTTCAGCAACTTCTGCTTCTGTTAAATTATGTTTTTTTACATAACGGTTGGCAGGATGCTGGCTACATTCTAATGAGCAGCCACCTAAATGTTTATGTTCATTTTCTTCTGAAGTTAAGATTTGACGATTACATTCTGGGTTTGCACAGTTAATGTAGCGTTCGCAAGGTGTCCCATCAAACCAGTCTTTCCCAATAACTTTTTTATCAACATGATTAATTTCGACACTGATTCGGTCATCAAAGACATACATTTTGCCGTCCCAAAGTTCGCCACGTGTTTCTGGATTTTTTCCATAGTTGGCGATACCACCATGCAATTGAGCAACATCTTCAAATCCTTCTTTTAATAACCAGCCAGAAAATTTTTCACAGCGAATCCCGCCAGTACAATAGGTAACAATTTTTTTATCCATAAATTGTTCTTTGTTCTCGCGAATCCATTGTGGTAACTCACGGAAACTACGGATATCTGGGCGCACGGCACCACGGAAATGTCCTAAATCATATTCATAATCGTTACGAGCATCGATTACAACAGTGTCTTCGTCTAATAAGGCTTCTTTAAATTCTGCAGGTTCCAAATATTTCCCCGTCGTTTCCAATGGATCAACGTCTTCTTCTAAGTTCAACGCCACTAATTCAGAACGTGGGCGAACAAACATTTTGCGGAACGCCATTTCTTCTGCTGGATCAATTTTAAAGAATGTATCCTTAAAGCGCTCATCTGCTTGCATTGCTTCCATGTACTTTTCTGTTTCTTCGACAGTACCAGATAACGTTCCGTTAATCCCTTCTGTCGCTACTAAAATACGGCCTTTTAAATTTAATGATTTGCAAAAAGCTAAATGCTCTTTCGCAAAAGCTTCTGGATCTTCAATTGTTGTATATTTGTAATAAAGTAATACTTGGTATTTCATCTTGTTTTCCCCTTTTGTATAAAGTCATTCTATCCCATTATACGGTGAATAAAAAAGGGAAAGCGATTATTTTGCTTGTGTATTTACACACAATAAAAAAGTAGCTCGTTGTTGCGTAATAATTATTACGCAACAACGAGCTACTTTTTATACTACTCCTTTTCAGAAGTCGCGGCGAGTTGTTCTTGCAATTCACCTAAAAGTTCAATTTGAATATTTTGGATTTTTACCAAATTTTCTAGTTGATTATTGATAATATAATCCATTTTCTCATGTAATAAATTAATTTCTACTTCTGCTTTTAAGTTAATTTTATAATCATTATTCGCTTGTTCTCTATCACGGGCTTCTTGTCTGTTTTGACTCATCATAATAATCGGTGCTTGGATAGCTGCTAAACAAGATAAGGCGAGATTTAGCAAAATATAAGGATATTTGTCAAATGGTTGTCCCAATAAAGTGGTAGAGTTAATCACGATCCAAGCAATCAACACGAAACAAAAGAAGCCAATAAACACCCAGCTACCGCCAAATTTAGCAATGGTATCCGCTGCTCGTTGGCCAAAGGTTAATTTCTTTTCCATCTTTTCATTCATATTATTGGAAATCAGCTTATCTTCTTTGATATGTTGAACCACCAATTCATTCAGTTGTTGGATTTTTTCAGAATCATTTGCGACCAATTGTTTCATGTAATCCAAACGATAATTAAGTAACTCCGCCAATGTAATCATCGATTCAGCTGTCAATTGTGGATTGTTTTGGAGAATAAAAGCTTGCGTTTCCTGTTCTATATCTTGAAGATAAATGTTTTTTTTCGTTGATTCACCAATAACAACTTGTTTATTTTTTGATTGCTTCATCTTCGTCACTCCCTTTGATCGTTCTTCCCTTTATTTTAATATAAAGTCTCTCAGAAGAAACCTAAAAAGGCTTTGGAGTGATCGTTGTTGCTTCTGCTTTAAAATTTAACAGGTAAATTGGTTACATCATGGAACAACGAACCAATTAATTCTTTGTATTTCGCTGGATTCACACAATTAGTTAGCAATATGACCCCGGTTTTCATATCTTTTGAAAATAAAACCAGGGCTTGTTGACCCGCTTCAACGCCGTGTAAGCGTAAATAATTATCATGAACATAGATGCCGCCATGATAAGAACTTTGCTGAGAAGACGTCCATAATTTTTGCAAAAGTGCGGTGGAAACTAAGTGTCCACTCATTAATTGATGTAAGTACCAATACAAATCACCTGTCGTCATATCCACATTCCCAGTCCCAAATTCATGGGCAAAACTAGCTGCGGGAATTGAGAGCACTTGATTATACGAATTGTCTTCTGTCCATTTATAACTTGTTGAATTATTGGGTTGTTCCAATAAGGTTTCATAGAAGCCAAAATTCTTTAAACCAGCCGTTTTGTGATAAAGATTATTAAATAATTCTTGATAGGTACGTTGATACATTTTCTCTAACATTCCTGCTAAAAGGACAAAATTTACTGGGGAATAATTGTATTTTCCTTTATTGACTTGAATGGTATTTTGTTTAACAAATTGAATAATTTCTTCATCGGTAACGATATTATTAGGCATTGCTGATAACTTTAAACCGCTTGTCATATTCAACATATCGCTAATCGTAATATCCTCAGCACCTTGAATTTGCGGATAAAACGTAGCGAGTTTTGTATCTAATGTAAGTTTACCTTCTTCAATCGCTTTTAAGATCAAGGTTGTGGTAAAAGATTTTTGAATTGAGCCAATCTGAAACCTTGTGTTTGGCGTATTGGCTTGTTGCTTTTCAAAATTGGCAAAGCCATATCCTTTATTTACTAAAACCTGATCATCTTTAATGATCAAAGCCGAACCAATATAATTTGTTTCTTGAATTTTTTGATCAAGTTCGCCACTATCTGGTGCAACTATTTCTTTCGTTAAATTCGCATAATTATCACTTCGGCGATCTTCTTCCAAGACCACTTTCGATTCTTGACTCACTTGTGAATCTCTAGTGAAAAAGAACGTTTTTATTAAATAACCACTACCACCAATCACCACCAACAAACACACTATAAAAAGCCAATTCACTCCTCCATGTCTTTTCTTTGCATGTCGTTTACGCATACCGCTTACCTCCGCCTATTCTATTAACAGCATTATCATACGCTATATTTTCATGAAAATTACAGATTTTAGTAAAATTTATAAAACTTTCAACTTTTATAAAAAACAGCTTGGCACCAGAATCAATCTAGATTCTGGTGCCAAGCTGTTTTTTATTTACTTTCTTGCCCCATCACAGCAAAGTAATTATCATCGTTATCTGCAAAATTAAAAACTAAGCCTGTTGGCAATTGAACCATTTCACCAACAGTAACGCCAGCCTCTTGCATTTTTTTATAGAGACCAATGATATCATCGCTAGCAAACATTAAAGAAGGGGTATTCCCCGCCACTTCTGGTGAATGTTTTTGAATAAAGGCCAAATCATATAAAACAATAATCGCTTCTGCTGATTCACTTGGTGCAATTTCTACCACCAATGTGCCGTCAACTTCCTCTCTTTCCTTTTCAACAAAGCCAAACGTTTGCCAAAATTGACTAGATTCCTCAACATTATTCACATATAACATAATCTTTACTTGGTTTGAAAACATTCCTTCACGTCCTTTTGAATTTAGTTAACAACTTATTATATACGTTCTTTTAAATAATTACTGCACTTTCGCTTAAAATTCAAAAAAAGTGTTTGAGCAAGACATTGCTCAAACACTTTTCGTTTTATTGATTTAGATATTTGCATCTAAGACAACGTCGCGATCATTTAAGACATCACGATCTAATTCATGAATACGAGCACTTGTTAACACGCCTGCAACCATACTATCGTTAACGTTAACAGCTGTCCGCGCCATGTCAATAAGTGGTTCAACTGAAATTACTAAACCAACAATTGCAACTGGCAAGTTCATTGCGCCTAAAACGATTAGAGAAGCAAAAGTTGCTCCGCCGCCGACACCGGCTACGCCAAATGAACTGATTGTGACAACTGCTACTAACATTAAAATAAATTGTAAACTAAAGACATCAATTCCAACAGTTGGTGCAACGATGGTTGCTAACATAGCTGGATAAACGCCGGCACAACCATTTTGTCCAATAGATAAACCGAAACTACCAGCAAAGTTTGCTGTGGCATCATCGACACCTAATGCTTTGGTTTGTGTTTCAATATTTAATGGTAAAGCTCCTGCACTTGAACGAGAAGTAAAAGCAAAGCTCAAGACTGGAAAAACTTTTTTTAGATACGTAACTGGATTGACTTTTAAAGTAATTAAAATCAGCATGTGAATGGCAAAAACAATGATTAAGGCCACATATGATGCCAACACAAATTTACCTAAGTTAATAATCGCAACAAAATCACTTGTTGCTACAACATTAATCATTAACGCTAACACGCCATAAGGGGTCAAGCGTAAAACTAAGGTAACAATTCGCATGGTAATTTTATATAAACTATCAATTAAATTTGCAAAAAATTCAGCTTCTTTTGGCGCTTTACGACGAACGCCTAAATAAGCGACACCAACAAACGCAGCAAAGATTACCACCCCAATGGTACTCATTGGTCGTGTTCCCGCAAAGTCAGCAAAGACATTTTTAGGAATAAATGAAACGATTTGTTGTGGAATCGTCAAATCTTGAATCGCATCTTGACGCGTCGCTAACTCGGCAATTCTTGACGTTTCTGCAGCACCTTGCGTGAATTTTGCCCCTTGAAGGCCAAACGCTAAGGTTGTTCCAATCCCCACCAAGGCAGCTACTGCTGTTGTTCCTAGTAAGGTGGCTAACACATTAAAGCTAATTTTTCCTAATTTATTGGATTCTTTCATTTTTGTAAATGCACCTACAATAGATACA
Source organism: Enterococcus sp. DIV2385 (assembly GCF_051711925.1). Lineage (NCBI taxonomy): Bacteria > Bacillati > Bacillota > Bacilli > Lactobacillales > Enterococcaceae > Enterococcus > Enterococcus sp. DIV2385. Next base: position 485,261 of record NZ_JBIONV010000001.1, on the reverse strand, counting down.
AATACTAACGGAATTACGAGCATTTGTAGAAACGCTACATAACCATTACCTACAATCCCGATCCATTCCATTGATTGCGTAGTAATTTTACTGTCTGTACCAAAAGCAAATTGAATAATTGCACCTAAAACAATCCCCACGCCCAATGCTGAAAAGACACGTGTTGAGAATTTTAAATGTTTCTTTTGCATTTGGTAGAAACCGAATAACACAGCAATAAATGCAAGGATCACTAATACAGTGATGAATGTTGTCATTTTAGTTCCTCCCTATGTTTTTAATGACAAGTACATCAAAGGAAGTAAAGGTTCCCGGTACTCACTCTCCAGTAAATACCCTGAAAACAGCAAACTGTTTCCAGTGATAGTTCTATTGTACCTTATTTTATAGCAAATAGTGGGATAATTTGCTTACTTTTTGATAGAAAATAACCGTTGTGATAGTTTAAAACTATCACCAAGCGTTGTTTTACTAGTCACTGTAAAAATAATTTGTTTTTTGTCCTCTTTCTTTTAAGCTGACGTGGTATACTTAGTTCTAGGAGGTGTAAGCGTATGCAAAAAATTTGTTGGATCCTTTCTGTCAACCGTGATGGAGCGACGTTATTCGTGGGAAGCCCTGCAAATGCGGGTCCTTGGCTCTTTTCAAATAAAGAGCAGCAAAACATCAAAGCCTTTTTTCAACCAACCTATGAAATTGACTTTATCAGTTATGATGTTCTTTCAGAGGAAGTACCAGAAGCTGAGTTCATTTTGTACAATGAAATGCTCGCTCCCTATCTTCCCGAAAAAATCACCAAAGTTGGTCAGCCGATTGCTTATGTGGATATCGCTACAAAAAATTATGAACAGTTTAAAAAAGCTTTGGTTGCTAAATCTTCACAAGAATAAAAACAGCGTTTATAACGGAATCCGTTATAAACGCTGTTTTTAAAGTTTAAGCTTCTTCTGATTGTTGAAAATTCAATTGAACACCTGGACGATCCAGAGCAATTTCAGTTACTTCATAAGATAAACGTTCGACGATGCTAAATAAAGGACGCACAAGTTCATCGACTTCTTCTTGCGAAATATCTTCTTGTTTTTCAATTTTACGATCAATAATGTGATTAATTTGACTAATCGCCCCTGATAAAACAAATTCGTCAAAGACAATTCGAAATTCTAAGCGAGCAACAAGTGCTGAGCTGTTTTCTGGATAATTTTCTTCTTCTACTTCAATTGGTGAAAAACTGACACGTAAATCTGTCTCTACTTCTGAATCAGGTACTCGCATATCATAGTGATACGCTTCAACAATTTCTTGTTGGCGTTTAATTTCCATTGTTTTTTCTCTCCTTTTTTAACAAGATATTCCCCTTTTAGAATATCCAATGGTTTCTTTTCTCAAGTATACCACAAGTCCGAAAGTTGCCTAGACCAAAAAACACAGAAGGTCAGACTTTTTTGATAAATTGATTTTGGCATTTTGAACAAGTGACTTTGATTGTTCCTCGTCCTTTCGGCGCACGTAATGACTGCTGACATTTTGGACATTTAAAATAACGATACTCTTTCTGAGTCAGGTGTCGCTTGCGAAAAGCATGAACCTTTTGCATTAGGCGTTGTTTTCGAAGAATAAACCGTTGATTTTCATTCAATCGCGGGTGAATATGTTTTGAAAAAAAGCGATAATACACGTAGGCGACTGTGATTAAAATCAATAACCGAACCCAAAGATAGCCAGTAAAAATATTGATGAGCGCCAGCACGACACTTGTTAGCAACAGCGTTCGATTCAATTCATCGAACCGGGCATAACGTCCTTGTAAAAATCGTTGCGCTTTTTTGCGCCAACGTAGAATGCGTTCAAATCAAATTTGGCTCATTTATCTTCCTTCTTTCGAGCATTATTTTTTGAATAAATGATTGATTTACAGAAACTTTCAATCAAAATTTACACTTACTAAGTCCAAATTTTGAACAACTGTTGGTTATTTTCGATGGTATACTTCTAGAGAAGTCAGGTCAACCGATGAATGACTTCGTTGATAATAGCTACCGCTATTTTATACAAACTTAAACTGTCGATGGATAGATTATCCGATTTTAACTTAGGGGAAGGTTAAAATCCGATTCTATAATTTAGCACTACACTCCTTTATTTAGTAGCAACTTTAGCCTATCTATCCACATTTTAAGTCAAAAAGAAGCAAGTCCGGACTTGCTTCTTTTTATTTATCTTTCTAATTCTTCAATTTTCTTCTCAATTAACGCCAAGACATATTGACACGCTTCAGGATCTTCGACAAAATCATATTTATCGCCATCAATTTGAATTTTAGGACTTTCATCATAGTCTTCATACCATTGATCATAACGCTCGTTCAACATTTGATAGTAATCATACAACGTTGGATCTGTCTCAATTTGTTCATAAGGACGGCCACGTTTTTTGATGCGTTCTAACATTTTGGGAAATGAAATACGAATATGAACTAACAAATCAGGTCTTTTTTTATGCGCAGCATAAGGCAATTCTTGGAGCATGTTTTGTAATAAGTCATCGTACACTTTGACCTCTGTTTCGTTTGCACGACCTAAATCTGCATTTAAATGAAAAAGTAATGAATCTTCATAAATCGAGCGATCCAATACATTATTTTCATGTGTTAATGCTTGTTTAATACTATCAAAACGTTTATTTAAAAAATAAATTTGTAATAAAAATGCGTACTTTTCCGGTTCCGCATAAAATAAAGGTAATACCTCATTATCATCAACTGATTCGTAAAAGGCTTCTGAACCTAAACGGTTTGCAATTAAAGCTGTTAAACTAGATTTACCAGCGCCAATCGTACCTGCTAAAACAATCACTGCCATCGAACTCCCTACCTATTTTTTTCCATTTTATTTTTTATCTTCAACCAATTAAACATACCAAAAATTGAGTTAAAAGTATACATACAATACATAACAAATATCGCATAATCACCACCAGCGTGCGTCCCAGCTCGGAACCATAACAAAATTGAAAAAATATTTCCTAGTAACCAAAACACGAATTGCGATTGATAACGTTTAATCATCAATAACATCCCTGTCGCTGAAACACTGAACGTGATTGCATCTAATGTTTGTTGCGCATCATTTACAAAACCTAACAAAATATATGCAGCTACGCCAATGAGCAGCCACGTGAAAAAGGCATACAACCACTGAATACCTTTTAAAACTTTTACTTCGGTTACTTGACCCGAGCCATCCTCGCTAGCCCGAAGCCAAGCATAAAGCCCTGTAATGTCCATAATAATATAGAAGCTTTGTAAAAGAACTTCCGCATATACCCGTGTCACTAACCCAAAATAGCCAATAATCACTGCACTGATTAACCCAAAAATGTAATTGCTGACTTTTCCTTGGGCAATTAAATTCACACAAATGATGCCGGCTAAACCACCTACTAACGTAATCCAATTCGATGGATTGATAGCAAATGCAATCAACTGTACCCCCACCATCAAAGCTAAAAACAAGTAACTTCTCGTTTCCCAACCTTTAAAATCATTCACCAAAAAATTCTTATTCACAACAAATTTCCGACCTTCCTAAAACCAAACTTTTATCTGTTGACGTCTCAATAAGAGTACTCCGTTTTAAAAAACAAGTCAATCAGATTTCGGAATAAAAAGAAGATTTTAATACTATATATTGATTCGAAAAATATCGAAACACTACATATAGTTATTACGCAAGCTTTCTGATATCCTTTATTGCCACAATATTTTCTTCATCTTGTTTTAATCTTCTATGTATTCATGGATTTGTTTCCATCTAATAATTCCTGCAGCAGAACCCTTTACGACGGTAGCGCTCCAAATTAATGTTGTGAAAGCGGAAGCAACCACACATATTCATGCTTCAAACACAGCCATCGTTCACTCTTTTTATTGATATGCTTAAAAATTGACGGCCTTATTTCTCGAATCTGGCCACTTATTAACTTATTACATGAAAACATTCGCCTAAAAAAGCAAAAAAAAAACGACTAACCTAAATAATCGACCTACAAACAATTCCTTTCATTTGTAGGTCGATTATCTTTATTAGGTTTGATACGGATGTTTCGCCATTCCTAGTTTCCCTTTACTGATCATCTCTATTTATTTTTTTACTGTTTGCCAACAGCTCGTTGTCTGAAAGTACTATCCGTCCTTTTGTACTTTGTTCAAAGCTGTAAGCTTGCTCAAATAACGTTTGCTCTTTATTGGCAGTTTGTGTAAAAGTCAGCCCATAAGGTTGTCCTTCACTGTTTTTCGCCAAAGGAACAGTCAATTCAGGATATCCTGCCACGGCACTTAAACCCGTACCTTCAGAATCAATAAAGGCATATCCGTCTAATTGTTGTTTTTTTAGCAACGCATCAAACGTTTGCTGTGCTTTTTTAATGGTTGTTTGAATGATTTCTTTATCTGGTTGTTTCTTTTTAACATCTGCTTCTAATAAATCTTGCCCATACTTGGCACGAACCTTTTTATCTTGTTGATTATACGCAATTAGTTCCTCCAGTGTTTTAAATGGTAAATCATAACGTTTCGCAAATTCTTCCAATGCAAACTTAAATTCATTGGAAATAACTTTCCCGCCATCAATCCCTTCCATGTCTGGTGTTACCGGAATCACTTCTGCTCCAGCTTTTTGGAGGGCCTTTTTAGCAGCCGTAAATTCTTCTTCAGCACTTGGCATTTCTAGCAACCCAATGCGTTGACCTTGTAAGTTATTTTTAGTAAATTTCGTTGAATCAATGCTCGGAACCGTGTCTTTCTTAAACGCATTATAGCCTTGCGCAGCATCAACGACACTTCGGGCAATCGGGCCAACTGTATCTAATGACGGTGCCAATGGCAAAACACCTTCGCCACTTACTGAACTGTGGGTCGGTTTAAAACCAACCACTGATTGATGAGAAGCGGGGGAAACAATCGATCCCATCGTCTCAGTGCCTAAAGAGAAGGCGCCGATATTCATCGTCACACTAGCCCCACTCCCAGAACTTGAACCTGAAGGTGTTATTTTGAGCGGCCCATAAGGATTAAGTGTTTGTCCATGCTTGGAACTATAGCCACTTGGTGCTTTCATTGACATATAATTCGCTAGTTCAGATAAGTTTACTTTTCCTAAAATCAAAGCTTGCGCCTCTGTTAACTTCTTAACTACTTCCGCATCTTCCTTAGGCTTGAACGTGCGTAAGGCATAAGCTCCTGCACTCGAAATCATGTTGGTCGTATTTATATTTTCTTTCAAAGTCACAGGAATACCATACAAAGGCTTCTTCGGTGTTTGAGAGGCTTGCTGGTCAAATGCCTTGGCTTCCTTAATTGCTTGCGGATTGATTTCAGAGATGCTGTTCATGCCATTATCTATTTGATCGAACTGTAAAATACGGTCCAAATAAAACGCCGTAAGTTCTTCATAGGTCAATGCTCCGTCGGCAATCGCTTGCTGTAATTCAGTGATATTTTTTTCAATAATCAACGGTGCTTTGGTCCGAGCTTTTTGTACATCTGTTTCTTTTAATTGGTCTTCAATCGTTTTAACGATTCTCTCTTGATTGTACATTGCTGGGGTTTCTGCCTCAGGAGTGAACTTTTTGAGTATAAACCAATAAGCTGCAGCGCCTATTATGACTAACAAAACAGCAATTATTCCGATTACTTTTAAAAATTTAGACATTTTTATCCTCCTATACCATTTAAAGATTATCTTACTATGTTTATTTTTGCATGACAACTAACAGTTTTGTTCGTTAAAAAGACAAAATAAAGAGTAGGACATCCGTCAAAACGACCGATGTCCTACTCTCTAACGATTAAGTTAGTCCGCTAAATGCGTTTGTTTTAGTCTTTTGTGAAAGTTAAATACTGAGAATTTATTGTGTAATTCGTGTACCACTTTCTCCTTTGATTGCTTCCGAAGCTAATTCTAAAAGCCCGATAATCGCCTGGCGGTTTGGTTTACTTTCTGCAAAACTGATGGCCGCTTCTACCTTAGGTAACATACTACCTGGCGCAAATTGATTTTCTTCTATATATTGTTGCATTGCCGTAACCGTAACATCGGTCAAAGCTTGTTGATTTGCTTGACCAAAGTTAACAAAAACATGTTCCACTGCAGTTAATACCACAAAAACATCTGCTTCAATGAGTTCAGCCATTTTTGCTGCCGCAAAGTCTTTATCAATGACTGCATCTACACCATGATAGACTGGACCATCATAGGCAATAGGAACCCCGCCACCACCACAAGCAATTACGATCTGTCCTGCATCAACAAGTGTTCGCAAGCTAACTTTTTCGTAAATATCAACTGGTTTTGGTGAAGGAACTACCCGTCGCCAGCCTCGACCCGCATCTTCTTGATAGACGTTCCCAGTTTCCGCCATCAACTGTTTGGCTGTTTCTTCGTCATAATAACCACCAATTGGTTTTGTTGGTTTTGTAAACGCTGGGTCTTTTGGATCCACCACGACTTGTGTAATTAACGTAACAACTGGTTGTTCCCCTAAATTTCTGGCTACTAGTTCTTCATCAATTGCTTGTTGTAAATGATAGCCAATATAGCCTTGGCTCATTGCTGTGCATTCAGGAAACGGCACGACATCTTCTGGAGATTGACTCGTTTCCTCAAAAGCTAAGCGAATTTTGCCAACTTGTGGCCCGTTGCCATGAGCAATCACCACTTGATGGCCTTGTTCAATTAAATCAACAATGGATTTTGCCGCGGTTTGTGCTTTTGCCAATTGTTCTTTCGAAGAATTTCCTAACGCATTTCCACCTAATGCAATCACTATTTTTGACATCTGTTTCCCTCCTAGCGCTTTGGTTCTTGTTGTGTGATACAGTGTATATTGCCGCCCCCATAAACAACTTCTACCGTATTAACGCCGACAATTTTTTTATCTGGGAACATCGTTTGAACTTGCTCTAAAGCCAAACAATCATTTTCATCACCATACTGTGGCACAATCACGCCATCATTTGTAATTAAAAAGTTCATATAGGATGCGATACAAATATCGCCGTCTTCTCGTGGCATGGTTCCTTCCACGAAATCAATTTTGAAGGAGCCTTGAATGGTTACATTTTTGACAGGACAGCATAATTTGTGGACTTTTAATTGGCGTCCTTTAGCATCAGTCATTTTAAGCAAACGTTGATACGCATCTTGTGCCGCTTCATAAAATGGGCTATTTTGATCTTCGGTGTAAATACAAGCCACTTCACCAGGTGCAATAAAACAAGCTACATCATCCACGTGACCATTGGTTTCTTCTGGGTCAATTCCATCACCTAGCCAAAGAACTTTTTCAACATTTAAATAGTCGCATAATTTTTGTTCGATTGCTTCTTTTGAAAGTTGTGGATTTCGACCTTCACTTAATAAGCACATTTCTGTAGTCAAGACTGTTCCTTGTCCATCTACGTGGAATGAACCGCCTTCTAAAACAAAATCATCTGTACGATAAGAATCTACATGCTCAATTTCACAAATTTTTTGTGCAACCAAATCGTCTTGGTCCCAAGGGAAATATAAACCATCTACTAATCCCCCCCAAGCATTGAATGTCCAATCCACACCACGGATTTCTCCATGGTCGTTAATGACAAATGATGGTCCACAATCACGAACCCAGGCATCATTGTTTGACATTTCGTAAACCGTAATTTCTGGCGGCAATTGGCGACGGCAATTTTGAAATTGTTGTTGAGAAACCACCACATTCATCGGTGTAAATTGACTAATTGCTTTGGCCACATTAGTAAAAGCTTCTTGGACAGGTTTACCACCATCACGCCAATTATCCGGTCTTTCTGGCCAAATCATCCAAACTTTCTCTTGTGGTTCAAATTCTCCTGGCATTCTAAAGCCATCTTGTTTAGGGGTACTTCCTACAATTCGTTTAGCCATTTTCTTTCGTTCCCTTCTTAATTTTTTTCACGTAAATAATTACTTCACCAAACAGAATAAAAATGATTGCCCCAATTGTGATTGGTAATTTTTCATTTAATGCTGCGGGACTAAAATCTAAAGGCACTGCTGTGAAAATCAGTGAAATAATAATCATAATCATTGGCAAAACCACTAAAACTTTTAAAAATCCTGGTTTTCCGTTAACTTTAAACGGACGTGGTGTATCGGGATCAATTTTTCTAAGCTTATAAAAAGCTGGGAAAACTGGGATATACGATAACAAGAATAGGACGACATTCAAGGAGAAAAAGGCCCAGAATAAATCTTGATTAGGTAAAATTGGTGCTAATACAATGACCACCGATGCCACAATGCCATTCATCAAAGCAGCCCCAATTGGCATGTCATTTTTCTTACTACGTTTTTCAAAAAAATTAGGCATGTCACCATTTTCAGCAGCATAACAAGCTGTATTATTGACTCCTAATGACCAAGAAATCATGTTGCCGAACAGCGTAAGAAGGAATAGGAAAGCCATCAACATAATGAACCAACCTTCTGTCGAACCTGTCAACAGTTTAAAGCTATCCATCATACCACTGCCGGTACTAATTTGATCGGTGGGAATCGCTACCCCAATTCCAAAGGCTGAAAAAATATAAATGGCCGCAATGACTAACCCCGCTGCTACAATAGCTTGTGGAATTTGCTTCTTAGGATTTTCCATATCATCTGCAAACGTACAGATGACTTCAAACCCTAACAAATTAAAAATGATTACAGAAATAAAAGATAAACTCCTTAAGTCAAACGTTGGCAGCATTGATTTCAAGGTAAATTCATTGGCCACACCTTTCGTCAAGGCTACATACAATCCTAGCCCACCAATTAAGACTGCTAAAACCATCTTGATTACGGCAGCTCCATTTAGAATCCAGATACTGTCGCTGACTGGATAAAAACTAATCCAAACCACAATCCAAGTAAAAATTAATTCAACAATAATCATCATCGGTGTTGAAAACTTAATACCTGTAATTGTCGTTAATAGTTCTGGCGTCATAACGGCTAATGAAGCTAGCCACAATGGATAATTAATCCAATAATACCAAGAAACTCTGGCACCCCAACGATGACCATATGCTTTGGTCACCCAATCATAGATGCCCCCTTCACCAATATAAGTTGTTCCTAATTCTGATGAAATTAACCCATATGGCAATAGGAATGCAATTAATAAGAAAATCCACCAAAAAAACTGAGAATTACCAATTGCAGCAACAGGCGCCGCTGCTTCAGCAACGAAAACCACACAGATGACTGATAAAATGGCACTCGTTAAACTAAATTTCTTTTTCCCCTCCATGAAGACTCTTCCTCTCTTTATAAACTGTCCACTGATTCATTTTTTCAATCAGTGGACAGTTGGCCGTTAAATGCTTTGAGTGTCTAAGAAAACTTCTAGTTCTTTTTTCGCTTCTGCTTGCTTGATTAAATCATAAGGATTTTTTGCTTCATAATCATTCATAAGATATACTAATAAGCCACGAATAGATGTTAAACGGTTTTCTGCTTCATCGAAACAAATAGAATTTTTACCGTCAATCACTTCATCAGTTACTTCTTCCCCACGTGTTGCTGGTAAACAGTGCATGAATTTACAATTGGCTCCTGCCCGATCCATCATTTCTTGATTCACTTGATATTTTGGATAGAAAACCTTCATACGTTCTTCTTCAGATAATTCCGCTTCGTACAAGCCATACCAAACATCCGTGTACAAGAAATCAGCGCCTTCAACAGAACTTGCATCATCTGTGACCAAAAAGCTACCGCCTGAAACTTCACAATTTTTTGCTAATTTCGCTTGATGCTCTTCATTTAATTGGAAACCTTCTGGACCGAAGTGAACAAAATTCATGCCCATTTTTGTTGTGATTAATCCTAAAGAAAAACAAACTTGTGTCGCATCTCCGACAAAGACAACTTTACAATCTTCTAATTTTTTGCCTTCTGGTAAATGCTCAACCATGGTACACAAATCACCTAATTCTTGGGTTGGATGATTGTAATCAGACATACCGTTAATGACTGGGATGGTAGCACAATTAGCTAAATCAACAATACTATGGTGACGTTCCACACGAGCCATCAAAATATCTACTAAACGTGACAATACGCGGCTGGTATCTTCAATCGTTTCATGTCCCCCTAATTGAATTTGACCAGGTGCTAAATATTCGCCATGTCCACCTAATTGTTCCATTGCAGTTTCAAAAGATACTCGTGTTCGAGTTGAAGATTGTTGGAAAATCATTCCTAAAGATTTGTTTTTTAACAGTTGCGGATAATACCCATTTTTAATCGCTTCTTTAATTTTTAATGATAAATCGACTAAGTAGTGCATTTCCTCTTTCGTATATGTTTCTGTTGTAACGTAATCTCTTTTCATGATGTGTTCCTCCTAAAGTTGTTTTTGTTTACACATTGACTTTACCAAGTTTAGCGAAGAGTTTACTATCCGCCAAAAGTTAGAAAACGCTTTCTTTTTTGGCGTGATTTTTCATTAAAAAAAGTTTATTTATGGTTATAAACCATTGGTACACCAGGGGTTTATAAAAGTTTAGGCGGATTTCTCTCTAATTTCTGACCAATCATAGATTTGAAAATGGTATAATTATTTTGAAAAATCATTCACTTAAAATAAAAGATGAAAGGGGTTTCCAATCGTGACATTTGTTTTTATTTATAACATCTTGTTGATTATTTTATACTCGTTTACTTCAACCTTTACCTTAAATCTTTACTTGAAAAATAAACAACCGATTTTTTTATTGCTTCTCTTTTTAATGGTTATTTTTATTTGTGACAATGTGATTGTTTATATGACTGAGTTCATTAATTCGTTTGCAACCGAATATAATCAGACCTTTATGACCGCACCTTTTTTAAAGACCATCATTTTTATTTGTTGTAATTTTGCCTATCTGGCTATTATCAATACTGTTAGTGGTCGTCCTTTTAAAAATTATCAATTTGTCTGGTTATTTTTAATTGGTTTATGGATGCTAGCTATTCCATTTTCACAAAATTCCGCCTTAAAAGTTTGGTTGTACTATTTACCCAATCAGCTATTTTTAATTTACCTTGGATGCTATGCGCTCTATCAATTACGAATAGATCCTTTATCAGCCCTTGCGAAAAAATATCTTCGTTTTATTGGTTGGCTAAGCATTGGTTTCGGTGTGGCGATTCTTTTGGAAGATACCTTCGTTATTTTTAACATTGACCAATATTCTGATATTGTCTTTAAAATTAACAACCGAAACGTTTCTGAAGATATTTATACAATCATTCTCTCCATCGCCATTATCTACTTCTGTAATCGTGATTTTCCTCTGTCGGTTCTTGAAAAAGAAGCTGCTAAATTGGAAGAAAATCAATCAGATGAACCCGTACTTTTGGCGCCTTTTTGTGATGCCTATCAATTAACGCAGCGAGAACGAGAAGTGCTTTCGTTACTTTTAGAGTGCAAAACAAATCAAGATATAGCCAACGAACTATTCCTATCAATCGGGACAGTAAAAACACATATCCACAATATTTTCGTTAAATTAGAAGTAAACAAAAGAGCAGAAGTTTTTGTCAGTTATCAACTTTTTTCTCAACAACAAACTGAACATTTAGCGAGATAATTAAAAAGGAAGCCTCTCCGTGATCGGTGGCTTCCTTTTTGATTAACTATTTTCTTGTACTTGTCGAACTCTCTTTTCAATTTCTTGAAAGTTAATAATTTTAGCTTGGCGATGAATTTCTTTTCCTTCATAGTATAAGATAATGGTCGGTGCAGAAAAAGCATTTAATTGTCCAATTATTTCTGGACTTTTATCAGCTTCTGCAATGTATGTAGGAAATTCATATTTTGTTGCAATTTTTTCGACAATCGGTTTATCAACTGTACAAACACTACAATTTTTTGCTGTCAAAAAGACGGCTTGTAGACGATTATCTGTAATTTTTTCTTCTAATTCTTCTAATGTTGTTACATATTCCACTGAATAGCCCTCCTTGTCTTTTGTCTAAAATAACAGATTTACTAGCAAAATAACAACTTATTTGTTTGGCTAGGAATGCTTTAACAAAAAAGTTGTCTCCCATTAATGAAATGGGAGACAACTTTTTACTGATAACCGCTTATTTATTAAAAATTTTAGGCCCTTTGCGCATGTTTTTACGATCATTTTTGGGAGTTTCCATTTTTTTAGAACGGCCACCACCTTGTTTCTTTTTAATTAATTCTAACATTTTTTCTTTTTCATTCATTTAATCCACCGCCTTTGTTAATAACGTGACAGATTCAATGTGGGTCGTTTGTGGGAAATTATCCACTGGTTGAATTTCTTTTGCTTCATAGCCACCTTCTGTTAATAATGCAATGTCGCGAGCGAGTGTGGCTGGATTACAGCTGACATAAACAATTCGTTCAGGTTGCGTTTCAATTAATGTGTTTACTAATTGACCATCTAACCCTTTCCGTGGTGGATCCACCACCACAACATCTGGTTGCAAGCCATTTTCAACTAATTTTGGCAATAATTCTTCCGCTAAACCAGCCGTGAAAGTGGCATTCTCAATGTTGTTTAATTTAGCATTATTTTCTGCATCTTTGACCGCTTCTTCAATTACTTCAATACCGTAAACTTGCTTTGCATCTTGGGCTAAAGTTAAGCCAATCGTCCCAATCCCGCAATAGGCATCCACCACAATTTCATTGCCTGTTAAAGCCGCATACTCTTTAACTTTTTGATACATCACTTCTGTTTGTTGTGGATTTACTTGATAAAATGAACGCGCGGAAATTTCAAATTTCAAATCAAAAATAGTATCTGTAATTTTTTCAGACCCATGTAATAAGATGGTTTCGTCGCCAAAAATGACATTGGTTCGTTTTGGATTTACATTTTGTACAATGCTGACTACTTCCGGAATAGCTTCCAAAATATCTGGCACAATTTTACTAATTGGGAATAATTTCGGTGTTCTCGTAATTAGAACAACCATCATCTCCCCAGTATGGTAGCCACGACGAACGACAATATGGCGTAAGTTCCCTGTATTATCAGATTCGTTATAAGGTTTTACGCTATATTTACGCATAATGTCACGGATTTTAACAATTGCTGCATCAATTTCTGGGTCTTGAATATAGAAATGTTCCATCGGAATTAAATCATGGCTATTTTTCCGGAAAAAACCTGTTTGTAGTTGGTTGTCAATTTTACGCACGGGAATTTGTGCTTTGTTCCGGTAATGCCACGGATCGTTCATCCCAATTGTTGGTAAAACAGGGACTTCTGGCAATTTAGCGACACGTTGCATAACATTTTCTACTTGTTGTGTTTTAAATGATAGTTGGGCGCCGTACGCTAAATGTTGCAACGGACTAATCCCGACTTTTGTAAAGTTTTCATCTTTCACGGGCACACGCTGTTCACTGCTTTTTAGGACAGTCAATACTTTCCCATAACCAAAACTTTTGCCTGTTTTTAAGACTTTGATTTCAAGTTTTTCACCTGGTAAGGCATTTTCAATAAACAATGGATAATGGTCCACTTTTGCCACGCCTAAACCTTCATGCGTCAAGTCAACGATTTCTACTTCAATGACGTCATTTTTCTTTACTGGATAATTTTTCATAAGTCGCTCCTTCTTTTTATACACTTCACTCATTCTAATGAAAATACCTAAGAAAAGCAACAACGAATTTTCATGGCGATTTAGCAATTTCGTTTGGGCTTTTTAGGTAAATAAAAGAATGAGATCCTTTCCCTTAGTCAAAAAATAGCCAATGAAAGATCTTATCAACTAAATCTTTCATTAGCTATTCACGGACTACCTAGTGCTTTTCTTTTTCGGCAATCTTTCCATCGCCATCAATATCTTCGTCTGTTAGTCGTTCAACTTCTTTGACAAATTCTTTGCTGGCTTCGTTATATGCTTCTTCCTCTTCGTCTTCTGATTCTACGACAATCTCATCGCTACCAGTTAAGACAGAACCCATAATTGCATTGGACGGCAGTGCATCACCATTTGCAAAAATTTCAATATGTTGATGCATGTTTTTAAAGGTCATTGGAGCATCGCCACCATATTCACCATCTAAATTAATCATCATTTTATTGTTCTTTTCTAACGTTTCTGCATGTAAATAGCTAGTCTTTGTATAGATTAGTCGATGATCATCAACATGCTTTCCACCATTTAACATTAACGCAACTAAATGAAGAATCTCAAAAATATTGGCTGTTTTTACAATGATTAATGAAAACTTACCATCATCTAATTTAGCGTCTGGTACGATTTGCTCGAAACCACCCACCGAGTTAGTCAGCCCTAGGAAAAACATTGATGCGTTGCCTTCGTACACACCTTCATCATACGTCATGCGCATTTTAATCGGCTTCACTCGCGGCAACATTTCGGCTCCTTTGGCTAAGTACGCTAAGTAACCAAAAATACTTTTCAACTCTGATGGAACTTCATAAGTCAGTTCCGTTAAATGACCACCCGCCGCAATATTGATAAAGTAATTTTTGCCGGCTTGGCCAATATCCATTTTGACAGTTTGATTTTTTTTAATCACTTCTGCTGCCTTAACGATATTATCACGAGGAATCTTCAAGGCCCGTGCATAGTCATTCGTCGTTCCAGCGGGAATAATGGCCATTTTAGGTCGCCGCTTCAACGGAGCTATCCCATTCACGACTTCATTAATGGTCCCATCTCCACCTGCTGCTACTAGTAAATCAAATCCTGCACGCGCAGCACGATGTGCTTCATTGCGTGCTGAATTTTCTTCTGGTGTGGTCGCAAATGCACTGGCTTCATAACCACATTCTTCTAAAATAGATAAAATATCGGCTAAGTTCTTTTTGATTAACTCTTTGCCTGACGTTGGATTATAAATCACTCTAGCTTTTTTCATGGTTTGCCTGCTACTTTCTTATCGTTTTGAAAGCTCTTCTTGCAATAACTTGTTAACCACACCTGGGTTTGCTTGTCCACGAGTTGCTTTCATAATTTGTCCAACAAGGAAACCAACTGCACGGTCTTTTCCGTTTTTAAAGTCATCAATTGATTGTTGGTTGTTGTCTAAAACTTCGTTAATCATTGGTAATAATTGCGCTGGATCAGATAATTGAACAAGGCCTTTTGCTTCGACAACTTCTTTAGCGTCTCCACCGTTTTCAATTAACTCTTTGAACACTTTCTTCGCAATTTTCGAGCTGATTGTGCCATCGTTAATCAAAGTAATCATACCCGCTAGATTTTCTGGTGTTAGTTTAGTATCGGCTAATTCAACTTTTTCACTGTTTAAGTAAGCAGAAACTTCGCCCATTAACCAGTTTGATGCTTGTTTCGCATCTGCACCGTTTGCTAAGGTTGCTTCAAAGAAATCTGACATTTCTTTCGTTAAAGTCAAGACCATTGCGTCGTATTCAGGTAAACCTAATTCACTGATATAACGGGCACGACGTGAGGCTGGCATTTCTGGCAAACTAGCGCGAACTTTTTCAATCCATTCATCATCAATTGAAAAACGAGGAACATCTGGCTCTGGGAAGTAACGGTAGTCACTTGAGCCTTCTTTAACACGCATAAGCAACGTTGTACTAGTTGCTTCATCAAAGCGGCGTGTTTCTTGTTGAATTTCGCCACCAGATAATAGGACTTTGGCTTGGCGTTTTTCTTCATAAGCTAAACCTTTTTTTACAAAGTTCATAGAGTTCAAGTTCTTTAATTCCGCTTTAGTACCAAATTCTTCTTGACCATACGGACGTAAAGAAATATTGGCATCACAACGCATAGAACCTTCTTCCATTTTCACATCAGAAACTTCTGTAAATTGGATAATTGAACGCAATGCTTCTAAATACGCATAGGCTTCTTCTGGTGAACGCATATCCGCTTCTGAAACAATCTCAATTAAAGGCGTTCCTTGACGGTTCAAGTCCACATAAGAGTACCCATCTGTGCCATGAATGTTTTTGCCGGCATCTTCTTCTAAATGCACCCGTTCAATGCGAATTTTTTTCTTTTTGCCTTCGACTTCAATTTCAATCCAACCATCATGTCCGATTGGTTGATCAAATTGAGAAATTTGATACGCTTTAGGATTATCTGGGTAGAAATAGTTTTTACGATCAAAATGTGTTTCTTTTGAAATTTCACAGTTCAAGGCAAGTGCTGCTTTCATGCCAAATTCTAAGGCACCTTTATTCATGACAGGTAAAACACCTGGGTAACTCCAGTCAACCACATTTGTGTTGCTGTTTGGTTCTGCTCCGAAATGCGCTGGCGCAGAGGAGAAAATTTTAGAGTTGGTTTTCAATTCTACGTGGACTTCTAATCCAATGACAGTTTCAAAGTTCATTAATCGTTCCCCCCTAAAATGACTGGTTTTTTCGTATGGAAATCTGTCGCTTGTTCAAAGGCGTACGCTGCTTTGTACATTGTATGTTCGTCAAAATGTTTTCCAATAATTTGTAAACCAACTGGCAAGCCTTCTGAGAAGCCTGCTGGAATGGACATGCCTGGTAGTCCTGCTAAGTTGACAGGAATGGTTAAAATATCATTCATATACATTGTGATTGGATCATTGATGTTTTCCCCTAGACCAAAGGCAACTGTTGGTGTGGATGGGCCAATGATTAAGTCATAATCCGCAAAGACATTCTCAAAATCTTGTTTGATTAGTGTACGGACTTGACCAGCCTTTTTAAAGTGCGCATCATAATAACCAGCACTTAAAGAGAAGGTTCCTAACATAATCCGACGTTTAACTTCTGTTCCGAAACCTTCAGAACGTGAATTAACATAGACATCTTCTAGATTTTGGACATTTTCGGAACGGTAACCATAACGAATACCATCAAAGCGTTGTAAGTTTGAACTTGCTTCTGAAGAGGCAATAATATAATAAACCGCTACGCCGTATTTAGAATGTGGCAAACTAACTTCTTCCACCGTTGCTCCTAAAGATTTAAATGTTTCTGCTGCTTTTAATACCGCTTCACGAACATCTGGGTGTACCCCTTCACCTAAGTATTCTTTTGGTAAAGCAATTTTCATGCCTTTGATGTCGCCAGTTAAATCTGCCGTAAAATCAGGAACAGAAACGCCTGCAGAAGTGCCGTCTTTTTCGTCATAACCACTAATTGCATTTAAAGCTAAGGCATTGTCTTTAACATTTCGTGTCAATGGACCAATTTGGTCTAAACTTGAAGCAAAAGCAATCAAGCCAAAACGAGACACACGTCCATAAGTTGGCTTCAAGCCCACAATACCGTTGAATGCGGCTGGTTGGCGGATACTGCCACCTGTATCGCTCCCTAAAGAAACTGGGACTTGTCCGGCTGCGACAGCAGAAGCTGAACCACCAGAAGAACCACCAGGGACTTTCGTTTGATCCCAAGCATTTTTTGTTTTCTTGAAGTAAGACGTTTCCGTACTTCCGCCCATGGCAAATTCATCCATGTTCAATTTTCCGACTGGAATCATATCCGCTTGATAGACTTTATCCATCACGGTCGCATCATAAATTGGGTCAAAATTGTGTAACATTTTTGAGCCAGCTGTTGTTAAAATATCTTTTGTGACAATGTTGTCTTTAATCCCAATTGGAATCCCAGCTAATGGATTACTTTCAGTGATGCCTTTTAAGTCAATCGCTTTGGCTAATGCCATTGCTTTTTCTTCACTAACTGTGATAAAAGAACCTAGTTGTTCTTCTGTATTTTGAATACGATTTAATGTTTCTTCGGTTAAATCAACTGCAGTGATTTCTTTTGAGACCAATAAATCATGTAACTCTGTTAACGATTTGTCGTATAATTTTTCCATTAGGCTCCTGCCTCCCCGTTATCCATAATTGCAGGCACTTTAATGTAACCATTCTCTGATTCCGGAACATTCCGCATTAATTCTTTACGGTCCATTCCTGGTGTCGCTACGTCTTCACGCATGACATTGATTGATTCATTCACATTTGAAGTAAAAGGAACCCCTGTTGTATCTACTTCTTCTAGTAATTCCACCATATCAATAATTTTATCTAGTTGATTGGTAAAGTCCGCTAATTCTTCTTCGGAGAAAGATAATTTTGATAATTTAGCGACATGTTTGACTTGTTCTTCTGTAATTGCCATAGATACCCTTCTTTCTATCATTTACTGAAATTTTCATTTTCAGATTAATCAATTGGATTGTATTTCTTTAAACAGCTTAGCACAGCTGCTCACTCTGTTCCCATTCTACCATAAAATGGTCGGATATTTTAGATGAAACCTTGAATTTCATTGATAATTTGTCGCTCGCAAAAATGACGGAAATATGTTATTATGAAAATGAAAAGAGAGATATGCAGGAACATACCTCTCTAATAGCCACTACCAGTTATAAGAACTGGTGGCTTACTGAGTTATTGGTTTTATTTCAAACGCTTAACCGTTCAGCTCCTCAAAGCTTATGAACGGTTATTTTTGTTGTCTAAGACAAGCGCTAAGATACCGAAGATAATGGTCACAACAAGTGTTGCAAAACCAATCATCAGTCCTAGCGCTGCTTCAACGGACAAAAACATTGCTCCTTTCGTTAAAGTAAGAAGAATTGCGCATAAGCATCAACCTCCTTTCTCAACTCAGAAAGTCCTCGTTCATATAACTTTTATGACTAAAATAAGTATACCATCAAATTACGACATAAAATCTGACAACGTTAATTTTTCTTCTTAAAAATGACTTGCATCTAACGCATCGACCATTTCTTGTTCATTCCAAACGGTCACGCCTAAGCTTTCAGCTTTGGTTAATTTACTGCCTGCATCTTCGCCAGCAACCACAATGTCAGTTTTTTTCGAAACACTCCCTGTAACTTTTCCACCAAGATTTTCAATTTTTTCTTTGGCTTCTTCGCGAGTGTACTGCGTTAATTTTCCTGTTAAAACAACTGTTTTGTCTTTGAAAGGTGACTCCACTTCTGCTAATTGCTCTGTCCGGAGACCTTTATATGTCAAGTTCACTTGGGCTTTTTCCAGTTCAGCCATTAATTCATGAACTTCCTCATTTTCAAAATACGTCACAACGCTGTCTGCGATTGTTTCGCCAATTGAATCCAAAGCCACAATTTCTTCCGCAGTTGCACGACTTAAGGTTGGTAAATCACCAAAATGCTCCGCTAAAATTTTCGCCGCTTTCGCCCCCACATGGCGAATCCCTAAGCCAAAAATCAAACGTTCGACAGAGTTTTCTTTACTCCCTTGAATGGCAGTATAAATGTTGTTTGCTGATTTTTCTTTGATTTTATCCAAAGTCATTAACTGTTCTTCTGTTAAGAAATACAGATCCGCTACGTCTTTCACTAATCCTTTGTCATACATTTGTGCTAACACTCTTGGCCCCAAGCCATCAATGTTCATTGCGTTTCGTGAGACAAAGTGATTCAGCCCTTCTTTAATTTGCGCAGGGCATTTTGGATTAATACAACGTAACGCCACTTCCTCATCTAAATGCACCAACTCACTATGACAAATTGGACAATGTGTCGGCATTTCATAAGGCTGACTATCGGCTGCACGTTTTTCAACTAGGACTTGCGCTACTTCTGGGATAATATCGCCGGCTTTGTAAATAATAACATGATCATTTAAACGGATATCTTTCATTTGAATAAAATCTGCATTATGCAAACTTGCCCGACTAACCGTGGTTCCCGCGACTCGTACAGGAGCCATGACCGCAGTAGGAGTGACCACTCCCGTGCGCCCAATTGTCCATTCAATATCTTCCACTACTGTCTCTGCTTCTTCTGGTGGAAATTTGTAGGCAATCGCCCAGCGAGGTGCTTTGACAGTGAAACCTAATTCATCTTGCAACGCAAATTCGTTCACTTTAATCACAATTCCATCGATTTCGTATGGCAAAGTGCTCCGCTTTTCATGGTATTCTTCAATGTAGGCCCAAACTTCATCGATTGACTGACATAATTGACGTTCAGGATTGGTTCTAAAACCAATTTCAGAAAGCTCTTCTAATGCCTCAAACTGCGTCTTCGCTTTCATCGGTCCAAAGTCAGCAACTGTGTATAAAAACGTATTTAAGTTCCGTTTCGCCACAATTTTTGTATCTAATTGGCGCAAACTTCCCGCCGCTGCATTCCGAGGATTGGCAAAAATATCTTGGCCATTTTCTTCACGTTCTTCATTCAACGCGACAAAGGATTGTTTAGGCATGTAGCACTCGCCACGAACTTCCACTGAAATGGGCTCCGTTAAACGCATCGGTACAGAGCGAACCGTTCGTAAGTTCTCTGTAATGTTTTCACCAACCGTTCCATCGCCTCGTGTTGCTCCGCGTACAAACACCCCGTTTTCATAACGTAATGAAATTGCTAACCCATCAATTTTCAACTCGCAACAGTAAGCAACGGGTTTACCAATCGCCTTACGAACACGTTCATCAAAAGCAAAAATGTCTTCCTTGCTAAACCCATCATTTAAACTATACATTGGAATGTCATGCGGAGCTTTTTCAAAACCAGATAAAACTTTGCCACCTACACGTTGTGTCGGCGAATCTGGCGTGATTAAATCAGGAAACTCCGTTTCAATATCGACTAACTCTTTATACAAACGATCGTAAACATAATCTTCTACGGATGGTTGATCTTTGACATAATATTCATGGGAATATTGATTGAGTTGTTTTCTTAATTCTTGCGCACGAGTTGTCGCCGCCGTTAATGTTAATGGTTGTTGTTCCATCGTAGAACTCCTCCTCATAAGTGTAATGCTCTTATCGTCTTTTTAACACATTTACACTAAGATAGAAAATAAAAAGAATTTATCTAATGATGCTTTCTCATTAAATCGCTGACCTATTTTGCATGTTAAATTTTTTCAATAGGTGCAAATGCCGCTAACAACCGTTTAATGCCTTTTTCTGGGAAAGCAATGTCCAACTCTAAGTCTTTGGCCGAACCGCCTACACGAACGACTGTACCAACGCCCCATGCTTTATGTTGGACCTTATCACCTGCTTGCCAGGAAACTTTTTCGCCACCACTTGCCACTTTGTTGCTAACTGATTTTGTAGCTGGCTGTGTATAAGCTGGTTTACTTGCGCTGGGCTTGAATACTTTAGGATCAAAGGTGCGCGCTGGAGCTTTCTGTAAATTGGCCGCCGCCCCTTGTTTCATTAAACGCTCCGCCTCAATTTCTTCTAAAAAGCGACTTGGTCGATTATATTGCGTGCGACCATATAATGTTCTCGAATAAGCATTCGTTAAGAACAAGGCTTCTTCCGCTCGTGTGATACCAACATAAGCCAAACGCCGTTCTTCTTCCAGTTCACTTTCTTCTAGCATGGCACGTGATAATGGGAAAACCCCTTCTTCTAAGCCCATTAAAAAGACCACTGGAAATTCCAGCCCTTTGGCCGCATGCAACGTCATTAAGGTTACCTGCGAAGAGCTCTCTTCTAAATTATCTAAATCAGAAACCAAGGCTAAATCTGTTAAAAAATCCGCCAATTTTGTTTCTTCGCCATTTGGATCGTCGTTGTTTTGCGCTTCAAAACGTTTATCAAATTCTTGTGTCACAGATAAAAATTCGTCCAAGTTTTCTAAGCGAGCTTGAGACTCTAAATTATTTTGCGCCATCAAAGCTTCCCGATAACCACTACGTTGTAAAGTTTCTTTCACCAATTCTGTAATCGTTAAATAGGGCACTGTTTTCATTAAGTCTTGAATCATCATGCCAAAATTACCAAGCTCTTTACCCGCTTTTCCTGAAATATTTGCCAAATCAACATTTTGGGCAGCTTCCAGCAAAGCCCAACCATGCGTATCCGCAAATAGTCGTAATTTTTCAATTGAACTTTTACCGATTCCTCGTTTTGGTTCATTGACAATTCGTTCAAAGCTGATCGAATCATCTGGATTGGCAATCAAACTTAAATAAGCCAAAATATCTTTAATTTCTTTACGGTCGTAGAATTTATGTCCGCCCACCATGGTATACGGAATATTAGATTTCAAGAGCATTTCTTCCACTACACGGGATTGGGCATTGGTCCGATATAATACCGCAAAATCACCATAAATTCGGTCATTTTCCCGCATTTCTTTTTGGATTTGGCTCACAATAAATTGTGTTTCATCCCGTTCTGTGTCCCCACGATAATAGACAATTTTTTCACCGTCTATATTTTCTGTCCACAGTTCTTTCTCGCGGCGGTTACGGTTATTTTTGATGACATCATTCGCAGCCGCCAAAATGTTTTTGGTGGATCGATAATTTTGTTCTAGCAAAATTACACTGGCATCTGGATAATCTTTTTCAAAATCCAAGATATTTTGCATATCCGCCCCGCGCCAACCATAGATACTTTGGTCGGCATCACCTACGACACACAGATTTTTGAAACGTGCAGCCAATAAATTGACTAAGGTATATTGTGCATGATTGGTATCTTGGTATTCATCCACATGAATATAGTGAAATTTATTTTGGTAGAAAGCCAACGTATCTGGTTGTTCATTGAATAAACGAATCGTATTCATAATCAAATCATCAAAATCCATACATTGGTTTTTGCGTAATTCTTTTTGATAGGCTTCATAGCATTTTGCGACAATTTCTTCATATAAGGAACCTTGCATTTCAGCAACTTTTTCAGGCGTTTGTAATTCATTTTTGGCATTGCTAATCGTACCTAAAATTGAGCGAGGATCATATTTTTTTGAATCAATATTTAAGTCGTTTAAGATGCGTTTCATTAATGTTTTTTGTTCCGATGGGTCAATAATTGTAAAATTACGGTTGTAACCAATCTGATCCACATCACGACGTAAAATTCTTACACACATGGAGTGAAAAGTGGAGACCCATACATCTTCGCCACCCGTTTCCAGTAATTTATTTACACGCTCTTTCATTTCTTTAGCAGCTTTATTGGTAAACGTAATCGCCAAAATATTCCATGGATTTACTTCTTTTTCCTCAATTAGATAGGCAATTCGGTGTGTTAAAACCCGCGTTTTTCCACTACCAGCACCAGCCATGACTAACAGTGGTCCTTCTGTATGCAAAACGGCTTCTTCTTGTCGAGGATTCATTCCCTGAACCAAGGCATGTTTTTGTGTCATATTAAACGTCCTCTCTCTTTTTTCAATCTTATACAGTATACCAAAAATCCCTTTGAAGTTCTTTAGAAAAGAACAAAAAATCTTTTTCTTTTTATATGAAATTTTCTTGTAAATCAAGTCAAACCGCAGTACATTAGTAAGTAGTGATGGAGGCTAAAAATGAAATGAATAATGATGTACATGAAATTAAACAATTAGATGGTACCCGAATCGGCTTTATCCTTAAAGGCATCGTCGTCGGAATTCTGGTCGGCTTTGTTGTCAGCTTATTTCGCTTAGGCATTGAAAAAATTGGCGAACAAGTCGTTCATCTGTATCAAACGTTTCACGAAAAACCCTTTTGGATGATTCCTTGGTTCTTATTTTCTCTCGTGCTTGCTTATTTATTAGGACGACTGATCAAAAGCGAACCAGCAATTAAAGGCAGTGGCATCCCCCAAGTGGAAGGACAACTTCAAGGTCAATTAGAAATTCATTGGTTTCCAGTGCTTTGGAAAAAATTTATCGGTGGGATCTTAGCGATTAGTCCTGGGCTATTTTTGGGACGTGAAGGTCCTTCAATTCAACTAGGTGCAGTGGTTGGACAAGGCTATAGTCAATGGCGGCAAAGCACCAAGTCTGAA
Organism: Enterococcus sp. DIV2385; assembly: GCF_051711925.1. Taxonomy (NCBI): domain Bacteria; kingdom Bacillati; phylum Bacillota; class Bacilli; order Lactobacillales; family Enterococcaceae; genus Enterococcus; species Enterococcus sp. DIV2385. The sequence continues at coordinate 461,485 of NZ_JBIONV010000001.1, read as the reverse complement.
GAAAAAATTTTAATCAGTAGTGGTGCCAGTGCTGGTTTAGCCGCCGCTTTTAACGCACCAATCGCAGGACTTTTATTTGTTCTAGAAGAGGTTCACCATTCCTTTTCACCTTTAGTTTGGTTAACCTCTTTTTCTGCGGCCATTTCCGCTAACTTTGTTTCTTTGCATTTCTTCGGATTGCAGCCAGTTCTTTATATTGGTCCGGTTAAATCTTTGCCTTTAGAGTACTATTGGACATTAGTCCTGCTGGGCGTTTTGCTAGGATTATTAGGTTGGATATATCAAAAAACATTGTTGTCCTTACCAAAAGTATATGGAAAAATCAAAGGCCTTTCTTCTAATTATTATGGTTTTGTTCCTTTTATTTTGATTTTACCGATTGGTTATTTCTTTCCACATTTACTTGGCGGTGGGAATCAAATTGTTTTAGCTTTAGGCAATCAACCGGCCACGATTTGGGCTTTAGTCGGCTTACTGGTTTTACGTTTTGTTTTTTCAATGGTTTCTTACGGATCGAATCTCCCTGGTGGTATTTTCTTGCCTATTCTAACTTTAGGTGCCATTATCGGAACATTGTATGGTAGTCTACTTGTCCAATACGTAGGGATGGATCCAATTTTTGTGAAAAACTTTTTAATTTTTGCCATGGCTGGTTATTTTACTGCGATTGGTAAAGCACCGTTAACAGCGATTATTTTAGTAACAGAAATGGTCGGCAATTTTTCTCATTTAATGTCTTTAGGGGTTGTCGCTTTAGTTAGTTATATTACCATCGATAGTCTTGGCGGCAAGCCAATTTATGAAAGCTTATTAGAACGTTTGGTTCCTTCTAAAGTAAGTAATATTCGTGGCCACAAAACGATTATTGAATTACCTATCACTGCAGAAAGTTCCTTAGATGATACGATGGTACGTGATTTTGTCTGGCCTAAACAAATGTTGCTCACTTCCATTCGCCGTGGCGAATCGGAAATTTTAACACATGGTGATACTGTTATGCATGTTGGCGATGTGCTTATTATTTTGACCGATGAAAAACTCGCTTACCAAGTCAAGAAAGAAATTTATCAAAAAACTTTACCGAATGATTTAGTGAATTAAAGAAAGCTGCTGAACCTGAGTTCAGCAGCTTTCTTTTTTTCTTATGACTGTTTTTTAATTTTTTTGAATGTTTTTGACCGTTTTAGATTGATTAGCGTTTTCATTTGTGCTATTATATCCATGAAATGAGGGATGAAAATGCTTACGGAAGAACGACATCAAAAAATTTTACAATTGTTAGATCAAAAATCAGTCGTCAAATCACAAGAACTTGCTAGCTTATTCAATGCTTCAGAATCCACAATCCGCCGCGATTTACAAGAATTAGAAGACGCCAATTTGTTAGAACGCATTCACGGCGGCGCTAAGCGTATTCTTAATTTAGGCTTTGAACAAAACATGACGGAAAAATCAATCAAAAACACGCACGAAAAGCAAAAAATTGCTTCTTTAGCCGCTAGTTGTGTACAAGATGGCGATATGATCTATTTAGATGCTGGTTCAACCACGTTAGAAATGATCCCTTTTTTAGTTGGGAAACAAATCCATGTAGTGACGAATTCCGTGCATCACGCTGCAAAACTTAGCGATATGGAAATTCCCACTATTATGCTCGGTGGTACTTTGAAGCTCTCCACTAAAGCAATCATTGGTGCCACTAGTATGGAACAGCTACAACATTTTCGTTTTAACAAAGCTTTTTTAGGAACTAACGGCGCACATTTAGAATTTGGTTTAACGACGCCTGATCCCGAAGAAGCAGCGCTAAAAGCCTTGGCTATTCATCAAGCAGAAACAGCCTATGTTTTACTGGATCATACAAAATTTAATGAAGTAACGTTTACCAAAGTGGAAGAATTAGAGTCAGTTACTTTACTAACTGACTACTGCCCTGCTGAATCGCTTCAAGGATTCCAGCAAAAAACTATTTTAATGGAGGCAAACAAATGATTTACACAGTGACTTTAAACCCTTCTATCGACTTTATCGTTCACGTCGATCATCTACAAATTGGTGATTTGAATCGGATGACGAATGATTTTAAATTACCTGGCGGCAAAGGAATCAACGTTTCACGTATTTTAAAACGTATGGAAACAGAATCCACTGCCTTAGGTTTTTTAGGTGGTTTTACAGGCTCATTCATTGCCGATTGGTTGAAAAAAGAAGAAATCCAAACGAATTTCACTCCCGTGTCTGCTGATACACGAATCAACATTAAATTGAAATCAGATACTGAAACAGAAATTAACGGCTTAGGACCTGCCCTAACAAACGAAGAAATTCAAGAACTAAAACAAGCAGTTAGTCGTGTTCAGGCTGGTGATATTGTTGTTCTTTCAGGAAGTACACCTGCTTCTCTACGCAAAGGATTTTACGAAGAGTTAATCCAAATTGTGAAGGAAAAAGGCGCAGAATTTGTTATTGATACGACAGGTGAAGATTTAATGAACGCTTTGTCACAAAAGCCTTTATTGGTCAAGCCAAATAATCATGAGTTGGCAGAATTATATCATACAACCTTTACAAGTGTTGAAGATATTTTACCTTATGGACATCGGTTACTAGAAGAAGGAGCGCAACACGTAATTATCTCAATGGCTGGTGATGGTGCATTACTTTTCACAACAGAAGGTGTTTATCGTTCCAACGTTTTAAAACGTCCACTGAAAAATTCTGTCGGCGCTGGCGACTCAATGATTGCTGGTTTTATTGGCAACTTTTCAAAAACACAAGATCCTTTAGAGGCTTTCAAATGGGGTGTCGCTTGCGGTAGCGCGACCGCATTTTCTGATGATTTAGCCTCAGAAGATTTTATCCAAGAACTTATTCACGAAGTAACAATTGAAAAAATTTCAGAATAAATCCACTAAGGGAGGAAAATAGAGTGAACATTAATGATTTATTAATAAAAGATGTCATGATTATGGATTTACAAGCTACTGATAAAAAAGGCGCGATTGATGAAATGGTCCAAAAATTATACGATGGTGGCCGCATCTCTGACATCGACACTTACAAAGAAGGAATTTTAAAACGCGAAGCACAAACATCGACTGGTTTAGGCGACGGCATCGCTATGCCTCACGCAAAAAATAGTGCCGTAAAAGAACCGACAGTTCTTTTTGCTAAAAGTAAAAAAGGTGTTGATTATGAAGCACTAGATGGACAACCTACTTATCTATTCTTCATGATTGCTGCTCCAGAAGGCGCCAATGATACACATCTCCAAGCGCTTGCGGCCCTTTCTCGATTACTTATCGATCCAGAATTTGTTGGCAAATTGAAAGAAGCGGAAACTCCAGAAGCAGTACAAGCGCTTTTCCAAGCAGCAGAAGATCAAAAAGAAGCGGAAGAAAAAGCAGAACAAGAACAAACAACGCCAGCACCAGAAAGCAATCGTAAATATATTATTGCTGTGACTGCTTGTCCTACAGGAATTGCTCATACTTACATGGCCGAAGATGCGCTGAAGAAAAAAGCAAAAGAAATGGGCGTAGACATTAAAGTAGAAACAAACGGTTCAGAAGGAATTAAAAATCGTTTAACTGCTGAAGATATTGCTCGTGCTGATGGCGTGATTGTCGCAGCCGATAAAAAAGTAGAAATGAATCGATTTGATGGTAAAAAATTAGTCAATCGTCCCGTCAGTGATGGAATTCGTAAAACCGAAGAACTAATTAACTTAGCCATTAGTGGTGAAGCTCCTACTTTCCATGGCAGTGACTCGGCTCCAAGCGATCAAGAGGATTCAGCGGAAGGTTCAATCGGTTCTCGTATCTATAAAGATTTAATGAATGGTGTTTCTCATATGTTACCTTTCGTTATTGGTGGCGGAATTGCCATTGCTCTTTCCTTTATGATTGATCAATTTATCGGGGTTCCTCAAGATCAATTAGCCAATTTAGGTAATTACAATGACGTAGCTAGCTGGTTTAACCAAATTGGTGGCGCAGCATTTGGCTTTATGTTACCTGTCTTAGCTGGTTTTATTGCTTCTAGTATTGGGGATCGTCCAGGCTTAGTTGCTGGTTTCGCCGCTGGTGCATTAGCAAATGCTGGCGGAGCTGGATTCCTTGGTGCCCTAATCGGTGGTTTCTTAGCTGGTTATGTAGTGGTTCTTTTACGTAAAGTCTTCAAAGGCTTGCCAAAATCATTAGATGGAATTAAAACCATTTTATTCTATCCAGTTTTTGGTTTGATTATTACGGGCTTATTAATGTTAGTCATTAACATCCCGATGAAAGCAATTAATGATGCGTTAAATCATTTCCTACTTGGCTTAGATGGCACAAATGCAGCTTTACTTGGTGCTTTATTAGCTGGTATGATGGCCATCGACTTAGGTGGACCAGTTAACAAAGCTGCTTATGTTTTCGGTACAGCTACGCTAGCAAGTACTGTTGCAGAAGGTGGCAGCGTGGTCATGGCTTCTGTAATGGCTGGCGGAATGGTTCCTCCATTAGCAATTTTCGTAGCAACTCGTTTATTTAAAAATAAATTTACAAAAGATCAACAAGATGCCGGCTTAACCAATATTGTAATGGGACTTTCTTTTGTCACTGAAGGGGCAATTCCTTTTGCAGCAGCTGACCCATTACGTGTGATTCCAAGTTTCGTGGTAGGTTCTGCCTTTACTGGTGCGTTGGTTGGTGCGTTTGGTATCAAATTATTGGCACCACATGGAGGAATCTTCGTCGTCTTCCTATTAAGTAATCCATTACTATATCTATTGTTCATCTTAATTGGGGCGATTATTTCAGGAATTGTCTACGGACTTTTGAAAAAACCTGTCGAAGTACCTGCTTAAAAAAACAGCAAAAAAGCGATTCAACCATGGTTGAATCGCTTTTTTATTATTTTCTCTTTATCGCATAATTTTCTAAATACTCAGGATTTCCTTTGCTTCTGATATACGTGTACACGCCCATCACAAAGGCCCCAAGGGTATTGGTAAATAAATCCCCCATCGTATCCATCAAAGCAGCACGCCCAATAAATGGTTGGCCGTTGGACATATTATAGCGTTGTAAGTTCATGTTCCCTAATGAATCGCAGATAAATTCCCAGAATTCCCAGAAGACGCCACAAAGCCCTGCAAATGCAAACCCAAATAATAAAAATAACCACGGGGAAACATCGGCGTACTTCGTTTTCTTCAATAGGAAAGCAGCAATACCATAACCCACAGCAGTTAAAAGCATCGGACTAACAAAATGTAAAATTTTATCCCAGAACGAAATGATTGAGATCATATGCAACGAGGTTCCTAGGAATACTGAAATAAATAAGAAAAACCAGTAAAAATAAACGATAGTCGGTGGCATAATAATTTTTAAAAATTTATTGACAAGATCTGGTAAAAAGATCAGCCCAATTCCAAGTAAACATTCGATAACAAACGTCACACCTTGTTTTGTTGAATACTTAGCCGTAAAAAATTCCCAGAGATTGTACGTCAAGCATAAGATGCCAAACACCACTAATCCATATTTAATTTTCGAATAATTTTTATCCATTTTGACACACCCTTTCAAAAGTTATTTTATATGAAAAAAACTGTAGATGAAAGACACCTTCCATCTACAGTTTTAGAAAACTCTATCGAATGAAGAGCTTATTAAAAATGTTTATTTTTCAACAGCTGTTTCAGTAATTGTTTCAACAGCACGTTTCATACGAATATCGTGTTCTAACATGTCGTTGTTTAATACTTTACGTACTTGCGCTTCAGGCATGTTGTATTGTTCTGCTAAATCTTTCACTTCAGCATCGATGTCTTCTTGTGTTACTTCGATGTTTTCAGCTTTGGCAACTGCTTCAATCACTAAGTTTGTTTTTGTGCGTGTTTCTGCTTCGCCTTCAAATTGTTTGTGTAAATCTTCTTCTGTAGAACCAGTTAATTGGTAGTACATTTCAGGAGAAATTCCTTGGCGTTGCATGTTGTTTAAGAATTCATCCATTGAACGGTGAACTTCGTCGTGAACCATTACGTGTGGTAATTCAACGATTTCAGCATTTTCAACAGCTAAACGAATTGCTTCTTCGTCTTTTGCTTCTTCAGCTGCTGCTTCTTTTGCTTCTGTCAATTCTTTACGGAATTTTTCTTTTAATTCGTCTAATGATTCTACTGAATCGTCAACGTCTTTTGCAAATTCATCATCCAATTCTGGTAATTCTTTTGCTTTTACTTCATGAACAGTTACTTTGAAAACTGCTTCTTTACCAGCTAAATCTTCTGCTTGGTAATCTTCAGGGAAAGTAACGTTTACTTCTACTTCTTCGCCAGCTTTTTTGCCAACTAATTGGTCTTCAAAGCCTGGAATAAATGAATTAGAACCTAGTTCTAATGAGTAATTTTCGCCTTTGCCGCCTTCAAATGCTTCGTCGCCTAAGAAGCCTTCAAAGTCGATAACTACAGTGTCGCCGTTTTCAGCAGCGGCATCTTCTTTGATTACTAATTCAGCTTGAGATTCTTGTTCGCGTTTCAAACGTGCTTCCACGTCTTCATCTGTTACTTCACGGTCTTGTTTAGACACTGTTAAGTTTTTGTATTCGCCTAATTTTACTTCAGGTTTTACAGTTACTTCAGCAGTGATAACCCAGTCTTCCCCTTTATTCATGCTTTCAACATCAATTTTTGGTTGTGCTACTGGTTCAATTCCTGCTTCTAAAACAGCCGCTTCATATGCTTCTGGTAAAACAGCGTTTAACGCATCTTCGTATAACGCTTCTTCTCCATACATACGGTTAAAAACAGTACGTGATACTTTTCCTTTACGGAAACCAGGTACGTTTAAGTTTTTTTTCACTTTATTGAACGCTTGCGTTAATCCTTTTTCGATTACTGCTTGTTCGATTGAAAAAGTTAATACACCATCATTAGTGCCTTTTTTTTCCCATTTCGCAGACATTTGTTTCCCTCCGAATAACATTTAATTTTATACATCAAACTTTATTTATGCATACCTTTAAATAGTACACTATCCCTAGGAAAATGTAAATATTTTAAGTGCTAAGAAGTGAAAGAAAGACTCGATTTTTAGCAAACTATCAGTTTTTTAATTTTTTCGGATTAAAAAAGCATAGAATTTCGAGAAATTTCCTTCTTAAAACACTAAAAGATTGTGAACAAAATATCTTGTTCACCATCGGATGTAATCGCTTTACTTTATGAATGGCCCATTATAGAATGTATGTACTCAATATTTACTCATTATATATTTCCGTCATTATACATATAATATCAAAAAAGGAGAGGATGGTTTTGAATAAGTTCGTCTGGGGAATCTTTTCTTGCATCATATCATGGCTTTTTTTATCGCTGACTCAACCTTTGATAGCTCATTCTGAAACACTGAACCCTACAACTCACGCCTCTACTTTTAGTGAAACATTTACTTCAGTTTCAACAGAACAACAAACAACTCAAGCAACCGATATCGTGGAACAAGAAACCGAGCAAACCCATGCTTCCTCTGAAAACGATGAACCTATGGCACCTACGCCAGCTAGTGTTTCTGTTGGTAATAGCACCTTAAAAAGTACCTTAAGCACGGGAACGTATAACCAAGATATTATCACACTTTCGTATGAATACAGTGTGACACTTATCGGCTTAGCAATTAATGATCGACCGATTATTGCTATTCAACTTCCTACAGAAATTTCAAGCCAGTTAGATAACGACACTCTAAAGCAACAAGATTTTCTGACTCTTTTAACAGGGACTGTCAGTTATCCAGGAACAGCCACTCAAGATATTCACAGTTCAACTAACGGCGTCAGCCTCTCTTATAGTAGCACTTATCATTCTGTTTATCTGACTTTTCCAAGTAGCACCTTGGTGTTACTTCCCGGAACCAAATGGTCTGCCGCCATTTCGTTTGATGTCGGCGCACTTTATAAACGAGGAATTTCAATCCCTCCTGCTCTTAACGGCAAAGACTATCCGATTCGAGGAACCTTTACAGATGTTGGCACTGGATTAGGCGCAATTAATATTATTATTGGGAATAATACAAAAACAGGCATAATTAGCAAAGCTCAACTTAGTTTAGGTAATTATCCCGTTCCTCAAGTCACACCAGCCAAACTAACTCAACCAAATCATCTGGACACTACTGTAACAGGGACCATTCAACAAGTACAAGACCCAAACTATAACTACTCTGTTCAATTAACCTTGAACCGCCATGATGGCACCACTACCCCCATTGTGGTGAAAGGGATTTCTGTCGATGCAGCCGGAAATTTCTCGACATCGTTAGCTTCACCATTAGAATATGGCGACACGCTCTCTACAATTGTCTTTGCTCGTTCCAAAACGTCAACCGACTATATTCAAAGCAGCCCCTCAGCTGACCAAAGTGTCAATTGGTCAATCCAACCAGTCACAAACGTAGTCGCCAATGCCGGCTCAACTCAACTTTCAGGTAAAGCTTCTCAAGTATCTAACGGAACCTATCAAGTTAAAGTACAAATAAATGGTGGTTCTATTTTCACAACGTCCTTAGATTCCAATGGCCATTTTCAATTTGCTAATTTACCCACTTTCCAAGGAGGAGAAACGGTCAGCTTGTGGGCCCAAGGGCTCAGCAATCGCACTGGCCTGCCTTTGCTAACCAGTTCTACTGTTTCTCAAACAGTTGCTTATCCTGTGCCTCAACTAACGGTCACGCAAATCATTGAGCGGAAAAATGCACAAGGGCTCTGGGAAGCTGCAAACTCTGTCGTAAGTGGTCAAATCATTCGTTTTACGTTAACCACACGTTTAACCAATCAACCAGCAACGTGGATGAATCAGCAATTACGAGCAACGGTGCCTAAAGGACTGTCCCAACTTTCAGCTGCTACATTAACAAAACAATCAGCAGCAGGTTTAAGTACGCCAATAGCTGGGCTTCAACTTTTAACTGATAGTCCCACTGGTTTGCCGTATTGGAGTTATCACAATTCGCTGCCAGCAGATAATTTTACGGAAGCTAATACACAATTCACCTTACAATATACAGCAACGGTTACAGAAGAATGGATAAACCAATTTCTTTTATTTTCTAGCACGGTTACTGGCAATGATGGTGGCGGAACGCCAATTACGCCAATCACTAAGGAACAGTCTTTACCTATCAAAAACGGTACCCTCCGTTTTGTGCAGATGCCAACTACAGTTTCCTTTAAAAATTTACCTTTTCCCAGCAAACGAACCATATACTCACCATCGACCATCAGCGCTCCTTTCCTCATTGCCGATGGTCGAGTTGCAAAAACACCATGGCACTTGTTGGTAAGAGAGAGTCAGCCCATGCATTCAACTTCTACAAATAAAACGATCCAGCAAGCTTTCATTTATCGAAAAAATGGCAGTGATTTTCCTCTCTCCTCTTTAGCAACCGAAGTTTATCAATACACCGCAACGGACGATAACAATGTAGAAATTCCTTGGAACCAACAAAATGGACTTTTTTTAAGCGTTGCTCCTGACCTTAATTTAACGGTCAAAGAATCTTACACTGCCGAATTACAATGGATTCTTTCTGATACACCCCTCTAATTAGGATTTAGCTTTTTTAAAAGTTAAAAATAAACAAGAAAGAAGGAATAAAAAATGAAAAAGATCGTGCGCATTTCAAGCATTTTGTTCGTTGCTACGCCTCTTATGCTTTTAAATAGTCCAAAAGTTGAAGCAGCTCAAGTCGCTTCTATTCAATCCAACGCTGATATTACGTTTGCTCTTGATAATACTGTCACGCCACCTGTCAACCCGACGAACCCTTCTCAGCCTGTGACACCTAATCCTGCTGATCCTCATCAACCTGGTACAGCCGGACCCCTTAGTATTGACTATGTTTCAAATATCCATTTTGGATCAAAACAAATTCAAGCCGGAACAGCGATCTATTCGGCACAACTGGATCAAGTGCAAAATAGTACTGGCGATTTAATTAGCGTGCCAAACTATGTTCAAGTAACTGACAAACGTGGTCTAAATCTTGGCTGGAAATTATCAGTTAAACAGAGTGCGCAATTTGCTACAAGTGATTCAACACCCGCTGTTTTGGATAATGCATCCTTGACCTTTTTAGCAGCAACACCCAATTCAACACAGTTACTTTCTTTGGCGCCATTAACGGTCCCAGTAACCTTGGATCCAACTGGTGCCGCCACTTCTCCTGTGGCGACTGCCGCTCTTTCAACAGGAATGGGCACTTGGACATTAGCTTTTGGTAGCGGAGCGACCGCTGCTCAAGGCATTCAATTAACTGTTCCTGCGACAACGAAAAAAGTTGCAGCTAAACAATATAAAACAACGCTTACTTGGATTTTGGATGATACACCACTTTAAAAGAAAACAAACAAGGTATTGCATGAAACAACTTCATGCAATACCTTGTTATAAAAAATTGTCAAAAAGGAGTGCACACTATGAATCAGCAGCTTTTTAAATGGCTCCATGCTATTAGCGTCATCATTTTTTTATTTTTTATTGGCTCTTATTCTGTAGAAGCAAGCGAAATGACTTTTTCTGTAAAAGCCATTTTACCCGACAATCAACGAACCAAAGAGACAAGTTATTTTGATTTACGTGTCGCTCCAAACCAAACACAAAAGCTACAAATCGAACTAACGAATCAAACAGCCAACGACATTACCGTGCTAGCTTCAGCCAATGCAGCGATTACTAATGATAATGGCTTGGCAGATTATTCTCATGCTGAAACAAAAAAAGATCCGTCTGCACCTTTTACTTTTAATGAGATTGCGCAATTGCCAAAAGAAATCCACCTACCTAAACACTCAACCAAGACTGTTGAATGTCAGCTTACTTTACCGGAAAAACCATTTAATGGGTACGTTTTAGGAGGACTCTACTTTGAACAAAAGTCAGATGAACAACCTGCTCACTCAGAAAACGGTGTGGCCATCAATAATCGTTTTTCTTATGTAGTCGGTGTCTTACTTAGTGAAACAGATGAACCTGTTCAGCCAGAATTATCTTTAAATGAAGTAAAAACCGATCAAGCTAACGGTCGTAACCGCGTATTAATGAATCTCCAAAACAAACAAGCGGCTATGATTAAAAAATTACAAGTCGATGCCTCTTTGTATTATGAAAAAGAAACCAAACCTCGCTACGAAAATCACCAAGAGTCGTTAACAATGGCTCCTAATACAAATTTTAATTATCGGATTGACTTAAAGGAACAACCTTTTGTTCCTGGAAATTATACTGTAAAAATCAAAGCAAACGATGGCTATCAAGACTATTCGTGGGAAAAACACTTAGTCATCCAAGAAAAAGAAGCTAAAAAATACAATGCTACCGCCGTCAACCTCCCACCTGAAAAACACACCAATTTCCCTTGGAAACTGGTGAGTAGCATCACGCTGGTTTTTCTATTCATTTTGGGAAGCACGATTTATTATTTCAAGAAAAAAATACGTGAATCGCAACAATAAAAAAGCACATCGACAATTGTCGATGTGCTTTCATAATCACTTAATTATTTTGTATATTCTTCAACTAATGCAACGACTTCTTCCATCGTGTCGCATTCTTTTAATGCGCGGTCAGCAAGTTCAGCCATTTTAGTTGTGTCTAGACGTTTCATCAAGCTACGTGTTTTAAGGATAGATGTAGCACTCATTGAGAACTCATCTAAGCCCATACCCAATAGTAATGGAACAGCTGTTTGATCGCCCGCCATTTCACCACACATACCAGCCCATTTACCTTCAGCGTGTGCTGCATCAATTACATTTTTAATTAAACGTAAGATTGATGGGTTGTATGGTTGGTATAAGTAAGAAACGCGTTCGTTCATACGGTCTGCCGCCATTGTGTATTGGATTAAGTCGTTAGTTCCAACACTAAAGAAGTCAACTTCTTTGGCAAATTTATCAGCTAATACGGCAGCTGCTGGAATTTCAATCATAATACCTACTTGGATATCGTTTGAAACTTCAACACCTTCGTTGACTAATTTTTGTTTTTCGTCTTCAAAGATTGCTTTCGCTGCTCTAAATTCTTTCAAAGTAGCAACCATTGGGAACATGATACGTAAGTTACCATGAACAGACGCACGTAATAATGCACGCATTTGTGTACGGAACATGCCGTCACCTAGTTCTGATAAGCTAATACGTAATGCACGGTAACCTAAGAATGGGTTCATTTCGTGTGGTAATGTTAGGTAAGGAAGCTCTTTGTCCCCACCAATATCCATTGTACGAACCACAACTGGTTTTCCTTCCATTCCTTCAAGAACTGCTTTATACGCTTGGTATTGGTCCTCTTCAGTTGGAAAGTCAGATGAATCCATGTATAAGAATTCTGTACGATATAAACCAACAGCTTCGCCGCCGTTTTTGTGTACGCCTTCTAAATCTTTTGGTGTACCAATGTTTGCAGCTAACTCAACATGTTTGCCGTCAGCTGTCACTGTTTCTGCATTTTTTAGTTTATCCCATTCTGCTTTTTGATCTGCATAAGCTTTTGCTTCTGCTTCAAATTCAGATTTTTCAGCATCTGTTGGGTCAATAATAACATCCCCAATGATTCCGTTCACTGCTAAAATATCGCCTGCTTTTACTTTGTCAGTAATTTCTTTTGTACCAACGATTGCAGGGATTTCTAACGAACGAGCCATGATTGCTGAGTGAGAAGTACGTCCGCCGATGTCTGTCACAAAGGCTTTAACATACGTACGGTCTAATTGTGCAGTATCACTAGGTGTTAAGTCATGGGCAACCACGATTACTTCTTCGTTAATCATTGAAGGATTTGGAAGAGTCACACCTAATAAATGTGCTAAGATACGTTTGGCAACGTCACGAATATCTGCTGCACGCTCTTGCATGTAAGCATTATCGTCCATTGCTTCAAACATACCAATATACATATCCGTAACTTCTTTCAAGGCAGCTTCTGCATTGACTTTGTTGTCTTGGATATTTTGTTTGATTTGACCAACCATTTCTGGGTCAGATAAAACCATTAAATGAGCATCGAAAACTTGCGCTTCTGCTTCACCAAGGCTTTGAGCTGCTTTGTCGCGAATTGCTTGCAACTCTTCAGTAGATTTTGCTAAAGCATCGTCTAAGCGAGTTGCTTCTGCATCAGTATCTTCTACGGAAGTTTTGTTGAAAGACAAGTCAGGTTGAACTAGCAGGTAAGCTTTAGCAACAGCAACGCCATCACTTGCGGCAATCCCTTTTAGCATCTCAGACATTATTCAGCCAATCCTTCTTTTTGTAATGTTTCAACGATTGCTGCCATTCCTTCAGCTTCGTCAGCACCATCAACAGTGATTGTTACGTCAGAACCTTGACCAACGCCTAAAGACATAACGCCCATGATTGATTTTAAGTTAACAGATTTACCTTTGTATTCTAAGTTAATATCTGAGTTAAATTTGCTTGCAGTTTGTACTAATAAAGTAGCTGGACGTGCGTGAATTCCTGTTTCTGCTACAATGTGAAATTCTTTCTTTTCCATATAAATCGGTCTCCTTCGTAAATAAAAAATTTTTATGTTAGGGTTTTCCTTTCTTGATACGCTAAAATCAAACGTCTACTCGAAAAAAGACCCTTTCAGTTTCTAAGATTACCATTTTTTTCTATCTTACACAACACTTTTTGCTTAAATTTCGTGATGTTTTGCACTGACTATTCTTCCTCTTTTTGGTAACGATAAATGATTCGTCCATTTAACCCCGCTTCTCCAACAATTTCCGCGCGGTCAGGCAAAGAAATCCAAGCATCACGAAATTGGAAAAATTCATTTTGCTCCACGATTAATTCAGAGATTTCTCCAGCTTTTAATGAAGCAATTTTTTCTACAAAAGGATTTTCAGCCATTGATTTCACCACTCTTTCTCTTAAATATCAACTCTTATAGTTTACTTGAAAATGGCGCAATTGTCTGTAAAAAAATCGAATCTTTGCCTTTTTTTAAACAAGGTCTTTTACTTGATTCTCTTACAAAAAATGCTATAATAACCTCAAAGGTCAAAAATGGTCAAGTGGTTTTATAGACAGAATTTATTCCTGCTATCTAGTACTTGGCTGGTTTGAGGAAAAATGGTCTGTTTACTAGAAATAATAGAGCAAACAACTATTTTTCTGGCCTCAGTTATTTTGAAAGGATGTGTTTCATTCAATGATTTGTCAAAATTGTCAACAAAATGAAGCAACAATTCATTTATATGCAAATGTGAATGGTCAAAGAAAACAACTAGACTATTGCCAAAGCTGCTATCAAAAATTAAAAAATCAAGCAAATAATTCCCCTCAAAATATGGGACAAGACCCTTTTGGCTTTGGGAGTTTAGACGATTTATATCGTTCTCTTTCTCGCCAAATGCAACAAGGTAATCCTTATGAACAACAAACACCACCCACTCAATTTGGTGATGGTGGTAATGGAGGTCAACCCCCTCGCGGAGGCGCTGGCGCTGGTCAAGGTTTACTAGGCGAGTATGGGATTAACATCACCGAAGCGGCACGCCAAGGAGATATCGATCCTGTGGTAGGACGTGACCAAGAAATTAAGCGTGTCATTGAAATCTTAAATCGCCGTACAAAAAACAACCCCGTTTTAATCGGTGAACCAGGTGTTGGTAAAACAGCTGTTGTCGAAGGTTTAGCCCAAAAAATTGTCGATGGCGATGTGCCGCAAAAATTATTGGACAAAGAAGTCATTCGTTTAGATGTGGTTTCACTTGTTCAAGGAACTGGTATTCGCGGACAATTTGAAGAACGGATGCAAAAATTGATTGAAGAAATCACTGAAGCTGAAAATGTCATTTTATTTATTGATGAAGTCCATGAAATTGTGGGTGCTGGTGCTGCTGGTGATGGTAATATGGATGCTGGCAATATTTTAAAACCAGCCTTAGCACGTGGTGAATTACAATTAGTCGGTGCCACAACTTTAAATGAGTACCGTATTATTGAAAAAGATGCTGCCTTAGAACGTCGGATGCAACCAGTCCAAGTAGATGAGCCAACCGTTGCCGAAACCATAACGATTTTACATGGTTTGCAAAAACGTTATGAAGATTATCATCATGTTAAATATACAGATGAAGCGATTAACGCAGCAGCAAACTTATCCAACCGTTACATTCAAGATCGCTTTTTACCAGATAAAGCGATTGACTTGTTAGATGAATCTGGTTCAAAAATGAATCTAACTATTCAACTCGTCGATCCAAAAACAATTGATAAAAAATTAGCAGAAGCGGAACAACAAAAACAACAAGCTTCCGCAGAAGAAGATTTTGAAAAAGCGGCTTATTATCGTGATCAAATCAATAAATTACAAGCAATGAAAGAAAAACAAATCAGCGATGAAGAAACACCCGTCATCACTGAAAAAGATATTGAAGCCATTGTGGAACAAAAAACTGGCATTCCTGTCGGTGACTTAAAAGAAAAAGAACAAACCCAATTGAAAAATTTAGCTGTTGACTTAAAAGCTCATGTTGTCGGACAAGATGATGCCGTCGATAAAGTAGCTAAAGCGATTCGTCGCAATCGTGTAGGCCTAGGCAAACAAAACCGCCCAATTGGTTCCTTCTTATTTGTTGGGCCAACAGGCGTTGGTAAAACAGAATTAGCAAAACAATTAGCTTTTGAGCTATTCGGTTCAGAAGATTCGATGGTTCGTTTTGATATGAGTGAGTATATGGAAAAACACAGTGTTTCTAAACTGATTGGTTCTCCTCCAGGCTATGTTGGGTATGACGAAGCTGGACAACTCACAGAAAAAGTCCGTCGTAATCCTTATAGTTTAATTTTATTGGATGAAATTGAAAAAGCGCATCCTGATGTTTTACACATGTTTTTACAAATTCTCGACGATGGTCGTTTAACAGATGCACAAGGTCGTACGGTCAGCTTTAAAGACACCATCATTATCATGACAAGTAATGCTGGAACAGGTGCTGTGGAAGCCAACGTTGGCTTTGGCGCTGCCCGTGAAGGTGTGACTAAATCTGTTTTAGGTCAATTGAACAACTTCTTCACCCCCGAATTCCTTAACCGTTTCGATGGTATTATCGAATTCAAAGCATTAAGCAAAGAAAACCTGATGAACATTGTCAGCTTGATGTTAGAAGAAGTAAATGGCTTATTAGCTAAACAAAAATTACACATTGAGGTTCCAACAGAAGTCAAAGAGAAACTCGTTGATTTAGGTTATGATCCTGCAATGGGCGCTCGTCCTTTACGTCGAACAATTCAAGAACAAATTGAAGACGGCATTGCTGAATACTATCTAGATCATCCTGAAAATCATCAATTAGTCGCAGCGGTAGATAACGAAGGTAAAATTATCGTAACTGGCGCACAAGAAGTGACTAAAACGGAAACTTCAACATCTGACCAAGCAGAATAATCAAAAATCCACACGCATTAATAACAATGCGTGCGGATTTTTTTATGCTTTTCACTTTTTATTTTCATCAAAAAAAACTATAATAGAAGAAAGATATTCGTATACTTGTTCCTCATAGAAAAAATTCAATCTGGAACTCCTGTACATAATTGGAAACGCTCTTTTGCAGCACACAACTATAATGAGGTGATAAAATGAAATTAGTGAATGTGACCAATAGCTACAAACAATTAGTAAATAAACAATTGGAAAACACGGATGCTTACTTTGTAAAAGTCTACTCAGCAGGAAACACGACCGCTGTCTATTCAGAAGCAGCTCACCATGTGGAAGTTCTGATTATGAATAAAAATCGTCGCATTCGTCCGACAGAAGTAAAAGAAATTTTAGCAAAACTGTTAAAACGATTACCTAAAGAGGCTTATGACCCAGATGAAATTTCTATCATTGAATTAAATCATGTGACCGAAGTGTCTGTTCCATTAAAAGTTTCCCTCATGGAAAACTAAAAAAAACTGCCGAAGTTTCCCCACTTTGGCAGTTTTTTTAATTTATTGTGACGTTATTTTTTTTACAAGCCTTTGATAATTTTTCGACCAGGCTTCCTCATTTGTCGGACTGACTAATTTATTTTCCTCGATTGCTTTTTTTCTTAAGTCATCCACTTCTTTTTTGAAATTCTCCCCCGATTTTTGAGCATAATCTTTAGAAAAATATTTTGATTGGCGAGAATAAGCCTTCAGTTTTGCGTCTTTAATCTCTTCTTCTGTATCTGCAAAATATTCATCATAACGAAGATCGGTTATTTTCCCTGAATCTTTTAACGTAATAACAGTTAAACGTCCAGAAAGCCCCTCCCCAAAATCTTCTGTTAGACTTGTATAATGTTCTTTTGAGGGTTCTTTGATTTCCTTGGCTAAAGCCCTAGCAGCAGGAAGATAACCATTATTAGCGCTATTGGATTGACCTTTGGCTGTCTGGAATGCGCCATCTAGACGATTTTCAGCAACCATTTGATTTTCTAGAAAAGTCATCGTATTAACAACGGTCACTAACGATTGATCAGTTCGGGCGTTGTTCGCTTGAAAATTTGCATAGCCGGATAAACGTTTTGTCACTCCTGCCCATTCTTCAGAATAATAGTTTTTAGGTCCACGTTCATCAAATTCCACTAACTGAATTTGTTGATCCTTAACAACTACATCAATTAAAGCCGTATAGCCGCCATCAAACACGACTTCATGATGATAATAATCCCCTTGAACTTCCCCGATTTCTGGACGACCTGACCAATACATCTTTTGAGCTTTTTCTTCTGGACTAATTCCTGATTGTCCATTATTAGCTTCTACTGTAGCGCCAGAAACAGCATCAACTTCAAAGGTATGTCCATTACGCTCATAACTCACTTTGGCAGCACTCTCTTTTGGTTGATTATTCGTGTTTGCCTGCTCCTCCTGCTTTACAGAAGTGGCATTAGTGGCTTCCGAGACACCACTCGTTACTTGGACTGCTTCTGCTTCAGTACTTTCTTTCATTTTTTCAGTTCGTTGATCTGGTTGGCACCCCATTAAAATAATCATTGAACAAAATAACCCGACAACTATCTTTTTAGTTTTCATTTTCCCTCCTTTTGAAACTCATTGAATTACCATTTAATTTTAATATAAGTAGAATGAAAAGTATAGCTAAGCAATCGTTTTTTCTTCATACGGCGATAAACTTAACTGTCCAGATAAATACTCACCTAAATAGATTTCCTGTAATCTTTGGAAGCCTTGTTCTTGGATTTGCGTTAATAGCCAGTGCTCATCTTTTTTGATTAACTCTAAGACATCCATGTTGGCTTGACCGTCCACAATAATCGGATAACGAATACTTTCATCGCCATATTCGACGATTGTTAATTGACCATTTTGTTCTAAAACCGCCCGTTTAACAAGCTGGACTTCATAAATACCATTTGCTCGTAATTTAAACATTAGATCATTTGCAGAAATACCATTTTTCAAACATTCCTTCACCACAACCTGTCCATCCTTGATTAAAGTAATGGGTTTACCATCCACAATTTGCTTCACATAGCGATTGTGTTCTTTTGCAAATTTTAAAATTAAGACTAATAATGTCCACAAAATTAACACTAATACAAATTGGAGCACCGTAATTGAATCATTATAAATAACACCACCAATAATGCCCCCCAATACATAGTTTTGCACTTGGTCCATAGCCGATGTGGGCGCCAAATTCCCTTTTCCCATCAAATTAATTTGGACAATTAAACAAATAATACCTAAAGCAAATTTAATAATAATTGGACTATAAAACTGCATTAATTTTCCCTCACTTTACTTTATGATTTCAATCGTTGGTGTTAATAAATACGTTTCTTGTAACGTATAAGACTGCTGATCCGTACTTAAACTCATTTTATAAAAGACTTCGTCAATTTTAACTATGGTTCCGTCAGCCAATTGTGTACCATTGACATAAACTTTTTCTGGAGAAACCTTTTTTTCCTGTGCCACTTGTTCGACAAAATGTACCATTTGTGAAGATTGTGAATGCTGATTTTGGTTCAGTTGATAATTGGAATATTGAACCCCTAAAACAAATAATAATGATAAAAAAATAATAATACTTAATTCACGATATTTCGTTTGAATTTGATGTCGCACATAAAAACTAAACACAATGACTAGCCCGATTAACAAAGCAAAAATAAAAAAATACTTTAAGTAATCATTTAAATTAGATTGGCTTTTTAAATACTCGATGCCATAAAAATTCATGTTCTTGTCCACTCCTTGATAGGTTCGTTATAGTAAGTATTCTATCTCAAAAAAAACAATCACGCCTACTTTAATACCTTATAACAAGAAAAAGCTCAGCGCAATCATCTTGAGAATGACTGCGCCGAGCTTCAATCTTCTAAAGATTCAGCTACTGATTGATTACAAATTAATTTTACATCAAACTTTTCAGTTCAACATCTGGATATTTATCCGCAAACCAGCGTTCCGCAAATTGGTTTTCAAATAAGAACAATGGTTGGTCGAAGCGGTCCCGTGCCAAAATGTTTCGGCTAGAGCTCATGCGTTCATCTAAATCTTCTGGATTAATCCAGCGGGCAATTTTAGAACCCATTGGCGTCATTACCACTTCAGCATTGTATTCATTGGACATTCGGTATTGGAAAACTTCAAACTGCAATTGACCTACTGCACCAATGATATATTCTTCTGTTAAATATGTTTTGTATAATTGAATGGCTCCTTCTTGAACCAGTTGGTAAATTCCTTTATGGAAAGATTTTTGTTTCATCACGTTTTTGGCAGTCACTTTCATGAATAATTCAGGGGTAAATGACGGCAACTCTTCGTATTGAACATTCATTTTCCCTTCATACAAAGTATCGCCAATTTGGTAATTTCCTGTGTCGTACACACCGATAATATCGCCTGCAACAGCTTCTGTGACGTTTTCACGGGCATCCGCCATAAATTGCGTCACGTTACTTAATTTGACTTTTTTGCCTGTTCTACCTAAAGTCACGTCCATGCCTCTTTCAAAAACACCTGAACAGATTCGAACAAAGGCAATTCGATCACGATGGGCTGGGTTCATATTCGCTTGAATTTTAAAGACAAAGCCTGAAAATTCTTTTTCGTAAGGACTTACTTCGCCACCCTCTTCTGTTTTATGCGCATGTGGCGCAGGCGCAAATTGTAAGAAGGTTTCTAAAAATGTTTGAACCCCAAAGTTTGTCAAAGCAGAACCGAAGAAGACTGGCGTTTGATCACCACGAGCGATTTTTTCCTCGCTAAATTCATCGCCTGCTTCTACCAATAACTCAACATCTTCCAACACTTGTTGATAAACGCTGTTATTGTGCAATGGTAAATCACTTGGGATATCGCCATCTTTTAAAGGAATAAAACGCTCCCCACCATTATTTTCTGGACGATATAATTCCACACGTTCATTATAAATATCGTATAGACCTTCTAGGCCTTTTCCCATACCAATTGGCCAGTTCATTGGATAAGATTCAATATCCAATAGTTCTTCCAATTCTTCTAAAAGTTCCAATGGTTCCCGTCCGTCACGGTCCAATTTGTTAATAAAAGTAAAAATTGGAATACCACGTTTTTTAACAACTTGGAAAAGTTTTTTCGTTTGTGCTTCAATCCCTTTGGCACTGTCAATAACCATCACAGCACTATCTACGGCCATCAATGTCCGATACGTATCCTCTGAGAAATCCTCATGCCCTGGGGTGTCCAAGATATTAATCCGTTTGTCTTGATAGTCAAATTGCATCACAGAACTCGTTACCGAAATTCCCCGTTGTTTTTCAATTTCCATCCAGTCAGATTTGGCAAAGTTCCCTGTTTTTTTCCCTTTGACGGTTCCAGCTTGGCGGATGGCGCCCCCAAATAATAATAATTGTTCAGTAATCGTTGTTTTCCCAGCATCCGGATGGGAAATAATCGCAAACGTACGGCGACTATCGACTGCTTCTTTTTGATTGATCGTCATAAAAATCTCCTTATCACTTGTGATGTTTATTTATTTATTTTCTTCAGCATAATTTTTGATTAACCTTTGCTAGTATATCATGTCAAGCCTTGAGAATAAAGAGCTGCTGTTGGCTGTTTTTTAAAAGGAAAACCTGCGACATTAGTCAAAACGACTGATGTCACAGGTTATTTTTAACGTCTTGGTTCGTCATCTTCCATTTCTTTACGGAAAAAACGACGATTTTCTTCTGGTTCTTCATCGACAGTTTCTTCATCGTAGAAATGAACGCGTAAGACTAGCAAACGTGTGCCTTCCATTTCTTCAGCAGTTAACTTAATATTGCCCACTTCAAAAGAAGGTTTTTCCCCTTCATCAGGAATGGTTCCTAATGCTGTAATTAAGTAACCTGCCATTGTATCAACATCGCTCATGTGTAAATCTGTTTCAAATACTTCATTAAATTCGTCAATTAACATGCGTCCTTGAACCAAATATTCATTGTCAGCCACTTGTGTATATAAATTTTCTACTTCATCTGTTTCATCGTCAATTTCACCAACGATTTCTTCTAGTAAATCTTCTAGTGTTGCTAAACCGACAACACCGCCATATTCATCTAGTAAAATCGCCATTTGGTTTTGTGTTCGTTTTAACTCATAAAGTAAATCATCAATAAAAATGGTTTCTGGGACAAATAATGGTTCTTGGATAATCGCGCCTAATTCAATGTTTTCAAAGCCTAAATTACGTGCAGCTTTTAGTAACGTTTTGGTATGTAAAATACCAACAATTTTATCTTTGTCTTCACTATAAACAGGAATCCGAGAATAATTTTCTCCTAAAATTAAATTGATGTTTTCTTGGACATCATCTTGGATGTCAACCATGAATGCGTCTGTCCGAGGAACCATTACTTCTCGTGCCACTTTTGTATCTAATGAAAAGACACCTTGTAGCATTTCTAGTTCTTCGTTTTCCAAAACACCTTCTGTTTCAAGCATGTAGCGCATTTCATCTCGTGTCATCTTCGAATCGGCATCATCGAAAGTCATTGGTGTGATTTTGGATAATAAATCGGTCGAAGCCGATAGCAACCAAACGAAGGGACGCGCGATAACTCCTAAAAAGCGGACTGCACCAGAAGTCAATTGAGCGACTTCTTCTGATTTATTCATAGCAATTCGTTTAGGGTATAATTCACCAAATACAATAGAAACGTACGTTAACAAAGCTAAGATAATGATACTGGCAAGACTCTTAGCTGCGGCGCCGCCACCTAATACAGGGGCCAAACGACTAGATAAAGTCTCTGCTAATGAAGCACCAGATAGGATATTAACCAAAGTAATCCCTACTTGGATTGTGGATAAAAAGTTATTGGGGTCTTGCAATACCTTAAGCAATTTTTGAGCTTTTGCGTCGCCGTCTTCCGCTTTTTGTTCCACACGATTCTTGTTAACAGATACGACTGCAATTTCCGCCGCTGCCAAAAAGGCATTGATAAACGTCAACACGACTAATAATAGAAGTTGCGCAATTAGCGACTGACTCTCAGGGTCAGCATTATTCATAATGTTCTCTCTCTCCTTAATTGTTGATAATTCCGAGGCTGTACTTTCGTACTCTTTTAACGTTCTTCCTCTTTTTATGGTTAGGCTTAGAAACAGACACAATCAGTATTATGACAGGTTATTTTCTATCCTAATCCATAAAATCATAGCACGAAAGATTAGCGGATTCAATCATTAACCGTTATTTTCTTTCGTATTTGTTTCATTCCCTAAAAGAACGGCATTGGTAACTTTTTCACTACGACCCGCTTTGACCATATCAATAACATAGTAGATAATGGTCCGGCAGATTGCGTAAAATGGGACACCGAGGAAAATACCTAGCAAACCTGCTAAATTTCCTGCCACCAATAAAATTAAAATAATCGTTAATGGATGGATTTTTAGAGATTTTCCGATAACGTTTGGATAAATAATATTTCCGTCCAATTGTTGAACCACTAGCACCACTAAACAACATAAGGCTGCTTTGACGGGTTCATTAAAGATGGTCACTAAGACAGCGGGCGCTAATCCTAGATAAGGGCCTAGATAGGGAATCAAATTCGTAAAGCCGGCAATGACACCAAATAAAAAGGCATAACGAACGCCAAGCAATGAATACCCAATAATCGTAAATGTACCGACAAATAAACATTCAATCGCTTGTCCACTAATATAACTGGATAAGGTTTGGTTCAATTGTCCTAAAAGATCCACAATATCATCTTTTCTTTTCTCAGGTAAAAAGCGTTGAATCGCTGGTACTAGCTTATCTCCATCTTTTAACATATAAAATAAAATAAATGGCGCAGTGACCAAAACAATGGTGGTTGACGCCACCGTTGATACGATTGAACCTAAGCTACTTGATAAACTACTTAAAAATTGTTGGATAATATTGGCATAAGAAATATCCATTTTTTCAATATAGCTTGTTAAATCAATTTGTTTAAAAATAGGTAACTCCGCAATCTCATAAATCCAGGTCTCCACTTGTTTAAAGAAATCCGGCATACTTGATGCTAAACTAGCTAGCTGATCTGCCAACTTAGGGATAATTGTTAATAAGATCAGAACTAATGCGATGATTAGTAATAAAAATACCAGTAAGACGGCATAAATTCGTTTCATTTTCGTCTTCATTAGTAGATTGACCACAGGATTTAGTAAATAATACAAAAAGCCTGCTACTAAGACTGGGGCAAACAACGTTGAAAAGAATGTCCCAATCGGTGCAAATAAGAAATTAATTTTCGAAGCAATAAATAATAGCATGGCCACGACAAGTAATTCAACTGACCAGAAAAATAATTTCGATTCTTTAAATCGATTAATCACAGCGGCTCCTCCTTTATTTTTGTTCAATTGTTGCTGTTTTATTTTATCACACCTTCCCCCCTCAGTCATTGAGAATACTTCATTGCTAGAACTTTTTCGTGGTATAATAAAATAGAAACAGATTCTGAACTTGGGGGTTTTTCTATGCATGTAGCTCAAACAAAAGATACCATGAGTGATCTTTATTTAGATGCTGTCCGGCTTCGTCAACGCGTATTCGTAGCGGAACAAGGGGTACCAGAAGAGATGGAAATCGATGAATATGAAGCACATTGTATTCACTTTGTTTTGTACACGGATCATGTAGCTGTCGCAACTTGTCGCTTGCTTCCACTAGAAAATGGCGTTATGAAATTACAACGAATGGCCGTTGAAAAAGCTTACCGTGGCGCCGACTATGGACGAATGATTATGGAAGCGGCGGAAAATTTTGCCAAAGAACAAGGCTACCACAAGATTACTCTAGGAGCACAAGTCACCGCTGTAGGCTTCTATGAACGTTTAGGTTATCAAAAAACAGGAGCACCTTTTATGGATGCTGGCATTGAACACTACGAAATGAATAAAGAACTATAACACCAATTAAATCGGAAAATTTAGAGCTTGGAGCATTAGCCATTTTGGCTAATGCTCCAAGCTCCTTTTGTGGGCTGTTTACATCGGCTATTTTTTTGATAGCTGTTGATAACGTTGATACCAGATATCTACATATTCGGGCGAGAAGGGGCCTTTTTCGTTATTAATCCAATCCACTAAAGTCTTGACATTTTCTTTTAAAATGAAGTCAATATCTTCTGGATAATCCATTAGTTTGCTATGAAATTCATATTCATCAACGTCTAGTAAACGTTTTTCACCATCTGGAAAAACCTTGATATCTAAATCATAATCAATATACTTCAACGCTTCGTCATCTAAAACATATGGCGAAGCCAGATTGCAGTAATACGAAACCCCCTTTTCTCTAATCATTGCTATTATATTGAACCAATATTTCTTGTGAAAATAAACAATGGCTGGTTCACGAGTCACCCACCGACGTCCGTCGGATTCCGTTACTAACGTGTGATCGTTCACACCAATTAAAGAATACTCGCTCGTTTTTAGTACCATCGTATCACGCCACGTTCGATGTAAATGTCCGTCATGTTTATAACTCTGAATGGTTACAAACTCGCCTTCTTTAGGAATTCCCATAATACCCCAACTTTCCCCAAATAAAGTAAAGCAATGTTACTTTTTGGGTGTTCATACATCGATATCGAAATAATTATATCATATCTTTTGAGTTTGCGTACATTGAGTTCACTTAAAGAAGACGATTTCTGAAAAAATTTAATTCAGATGACCAATTAGTTCAAATTCAGTAAATATTTTCAGCTTAATTACTGTATTTTTTCAAAGACTGATACTGCGCTCTCTCTTAAAACCTGATTTAATTCGTCAACATTTGTTTTACCAGTTGTTTCAAGCCACGCAACGGCTGCTTCAGAACCTTGTTGAACAAATGGAAGCACGCCGTCTGCCCAAGTTGCGCGACCACATAAGACTCCATTAAACGAGGAACCTGCTTTTTTTGCAAATTTTAATGTTTCCTGAAACATCGTAGCACTAACCCCTGCACTCAAGAAAATAAATGGAAGTTGTGTTGCTTCACTTTGCATGTTGAAAAAAGCCTGCGCTTCATCTTGGCTATAAAGACTTTCAGTGCCAAAACCTTCTACAAAATTCATGTTCACAGGGACTTCTACTTTTAAAACATCAACATTATAGCGATCCTTTGAAAATTCTTTCATCGCTTCAATTACTTTGTGCGGTTTTACTTTAGCGTATTCTTTTGAAGCACTATCCGAATTGTTTGCATCATAAGAGACAATTTCTAAAAAGAATGGAATTTCTTCGGCTAAACACTCTGAACCAATCCGTTCTATATAAGCTTTCTTTTGTTCATTGGTTGCTTCACTTTCGTCAACATCGTAGTAAAGTAAAAATTTACACGCGTCTGCGCCCACTTCTTTTAAACGCTTAACCGACCAAACATCAAGACTATCGGGTAACCGTCCTGGTGTCGAAGCATCGTAGCCCGTTTTTTCATACGCAAGTAACAAACCTGAAGTCTGTGCTCGATTTTCAGCAGCAGCTAGGCCATATTCTGGATCCAACAAAATTGCTGAAGTCTCTGGTGTTAAGCAACGAGATACTAATACTTTAAAGTCACTGATTTCTTGCGCAGTCACCTCTTTGTATTTTCCCATCATGCGTTTTAAAGCCCCACGTTGATCAATGGCTAGTGCGCCAATAATCCCTTGATCATCTACCAGATTTTCTAAATGTTTACGTTTTTGTTCACTAATTTTTTTCATTCTGTTCCCTCTCCTAATTGATTATTTAGTAACGTAGCAATTTCAGCTGGCGAACTTGCTTGTTTCAGTCCAGAAGTAACTTCTTCTCTTAATAGGAGGCGCGCAACGGAAGAGAGTAATTTCAAATGTGTCGTGCCAGCTTCGGCATCTGGAATAAACAGCGCAATCACAAACTCCGTTAATTGGTTGTCAAGGCTCTGCCACTCAACACCTTGGTCCAAGGTAACGATGATAATGGCCGCTTGTTGAATCGTTGCTGCTTTTGCATGAGGTATCGCAAATCCATTCATCATCCCCGTTGTTCCTTCTTGTTCTCGCTCGTTCAGTTTATCGAAAACTTCCTGTGCGTCCTGAGCAACTTCCAATTCTGTTGATTTTTTTGCTAAAAAGTGAAAAACATCCTCTTGCGTTTGTAACTGTTGATTTAAAAAAATATGATTTTCTTTAATAAAAGCCATTCCATCCACTCCTAATTCCTGTTATTTCATTTTTTTGATAACGATTGCTCTTGTTTGGCGATTCTACTTTTTTGTACAAAACCTAGCAATAAACCGCCTACCAATGAACCAGCTAAAATTGCCAGAACCCATTGAACAGCGTGAGTAACAACTGGTAAAACAAGAAAGCCTCCATGAGGTGCTGGCACTTGTACCCCAAACATATACGTTAAGACTGCCGCAATTGAAGATCCGAGCATCATAATTGGTAAAACCTTCAATGGGTCTTTTGCCGCAAACGGAATAGCGCCTTCTGTAATATGTGTGGAGCCTAAAATAAAGTTCACTAGCCCCGCATTGCGTTCATTTGTGTCAAAGTATTTTCCAAAGAATAATGTAGCAAAGCCTGTAATTAAAGGTGGCGCTATGCAGGCAGCAGAAACTCCTGCCATAAAAGAAGTATTTCCTTGAGCTAAGAGTGCCGTCCCAGTAACATAGGCCGCTTTATTAACTGGACCTCCCATATCAAAGGCACACATACAACCCACAATTATTCCTAAAACCAACGGACTGGAGTTTTGGAAACTAGCTAAAAAGCTCATCATTCCTTCGTTAACAGCTTTCATCGGATCTGCTAGTAAAGACATAGTGATACCAATAACTGCAACGCCAATGACTGGATAAAGGAAAATTGCTTTTAAACCATCTAATGATTTAGGCAAACCTTTAAATACTCTTTGTAATAAAAGAATGAAATACCCAGCAAGGAAACCAGATAATATCCCTCCTAAAAAGCCAGTACCACCAGTGTTAGCAATCAAACCACCGACAAAGCCCACAACCAAACCAGGTCGTTTGGCAATCCCCTCTGCGATATACGCAGATAAGATTGGCACCATCATGCCCATTGAGGCATCACCAATACTTTTTAACATAGCAGCGGTAGCATTATACTGACTACTTTCTGGATCAAATGAATAAATGCCCCAAATAGCAAAAGAAAGAGCAATTAAAACGCCGCCTGCTACTACAAACGGCAACATGTGAGAGACGCCATTCATTAAGTTTTTATAAATACTATGTCCAACATTTCCTGAAGAAATTTGTGTCTCCTGTTCAAGTTCGTCCACTGCTTGGTTTTCGGCCGCAATCGATCCTTTGCCTGCGAGTGCTTCTTCAATTAAGCGATCTGCTTCTTTAATCCCCACACTGACAGGGACATCAATAATTCGTTTCCCAGCAAAACGTTCTGCTTGAACGTCTTTGTCGGCGGCAATAATGACTGCCTCCGCTCCTTGGATTTCTGCAGGGGTTAACTCGTTTTCTATACCAATCTGACCATGTGTTTCAACCTTAATCGTAATACCTTTACGTTTCGCAGCTTGTTCCAATGCCTCCTGTGCCATATACGTGTGCGCTATTCCCGTCGGACAACCTGTAGCAGCTATTAATTGATACGTAGCCATCTGTTTATTCCTCCTCTTGAATCTTTATTTGTTGCTCTAACTCCTGAACATCTGAAAAATCTGTCAATCCTTTGCGAAATGCTGTTGAACTACCTGCTGCAATACTTCTTTTTAAATTTTTTTCCAATGATAGTCCTTGATGCCAACCAGCTAAAAAGGTACCTAACATTGCATCCCCTGAACAAGCTGTATTCACAACCATTCCAGTTGGTGAATTACCTGAAAGAACCTTTTCATTGTTCATAAATAAAGCCCCTTCACTACCTAAAGAAAGTAAAATATTTTTGGCTCCCCGCTTCAGTAATTCTTGTCCGTAAAAAATGTAATCGTCCTTAGTCTGCACTTTTGCATGAAACCACTCTTGAAGTTCTTCTTCATTTGGTTTCAATAAAAATGGTTGATAAGGCAAACAATCTAAAATTTCTTCATAACTACTGTCTAAAATTAAGAACACCTGCTTTTCAAAACAAATTCGGCTAATTTCAATCAAAATACTTGGCGAAACCCCTTGTGGTAAACTTCCTGATACACACAAATAATCCCCTTTACGTAACGCTGAAATTTTTTTCAAAAAGCGTTGTACATGTTCTTCAGATAATTTTGGTCCCTTATTGACTAATTTGTATTCCTTTTGATCTTGGGTAACTTTTGTAAACACATTGATTCTCGTTGTGCCAGCGACTTCGATAAAATCAGTGGTTATCTCTTTTTCTTTTAAATAATCCTCGACATAGTTCCCAGTGAAACCAGCTTTGACTCCCAAAGCGGTATTATCAATCCCTAACATCTTTAAAATTAGGGAAACATTGACTCCTTTCCCGTTTGCTTGAATATCATCTTCCTTCGTGCGATTCACGACAAAAGGAACTAGCTCTTCTGTTTCGATAAATAAATCAATGGCTAAATTTAATGTACATGTATAAATAGTCACTGTAGTTCCTCCTTTCTCCTCTTTATTATGTCTCAAAATATCATGTAAAGGTTTTCATTCTTTCGCAAAAATATAGAAAACATTTACAATTTCATAATTTCTCTAGCTTTTTTATTTTTTTTCATTAAAAATAGGCTTATAAATGTTTTTTTAGTGAAAGAAAGAAGGGCTGGCCATTATGGAACAAAAATTGAGTGAGTCAGAGCAATATCTCTGGCATTTTATCGAAACACATATTTTAGAAATCCCTGATTATTCCATTGTAAAATTAAGCGAACGAGCCAACGTATCAACTGCGACGATTGTAAGAACTATGAAAAAGAAAGGCTATGAAGGTTTCACATCCTTCAAGCATCACTTGAAAGATAAAGAAAACCAAAATATAAATTTTTCAGCATTAGAAAAAGTAGACCGAGGAATTCGGACAGCCATTTTAAAGAATGAAGAAGAAGTAACTCGCACGATTAACATGATTGAAATTGGTAATATCGAAGATGCGATCCAAAAAATCAAAGCTTCTCGACGGATTATTATCTTTGCTAGAGGTTTTTCAGAATTAATTGCTCAGGAAATGATGGTTAAGTTTCAATTGGCTGGCAAATACTGTGAACTGCATACGGACCCAGAAATTATTAAAAATATTAGTAAAAAGTTATCAAAAAAAGATGTGGCTCTTTTTGTTTCTTTAAACGGAGAAACCCAAGAATTAGTTGTCGCTGGTAAAAACTGTTACGACTCAGAAATTGGGACTATCCTTTTAACTGCAAGCAAACACTCTAGTTTAATGAAATACATTGAAATTCCGTTCGTAGGCTTCAAATCAGAAGGCTCCTTTTTCCCCGATTATGAAGTGCGTTCACGGTTACCATTATCCATTCTGGCCAGAATTTTATTGGACGCCTATGCTCTAAGAACGACAACTTAGGCTTTCTTAAATAATAAAAAACAAGCATTCCTTCACTTAAAATAAAGGAATGCTTGTTTTTATTTTGCAACAAAACGTGCTTCTACTCGATAGATTCGTTGACCACGACTAGAAAATTTTTCTTCGTATTCTGTCATAATGTTGCCTTCAAACTCGCTATTATGCAAATCTAGCCACACACGTTCAATAATCATGCCATATTTAGAAAAGCTACTTAATGAGTATTCGAAGAGCCCTTGATTATCCGTTTTAAAATGAATTTCTCCATTTGGTTTTAAAATAATTTCATCTGTCGCTAAAAAGTTTTTATACGTTAAACGACGTTTTTCATGTTTTTTCTTTGGCCAAGGATCTGAAAAATTTAAATAGATTAAATCTACTTCATTTTCAGCAAAATATTCTGTTAATGCTTCGCCGTCTACTCGCAATAACTGTAGATTAGGTAACGGATCGGCCACTAGTTTATCTAATGCAATCGATAAAATACTTAATTGCATATCGATACCAATATAATTAATTTCAGGATGTGCTTTAGCCATTTCATAAATAAAACGACCTTTACCTGAACCAATTTCAATGTGGATGGGATGATTATTGCCAAAACGTTCTTGCCATTTCCCTTGCCATTTTTCAGGACCTTCTACCACATATTGTGGATATTTTGCCATATATTCCGCTGCTCCGGGTCTATTTCTTACACGCATATTTAAAATTCCTTTCTTTTAAAAACAGACTGGTGAAATTCGCCAGCCTGTGTGGATGTTAAATGAATTAGTTTAACTACTAAACATTCGTTTTAATTGTAAAATTTCTGCAGTCATTGCTCTTCTTTCGCCCTCTTGGTGATGACGAACAATCTCTTGTAAAAAGCTAAATAAACCATACCAATAAATTCGTTGAACCGTACTTTCATTCGGGATTAAACCATAAGATAGTAACCATTGATTCCAACCGGAACGAGGCACATAATGACTCAAAATCATTCCTAAATCTACCGCTGGGTCCGCGACCATCACAGAATCCCAATCTACTAAATAGA
Source organism: Enterococcus sp. DIV2385 (assembly GCF_051711925.1). Lineage (NCBI taxonomy): Bacteria > Bacillati > Bacillota > Bacilli > Lactobacillales > Enterococcaceae > Enterococcus > Enterococcus sp. DIV2385. The sequence continues at coordinate 430,462 of NZ_JBIONV010000001.1, read as the reverse complement.
GATAATTATTCGAGACTAACCAATTCCGATGATTCACATCGCCGTGGACAGCTACATAACTAGTTTCTGGATATTCTGGTAAATGATTATATAAATAAGTGATTACTTCTTTTAAATAACTGTTTCGTTTTAATTCTTTAGGTAGTTGACGCTTATACTCTTTCAACATTGTTAGCGGGGTACAAACTTCGCCACCAATTTTTTTCAACATGTCTTTCAGCAAATTGGAATGATGCAATTGGTATAACACGTCAATCACGTCATTGCGTTTGCCAATTTCGTCCGCATGTAATAAACGTCCTTCCAGCCATTCTTGGGCTGTTAGTACGTCGCCATTCGCTGTCCGCTTTGTCCAAATCATCTTCGGGGCTAACCCTTCTTTAGACAATGCTGCAAGAAGTGGAGAAGTGTTTCGTTTAATGAACACTTTCTCTGTTTCTTTTATTCCCATGTATGTTTGACCAGTTGCGCCCTTTATCGGCTGCAGACGCCAGTCTTTATCCAACTGAAATTCCATGGAAATTATCTCCTATCTCAACACAATTTTATTGCAATTTTTACAGCAATTACCATTTTAGTCGCCAAACCTTGCTTCGTCAAGCTTCTATGTGGTTCTTTTGTAAATTTTGCTGGGTTTTCTCATCTTTATAACTTATTCAAGCGCATTGGAACATACATTTTAGTGAAAATCACAACTTCTACAATTAAGGCACCCAGAATGATCAAGCTATTTTGCAAACTGCCTAAACGAAGGCAGACAATCCCACCAAAAATAATGGCCGCAACAGATAATGCGCCGCTAATTAACCGGCGAATCGCTGCTTGTTTTTTTTCTATTGAAATTGGATATAGCTGTGTCATCACCATATAATCAAATTGCGTGTACATGGGAATCAACTGGAACCCGATTAAATAGACAAACAATAGAGCAACTACCAACGCAATCCAGAATTCTTGTAAAAAGAAGAGTAGCACGCCACCAACCAAAATCAAACGAAACAATAAGCCGCTATATTCGCTACCTCGTAAAAAGCTCCGAATGAATAAGTAAGCATACGTGTTCTCAGATGTTTTTTTGACTACTCCGAGGAGAGGATCTAAGTATTTACGGCGTTTCACTGTACTACTCACTTCAGGAATATCTGTAAACAGCTGAATGAATTTATAAATTCTATGCATTCTGTTTTGTTCTTTTTGGATCATTTTTTCCCAATCCAAGAAACTCTGTTTCATCTTATTTTGCCAAATACTCGATAAACAAACGGCCAAGATGATGCCACCAATCACACCAACCCAAGGCGTCCAGTAAATGGCTCCCGTCATAATCAAGAGACTACTGATCAACCAAACGAACCACCAACTACGGTAAGTGGTTGACGAAAGATGATAGAGCCCATAGCTTTGTAAACTAAGATGTGTATAAATCATACAAACTAGCATGACCAAAAATAAAAAGAAGGTTTGAAACGACCAACCCGTTGTGACTACAATCAACGGCATCAATAGGCCACTTCCTAGAAAGCTGACCACAATCGGTAAAAGTAAAGAGTAGCGCAGCGCTCGTTTCAGATAAGCAGCGAATTGTTTTTCTTTTGGTAATAAAAAAACCTTGTCTGGCTCTTCTGTCAGAGTAGCCAACTTACCAACTTGAATGAGTAGCAGCCAGCCCAACAGAATTAACGGTCTGCCCCAAACAAAATCACGAGGTAATTCTTTTAACAACTGGGAATAGTACAGACCTAATCCGCCTAATAAAAACATACAGACTAAAACAAAATGATCATTTAAAATATAGCGCAAGTACTTGGACATTTTTTTGAAATGCCGTGACAAACGTTGACTAAAAAATTCGCCCATGTTACCCCACCTTTTCTTCCTTCGTCAAGGCAAGATAAATATCATCTAAAGAAGACTCTGGTAAATTAAATTCTGCACGTAATTCAGCCATTGTACCGTTTGCCCGTAATTTCCCTTCGTGTAGCACCACAAAACGATCACAATATTTTTCAGCTGTTGCTAAAATATGCGTGGACATTAAAATTGCTGCCCCTTGCTTACGCATCGTATCCATTAATTCTAATAAAGCATGAATTGCTAAAGGATCTAAGCCTAGAAACGGTTCATCAATAATATATAAACTCGGTTCAATTAAGAATGCACAAAGTACCATGACTTTTTGTTTCATGCCTTTTGAAAAATTAGCAGGGAACCATTCCAATTTATTGTCTAAACGGAACGTTTTTAGTAATGGTTCTGCTCGTTTGAATGCTTCTTCTAATGGAATATCATAAGCCAAGGCCGTTACTTCGATATGCTCTTTCAATGTTAATTCTTCATATAAAGAAGGTGTTTCCGGAATATACCCGATTTTTTTGCGATATTCTTCAGGGGCTTGTTGCAATGTTTCCCCGTCAATCATAATTTTGCCTTTTTGCGGCGTAAGTAACCCAATAATATTTTTGATGGTGGTACTTTTCCCCGCACCATTCAAGCCGATTAAACCAACCATTTCACCAGACTTGACGTCAAAATTAATATCTTTTAAGACAGGAATATGGCCGTAACCTCCTGTTAAATGTTCAATTGTTAAGCTCATTTCTTTTGCCTCCAACCTTTTCTCTCTACCATTATTAAACCCTAAGCGAACCAAGAATTCAAAAATTACTCCCTTAATTAAATGGATTTTTTTCTTTCTCTTATTATACACGAAATGAAACGAACTTTTTAGCGAACTCACGTACTTTTTCATCCACAGAGAAATCAACTTGTGGTAAAGTAAAGGAAAGAACCTAGAGAAAAGAGGAATTTTTCATGAATGATTGTATTTTTTGTAAAATTATCAACGGCGAAATCCCAAGTTATAAAGTCTATGAAGACGAGAAAGTCTACGCGTTTTTAGACATCACACAAGTGACCAAAGGACATACCTTAATGATTCCAAAACAACACGTTGCTGATATTTTTGAATATAATGACGTTTTAGCAAGCGACGTCTTTGCTCGTATTCCTAAAGTAGCACGAGCATTAGAAAAAGCTTTTCCAGAAATGGAAGGATTAAACATTTTAAATAACAATAAGGAAGTGGCTTATCAATCCGTTTTCCATTCCCACGTTCATTTGATTCCCCGTTATTCAAAAGAAGATGATTTCTCAATTCATTTTGGCAATCATCAAGAGGACTATTCCGCCGAAGCGATGCAAGAAATTGCTGAAACCATTGCAAAGCAGGTGAACTAAATGAAAAAATTTATTAAAGGCCTCTTTTTTGGCGCAGCTGCCGGTACCATTGGCGGTTTGTTGGCTGCTCCAAGAAGCGGGAAAGAAACACGTCAGCATTTAATCAATGAGCTAGAGGACTATCGTTCACTGAAAAATCAAGTCACGAATGACTGGGATCAGGTGCAACGAAACTTGGCAGTTGTCGAAGAAAACGTTCCACTGGCAACTGAATTTTCAAAAGACCTGCAACAAGAAATCACTGATTTCAAATTCCAAGCGGAACCTCGGATTGCTCAAATTAAAGAACAAATTGCCAAAATTACGGCTGAATTACCTGACACACAAACTAACAAGCAAAAGTAAAGTCTTTGATGTTAATTATTTCTTTTGTTATTAAAAAAATAAAAAGTGTGACGTAAATACGAATTTTGTTTGAAACTATGCCTGAGACTCTTTCTTTTTCAAAATGAGGTATGGTATAGTTATAACAGAAATAAAACTAAAAAAAACAGGAGTGCATAAGAGAATGAAGAAAAAACTAATCTTAGCTGCAGCGGGCGCAATGGCCGTTTTTAGTTTAGCAGCGTGTTCAAGCGGTTCAAAAGATATCGCAACAATGAAAGGTTCAACAATTACTGTTGATGATTTTTATAACCAAATTAAAGAACAAAGCACGAGCCAACAAGCGTTTAGCCAAATGGTTATTTATAAAGTCTTTGAAGAAAAATATGGCGACAAAGTAACTGACAAAGCCATTCAAAAGAAATTTGATGACGCTAAAAAACAAGTGGAAGCGCAAGGCGGAAAATTCTCTGATGCACTAACACAAGCTGGTTTAACTGAAAAATCATTCAAGAAACAATTAAAACAAGCCGAAGCAATGCAAGTAGGTTTGAAAGATCACTTGAAAATTACAGATGAAGACTTAAAAACAGCTTGGGCAAGCTTCCATCCAGAAGTAGAAGCACAAATTATCCAAGTTGCTTCAGAAGATGATGCCAAAGCTGTCAAGAAAGAAATCACTGACGGCGGCGATTTCGCAAAAATTGCCAAAGACAAATCAACCGATGCTGCAACGAAAAAAGACGGCGGTAAAATTAAATTTGATTCACAATCAACAACTGTTCCTGCCGAAGTTAAAGAAGCAGCCTTCAAACTAAAAGACGGCGAAGTATCAGAACCAATTGCTGCAACAAACGCACAAACGTACCAAACAACTTACTATGTAGTGAAAATGACGAAAAACAAAGCAAAAGGCAATGACATGAAACCTTATGAAAAAGAGATCAAGAAAATTGCTGAAGAGACAAAATTAGCCGATCAAACATTCCAAGCAAAAGTTATTAGTGACGAATTAAAAGCGGCCAATGTGAAAATTAAAGATGATGCCTTCAAGAACGCTTTAGCAGGCTACATGCAAACTGAATCTTCAAGCGCTTCTTCAGAGAAAAAAGAATCAAAATCAAGTGATTCTAAAACAAGTGATACCAAAACAAGCGACTCTGAAAAAGCAACAGATTCTTCAAGCAAAACAACAGAATCTTCTTCTAAATAAGCATAAAAAAGAGAGTGGTCGATTGACCACTCCCTTTTTTTATTTATCTTTTGGAACATAGAAACTGCGGTTATCTAAACCAAAGATTCGTTCCGTATACTCCCCAGGCTGTGTTTGACGAATTGCCCCTAGCATCATTTGAATGGACGCATCCATGGTATCAATTTGATGTAAGATTTCCGCTTCCATAATTCTTGGTCGCACAGGTGAGCCATATTCCAACAATCCATGGTGGGCTAAGACCATGTGCCGAAGAACGACAACGTCTTCTTCTCGATCATCAATTTTCAAAGCCAAACACGCCTTGGTAATTTCCTCATCCACCAAAACTAAATGACCAATTAAGTTCCCTGCCACCGTATATTCTGTCGTAATAGCACCAGATAATTCTAAAACTTTTCCTAAGTCATGTAAAATAATCCCCGCGTATAATAGTGACGTGTTAATTTCAGTATATTCCTTAGCAATTGCTTTGCCTAGTCGCAACATTGAGACAGTGTGGTAAGCTAAGCCATTCGCAAAAGCATGATGGTTCCGTTTAGCTGCAGGAAATTCATAAAATTCTTGTTGGTATTTCGTCATGAGATAGCGCACAATACGATTCCAATGAGCATTGGTAATTTCAAAAATTACTTGATTGATTTCCTCGACCATCTCTTCTTTTTTCAAAGGCGCTCGTTCCATATATAAACTTGGTTGGCTTGGTTCCTCTGCTGTCGCTAAACGCATGTGTAAAATTTTTACTTGGGGTTTATTTTGATAAACTTCTCGTTTCCCATTCAGTAAAACAACGTTCCCCGCAGTAAATCGTGTAATTTCATCCTCAGAGGCGTCCCAATATTTTCCGTCAATCGTGCCAGATGTGTCTTGAAAGGTAAAGGCAATAAACTTTTTCCCATTTTTAGCTACACGCACATCGGCATTTTTAATTAGAACAAATGATTCAAAAAGTTCTTCTACTGTTAATTCACGTAATTTTTTCACTTGACGCTTCCTCCTTCTAACGCAATTACTCTTTGTTGTAAGTCCTGATAATAGCTTACCATTTCTTGGTCAGAAGAAAAACAAATGACTTGCTGTTTTTGACCAAACTTAGTAAATAATTCAGCTAATTGGGCTTTTCTTTGATGATCATAGTGTAACCAGCCATCATCAATGATAATTGGACAAATCAGTTGCTCGCCTTGGACTGCTAAAAAGGCAAAACGAACAGCCATCATCAATTGATCTTTAGTGCCAGTTGATAATTCATGTAAATAAAACATTTCTTGTTCTTTCGTCACCGCAACTAGTTGACCTTCGGCTACTTGGATTGATTGATAACGCTGATTTGTTAAAAGTGCAAAGTAGCTTGATGCATACTGTAATAAGCTGGGCAATTGTTGTTCCGAAAGCTCTGTTAATAGGTCCATTAGCAGTTGCCCCGCCAGTTGATACCCAGACCAACGTTGAGCTAGTTCTTTGATTTCCGCTTTTAAAATTGCTTGTCGTTGATACAACTCATCTAAGGTACCATCCGTCATTAATTGTTGTTTTTCATAAATCAACGCTTGATACTGCTCTTGTATTTTATCTAACTGGCTTTCTTCTAGTGCTTGTTGCTGCATTAGTTGTAGAGAACGGTCTTTTAACGTTGCTTCTGTTACCGCTTCTGGAAACAGATTGCCTAATTGTGTCGCTAATTCTTGCCCACGACCAACTTGAGCTTGCTGAGTGGTCAGCTGTTGAATCCTACTTGGAACATCAGCGATTGATAGAATCCGATAACGAATTAGTAAAGGCTGAATTCGTGTTAATGCTTCTTGCTGTTTAGTTTTCAACTCTCGTAACTGCTGTTTGAGATAGCCATCTGCTTGATACTCTTGAGCAAAGCGAACTTTCTCCATTTCTTCAGCAAACCCTTCTAAAAAGTGTAACTTTTCGGAAAGGCTCTTTCCTTGTAAGGGTAAATGCGTCATCAATGGGAAGACTTGTTCTTCAAATACTTGGCGTTTTTGTTGATTTTCCTTCAATTGACTCATGAGTTCTTCATTTGTTTGAACAAGCAATAAATAGCGCGTAATCAATTCCCGCTGATTCATTAAAGTATCAATTTGTTGCATTTTTCCTAATTGATGGACTTGGGCTTGCTCCGCTACTGCTTGTTCAAGTTGTTCCACTTGCAGTTGTGCCTCACGTTCTTGATTCAGCGCTTGTTGGAACTGTTCATTTAAATAATCTAGTTGCGAAAGTTTCGTCTGCCATTCTTCTTTCACTTCATCAGAGGAATCTTCTTTTCTAGTGGCGTAGCCAATCACTTCTTTTGCGATAAGACTAACTCCCACGAGAACTAGGCCCCATTTTAAAGGGCTTGGCAAAAAGAAACCGAGTAATGCAAGGATACTTCCTAACAATAACCATAGTGGCTGACTTGTTTTCTGCGCTTTTTGGGCACGCGTCGCTTCACCAAAAAATGCGGCATGCGCTTTTTCAAAATCCGTTAACTGGTCTTCCAGATTTTCAATTTGAGAAGCCAAGAATGCTTTCTGTTCTTGGCCTTTTTGAAGAGCTTGCGTATACGCAACTTGTTGTTGGCGCCACTTTTGAACGGTTTCGTTGTCATAGAAAAGCTGTGGTGGTCGTTCAGGCGACCATGACCATTCGTTCTCTAAAAGGACCATTTCTTGACGATTTTGCTCAAAGGTTTGGGTCATCCATTCCGATTCCGTCATCAATTGTTGCATATCATAGCGTTGATTCAACAATTGTTGAATCAATGCTTCTTGTTCTAGGTAAAAAGCATAGCCTTCTGGAACATCGAGCGCTTCTGACTGAAGAGATAACTCTTTGGTCAAACGTTGTCGTTCTTTATCTAGGTACATATATTCTTGAAAGGTTTCTTCTAATTGAACTTGGTCTTCTTTTACTAAAACAACGTTCTCTGTTTCTTCAGGTAGCGACTGCCATTCTTCGTACAAGGGAAAGTGACGTTGCTGTTCCGCAACCTGTAACAAGTCCTGTTGCGTTTCTTTTAATTGCTGTTGCAGTGTCACTCGCTGTTGTTCTGTTTCGCGAATCGTTTCTTCTAATTGTTGAAAAGTTTGTTGCTGCGCTTCTTTCTCTTGAATTTGCTCTTTTAGTTCTTGATAAGCCGCCAACTTCTGATTGAGTAATGGCTGCTGTCCTTTACCTTTAAAGATTTTTTGTGCTTCTTTAAAGTACGCATTTCGGTAAGTCAAAAGTTGTTGACTACCAGAAACACCAATGGCTAACAAGGATGTTTGCAGTTCCTCTTCTGTCAACTTGTCACTCGTAATTAATTGTTCTTGTTGGAAAGTAAAAACCTCTTGAAATAACTTTTTCGTTAGCGGATGTAACATTTGCTGTAAGGTTTTCTCATCCCCCATTTGTTGTTGATAATAAATGATTGCTTGCCCTTTATTTTTTTCTTTAAAACGCTCGACTTGAACTTCCCCAAACACAGGATGTGCCAACCACAAACGACCACCATACGAGCCACCATTTTTAGGTGCGTAATCGCGTTTTCTTTTGCCCTTTGTGGGAAAACCAAACAGCATTGCTTGAATGAATTGATACAATGTGGACTTGCCAACTTCATTTGCGCCGTACAGCAATTGATTACCAGATTCAAATGTAATTTTCTGTTGTTGCCATTTTCCAAAGCCCACAATCTCTACTGCAAGTAATTTCATAGTGGGTCCTCCTGAATAGTAAAGTCTTCATTAATTTGCTCATGTGCTAGGCGCAAGCTCTCTAATCGCCACTGCTCATCCATTGAAAAAATTCCAGCAAATTCTGGATAACGTAACAATTCCTTGGTGGTATCTTCAAAAATAACTGGATCTAAGTATGTTTTTTCTAATGCCGTTAATAAGTTGGGACTAGCGGCTAAATAGATCGGTTCTTTCGTTGGTTCCTCTGCTTGCAATAGTAGGCGATAAACAAAAAAATCACCTTGCGTTTTTTGTAAAAGCTGCTGCTGTAAGTAGCTTAATAGTTCACCATTGACAATGGCTTGCACCACGGTCACATCCAAATGTTGCGTTTCTTTCAGTGTCAACGCCATCAATTGCTGTTGCTGATGCGCATGCCACTTCGTCAGCAAACTGGTTTCAAGATAAGACAAAACGCTTTGGGTGTCACGGCATTGCGCAAGAGATACTTCTTCATTCGTCCAATCTATTTCTGCGACTTTTTCAAATTGAACAGTCGCTTGATTTTGGGAAAGTGTGACCACTGCAACCCCTTGTAAAGACTGTTCTTTTTTCGTGTGCCCTTGAGGTGTTCCAGGATAAACAATTAGCGGTTGTTCACTAACAATTTGTGGCTGATGAATATGGCCCAATGCCCAATAATTATAACCAGTGGCTTTTAAATCCTTCCATGTAAACGGAGCATAATTTTGTTGCGCTTTCCGACTGGTGTCTCCATGATAAATCCCAATATGAATGTCAGATTCTGCTTGTTTGATAGGAAATTCTAGTGCTTTATTTTCATCAATCCAGGGATGCTCATAACTAAACCCTGAAACAGCCACTTGTTCGCCCGCTTTCGTTTCAAAATACAGTGTCTCAACCATTTCTTTTTCAAATAAAAAGACATTGTCTGGAAAAGAAAACCAATAGCGGTCTTTTTTATAGTAATCATGATTCCCAAATGTTAGAATCACAGGGATTTCTGCTTGTTTCAACTGTTCTAATGCAGCCATCAATTGGGCTTGCATTGAAATAGAGGTCTGACTTTGATGAAACGTATCTCCTGCAAAAATAACCAAGTCCACCGCTTCTCGAATGGCAACTGTTACGATATTCATTAACAATTGTTGATTAGCTTCTCTTAAGCGCTTCGCTAAGGCTATCGGGATCCCAGTTAACCCTTCAAAAGACCGATCCATGTGTAAATCAGCTGTATGCAATAGTTTCATCGTTTCCCCTCCTTTTCTCCTCCCTTTATCATATCATTTTCTGCCAGCTTGGTCAGTAAAAACATACGAAAATTTGTTCGTTTTTTTATTTTCAGTAAAAGAAAAACTCTGACAAATTGTCTTATAGACAACTTGTCAGAGTTCAATTACGTAAATTAATCGTTATACATATCACGCACAGGAGTCATGATAATTCGGTTTAAATCATTGACAACTAAGCTAAACGCTTGTTCTTTTTGCATTAATTCGTTGATAACTGCTGTTTCTTGCACTTTCGTTGCAATGCTTTGTGCTTTTTCAGCATCTTCATCCGTGAATTCTTCGCCGCGCATTTGTTTTTCTTGAAGTCCTTGTTGGAATCCTTGGAATTCTTTAAACAATGTGTAAGCTGCTTCGTCTGCTTTTACTTCTTCATACGCTGCTTGTAATGCTTTAAATTCGTCTAACTCACGTAGTTCACGTTCAATCTGATTGGCTGTATCATAAATGTTACTCAATGGAATCCCTCTTTTCTCAATAGTTTCATCTTTATTGTACCATTTCTCTTAGGTTTTCCCAACTAATTTCCTAATAAGCCTCCGAAAATTCCTTCAATCTTGTCTTTGACTTTTTTCGCGCCGTCTTTAATTTGTCCCCCAACTTCATTCAATGTATCTCCGAAATTGCTAGCGCCATCTTGAACAGAGTTTCCAAAGTCTTTTAAGTTATCCCGCCAATTAGAATTGGCACCACCGGTTAAACTATCGTTGCTATCAACAACTTTCCCACCTGTGGCATAAGCATCCGCGACAGGAAATTGTGCTTGTTTGACTTGTGGCAAGATGCCACTGGCTTGACTGTTGAACACTTGTGAGGCATACGTAGCGCTACTGCCTTCCAAATAATGGGTTTTACTGGTTTCTTGGAAGCCTAACCAAGTAGCAATGACAACTTCTGGTGTATAACCAATCACCCACTGATCGTTCGTTTTACTACTATCGAAGTTGGTTTCTGTCGTACCTGTTTTACCAGCCATTACGTAGCCTGCTGGTTGTGCGTTGACCCCGCTCCCAGAACTAAAGACCCCTAGTAGCATACTTGTAATCCCATCTGCAACATCTTTGGTAATGACTTGCTCTTTCTTGACTTTCGTATTATCAACTACAATTGCGCCAGTTGAGTCGACGATTTTTGTAATTAAATGCGTTTCAGTTTTATAGCCTTCATTGGCAAAGGCACTATAAGCTCCCGCCATGGTTAGTGGCGAAACACCCGTTTGTAATCCCCCAAGTGCTAAACCATAATATCGATCTTTTTCCGATAATGGAATGCCAAATTTCTCTGTTTTTTCATAGCCTTTATCTAAACCAATTTGATGTAATAACCACACCGCTGGTAAATTTAAGCTTTCTCCTAAGGCTTGATACATAGGAACTTCTCCACTGTACGTGCGGCTATAGTTTTGCGCTGGATAATAATCTTGTGGTTTATCTTCTAAAATAGAGTCTGGTTTATAGCCAGCCTCTAAAGCTGGTGTATAGACTGAAATTGGTTTTAAGGACGAGCCTGGTGAACGTTTTGTTTGCGTTGCAAAGTTAAAGCCTCGATAAACGTGTTCCCCTCGACCGCCCACCAGTGCTTGCACGCCGCCGGTTTTCGGATCAATAGCTACAGAGCCACTTTGAACCATGGCACCGTCTTCTGCATTGGGTGGAAATAGTGCATCATTTTTATAAGTTGCATCCATCGCATCTTGATACTCCTGATTTAAAGAAGTGTAAATCTTGTAGCCTTTATTTAAAATATCTTCTTCTTTAAATTTATAACGATTGACCGCTTCATCAATTACCGCATCAAAATAATATGGATATTTGTAACTATTTTCGTCGCCAACATAGGTGTCATTTAATAGACTCGCTAAGTTAACACTCGCTTCTTGATTGGCTTCTTCTTGAGACAGTTTTTTATTGTCGACCATAAGTTGTAAAACGGTATTCCGTCGCGCTGTGGCATTGTCAATGTAATCAATTGGGTTATAGATTCCTGGCCCTTTTAACATGCCCGCTAGCGTTGCGGCTTCCCCCACTGTAACTTGGGACGCATCCACGCCAAAGTATTTACGAGCTGCATCTTGCACGCCCCAGACACCATTACCAAAATAAGAATTATTTAAATACATTGCTAAGATATCTTTTTTCGAATATTTCTTTTCGATTTCAATCGCTAAGAATAATTCTCTGGCTTTCCTATCTAACGTTTGCTCTTGCGTTAAGTAAGCATTTTTGGCTAATTGCTGCGTAATTGTACTTCCGCCACCACCGCCACCGATTTTCCCAAAGGTCAATTTTCCAACAACCGCACGGGCAATCCCTTTGATGGAATACCCTTTATGTTGATAAAACCCGCGATCTTCAGTTGAAATAACCGCATCTTGAATATAAGGAGAAATATTATCCAGTTCCACAAAAGTCCCTTTTTGCCCGAATAACTTTCCGACTTCTTTTCCTGATTCATCATAAACGCGTGTTGATTCACTTAGCCCCGATTTTAGGGTCTCAACGTTTGCGGACTTGGCTAAGTAAAATAAATAAATACTGGCACCTAAAGCGACTACCAAACCAATTAACAAGAAAATTTTATTGATTTGATACTTTTTCCAAATCCGCTTTCTGGCTTGATGGAATTGTATTAAATAAGGCTTTATCCACGTCCAAAAATGACGTAATCCGACACCGACTTTACTAAAAAATTGTTTAAGATTGTCCATAGTACTCCCTCTGTTTACGTTTCTTGGCTAAGTCTACCATATTCTTGTGGGTACGACCTAGGTCTAAAGCATGAAAAATTCTTGAAAAACAATTTCAATGGTCTTTTCGCTATAGCAAAGGAAATATGGCCTTCACTAGAGGTAAATAATTGCTTACGTTTAGAAACGAGTCTTTATTTAGCCTCTATTCTATCATGCTTTTCTTCGTTTTTTATGTAAATTTGTTTAAGAATCTCTCAAGGAACTGCCTTTCTAACAAATTTCAGCTTTTTTTCCGTTCTGACTTGACCTTTTGAGTAGCTTTGTTACACTAAATAGCGAATCAGTGAAAGGTGGGATTTGGTGGAATATTCAATGAGATTACCTGAAAATTTTTCAACAATGACTGTAAAAGAACTATTAGAAAATGAGTGGCTAGTCCCTCGAAAAGTGCGCCATTTTTTACGCACGCGAAAAAATGTCAAAATCAACGGAGAAACAGCTGCTTTTCATTTTCCAGTCCAAGCTGGCGATTGTGTCACCTTAACGTTTGAAGAAACCGATTATGTGCGTCCCACTATTCATTTGGGGGAAGCAACGCGTGTGAAGGTTTTATATGAAGACGAACATTTAATGATTGTAAATAAACCTTATGGCATTAAAACCCATCCAAATCAGCCACAGGAAACAGACACCTTGTTAAATCATGTTGCTGCCTATTTAGCTGAGAAAAATCAGGTCCCTTATGTCGTTCATCGATTAGATAAAGAAACCAGTGGTGCGATTGTCTTTGCTAAAAATCCTTTTGTCTTACCTATTTTAGGGCGTTTATTAGAAACAAAACAAATTTACCGCCAATATCAAGCGATTGTAGCTGGTCACTTTAACCAAAAAGAACAGACAATCAATCAGCCAATTGGTCGTGATCGGCATGATCGCCGGAAACGACGGATTGATCCTCAAAAAGGGGATTCAGCGATTACACATGTCCAAGTGGTCCAAGCTCTTTCTAACAATCAAACCGCAGTTACCTGTGTTTTAGAAACAGGTCGGACGCACCAAATTCGGGTCCATTTAGCTAGCGAAGGGCATCCAATTATTGGTGATCCGTTATACAACCCAAAATCGCAGGCAGCTCGTTTAATGCTCCATGCTTCACAACTTCATTTACTCCATCCGTTTACAAAAAAACAAATCGTTGTGACTGCAGCGCCTGGCCTATGGTAAAAAAACAGAAGAAATCGGACGGTAACCGCCGATTTCTTCTGCTTTTTTATTTTACCGCACATTCACTGCTGAGAACGGCATATCTGCGTTTGCTTAGTGTCTTGGTGTTAAACAGTTCCTGAGCTAACTCTCAGCCTTAATCATTTGTAGCCACTCTTTTTGTAAAATTCCGTAATTGTAGATATCCAGCCATTGGCCATCTTGAAATAACGCTTCTCTATCAATTCCTTCTTTTTTGAAGCCTACTTTTTCATAAACTTGAATCGCTTTTTGATTGTTACTATTGACAGCTAATCTGATTTTGTGCAAACCCAATTCATAAAAAGCAAATTTACAAATTAAAGACACCGCCTCAAAGCCATATCCTTGACCACGTTGCTCTTTTTGTAAAATAGCAATCCCTAAATTGGCCCCTCTATTTTTCAACTGTACATCAGACAACGAAACCCAACCAATAAATTCCTCTGTCGTATTTTCTAAAATAGCAAATAGAAATCGATCATCTTCTCCTTTATTAATTGTGAAATCTTTCCATTCTTCAAGCCCCCACGGATGTAAAGCATCCCAGCTCAAATGTCGAAGCAATTCATTATCCCATTGCTGTTTTGCAATATGTTCGATATATTCTTCTCTAAAATGAGAAAAGCCAATGTGTTTTCCTTTTAAGACATTTTCCATAAGAACACCTTTAATTTCCTAAATTATTTTCTATTTGCTGACTATCTATTTCCTCGTATTTTTGTAAAAAAGTGGCAATTTTTTCGATGACACACGCATTTTTATCGCTTTGGTCATTCTCTACCTGAAGAACAAGCAACGGTTCATGCAGACTTAAGCGTAGCAAAAACCACCCACTGCCATATTGACCAGACACGTTTCCCCGAACACCTTCTTGGTTTTCACGGTCCACAGCAAAGTCTGCTTGATTTTCTACAAACAATTCAAAGTCTCGCAAGACTTGTTGCCCATAACAAGTAACATCCTCCGCAGTAATTTTGAAGCGAAATTCGTTGGTTTCTGCCGGTTGCTTCAATGTAGCAATCAGATCACCTAACGTTTGATTGTTTTGTTTCAATTCTGGTAACAACATTAAAATTTTTGCCACGACATATGCACCATCATCCAGATTGTAGTTTTCTTGAAACGCTGCATGACCACTGGTTTCAATGGCTAACGGTGTCTGAAAGCCCCCATGATTCAATTCAATCATTTTATTAATGACATTTTGGTAACCAGAAATATAACGAATCTGTTGGCCGCCTTTTTCTTCAATAAATGTTTTTAAATGACTTGAGGTTGGCGAATTTGTCACAATATAACTACCAGGCGCTTCTTTTAAAACGATTGCCGCTAAAACAGCAATTAAATTATTTCGGTTTAGTACCTCACCTGATTGGTCCACTACGGCCGAACGATCTACATCTGTATCAAAAATAATGCCCAAATCTGCCTGATTAGCTAAAACAGCTGTTTGAATACTTTTCATTGCTTCAGAATTATCTGGATTAGGTACATGATTAGGAAAATGCCCATCTGGTTCTAAAAACTGTGATCCCGTCGTATCAGCGCCCAAAACTTGAAGAACCTGCTCCGCAAAGAAGCCCCCAGCCCCATTACCCGCATCAACGATAATTCGAAAGCCCTGTAAAGGTTTCTCTTCTGGCGAATGAATTCCTTGGCGGATTTTTTCCACCAAATGCTCCGCATAAATTGGCAGTAACTCTTGCTTCATCAGTGTGCCATTTTCATTGGCCGTCAGCGGATCAGTATGAGATAAAATATACCGAATATCTTCTTTCTCTGCTCCACCTTCTGCTGTGAAGAACTTCAAGCCATTAAAGTAATAAGGCAAATGGCTAGCTGTAATCATAATCGCTGCATCACATTGAAGCGTTGGAAATTGAGTAGCCATAAACATAGCAGGCGTCGTAGCTAAACCAACGTCAATCACCTGAATACCTAATGAAAGAAACGTATCTACTAATGCTTGCTTAATCGGCTCCGCCGTTAGACGACTATCATGTCCGATTGCAATTGTCAGGCGCTGTTGCGCCTTTCGTGGCAGCTGTTTTTTGTCCTGTAACCAACGAACCACGCCCACCGCAATCTCGGCTACTGCTGTTGCGGTTAATGTTGCAGTTTGCTCTTCCGTATCCAAAGCAATTCCCCGAATATCCGAACCGTTTTGTAGCGCTTTCAATTCTACCAAGAAAAAAACTCCCTTCTATTGATGCTTTCAATTTTAAAAAATCATATTTTCGATGCGTTCGATAAAGTGTTCCGCATCCTCTTCTGAACGTGTAATCACAATAATCGTATCCGCACCAGCCACTGTACCAGCCACTTCTGGATAAGCTACTTCATCTAAAAAGTTACTCACCACATCGGCATTCCCCATCTCTGTATGCAAGATGACAATAAATTGTACTCGCTCCATTCGAACAACTGAATCTTTTACTGATTCTCGTAATTTCTCTTCACTGCTTGTGCCTTGTGCTTGAGAAAAAATTGCATATTTGACACGACCATCTGCACCATGTGTTTTAACAATACTCATTTCACGGATATCTCTTGAAACAGTCGCTTGAGTGGCTCGGACGCCAAGTTCTTCCAAACGAGTGATTAATTCATCTTGTGTTTCAATTTCTTGTTGCATAATTAATTGTTTAATCAAACGTTGACGTTCTGCTTTTTTCATATAGACCACTCCTCTCCATTCATTTCTTTTATTATATCCAAAAATGAGTAAAAATACAGGTACTTTTCACATTAAACTCTTTATTTATCTGAAAAAGACTGGATAAATGTTTATATACCAGTCTTTTTCAGTAAAAAATACTTATTTAAGAAGATTCTTTTCTTTTAAATAGTCTTTCGCCACTATGCTAGGATCTTGCCCTTCCACATTGACTTGATAATTCATTTCACTCATTTCTTCTTCGCTAATTTTTCCTGCCAATTTATTCAATATTTCTGCTAATTCTGGATATTTTTCCAACGTTGCTGTTTTAATAAGTGGTGCTCCTTGATAAGGCGGAAATAGCGCTTGATCATCTTCTAACGTTACTAAATCGTATTGTCTCAATTCACTATCCGTTGAATAAGCATCAATCACATTTACCTCACCATTATTAATCGCTTGATAGCGTAACGCCGGTTCCATCGATTGGACATTCAGATTTAAATGATATTTTTCTTGTAATCCCTTATAACCATCTTGCCGATCAATAAATTCTAACGTAAAACCTGCTTTCAACTGATTGCTAATTTTCTGTAAATCACTAATCGTTTTTAATTGATGCGCTTTTGCAAATGAGCGTTTAACTGCGACGGCATACGTATTTTCATAGCGCATCGGTTTCAACAAAGTAAGGTTTTCTTGTTTTTTCAAGCCAGCGCGTGCCGCTTCATAGACTACTTGAGGTTGATTGTCTAGCTGAGGAGGATTTTTTAAAAAGGTTTCGATCACTGTTCCTGTAAATTCCGGATAAAGATCGATTTCATCTGATTTCAAGGCATTATATAAAAAAGTAGTCTTGCCAAAGTTTGGCTTTAACGTCACCTGAATGTCGCTATTTTCTTCAATTAAGGCTTTATACATATTAATAATAATATCTGGTTCCGCTCCTAATTTGCCAGCAATTGTCAGCTGTTTTTCCTTTGAAGAAGTTTGTTGATTCCAGAAAAATGAACCACCTAACAAAAGGCCTAAAATAGTACCACCAATGATTAGTCGCCGCCCATTCGCTTTTTCCAACCAATGAATTCCATAATTAAATAAGACTGCTAGTGCAGCTGATGAAAGAGCTCCAATAAAAATCAACGATAAATTATTTCGATCAATTCCTAATAAAATGAAGGTCCCTAAACCGCCTGCTCCAATTAACGCCGCCAACGTGGCCGTACCAATAATTAAAACGGTAGCCGTTCGAATCCCAGAAATAATAAATGGTAATGCCATTTGTAACTCAAACTTAAACAGTTTTTCTTTTTTACTCATCCCAAATGCTTCTGCGGCTTCTTCTAACGAAGGATCAATTTCCGTCAAACCAGTATAGGTGTTTTGTAAAATTGGGAATAAGGCATAAATCACTAGCGCAACAATTGCCGGTGGTCGACCAATACCAATTAACGGAATCAGTAAGCCTAGCAAGGCTAAAGAAGGGATGGTTTGGAAAATCCCAGTCACTTGTAACAGACTTTCCGCTAACTTACGATGACTTGTTAAATAAATGGCTAAAGGAATTGCAATCAACGCAGCGAATAATAACGAGATAAAGGACAATTGCATATGCTCGATTAACGCTTGCAGATATTCTTCTTTTCGAGCGAAAAAAGTTTCAATCAGTGCTTGCATCTACTGTTCCTCGCTTTCCAACAGCTGTTCCATAAAACGAGTAATCGTTTTTGAGGTGATACACCCTAAAACTTGTTGTTTTTCTACTAAATTTGCTTTCTCTTGCGCATTAATGAGTTGGACAATCTCTTTTAAATTGGTTTCCATGAAAACAGTCGGCACTGGCTCAATCGTCTCATCTGCGGCTTCTAAAAATGCAGTCAAGTCAGCGCCACAATAGTTCGCTAGTTCTGGCGAAGATTGTTTGAAAAATTGACCGACAAAATTATTTTTCGGATGTTTTTGAATGGCTTCTGGCGTATCGACTTGAATAATTTTGCCAGCGTCCATAATACAGATGCGCTCTCCTAACAGTAAAGCTTCATTCATATCATGGGTCACAAAAACAATGGTACTCGCTAATTCCTGATGAAGTTCTTTCACCAAACGTTGAAGATGATGTCTTGAAATCGGATCTAGCGCGCTAAAAGGTTCATCCATTAAAATCACTTCTGGTTCGGCTGCAATGGCGCGTAAAATCCCGATACGTTGTTGTTCGCCTCCTGAAAGCGCTGCTGGCTTACGATGCAGATATTCCTCAGGATCCAGCTGAACTTTTTTCAATAGTTCAATGGTTCGCTCTCTGCGTTGCTCTTTGGGCCATTTTTTCATTTCAGGAATCAACTCAATATTTTCCGCCACGGTTAAGTTAGGAAATAAGGCAATTTGCTGAAGAACATAGCCAATTTTTAGTCGTAATTCACGTAAAGGATAATTGGTTACCGCTTGTTCATTGAGAGCCACTTCACCTGTCGTTGGCTCAATGAGCCGATTAATCATTTTCAAAGTCGTCGTTTTTCCACTACCACTCGGCCCTACTAATACAAAAAATTCGCCTTGTTGGATTGTTAAATTCACATCGGACAAAACAGCATTTTCTTGATATACTTTTGAAACATTTTGAAATTTTATCATTTATTTTCACCGCATCTTTCACTTCTTAATAAACAAAATCTTTGGAGGATCGTCACTCTTTCAGTATAATTTAAGACTAACATCCTGCCTAATTTTTTGTTTTAAGCGCAAGTATGTGGGGGCTCATTTAACGGCTGCCGGTTCGTATCTACAATTATCTACTCAATGAATGGAAAAATTGTCCTCTTCTGCCTTAAACAAAAGTGAACTGTTTTTTACTAAAAGGAGTGATCGTTATGGAAAACGACAAGCGAATTTATAAATGGGACAACGTGAAACTTTTTTTAATTTTCTTAGTGATTTTTGGGCATATTTTAGATCGTGAAGCTTCTCCTTCACGACTCATGGAAACAATCAACTTTTGGATCTATTCATTCCATATGCCAGCCTTTATTTTTGTCTCTGGACTCTTTAGTAAACATGCAATTAAACAACGAAAATATCTACGCTTACTTTCCTTTGTTTGGCTTTATCTCTTAGCGAAGTTGTTGATTACGCTTGCTAATTTCGCCTTTGCAAATAAAATGAATTTTGATTTACTGAACGAAACGGGCGTTCCTTGGTACTTACTTTCCTTAGCAAGTTTCTACTTAATTACCATCTTTCTTCAGCGCGTTCAGCCGAAAATCATGTTGCCAATCATCATTGTTATCGGCTGCGCCTCAGGCTATTTGCCTGTGGAAGGTTTCTTGTCTTTAGGACGGACTCTGGGCTTCTTCCCTTTCTTTTATTGTGGCTACTTAATGGATATTCAAAAGCTGCAAACCTTTTTAGATCATCGCAAAGTCAAATGGGCAGCGATAGGCGTAATTTTAAGCTCCTTTTTATTTGTAAATAGTCAATGGTCATTGGCAACGAAATTTTGGGGTTTCTTAACTGGTTGGGCTTCCTACGCTGAAATTAGTCCGGCCTTTGAATATAGTAGTTTCATTCAGCTGTTCTTTTACGTTGCTGCAGCATTGGTGTCTCTTTCTTGGTTTGCATTATTGCCGAAACGAAAGTTACCTTTAAGCGCCCTCGGAAAAGATACCCTCTACCCTTATCTCTTGCATATGCCCTTAATTATTCTGTTGGAAAGTGGTTTGCAATTAGACACACTCTTTAAAGAATGGTTTACTTTCCGAATCTTGGCACTTTTCTTCTTAGCCCTCTTCATTTTAGCTATTACGAATATGCCTGTGGTGAAACGGGGAGCGGATTATCTTTTTAATCCAATTGCGTATGTGTTGCCAAAACAATGGTTAAAAGTTAAATAAAAAAAGAAGAGCGTGGGACAAAAATCACTTTGGATTTTTGCTCCACGCTCAAAAACTGTTAAACGGCGAGAGTTGCAATGTTTCACTGTGAAGCATGAACAGATGAAATCATCGTACCTACTTGGTTCTTGGAGCTAAACACTTTTATCTCAGATTTTTTCAACTATTGAAACAATCCTTTAATTTTATCAAACAAACCATCGGTCGTTGTATCAGCTAACATCGCTGTGATTTTATGATAGTGTTCGCCTAATTCATCTTTATGTTCTTCAATGAATTGTTGCGCATGTTCCACGTTGCCTTCTCCAATTAAATCTTTTGCTTTTTGAACTAATTCTTCTACATTCATCTTCACACGTCCTTTGATTAAATAGTTAACAATAAGTGTTTCACTCATTGCGTTTTCTCCTATTTATCGTATCGTGGGATCCTTTGATTTGCAAGAAATTTTCAGTAAATTGACGGTTCTGATTTTGGGTTTTTAAAAGGCAAAAATTGCAAAAAAAAGCTGTTTTCGAAAATCGAAAACAGCTTTTTTACTTTACTTCGCTAAACGATAAATCGCATCTGCATAAATAGCAGCTGCTCGGAATAAGTCATCTAATTCCATAAATTCGTTGGCTTGGTGCATTGTGTCTGTGTAGCCAGGGAACATTGCGCCATAGGCAACACCACGTTTTAATAAGCGGCCATAAGTACCGCCACCAATGATTTGTTCTTGGCCTTTTTCGCCTGTATGGTCTTCGTAAACTTGTAGTAACGTTGCCACCAATGGATCATCAACTGGCACATAATGCGGTTCTTGGTTGCGATCTCCTTGTGTTGCAGTGACCGTTTCACCGACTGTTGCTTGAACTTTTGCTTGTAATTCTTCTGCTGAAGTTCCTTTTGGATAGCGGAAGTTTAATGTTACTAAGCTATTTTCAGGATTTTCTGGATCAAAGTTAACAATCCCAGCGTTCATTGTCAATTTACCCATTTTTTCGTCTTCAAAAGCCACACCTAATTTTTCGCCATAAAAATCTTCATGAATAAATTCAGCAATGGTATTAATAAAGCTATATGCGCCTTCTGCAAAGCTGTAATCATTTAAGAAAGTTGCCAAGAAAGTCGCTGCGTTAATTCCAGATTGTGGGCTAGCCCCGTGAGCACCTTTACCAACTACATGGAAAGTCACTGTTTTATCTGAAAGTTCTGCGTTACCTGAAATTTTTGCTTCTTGTTTGATGAATGTTTCAAAGCTAGCAGCTAGTGAAGCCGCTTCGTCTGCTGAAGCAGCCGTTACAACAGCATCTGCTGTTCCCGGAACCATGTTTTCACGTAAACCAGATTTGAAGCTTTCTAATTTATAATCAGCGCCGTTACCGCCTCGGAAAGTTAAACGAATAGTCACATTTCCTTTTTCCCCATTGATAATAGGGAACTCAGCATCTGGTGAGAAACCAAAGTCTGGCGCTTCTTCATGTTGGAAATAGTAATCCATATCGCCCCAGCCGCTTTCTTCGTCACTTCCTACTACGAAACGAATTTTTTTAGACACGGGTAAGCTTAATTCTTTGATAATTTTCATTGCGTAATAAGCAGCCATACTTGGGCCTTTATCATCGCTCGCGCCACGTGCATAAATTTTGCCATCTTTAATGACTGGTTCATAAGGATCTGTTTCCCAACCATCACCAGCAGGAACAACGTCCATATGACCAAAAATTCCTAACGTTTCGTCGCCTTCACCATATTCAATGTGTCCAGCGTAATTGTCGACATTTTTCACCGTAAAGCCATCACGTTCACCATAAGCTAACATGTGTTTTAAGCCAGCAACTGGTCCAGGTCCAAAGGGCGCTTCAGGTGTTGCTTGCGCATCATCACGTTCACTGTTGATCCGTAATAAGTTTTGTAAATCTTCTAATAAGTCGTCTTTACGTGCTTCGACTTCTTTTGTCCAATCAATTGTCATTTGTTGTCACTCCTATTCATAAAGTTCTACATAGTCAATCATACCATTTTATGCAGAAAAAGAAAGAAACCCGACACTATTTTTCGAGAAATTTTTTATCTTTTCCGCAGAAAGGGCTGGGTTTTTGTTTATTTTAATTGAGGCATGATTGTTTAGGTTGTAGTTGTTGCAATTCGGCTTCTGTTAAGGGCCGATATTCCCCTAGTTCTAACGTTTCATCCAACCATAGTTCGCCCATTCGTAATCGTTTTAAATACGTCACAGGTTTGCCTACAGTGGCTAACATCCGTTTGACTTGATGGAATTTTCCCTCTTGAATCACTAAACGGACTACGGAAGTCCCTTCTTCCTCATTGATCGTCTCAATGACTAAGCGACTTGGTTTAACCATTTCTCCATCTTTCAAGGCAAATCCTTGCGCAAACAGTTGACAATCTTCCGCTGTCACAAGTCCCTCAACTTCAGCTAAATATTCTTTATCCACATGCTTTTTGGGTGATAATAATTGATGCGCTAACTGGCCATCATTTGTTAACAGAAGCAAGCCTTCGGTATCTTTATCCAAGCGACCAACTGGGAACAAGTCGGCACGGTAATCCTGATCAGTTAACAAGTCAATTACCGTTTCATCTCGCTGATCTTCCGTCGCAGAAATGACACCTTGTGGTTTATGCAACATGTAATAAAAGAATTTCTGATACGTAAGAATTTCTCCCATCAAGGCAATTTGATCTGTTTCTTCATTTACTTGTGTTTTGGCTTCTTTTACGACGTCACCATTCACCGTAACGACTTTTTTCTTTAACAATTGTTTGATTTCTTTACGACTACCGATACCAACATCGGCTAAAAATTTATCTAAACGCATCGTCATTCCTCTTTCCTTTAAAAAAATAGCTTGGGACATAAATCGAATCGATCGATGTCTCAAGCCTTGTCTCTTAAGAGAATCTGCTGAAAGGAGTTCAATCAGCTATTATTTAATATTGAATTTTGCACGTAATTTTGCAGCATTTTTCCCTAATAAACGATCAGCTAAGCGAATCTTCAAGACCGAATAGCCATAAAAAGCGCCTCCTGCAGCAGCCACAATTACAACGATAATGAAGGCTTGGAAACGTCTAGTTGGATCTAAAAATAGATACAAGAACTGACGGAAAATCAAAGCGATAATCATCATGATGACTGTAATACAGAACATTAACAATGTTCGCCGTAAGGTTAATTTGTAATTAAAACGTGTCACTTGACGAATTCTTCTTAGAATCAATACGCAAGAAACCGTAAAGCCAATCATCGTTGCTAATAACGGACCGTAAACTTCAAATAAACGGATTGCGGGGAATTGCACGATTAATTTCACTGCTAAACCAATTCCTAAATAACGCATTGCGTCACGATTTTCATACATCCCCATCAACATATTTGACACTAACATATACAAGCCCAAGAATAAACTAGCGTAACAAGCTTGCACTAATAAAGAAGTGCCTAAAGCATCTGGCATGTAAAAAACAGTGTATAGTGGTTGCGCTAAAACAATCATACCGAATGTTGCTGGCAACATTACAAACACAAAAAGTTGTAAATTATTACTAATCAAACGCGCTAACTCACGGTGATTTTTTAAGGTGACCGCTTCTGTAATCAACGGTAATCCAGTAGCCGAAATCGAAGTCGCTAAAGCCACGACAATCATGGTTAATTTGTCCGGATTGGCATTAAAAATACCGAAAAGCTCTCGTAATTGGGTATCTGAATAATCCGTAAACAAACGCATAAAGTTTGAGAAAGTAAACTGATCGACAAGTTTAAAGACCGTCACCCCTGAGCCAACTACGATAAAAGGAATCGCCTCTTTAAAAGTTTCACTCAATAACTCTTTTGGAGCAATCTCATGCTCATTGGCGCTGTGTTCTTCTAAATAATCAAATAATGGTTTTTGTTTGTACATGTAATAACCTAAAACCGCAAAACTTGCGAGCATCCCAATAAATGCCGCAAAAGTGGCTTGGGTCACCGCTGTAACGTAATTACCTTCAAAGACTTTCATGATAATAAAAGCAGTTAATAACATGTAAAAAACTCGTGCTACTTGTTCAACAATTTGTGATAAAGCAAAGGGCATCATTTCTTGATTTCCTTGGAAATAACCGCGAATGACACTCATGCTTGGGAAAACTAAAACGGCTAAACTTAATGAACGCATTGTTGGAACTAATTCAGGTCCTCCGCCAGACAAAGCTGCTAATGCCGGAGATGCCAAATACATCACAATAGCAAAAACCACACCTAAGCCACCCATTAGTTGTAAGGCACGATAAAAAAGCTGTCGACTAATTTTATATTCGTTCAATGAATTATAATGCGAGGTCTGCTTGGCAATCGCACCTGGAATTCCGGCGGTAGAGATCATTAGGAATAAGGCATAAATCGTATACCCCATTGAAAACAAACTGTTCGCTTCGTTTCCGTGCTCGCCCATCCAAGCGTACCAGGGGATGATGTAAATCGCCCCTAACATGCGGGAGATAATATTACTAGCTGTCATCCAAGCTGAGCCTTTGACCATTTTTTCTTGGTTCGTCAGGATTGGTTGATCAACTGAATTTGGTTGATTGATCATTTTGTCCTCCAATATTCTTTGAGTATGCTTTCTTTATTTTAATTGTTCATCTTGGGATATGCAACGACTTTCTCGAAGAATTATCCTATTTTAACATTTCTCATGGATTTTCTCACGCTAACGAGATGGTTTTTTTAAAAGAAAAATAATGCTATAATGACATCAGTTTTGAAATTTCGTTGAAACGTTTGGAGGCAAAAAAAGTGACGATTTCATTATTCGCAATTCGCGATTGCTTAGAAAAAGAAGATTTATTAAAAGAATTTATTTCACCAGAAGGCTGGCACTTGACTCTTTCCGACACGTTAGGTCAACGAGAAGTAACGGCTCTTTCTTACGATTCGAGAGACGTAACAGCAAAAACACTCTTTTTTTGTAAAGGATTAAACTTTAAAGAAATCTATTTAGAAAATGCTGTAAAAGACGGCCTAGAAATCTATGTTTCTGAGGTGCCTTATGAGGTTCCTGCACAACTAGGAATTATCGTGACTGACATTAAAAAAGCAATGGCTGTGTTAAGCATGGCTTTTTATGATTATCCACAAAATAAATTAAAACTGATTGGCTTTACTGGAACCAAAGGTAAAACAACAGCGGCTTATTTCACCAAATATATTTTAGATGTTGCTACACAACAAAAAACAGCCTTGCTTTCTACCATGAATTCGACATTAGATGGCAAAACATTCTTTAAATCTGCCTTGACTACACCCGAATCTTTGGACTTGTATCGAATGATGGCAACCGCTGTTGCTAACGGGATGACTCATTTTATTATGGAAGTTTCTTCCCAAGCCTACAAAACTAATCGTGTCTACAAGTTATTTTTTGATGTCGGCATTTTTTTAAACATTACCCCCGACCATATCAGTCCAATTGAACATCCAACCTTTGACGATTACTTTTATTGCAAACGTCAATTGATTACACATTCTAAAGTCATTGTGTTGAATCACGAAGCTGATTATTTTCCATTACTTAAAGAAACTGCACAACAGCAAAAAGTCCCTGCCATTGTCTATGGCAGTCAGCCGGCTCCAGAAGTAGACTATTCATTCGCTGTTTCTTCAGAGGATTCCTTACGTTTTATCGTTGAAAGTCCTGCAGATGCGTTAGGATTGGCCGGCTCTTATCACCTTCGTTTAGGTGGTGATTTTAACAAAGGTAATGCGTTAAGTGCGGCGATTGCTAGTGTCCTTGTGGGAGCTTCAAAAGAAGAGTGTCAACAAGGGATCGCAGCAACCACCGTCCCTGGCCGGATGGAATCTTTAACGAATACCAATGGTGCAACCGTCTATGTTGATTACGCTCATAACTATGACAGTTTGAAGAATCTTTTAACCTTTGTCCGTGAAGAACATCCTGACGGCCGCTTAATTGTTCTTGTCGGTAGCACGGGAGACAAAGCGATTTCTCGCCGCAAAGACTTTGGTAGGGTTCTTTCTGAATTGGCTGATGTTGCAGTCCTAACAACCGATGACCCAGCCAGTGAAGATCCAGCAAAAATTTGCCAAGAAATTCAAACCCATATTACCAAAGAAATGCCTGTTTACACCGTTTTAGATCGTGGCGAAGCAATTGCTCACGCATTATCTTTAAGCACAACGGCTGATGATGCGATTGTCTTAGCTGGTAAAGGCGCCGACCTTTATCAAAAAGTAAACGGCGTAGATGAACCTTACGCAGGAGACTTTGCACTTGCGGAAGCTTTCATTAATAAAAAGAACTAAATTATTTAAACACACATAAAAAAACAAGCTGCAACCTTTGCTGATAAGTGGTTGCAGCTTGTTTTTTAAAGAACTTCTTTTATTTTCGTTACTTCTTCTTCTGATAAGCCATGACCGCCATCAACGAGCAAAAAGTCAACTGGAAAATGTTTCTTTAATTGGTTAGCTAAAGAAAGAACTTGTCCCGGAATACTCAACTCATCCTGAGCCCCTGTTGTGACAATCACTTTTGTCGCAAACTCACCAGATACATATTGATAGCCTAAATTGCTTGGATGCAGTAAAATAACAGTGTTAGCAATAGTCGGGTTCTTTTCTAACAGGCCTAAAATAAAATTGGCACCGTTAGAGTACCCTATAAAAATAACTTCATCGTATAACTTTTGCGGTTGCCAAACTTCTTCTAGAAACGCCGTCACTCGCTCATCAAAGTTAGCACGAGGTAATGCTCCATTGACTAATGGCGCAAAAAAGCGTCGCTGTTCGCCTACACCTTCTGTCCCTAAGTAACTTAGAACACTCGCTTCTGGATAAAGGGTTGCGATGGTGGTTAATAATTGATATTCATTGCCACCAGTACCATGGAAAGCGACAACTAATTGATTAGGTTTCGACCCTTTTTGAAAAAATTGTTTCATTTAATAAACCTCCAAGAAAGGAATTTTACTATGTATGCACAAATTCATCACATCTCTATTTTAAATCGATTGATAAAGCCTACATTTGACTTCTATCATAATACACTGGGATTAAAATTACTAATGAAAACGATCAACCAAGATGACCACACCATGTATCACTTGTTTTTCTCAGATAATGAGCAACGAACAGGTACCGAATTAACTTTTTTTGAATTGAATGATGGCCAAGATCAATCCTTTGGGACAAATACGATTGAACGAACTATTTTAAAAGTACCAACGCGCGCCTCTTTGGATTTTTGGGCAGAACGTCTTGAGCAAGCGGGTATCTGCCACTATGGTGTGGAAACATTTAACCAACACCCAATTTTACGTTTTGAAGCGCCCGATAATACGCAAATGGCGCTTGTTCCGTTACGTGAATTTGAAAATGCGGAAGATTATTTTCCAGCTGAGCATGCTGAAATTCCAGTAGAACATGCAATTTTAGGCATTGATGCAATTCAATTACGCGTCCAATATGCCGCAGCTACCAAACAACCTTTAGTGGATTATTTACATTGGCATGAAAAAGAAACAGTACCTTTTTTTGAAACTGCGCATGAAGTAACCGTTCTGGAAAATCATCATCCACAGTTTTATCAAGAGGTGCACATCATTGATGACCGTACCAATCCGCTTGCCATTGAAGGAATTGGTGGCGTTCATCACGTCGCCTTTGGGGTGGAAGATACGCAAGAATTAACGCAAGTTGACAGCCTGTTGGATGAAAAGAATTTTACAAACTCAGGGATTAAAGACCGTGAATTTTTCAAATCATTGTATTTTAGAGAACCGAACCACTTATTATTTGAAATAGCCACACAAAAAGGCCTGCTAGATGCCGAAGCCTATGAAAATCAAAGCTCAAACTTTGATGAAATCCCCCTTTATTTGCCTCACTTTTTGGCAGATCAAAGAGAACGAATCGAAGCGATTTTAGCACAACAACGCCATGATTGAACAAAAATAGCGGTTAGGACCGCTATTTTTGTTTTTTAATATCCTATTATTGCCCTTTTTTGAAAAAAAGGAGTACACTAATAGTAGATGAACTGCGCAAGGAGGTGAGTACATGTTATCTAAGGAAGAAGTTCTACACTTATTGAACGAAGCAAAAAAAGAAGTCGATCGTTTAGAAACAAACCGCCAAGAAGATTTAGGTAATTCAATCAACTATATTGAAAATGAATTACAGCTCCAACGTGTCTTATCTCAAGTGGAAGCTTATGAAAAAGTACTTGGTTAATTGATTACGCATTAAATGAGAGAGGAGCAACCAGATTCAGGTGAATGAATCTGGTTGCTCCTCTCTCATTTTTTACTAGACTAATTCGTAAGCAAGTTCTCGTGCAATAATTTTTGCGGTTGTTTCAGCGATTTCTCCAGTAAAGCCAATGCATTGTTCCATATGCTCAGGTGAACCCATCGTCATTTTACTTGTCAAAATACTGCAGCAAACCACTCGATGCTTTTGTCGAAAACTTTGATGCAATTCGTTGGCTAAAGCCATCGTTTTATTTACTTGTTCTCCTTTGGCTTCTGTCCGACCAAAAAAGTAGCCCAGACACATAACCCCGCCTGAAAGAGCACCACAAATACACTTCGCTCCTCCAACACCTACAGGAAACCCAGAAGCCATGGCCACAGCTTCAATGGGAATCTCCGCATCGAAGTGTTGCCGAATGGTCGCCACAATCGCTTCCGAGCAATAAAAATCACCGTTACGATAATAGGCTTCCGCTTCTTCCCTGATTGCTTGTAAACAAATTCTCTTTTTCAAAATGCCCTCCATTCTGTATCCGCTTTCATTTTATGAATAAAAGGACGCCAAGCATCCCTTTATTTTATAGATTTTCTGCAGAGGTAAATACTTCTGACACATCATCATCGTCTTCTAACTTGTCAACCAAGCGCTCTAATTGCGCTTTTTGTTCCTCGTTCAAGGTTAGTAAGGTTTGCGGAACCATTGTTAATTCAGCTTGTGCTAATGAATAACCTGCTTGTTCTAAAGCATCGCGAACCGCTGTAAAATCTTCTGGTGCTGTGTAAATTTCAAATACTTCTGGTGATGTTTCTAAATCCTCGCCGCCTGCTTCCAAAACGACTTCTAGCATGTCGTCTTCCTCAATTGCATGATCTTCTCTCTTAATGACAATATAGCCTTTACGATCAAACATATAATTCACCGAACCCGTTTCACCTAAAGAGCCACCATTTCGAGTAAACGCGACGCGAACATTGGTGGCCGTTCGGTTGCGGTTATCTGTTAGTGCATGAACTAAAACTGCCACGCCACCTGGCCCGTATCCTTCATAAGTTACCTCGTCATAATGTTCCCCTTCACCAGCACTACTGGCTTTTTTTATGGCGCGAGCAATATTATCATTGGGCATATTGGCTGACTTAGCTTTATCGACTGCTAAACGTAAAGCAGGATTCATTGCGGGGTCAGGGCCACCTGCTTTTGCCGCCATATAGATTTCCCTTGAAACTTTTTGGAAAATTTTCCCACGTTTGGCATCTTGCGCATTTTTACGCCCTTGAATGTTGCTCCATTTGCTGTGTCCTGACATCCTTGATTCCTCCTGACTTTTCGTTACTATTCTCCTTTATTCTACTCTTCTTTTCAGTTAGGAACAAGCGCTACCAAAAAAAGACCCTCGCTTACCCACCTTTCTGACGAATAAACGAAGCTCTTCTAAATTAGCGTCTTCTTTTTTTATTTTTCTTCAAACCATGAACCACCAAACAAATGACGATGGCTGTCAAAGCACCCATGGCATCCAACATAACATCTTGAAAAAGAGGGGTCCTTCCGCCTGTGATCATTTGATGAAATTCATCTAAACCTGCATAGCCAGTAGCAGCTAGCCAGGAAACAACAGCTGTTAAAAACAGACCTTTGATTCTTGGCACTAATCCAATAAACCAACTACCACCTAATAGAAAATACGTACCAAAATGGGCTCCCTTACGAATAAAAAATTCAACAAATTTACTATAACCACTAGCTTGAATGCTCACTTCACTGCCAGCATATTGAAAAGAAATATTTTTTAATTGTTCTTCAAAAGGATGACTGCTCAGAAGTTTATCTAAAAGACCAACTTGTGATTGCTGTTCATACGTCTGTGATGAACTGAAAAATAAAATGGCCATAATAACAAACGCAATGACTAAATATAAATTACTATCTTTCAAATAATTTTTCATATAATCCTCTTTTCTTGGTTTCATGTTGCCCCGTGCCTGCCACGGAAAATTCTTTTTTATTATAGTCGGTTTCGAGGGAAAAAGAAACAACTTCTCTTAGGTCTTATGATATACTGAAAAGAAAAAAATGAAAGAAGGATTGGATATGACCTATTCTATTACATGGGATTTAGACAGTATTTTCCCCAATGGGAGCGAGTCCAAAGAACTTAGCCAACGAATGACTCAATTAACCGAACAGACAAAAGAGTACCATCAATTAATCACAGAATGGACACCAGAAAGTGCCCAAGGCAAAGAACAATTTGCTGAAATTTTAACGTTACAAGGGAAAATCTCAAATGGCTTTTCACAATGTAATAGTTTTTTAACTGCTTTAATTTCTGCTAATACTAATGATACCAAGGCCAAAATTTTATCAGGTGATTTATACAATCTGTTGCCAGCGATTCAATTAGCTGAAACCATTTTTACTAAAAAAATCACCGAGATTTCAGCAGAACATTGGCAAGACCTGTTAGCCGAAGAACCGTTTAAAACAATGGCTTTTCGCTTAAATGAATTACGCCGTGATGGAAAAAAACTGCTTTCCGAACAAGAAGAAAATATCATCAATACGCTTTCTCTAGATGGTTTAAATGCTTGGAGTACACATTACGATACGATTGTTGCTTCCATTGTGATTCCTTTTGAAGAAAAAGATGGCTCTGTGACAGAACTATCTGCAGGCCAAGCCTTTAACCGCATGATGGGAGATCCTGATAAAAAGGTTCGTCAACGTTTGTTTACAGCCTGGGAGAAAGCTTGGAGTGGCAAAGCTTCAATTTTGGCAGACACCCTAAATCACTTGGATGGGTTCCGTTTATCTGATTACAAATTGCATGGCACTACAGATTATTTAGAAAATCCCTTAAACTATAATCGAATGAGTCAAGAAACATTAACGGTTATGTGGGAAACCATCCAAAAAAATAAACAACCATTCGTCGACTTTCTAACGCGCAAAGCGCAATTATTCGGCAAAGAAAAAATGGATTGGCAAGACCAAGATGCACCAATTATTTTAGGTGATTTAGAAGAAAAAACGTATTCCTTTGATCAAGCCGCTGCCTTTATTTTAGAAAATTTCCGTAAATTCAGTCCGAAAATGGCCGATTTTGCCCAAATGGCTTTTGAAAAAAGTTGGATTGAAGCTGAAGATCGTCCAGGCAAACGTCCTGGGGGGTATTGTACAGAATTACCTGAAACACAAGAGTCGCGGATTTTCATGACCTTTGGCAATTCAATCAACGAAGTAGCTACTTTAGCCCATGAATTAGGTCACGCTTTCCATAGTAGCGTGATGTGGGATTTACCTTCATTGAATCGAGAGTATGCCATGAACGTAGCAGAAACAGCTAGTACCTTTGCAGAATTGATTGTTGCTGACGCCACCTTAAAAGAGGCCAAATCAGATGTTGAAAAGATTAACCTTTTAGACACAAAAATGCAAAATGCCATTGCTATGTTTATGAACATTCATGCGCGTTTTATCTTTGAAAATAATTTTTATCAAGCGCGCCAAAAAGGTTTAGTAGCGGAAGAAGATATTACTGAATTAATGTTAGCGGCGCAAAAAGAAAGCTACAAAGATAGTCTTGGCAGTTATCATCCTCATTTCTGGGCGAGCAAATTGCACTTCTTTATTGATGATGTGCCTTTCTATAATTTCCCATATACTTTTGGCTATCTATTCAGCATGGGTATCTATGCGTATGCCAATCAACAAGGCAGTTCTTTTGAAGACCAATACATTGCGTTATTAAGAGACACTGCTTCGATGACAAGCGAAGAATTAGCGAAAAAACATTTAAATGTTGACTTAACAAAACCTGATTTCTGGCAAGCCGGCATTGATCAAGTCCTAAAAGATGTGGAACAATTCATGACTTTAACTGAAAACTATGTAAACTAAGCAAAAAAGAAGCAGTAACCAACATCAGGTTACTGCTTCTCTTTTTTTCAAATAGTTTCGATATGCAAGGTAGCCCACAAGCATTAGTCCAAACGTAACAAATTCAACTACGGGCATGGCTAGCCAAACACCGGTTAATCCTAGTAATTTCACCAAAATAAATAAAACTGGCACAATTAAAAAGAATCCACGCAAAGAGGAAATCATTAGCGCCATTTTCGGTTTACGAACTGCCGAAAAGTAATAAATCCCCATAAAATTCAATCCTGTAAACAAGAAGGAAATCGCATATAAGCGGATGGCTGTCCTAGCAATTTGCGCCAACTGGTCGTTCCCTTCGCTATTAAAGACCTCAATAATTTGTCCCGTAAACACTTGGCTGATTAAAAAGAACAGGAAGCCGGCGACCAAGTACGTAATAAAGCTAAGTTTAACAAATTTACGCAACACCTTCGTTTCCCCTAAACCATAATATCTGCTGAGTAATGGTTGCGCCCCTTGCCCAATCCCTGTAAAAATGGCAATCGCAATAATATTGAGGTTGGCAACAATCGCATAAGCTGAAATCGCCACATGACCAACTAAGTTTAACAAAACAATATTAAATAAAAACATGACAAAGGCCGAAGAAAATTCATTTAAAAAGGAAGAAAAACCAATCGACATAATTTCTCGAACATCCTGAAATTTCACTTTAAACTTTTCAAAACGTAAAACTCGTTGCGGCGACCACTTATGCAACGTAATCAGGATTAAGCTTGTTAAAGGTGACATCACCGTTGCAATGGCCGCACCTGCCATGCCCCACCCAAATTGATAAATAAAGACATAGTCCAAGATAATATTGACAATTCCCCCACTGACAAAAGCAATCGTTGCCAAACGAGGATTATGGTCATTTCTTAAAAAAGTAATCAAGCAATTGTTTAAAATAAATAATAATGAACAGCTAAGGTAAATCATATAATATTCCTTTGCCAAACCAAACAAGACACCGGTCCCCTGAAGTCCCCGAATAATTTGATCGGAAAAAATCAAGCTCGCTAAAGTAAAGAGACTCCCTATAACGAAAACTAACCCAATCGTTAAACTAAAATACTGATTAGCTTTTTTGATTTCTTTTTGCGCAACCGTGGTCGAAAACAACGTAGCGCCGCCAACGCCAAACATCCAACCTAATCCATTAATAATATTAACGAGTGGTAAGACAATGTTAAGCCCCGCCAACGCCTCGGTGCCGATCCCATTTGCAATGAAAAATGTGTCCGCCAAAATAAAAATTGATTGCGCCGCCATACTTAAAATTCCTAACAGAACATTTTTATAAAACAACGCAGTAAAATGGTTTTGCTGTGTTTGCTCCATACCCAAATCTCCTTCTAACAAAAAAAGGACTCATTCTTTTTGCTTCAAGGCTTACGCAAAAATCAGAATCCTTCAATTATTCAACCCAGCGATTAAATAATCTGTCTATTTATTGATACTTCTAGGGTAGCATTCTCTCTTCGAAAAAACAACCATCCTTTTATTTTTCTCATTTTAAACTTTCTTAAGCAGTTGCAGTTGTTTTTGAACTACTTGCCAATCTTCTTTCACGACTTCTTTTAAACGATAATTATAAAAGACAGCCGCTGGATGGAAGAGTGGAATGATTTGATAGGTTTTCTGCGTCCAATGATAGCTTTGTGATTGCTCATCAAATGTTTGAATGGGCGACTGAATGACCGTTCCGTGCACTGCAGTGATTGTTGGCTTTGGTCCTAAAAGTCGTTGCAACCCAATATTCCCCAGTGTCAAAATTAGTTCAGGTTGGCAAACAGCGATCTCCCAATCAAGCAAAGGCGCAAAAATTTTGATTTCTTCTTTGGTTGGCGTTCGATTAGGAAATTTGGTTACTCTTTCTCCCGTTTTTGCAATCTGCTTCGTTTTCACAGAAAAAGGTCGACTCCTAACCGCACTGGTGATATACACCGTTTCACGACTTAAGCCAACTTGTTGTAATTGTTCCATCAACAATTGACCTGAACGCCCTATAAATGGTACGTTTTCTTTAATTTCTTCTTTTCCAGGGGCTTCCCCAATCAGCATCACTTTTGGCTGTTGCGGACCTTGCCCTTCCACAAAACCTTCTAATGGTAAGTCTTTCGCTTTAGCTAAAACTGCTTGTTTCAGATGTTCAGGATAGTGCATTTACCATCACGCCTCTCTTCTGGTGTTCTTCCTTTGCTATATTGATTATAAATAAGGCCCAAAAGAAACTCAAAAAAGGAGCCTACTCATTTAGGAGCTGGTTTTTCTACACACAAAGCTTTGTCTTTAGCTAGATAAAAAGGCCGTAAGTAACCAACTAAATTAGACATTGGTAAAACCTCCGTTGGTAAGTCAATCTTCAATGTCTCCTTTAAATAGGCTTTGCGTGTCGCAATCCGTTGCCACATGTCTGGATAAGTTTGCTGAATCTCTTTTTGCAATGTTTCATCAGCCAAAGCCACACATTCTTCTGCACTCACCCCTGTATAACCAGGTACAGAAGGAATAATATCCACTTGAAAGAGCATGCCACTTTCCAAGCGAATGGCTGAATCTGGATAAATAGGCGACGACATCCATTCATCATCCGAAACTAAATGCCCAGGATTCAAATGCCAGTGATAGATTTCTTTTGGTAACTGTTCTTCAATTGCTTGGTACATTTCTCGTCCTAATAGTCCGATTCGAATGGTTTCAAGCCAGTGAACGACAGCTTGAAAATAGGGTTTTGCTACGCGCTCTAAATAATCACGTTGCGCTTCTGGCAATTGCTGCTCGTTTTCAATAACAAAACCTGTTCGGCTAGACAAGCCGCCTTTGTAGCCTGTAGTTAATGATAAGGCATCACCTAACTGAATTTCTTTGGCAGTCGGATACATGTTTGCATATTCAAAACGTTGACCAGTTGCCGCAATGGTTACTACCGTCGGCGTTTGACCTTCATCATTTAACAAAGCCCCAATGTCCGTTTCACGCTGTCCTACTTCAATTGCATTTAAAGCCTTTAACATACTGCGAGAAGCCAAATTCGCCCCATATTCATAGTGCGCCAATTCGTTGGCATTATTTGTTGTGCGGGCCCCCTTTGCTCCAATCAATAAGTGGGTCCCATTTAGTAAACGAGCTTCTTTCGGCAGCGCTTTTTTCAGTGCTTCGACAATAAAATGTGGCACATCAAACATAGTAGCAGGTTCTTGCTGTTGTGTTGTAAACATTTTCCAACCAACGATACCTATTTTTTGAGCAGTTTCATCGAGAAGCGTTTCAAAAATCTGCGACAACTTTTGTTCCCCAGCCATTGGTTGATTAGGTAGTGAAAAAGCTGGATAATGAATTAAATCAGCTGAGATGCGTGCATGTTGGCACAGTTTTAAATTTTCATTGCCTAAAATAAGTGTCGCCATACCATCCTTATTTAACACAAGAAGTCCTTCTTCAAACCTTGGAATAAAGCCAGTTAAGTATTCAAAATTACTGCCATGCTCTTTGTCTGCATAGAAGACCAATTGATCGAATTTTTCTGTTTCCATTCGTTGTAATACTTTCTGCTTACGCGCCATCATCGTTTCATTCGTCAAATACGTTGGAAAAACATTCTCAAAAACAGTAGGTTCAGCAATATGTGTATAATTAATTTTTCGCTTCATTATTATCCTCCATTATTCATCTGCGACAATCAACGTTACGCCTGCTTGCGCTAACTGCTCGCAAAATTTTTCATCAGGTCGTGTATCTGTCACTAAACAATCAATTTCTGTTAATTCACAAATTTTAAATAAACCCGTTTTGTTTAATTTCGTTTGGTCTGCTAAGGCAATGACTTGTTTGCCTTGTTGAATCATTCGCCGTTTGACTTGACCTTCTTCTTCTGTGTGAATAAATAATCCTTGTTCAGATAACGCAAACACACCTAATAATGTATAGTCGGGGGCAAATTCCCCAACCTTAGCGACTGTTTCTGCCCCAAACAAAAAGAGTTGTTGTTTATGCAGTTGCCCAGGTAATGCTGTAATTTTTGTTTGATCCATTTGCGCTAGAAGTAGCGCATGACTGAGAGAGTTCGTGATCGCGTGAATCGGACTATTTTCCATCGCTCGAATAGCTGCTTCCACCGTGGTTGATGAATCAAAAAAAATGGACGCTTGTTTGGGAATATTTGCCCAAACTTTTTGGGCAATCGCTTGTTTTTTCTCTGGATGCTTCACTATTCGTTGAGCATAATCGTAAATAGTTGCTTCAGACTGCACTGAGATAGCGCCACCATGCGTTCTCTTTAAATGTCCTTCCTTTTCTAAACGAATTAAATCTCGCCGAATAGTATCTTTTGAAACGGAGACTTGCTCCGCTAACGCTTCCATGGAAATACTTTTTTGTTCATTCACTATTTTTTGAATCTTGGCTAAACGTTCTTCAATCAACATGCTTCCTCACCTCTTCTAAGTAAAGATAGCATCTTTTGCATTATTTTGCAAACAAATGCAAAACAATGCAAAAAAAACTAGTCCTTCATTTTCTAACGAAGGGCTAGTTTGAGAGTGGTTTTAATAGGTAAATTGAATAATCATGCCGCTAGGATCTTCTAACGCAAGTAAATGATCTTTGGCAATAAAATGTAACTTTGCTTCTTCCGCATTGGCTTGGACTATCTCTAAATCTGCCGCAGTTGGTAAACGGAAGGTGTAATTTTCTAAGCCAAATTGATTTTCTTGAATCGTTGGCAGCTGTTTGCCGCTCCATGTATTTGTCCCAATATGATGATGGTACTGACCCGCTGCAAAAAACTTCGCTTGTTGACCAAAGTTAGACTTTAAGCCAAACCCTAAATTTTTATAGAACGTTTCAGTGGTATCTAAATCGGCCACTTTCAAATGAATGTGCCCAATTTTAGAACCTTCGGAAATTCCTAGCCAGTGACCGTCAGCTTCTGCAGCTAAACTATCACCGTCTAATTCTTCTGTCACACCGATAATTTCACCATTTGGACGAATATCCCAGACTTCTTCTGGTTTATCCCAATAAATTTCGATGCCATTATTTTCTGGATCACTTAAGTAAAGGGCTTCACTATAGCCATGATCTGCTGCGCCAATTTGCACATTTTCCTGCAAAAGCCACAGCAACATATTGCCTAAATCTTTGCGGGTTGGTAGCAGGAAAGCAATATGGTACAAGCCAGTGGTACCCTGATTTTCTTCCCCAGCTGTTAGTTCTTTTAAGACAAGAATTGCATCGTTGGTGCCTTGTGGCGCTAGCCAAGCACGTCCCTCTCCTTGTTTTAAAAGTTTTAAGCCAATTGTTTTCGTATAAAAGTTTACCATTTTATCTAAATCAGCCACTTTCAAAGTGACTTGTTGAATCCCAATATTACTTGGTAATGCTTGAACCATTTGCTTTCACTCCTTTCCTCTTCGTTTTACTAAAGCAATGATTTAGTTGAATTCTTTAAAACGAGCACTATCTTCCATGTATTCTTTTTCGCCAGCTGGCGCTTCAATGGAACCAATGACCATTTGTGCACGTAAATTCCAGTTTGCAGGAATTGACCATTCTGCAGCAACCGCTTCGTCAATGACTGGGTTGTAGTGTTGTAAGTTTGCGCCGATATTTTCTTGCGCTAAGGCAGTCCAAACGTTCGCTTGTGTTAAACCAGTTGCTTGTTCAGACCAAACAGGGAAGTTATCCGCATATAATGGGAAGCTATCTTGTAAGTTTTTCACGATATCTGTATCTTCAAAGAATAAAATTGTGCCCGCACCAGCTGCAAAACCTTGTAATTTAGCTTGTGTGTTTGGAAATGCTTCTGCTGGAGTTAATGGTTTTAAGGCATCTTCAGTCATTGCCCATAATTTTTTGTGAGCATCGCCGAATAAGAACACAACACGTTGTGTTTGAGAGTTAAAAGCTGTTGGACTTTCTCTAACAACTTCTTTTACTAAAGCAGTTACTTCTTCTTTTGAA
The DNA here is from genome assembly GCF_051711925.1 of Enterococcus sp. DIV2385. NCBI lineage: Bacteria > Bacillati > Bacillota > Bacilli > Lactobacillales > Enterococcaceae > Enterococcus > Enterococcus sp. DIV2385. Next base: position 392,094 of record NZ_JBIONV010000001.1, on the reverse strand, counting down.
ATTGGTAAGTTTTCTCCTAAAGCATAGATTGAACGACGGTTTTTCATCATTTCAGTAAATTTTGACATAATATGTTCATCCTTTCAAATTTCCTCAGTAAATTCATTTAATTTTGTTTACATGCTTACTATACTACCTTACTAAAAGTAAGTAAAGCTTTTTGTCTTACTTTTTGTAAGTTTTTTTATTTTTTAGTGAAAAACCTTATTCTACCAAAGAAAAAACAACCAGCTTTTTTCTAAGAAAAAGAAAAATCTGGTTGTCGATTAATAAATGTAGAAGTCAATTGAATCGTTTTCGGCCGTTTTTCTTGAAATAAGTGTGTGGCTTTTTCCCCTAACTCCATTAATGGATGACAGATTGTTGAAAAATTTAAAATTTCACTTAATAAAGTTTGTTCCTGTCCCACTAAAAAGAGTGGTCTTTCAATAACGGCTTGAATCCCTGCGGCAATTTCATCACCGTTGGTCACAACCGCCTGGAGCGTTGGATCTTGCCCGCAGTGTCGTCCTACTTCACACCCATCTTCATAGGTTAAACAGTCCTTAAATAACCGATTTTCAGGAATCGCTCCATAAATTTCCTGATATGCGTCAACTAAATAGCGTGCGCTTGTACTTTTTTCTGGTGCACGGTTAATCGTAATTGCCACTTCACTACATCCTTGTTGTTTCAACGCTTGGAAGACCCGCCGATAAACGGTTAAACGATCGATATAGATACTAGCATAACTAGGGTCTTCTATTTTTTCACAAAAAACAACTTGCTCTTTATACGGAGCAAACACACTTAAAGGATTTGCCTTTGACAAAACAATCATGCCATCAAACGCACCCGTCGCCATTTTTCCCAAGTAACTTTTTTCAACTTCTTTATCATAATCCGTTGGTAATAAACTGACCATCATCCCTTGCTGAAATGCTTGGTGGATAATCCCACTTAAAATAGCATCAAAATAAGGTTGATTCGTATAAGGAACCATGACACCTAATGTGTTACTTTTCCCAAAGCTAAGATTTCTCGCTAATATATTGGGCTTATAGCCCAACTCATCGATAATTGCTTGGATTTTCAGTCGTTTTTCCTCAGAAACATAAGGATGATGATTAATCACACGCGAAACAGTCGTAACTGAAGATCCTGAAAGGCGCGCAATTTCTCGAATTGTTGTCATACTTTCACCTCATTACTTTACAAAATTGAGTTAAATAAGGCACAATCCCTGTCCCGTAATCAACAAAACGATAAAAGGTCTCCTGCCAAGCAAAAGAAATTTCCTGAATATCCTCCTGCTGTGTCAAGTGCCACTCCGTTATCTGATGGTACGGAATTTCTTGATGCCAAATCTTATAGTATTTTTTGGGACTATTTAACTGCAGACTTTTGGCCGTCGTAGTCACCGAGACAAAATAGTAATCCATACCAAGTCTATCGCTTATCTCCACTATAACATTCATTTTCATGCCCTCCAATATTTTGATACACCTAGCTTACCTTATGAAACGCGTACCAGAGCAAGAGGAAAAATAAAAAAAGTGAGGCCATGTTATACTAGATGTATCATATAAAAGCAAAGGATGAGTGCAATGGAAACTGTTACAGTAGCAACAAAAAGCGACTTACTAACAAATTTGAACAAGCAAACAGATGAAATCATTATCTCGGGGGCACTTGCACAAGAAATATACCACTTAAAAAAACAACAATTAACCGAAACGGAAGAAATGGGCTTTTTAGTGGGTAGCCAAGGCGCTGGCTCATTTTTAACCTATTTAATCGAGAAGTTATCCTATATAAATTCGGAGCTATCGCCAGAAGAACAAAAAATTGAACATGCGATTTTGCGTTTGTATGTTATTAAAAAATTAACTCCAGAAACTACTTTATTACGTCTAAAACAGTTAGATTATTAAAATTTTATTTAATCAAGATAGACCAATTCCCTGCGTACAACGAGTCCCTTTCATTAATCACTTGATATAATTACCTTTATTCAAGTTCCCACCATTGTCATTATCGATTAACCAATGGTATATTAGAAGTAACAGATAAGTCATTTTATTTGAAAAAGTGTTTGGGAAATGTTTGGGGAGGAATGTTTATGTGTCAACCGCAGGAAAAAAAGAAAGAAATTTCTGTTGCTAAGTTACGTTATCGTTTTGAAGTACCAATGATTATCATTGGTTTTGTTTTATTGTTTTTCGCATTGGGATTAGTTGCTTTATTGATATTGAGTGATTTGCCGATTCCTGACTGGTTATTAATTGTCTTAATTGCACCAATTGCGCCAGTCATTGCTTTTTTTACCATTCGTTATATGTACATGGATACTGCTTCTAACGGAGTGGAAATTACAGAAAATCAGTTACCAGAAATTTATTCCTTGTATATTGATTTGGCAAAAGAAATGGGCTTTGGCACTAAAAAATTAAGGATGCCACGTCTTTATTTAATCAACGGGAATGGTGTCTTAAACGCTTTTGCGGCAAAATGCTCTTTACACAGACGCTATGTTGTCATTCACAGTGATTTGTTGGATATCGCGTACAATACAGGCGATTTTTCGCTGATTCGCTTTATTTTGGCACACGAGCTAGGACACCATAAATGTGGGCACACTAATTTATGGCGACTAATGTTATCCATTATTTTGAAACCAGTTGCGTTAGATAAAAGTTTTACAAGAACGCAAGAATATACCGCTGATCGCGCAGGTTTATACTACGCAGAAGAAGGTGCTTTAAGCATGATTTATTTATTTTCAGGAAAATACATGGGCAGTCGTGTGGATTTAGAAGAATACTTTCACAGTATTGATTTACATGATGATACCATCTGGCTTAAATTGAGTAACTTCTTATCCGATCATCCTGTTGGCTTCCGTCGAATGCAAACATTGAAAAAAGCCAAAGATACTGGCAATTGGGACGTTCATGGGAAATTTTTCTAGCAAGAGCCAACCATCATTAAATAAACGTGCTGGGACAAAAGATTCTTTAACTTTTGTCCCAGCACGTTTATTAATCCACCAATAAATGAACAAATTCTTCTTTGGTGATATTTACAAAGTAGTCTTCAAAGTTAAACGCTGCTAATGCTTGCCAAATTGATGAATACTGATAGTCCACACCTAATAAAGCCGCAACGATTTCCGCTGTTTCTTTTTTGGCAAAGTAATCACCATAAATCGTTAACTCAATTATTTTACCTTTTTCAACAGTCAAACGTGCATCCACAATGCCGCCTTTAAACTTTTCTTCTTTTTTGATCGTAAATTTAGGCGCTTCACCAAAAATCCAAGCTTCATTGCTATACACTTCAGCGACCAATTTCCTAATTTCCTGTTGATCTGCTTTGGTTAGGACATATTCTTTCTCCGCAATTTCAGTTAGAGATTCGACATCAAAGAGCTCCATCAGTAAACGATTGCGAAATTCCTCGATGGTTAATTGTTGATATTTTTCGTCTAAGTACGGCCGTAAATTGGTTACGCGTCCCCGAACAGATTTTGTCCCTTTTGATTCAATTTTTTTCTTAGAAACAGTTAAAACACGTTGAACTTCTGCCAAATCAACATCATACATCAAGGTACCATGAGTATACATCTTCCCCTTTTTTGTATACATGGCATTGCCAGAAAATTTTTTCCCATCAATTAATAAATCATTGCGACCGCTAATCTCGGCCCCCGTTGCGCCCATTTTATGTAATGCTTCAATAATGGGTTTAGTGAACGCTTTAAAATCCCCAAAAGCTTGATGTCCTTCCTGAACAACAAAACTAAAGCTGACATTCCCGAGATCATCATAAACAGCACCACCGCCCGATAAACGGCGAGTAATAACGATTCCCTTCTCTCTAGCATAAGCTAAGTCAATTTCTTCATAAGCATTTTGATTTCGGCCTAAAATAACACAGGGTTCCTGAATATAGAACAACACTAAGGGCTCTTCAAAAGAGAGAGTGTTTAATAGATAATCTTCCGTTGCTAAATTTTCACGAATATCTCGTGACTGCATTATGACATAACGCATAAGGTCGCCCCACTTCTTTTTCTTCTAGTGTATCACTTTCTTTCAAAATTGGTTCACTAAACGTCTTCTCTGGCCATTCTCAAAAGCGGATGATCAACAAAAAAACGAACGTGGGACAACAATCACTTTGGATGTTTGTTCCACGCTCAAAATCTAATAAACAGCAATTGCAGAACTGTTTAGCTTTTTAATCTAACCAAGTTACTACTTCTGAAACATCTCGTCGGACTGTTTCAAAGCCGGGTGTTTGAGCTTTGCCAATCGGAATAATCAGTCCGTTCACTAAATGGTCCTCAATATTAAATAACTTGCGAACCGCTTCTGTTTCAAACCCAGACATCGCCACCGTATCATAGCCTCGATCTTTTGCAGAAAGCATCAGCTGCATCGCAACTAAGCCTTGGTCTAACATTAGCCACTCTCTTTTTTGTTCTTCGCTAACATCATAGTACCAAGAAACATTTTCATTAATTCCTTGACGAATTTCTTCCGTCATCGTTCCTTGTGCGACAGCTTTAGCACTGATTTCATCTGCATTTGCCACTGTATAAGCAGTCAAATCGCCTAATAAAATAATCACCGCCGCTGCCCCTTTAACTGCTGGTTGTTGCATCGAAACTTCGTAAAGGGCCTCTTTTTGTTCTTTTTCTGTGACAATTAAAAAACGCCATGAATTTAAATTGGTACTATTTGGCGCGAACATCGCTTCCTCAATTATGGCCATTAATTCCTCTTTAGGAATCTCAACATCTGGCATAAAATCCCGAACTGAGCGGCGGCTGCGAACAACATCTTGATACATCATATTTCTTCTTCCTTCCTCTTGCCTTACTTGACATAGTTATTATTACTCACTATGATGGAGAAAAAAAGTACGCACTTTTTATTCACCTAGGAAGAAAAAAGTAACCATTACGTGTCACAAGGAGAAACTATGACAACTGATAAACAAACCAGTATCAACTTAGCCCTTTCCACCATTAACGGCAAATGGAAATTATCATTAATGGATGAATTATTCCAAGGAACCAAGCGCAACGGTGAATTGATGCGTGCGCTCGACGGAATCACTCAGCGCGTCCTGACAGATCGCTTGAGAGAAATGGAAAAAGATGGCCTAGTCCATCGAGAATCCTTTAACGAACTACCCCCGCGTGTGGAATATACGCTCACTCCGGAAGGATATGCTCTTTACGATGCCCTCTCTTCACTTTGCCATTGGGGCGAAACATTTGCACAAAAAAAGGCGAGACTTAACAAATAAGTCTCGTCTTTTTTTATCTATTTTGGGTATTATGGGTAAACTTAAGATATTTTTGAAGTCCTTCTTGAATTGAATAAACGGGTGAAAAACCTAAGCCTTTCAAAGCAGAACTATCTGAAAGAGAATATTTTATATCGCCATCTCGTTCCTTTTGATAAGAAACTGGCAAAGAAAGTCCCACTAATTGGTTCATTTCTTCAATTAATTGATTAAGGGAAATGGCAACTTCGGTACCCACATTATAAACGTGTCCCAACGCTTCACTTTTGGTTGCTACTAAATCTAATGCAGTTAGGACATCCTCAATGTAGATAAAGTCACGTGTTTGCTGACCATCTCCAAATATTTGAAATTGGCTCGCTTGCCCTTGTTCTAACTGGATATAACGATCCATCAAAATGGACAGGACACCAGAATAGGGTGAAGCAGGATTTTGATTGGGACCATAGACGTTAAAGAAGCGAACTGCGCTCGTGGGTACCCCGTGTAAATGGTATTCATTGAGAACATAACGTTCAGCAGCAAACTTATCAATAGCATAGGGACTCAAAGGGCAAATCACCGAAGTTTCTCTTTTAGGCAACGTTGGCTCTGCACCGTAAACGGCTGCCGACGAAGCAAAAACAAAACGTTTGAGCTTTTTTTGATATTTTTTTATTGACTCCAGTATTTTCAATACACTTAAAAAATTGACCTCATGTGTCTCTAGAGGCTGTGCCACAGAACTTGCCACGCTTGCCACGGCCGCAAGATGAAAGATATACTCAAACGAATGCTTTGAAAGTACTTCGTCCAATAATTGCTGATCCGTCACACTTCCTTTAATAAAAACCAACTGCTCAGTTTGTTGCAAATTTGACACTCGCCCCATGGACAAATCATCAATCACAAAAACTTGATACTGTTGACTATAAAAATTAGCCAAATTAGAACCAATAAAGCCAGCTCCTCCAGTAATTAATAGTTTCTTCACCTCTTTGCTTCCTCTCTTTTTTAATTTAATTCCACTTTTTTCGTGTTATTTTCTCTTTGGAATAAAAAAATGCAATATCGAATGAACACATAACTTACAATAGCCACAGCTAATAAGAGTTCAAAAGTAGACAAAATATTTAACAGACTCGTTAGGCCTACCTTTTCTGCAAATAAAGGTTTAACTTTGACTAATGCTGTCGCAGAAATCACTAATGGGAATGTAAAGGCAGCATAACTTGGATAGAATGTCACTTGCATAATTTTATATAGATTCACTACTACAATCCCATAAATACATTGAGATAAAATTAGCAAGAAAACAACTAATGGCATATACAAATGACCACCCATTGAAATATAGCCAGCTAAACATAACGAACCTGGTGCTGTCATAATCGTCAATAAAGGAATGGTCGATTCAGGCATTTCTTTCGACTTCGTAATTCTCTTGATTAAAATTGGTAACAAGAGTAAATAAAAGAACAACGCTACCCAAAAAACAATTTTTCCCAACTCATTGATAAACAATTGAGAAGTATTAGGAATAACGCCAATGCCGACAAACGTAATAAACCAGCTTGGATAAATATGTTCCAGTTCGATTTTTGTTGGAAAAATATGCACCGCTACAAAATAAATCATTAAAATAAAATGTAAAATCACTGCGCCAATCCACAACACGTTAATCCAAGCAGCATTGGTAAATATCCGATCTAAGAAAACACAGATAACCATTAAAGCCATTGTAAATGTTGGTGATACCGAAGCAATAATTGGATCATCTAAGGTGCTTAATGCATGTTTCATTGTAAAAATAATTTTTAAAATAACTAAAATCATTAAGAGACTGCCAAGTACACAATAAATGGTCCCAATTGTTGCATATCCCAAGGAATAAAGTAAATTCCCCAAAGAAACCATCCCTAAAATTAGTCCGCAAATGGGAATCGGGACTTTCCGCAAGAATTTTTTCGCACTTTCTACCATTATGTAGTCACACTCCGTCTTTATTTATTATTATTGATATTAATCAAAAGTATGTTATTATACTAAATGAAATATTTATATTTGTAAAATAAATATTTGCAATACCAACTATTAAGATAGTAAATAGAAAGAGGCGATTTTATGTTCGAATGGATCAAAACATTTATTGCTGTGTATGAAACCAAAAATTTTAGTGCGGCGGCCAAACAATTGTATATTTCTCAGCCAACTGTTTCTTTGCAAATCAAGAAATTAGAGCAACACTTTTCGATCAAGCTGTTCTATCGTAATGGAAAACAATCGGTTATTCCTACCAAAGAAGCTGATTTTTTATATCCAAAAATGCTCTCTATTATTGAAAGCTTAACTACTTCTTTTGCGCAAGCTGCAGAAAAAGAGAATTTTAAAGAAGACTGCATTATAGCCTCTTCAAATACAGTTGCTATTTATTTACTGCCAGATATTATGGAGAGTTTGGTTACCGCTTTTCCACTCATCAACTTTTCGATTCAACTGATGAATTCAAACGAAGTCGTGGATATGGTTCAAAATAATCATGCCCACATTGGACTAATTGAAAAACCCATTGAAACCAAAAATCTACACAAAGAAATTGTTTATGAAGATCAACTAGTTCTAGCAGGAGATGCCGCTTCAAAATTTTGGCTCTTAAGAGAAAAAAACTCTGGCTTACGTTTTTTCAATGAGCTTTATCTCAATGAACACAGCATCAACTTACCAATTATCGAATTAAACAACAACGAAGTCCTATTACAATTGCTAAAAAATAACATTGGGCAATCAATTGTTTCTCGATTATCTATTTCCGATGAGATCCCTTGGCAACCAATTGATCAGTCCTTTGCTTCTCGAAAAATTTTCATTGTCCAGACCGATCACCATGCCAATACTTCCTTCTCTGAAGTTTATAACCGAATCGTTGAAAAAATTCGTGAACGACAAGCCTAAAAAACAGGAAAACGACTTAGCTTTCGCTAAATCGTTTTCCTGTTTTTTATTCATCAGTTTCCTCTACCAATTCAAATTCAAAAGGTTCTAACTCAAATAGTTGGTGTAAAATTTGCTGGGTTTCTTGGAACACTTGTTGTGGCTCTTTAGACAAAAGAGTGCTTTGAATGGTCTGTTTTTTTGATTGAAAAAGAATTCTCGTTTCCTCTTCCTTAAATACAACTTGATGAGTTTCCCTTTCAAACATCGTATATTCTTCGAACATTTCCATAACTAATTTTTGACGAAACCCTTCTTTGAGTGCTAATAAAGTTACTAAATCTGCAACAGTTAGCGTTTCTAACGCAATTGTTTCATCTTCTACATGAACAAGATAATTCGTACACTTCACATTCGGACAGGCATTGCAGCCGCCATTAATCAAGTCTGAGGTAGTTGTTATTTTCACCTGTTTCATCTTAATCCTTCTTTCCTACTTTTCGAGAAAAACACAAGGGGTCTCCTCAAAAATATTCAATAAAATATGATTGACTTCTTGAAAGACTTCTTCGTGATTCCGGCATTGTTTTTCCATTACTAAACGCAGATCATTCACAACAAAAGTCAACGTCGTCGCTTGTTGGGAAACATGTATACAACGGTTGCCTTTAACAAAACATTCTGTTTGTTCTTCAATGCATGGTTCTTTTTGATAGCCATATGCTGAAGCGACACATTCCAGGATTTCGTAGATTTCTATTTTTGGAAGTTCATAGCTACAGCTACCGATAACTAGTTGAAAACAGTTCGGCTGTTTTTCATTATTGCTTGCATAATACACTGTTGTCGTTGTCATTTTGCCTCCTTATCTCCTCTATTTTCCTACTCTTATCATAACAAAAAAAGCACGCTTCCCTTATTTAAATTGTTAATAAAGACTATTACAGATTGGTATAACCACACCTGAAAAGTTCGTGATATAATTCACTAAGAAAGAAATATTACAGAAAGAAGAGATGAACGATGAAAGTATTTAACAAAAAAGTCGCAATTATTGGTACTGGTTTTGTTGGCACAAGTATTGCCTATTCCATGATCAACCAAGGGATTGCGAATGAATTAATCTTAGTTGATATTGACAAAGCCAAATCTGAAGGCGAAGCAATTGACTTATTAGATGGTGTGTCTTGGGGTCAAGAAAATGTAAACGTCTGGGCTGGCGACTATCAAGACTGCCAAGATGCCGATATCGTCGTGATTACAGCTGGCGCTAATCAAAAACCTGGGCAAAGTCGTCTAGATTTGGTTTCAATCAATGCAGAAATTATGAAAACAATTGTTAACAATATCATGAAATCTGGTTTTGATGGAATTTTAGTGATTGCCTCAAATCCTGTCGATGTACTGACTTATGTGGCTTGGCAAGCTTCTGGTTTACCTGTTTCAAGAGTAATTGGAACTGGTACAACTTTGGACACAACTCGTTTCCGCAAAGAACTGTCTCAACGTTTAGCGATTGATCCACGCAATGTTCACGGCTATATTATTGGCGAACACGGGGATTCTGAAGTGGCTGTCTGGTCTCATACCATGATTGGTACCAAACCTATTTTAGAAATTGTGGATACGACAGAGCGCTTAACTAGTGACGATTTACCAATCATTTCTGATAAAGTGAAAAATACAGCTTATGAAATTATCGATCGCAAACAAGCGACCTATTATGGGATTGGTATGAGTACTGCACGCATTGTTAAAGCCATTTTAAATAATGAACAAGCTATTTTACCTGTCTCAGCTTACTTAGATGGGCAATATGGGCAACAAGATGTATTTACAGGGATTCCTGCAATCGTTGGCAATCAAGGTGTGACTGACATTATTGAATTGAATTTGAATGCCGCTGAAAAAGAACTCTTCCAAAAATCAGTGACACAATTAAAACAAGTGATGGCATCGTTACAACCGAACGCTTAGTAATTTTTAACTAAAAATAACACTTCAACTAAATTATTCTCTACCAAAATAGATTCTAATTCCCCTTCATCGTTCTTTTTGGTACCATGAAAGAAGAACTTCAACTAAAGCAGAAATTAGGAGGACAAAAAATGGTAATCCAAGGAGATACGTTAGAAAATAGCGCACGTCGTTTATTGCAAGAACGTGGCGTAACAATGAATGATTTAGCTGAACTTGTGTTATTTTTACAAAAAGATTATATTGACAATTTAACATTAGATACTTGTTTAGAAAGTGTTGATGCCGTGTTAACAAAGCGTGAAGTACACAACGCGATTATTACAGGTGTCCAACTGGATATTCTGGCGGAAGAAAACAAGCTACTTTCACCGTTACAAGAAATTTTAACGGAAGATGAAGGGCTTTATGGCATTGATGAAATTATGGCGCTCTCCATTGTAAATGTTTATGGATCTATCGGTTTTACGAACTATGGGTATATCGACAAGGTAAAACCAGGCATTTTAAAAGAGTTAAATGCGCATGATGGCGAACATGTCCACACATTCTTGGATGATATCGTGGGCGCAATTGCGGCTGCAGCTGCCAGTCGGTTGGCTCACTCACAACCAGATTTAAGTGATATTACTAAATAAAAAACTTGCCTCTTCATTTTTATGAGAAGAGGCAAGTTTTTTATTTGCTGGACTTCTCACAAGCTTTCTACTTAACAGTAATTATTTGCCGTGTTATGTTACAGTCAAGAATAAACAGCTAAAGGAGGTTATCTAGAAATGAAAAAGTTTTTACGCGTATTTTTAATTTTTATTGGGATATTCTTTCTTGCAAGTTGCGGTTCAAAAATAGAGACAAAAACCTTTGTAGGTTCGCCACAAGATGGGATTGATTCCACCTTAACCTATACGTACCAAGGAGATAAAGTCTTAACGCAAACGGCTAAAAACATTGTTTCTTATGACAAATTGGGGATTACAAAAGAAGAGGCAAAAACAGCGTTGGAACCCGTTTCTAAACAATATGAGGACATCAAAGGGCTTGATTACAAACTGACCTATGAGGACAAACAAGCCATCGAAAAATTGACGATTAATTATGAAAAACTTGATTATGATAAAGCCAAAAAAGTGGATGGTCTCCAGATTGATGGAGATTCTTCTAAGGGAATCAGCATGAAGAAAAGCCAAGAATTGGTGGAGTCACAAGGTTATACAGAACAAAAATAATAAAAGAAAGCGTGCGACAATGGCATTGTCGCACGCTTTCTTTTTATTAATTACATTGATGTTGCCATCTTCACTGCTTGAATTGGGTCAAAATGATGGACAGAGTAAACGACTGTACCGGCTTGCCAAACTACTGAGTTGCGATTATAGTCAGTGGTTCCTGCCACGTTCAGTGTGATTTGACCAACGGTATTCGGTGCTGGTAATGTTTCTTGTTCCAAAATGTTGACAACATTTTTCGCTAAATCATCAGGCGATTCACCATTGATATTTGAGGCCCGTACGACTAAACTCCAATTGCCTTCTTGCCAAGATAAGTAACTAGAACCTGCCGCCCCTTGTTTATACCCAGTAATATTGTAACCTAAATCTACTGGTTGACCGCCATTGTCAATGATTTGGTTCACTGCATTTTTTGCTTCGGCATCAGAGCCATATGTTTTTTTCTCAAAAGAACTAATTGGCGTTAACTGATTAACACGTGCATCATTCACTGGAATCGCTTCTTTTTCTGCATAATATAAAACACGGAAATTGTTTTGATCCGCTTGTGATGTTGTCGCTGCAGTTAAAAAGTTATTCGTTTGACTCGTTAAAATTGCCTGCGGTAAGCCTTGACCAGGAAACATGTTTGCTAGCTGGTTAAGCACTTGGTTGGCTTGGTCATCTGGATTCGCATTTTTCGCTGATGATTGCTTCTCTGCTGAGCCATTATTTGCCGCTTCCTTCGTAGAAGAAGCTGTTGCTTTCGAATCAGCTGTCGTTGTTCCTGACGGTTTCGCATCACTAGATTTCGTTGCTGCTTTGCTACTTGATTCTTTTGTAGCAGATGCTTTTGTACTCTCGACTGTGGTACTTTCCGCAACACTGGAACGACTATCCGTATTTTCTGTACTTTTTCCGCCGCCACATGCTGCTAAAGCAAGGGTTAAAAGAAAAGCACTAGAAATAAGCCCTATCTTTTTCATAAGAATTCCTCCTTGTTTTCCCTACCCTTATTGTACCTTAATCATTTGTATCCGTCACTTGTTTGTGTTTCGTTCTAGTTGGTTTAAATAACAGAAAGTGGACGGTAGGATTCGAACCTACACCTCAACATTGAGCAAGAATAAACTACTGTTAGTCTCTATGAGTTTAACACCACGTTCATCCACCTATTTGATTGATCCTTTGTATCATAACTTAGAATAATTAAATTGCCTTTAAGGAGCTTCAAAGATTATATGAAGAATTGTAAAAAATCTGTGACGAAAAAACGATTGAACCAATCAGTAGATACACTGAGGTTCAATCGTAACCAATTGTTTAATTATCTGAAAAAACTCACAATTCAACGTTAGTCCCTGGTGCTTTTTTGTTTTCCCCTTGTTGTTTTTTTAAGAATATCCCCAAAATGACGGTGATAATGGGACAAAGCAATGGGAAAAAGGCATATGGTAAGTATTCTAGTGCACCAACTTTTAACGTTCCCATAATGAAGGTACCACTAACTCCCCAAGGAATTAACGAGTTGACTGCCGCCCCAGCATCTGCCAAAGTACGAGTCAAATATTTTTTATCAATACCTAAACGAGTAAATGAGGATTTAAATGTTTCCCCTGGTAAAATAATTGACAAATATTGTTCGCCAACTAGTAAGTTAATTCCCACAGAACTTAAGGCAGTTAAAGCGATTAATTTGGCTGGATTATTCACATAGCCTTTAATTTTATCAATTAAAGTAGCCACGATGTTAAACTTAATCAACAAGCCGCCCAAACCTAATGCCAAAATAATCAACGCAGCAGAACCTAACATGCTTTCAATCCCACCACGAGATAAAAGTGTATCAATACTTTGATCCCCTGTATCTGCCACATAACCACTCATTAAGATGGTAGAAACTTTCGCTAAACTTAGGTGATGATCATTTATAAAAGCTAAGATGACCGCCACTGTAGAGCCGACTAGTAACGTTGGAATAGCCGGTACCTTTTTCCAGGCGAATAAGAATAAAACCGCTACTGGCAACAATGTAATCGGTGAAATCCAGAATCCTTGATGTAACGTTTGGACCATTGCATCAACCGATTGTAAATCCGCTGAACCAGATTGATGCCCCAAGAAGATATAGCCGACAATCGAAATAATAAACGCCGGAATAACAGTGTACATCATGTTTAGTATATGTTCAAAAAGGTTCACGCCACCAATTCCAGCAGCTAAGTTTGTTGTATCAGATAACGGTGAAATGTTGTTCCCTAAAAAGGCACCTGAAACAACTGCGCCAGCTGTCATCGCATTGTCAAATCCAAGAATATGTCCAATACCTAGAAAGGCAATCCCCATAGTTGAAACAGTTGTAAAGGAGCTCCCTACCGTCACACCAACTAGTGCACAGACCACAAAAACGGTTGGCAAGAAGAACTTCACTGAGATAATTTTAAAACCATAGACCATAATTGTTGGAATCGTCCCAGACAAGATCCAAGTAGCAACTAAGACACCTATCAACAAGAAAATAATAATCGGAATGATCCCTGGTTTAATCCCTTCCACAATGCCTTCGTGGATCTCATCCCAAGAAAATCCTTTCCATTTGCCATAAAGCAACAACAACATGAATACAAAAAGAATCGGTATGTGAGGGGTTAATTTTTGACCAATAATTAAGTACCCGAGAATCGCTAACAAGGCAATCAAAATGCCTAAACTTTCAGCGAACGAAACAGTGGGTTTCGTTGATTTCATATGAAAACCTCCTTTTATGGAAAGCGAAAACTGAAGCAATAATCGAACTTGCTTCAGTTTCCAAACGACAATTTACTATAGTCATCAGGTGAAGAGGCACTCAGCAAAATAATTGCTAGCCTTTTTATTCACCTAAATCTTCTTTTACTTCCGTTGCCCAACTTGCTTTTTTAAAGCGATTAATGATTAACGGAATCACAAACATAACAATAGTGATTAATGCAACTAAGACTGCATCAGTCACGGTTGTTGTACCTAATGTGGCGAAAATAACAATGATAACACTAAAAATTAACATTGCTGCCACTAAATAAGCTAAGCCATTACCTTTTTTACCAATTCGGTAAGGACGTAGTGTATCTGGTTGAGATTTACGTAATTTAATTAGGGAAATCGCAATCAATACATACACAATACTATAAATAATTGTTGTTGCATTTGTTAAAGTTAAGAATACAGCGTTGACATCATCCATTACCCCATAAAGTAATGCGAATAATGAGATAACCACAGATTGTGTTAACACAACGTTACGAGAAACGCCATATTTATTTTCGCGATGGAAGCCAAATTTTGGTGGCAATAAGCCATCACGAGCAACTTGAATAATTGTTTTTGATGGTCCAGTAACCCAAGCAGATAATTGTAATAACACACCTAAGAAGACCATGAAACTAAAGATATTACCAATAATTGTTGGTAAACCTAAAACGTCACAATAAAGCAAAATTGGTTGTGTAATGTTAGACAATTCCATTTTGCCATTCGGAACAATATTAGCAACAAACATTGCATTAATAACGTTTAATAAAACTAAACCAATTAATGAAATGAAAACGCCTTTTGTATAATTCTTTGTTGCATCTTTCAAACGAGGAATATAAACAGAAGACATTTCAATCCCAACAAAGATAAACGCAATCCCTGCTAGATATTTAAATGTGTCCATATTTTCTAAGTTTGGTAAAACTTTTGACCAAGAGAAGGCACCTAAATAGCCGCCAGGTGTTAAGCCTACTTTAATCATTGAAAGAAGACCTAAAACAAACATAACTAATACTGGGATGTAAACACCTAGCCAAACACCAATATTTCCGCCAACTTTCGCCATGTCAAATTTCAAGTTCAAGATTGTAATAATCCAGTAAATCACTAAGATACAACCTAATACGAACCAATGATTTTCACCTAAGTGAACATTACCAAATGTATTACCTAGCAAAGGGCCTAATGTAGAAGCAACCATTACCATTCCTGGGAACATTTGCACCCATAGTAACCAAGCGACAACAAAACCCCATTTGCTACCTAAGGCAGTTTTAACCCAAAGTTGAGGGCCACCTTCTTGAGGAAGCATCGTAGATAATTCACCAGATATCAATGCGATTGGACCAGCAAAGAATAAGACCGCGAAAATTGTGTAAGAAATTAATGTCCAACCAACAGCAGCAAGTGTTGGGATACTACGTACAGTTGCACACAATGCCATTGTTAAACCGATAAAAGTACCTAATTCAATTTTTTTAACTTGTTGTTTATCCAATTTTGTACACTCCTTATAAGATTTTGGATAAGGAGCATGAATGACTGTTATACGCTGAGTAAAACAGTCATTCGACTGCCTCTTACCCAGACAAAGAATTGGTTAAGAGGTTAGCCGTCTGATTGATTTATCTCTTAAATAAATCAATCAGACGAACGTTCCCTCATTCGGTTACCATTTCTTTTTTCCGTTTAAGATTCAATTATTTTACGTCGTAAATTTGTTCTAATTTTTCTTGTAAAGCAGCTTGAATCTTAGGAGCGTAAACATCAAATTCTTCTTTATCGTTCATGTATGGAGTCATTACAGCAGCACGTAACACAGTTACTTTACCTGCACGGTTCCATTCTTCGTCACTAAATCCTAAGCTGTTTACAAATTTTAATGGGCTGTTGCCATAATCTGGAATAGCAAAGTCAGTATGTGAAGTAATGAATTCGTTGTTGTAAATATTTCCTTTAACGTATGATGCATAGTCATATACATCATGGTTTAATTTGTTCATTGCTACTAAATCATCGTTGCCTTTTTCTTTAAACACATAGTCAACCATGTTGAAGTCTGGATGAGTTAATGTGTGGACTTCAATTTCTTTGTCGCCAACTTTGAATGTTAAATCATTCAAGAAGTTATAGAAATGATGTGATCCTTCAATTGAAGCACCAATTAATTTACCATAACCTGCAACGTTTAAAGGTAAAACGTGATGTGCAGCCCATACAGAAGCAGCTGTTGCACCAGCTTTTGAACCTTCCAGGATATAAGCTCCTAGTAACGCAGGAATATCGGCACCTTTTTCAAATACGTAAGTTGCGAAGTAAGAAATAACGTCGCGCATACGGATATCTTGGATAACGATACCACCAGCTGAATAAGGGATATAACCCATTTTATGAGGGTCAATTGTTACTGATTCTGCTAATTCGATTGCTTTATATGCATCATACACTTCTCTTGAAATGTGTTCTTTTTTCTCTTTGAAGACACCGTATTCTTCGTGAACATCTTGTAAATCTTCGTAAGGGATGAAGTTGTTGTCTTCGTCTAAGAAGATGGCACGTCCATAACCACCATAAGCAGCATCAACGTGTACATAATAGTAAATACCGTCTTTCATT
Organism: Enterococcus sp. DIV2385; assembly: GCF_051711925.1. Taxonomy (NCBI): domain Bacteria; kingdom Bacillati; phylum Bacillota; class Bacilli; order Lactobacillales; family Enterococcaceae; genus Enterococcus; species Enterococcus sp. DIV2385. The sequence continues at coordinate 375,292 of NZ_JBIONV010000001.1, read as the reverse complement.
AATTCATCGCGTAAAGCAATAATTTTATCGATTGAGTCAACGGCACCTTCTTCAGTAGAACCAACTACACCGACAACACCTAGCACTGGAATTTGTTCTTCTGCTAAGCCACGAACGATTTTTTCTAATTCGTTGATATCCATACGGTAGTTATGGTCAACTGGTACTGGGATAACTTGATCTAAACCGATACCGATAATATCAGCAGCTTTTAACCAAGAATAGTGTTTAGTTTGTGGGACTAACCATTTACCGATTGCTTGTAAATGTTTACCTGAACGAGCTGAATGAGCTTTGATTTCATCAATTTCATCTTCAGCTGATTCTAATAAGTCCATAATTTCTTTTGTTGGCATGTTCAATAGTTCCCAATCTGATTTGCCAGCAACTAATTCTGGTTTTACTTCTTTCATAGCAAATGGTAATGATTTAATGTTACGGGCATACCATAAGCCTTCTAAGTTAGCTAAAGAACCATCAGCAACGATGTGTCCCCAACCATTTTTGTAGCTCATTAAGTGAGCAAATTCATGTCCTACTTCTTCTTCCATTTGAGAAGTTGCTGGAGAAGATTCATAGGCAACGTTGTTCCCGTTCCATAGCATTGCAAAGTTGTAAGCTAATAGAGAAGGCATTAATGTTTCTGAGTTCATATGTCCCCAATATCTACCTGCTGTATGCCATGGAACTGAATGTGTACGCATGCGAGAAGAGATTTCATTCAATACATCTTTCATATGGTTGACAGTTTTTTCGTAGCTTTCAGATGTGCGTTCTTGAGAAGAGATAACTGGCATGTCTTGTGGCATGTAGTTTTGACGCCATCCTAAATGTTCATCTACTAAGTCGATCAACAAGTCTTTATATAATTGTCCGTTTTCGGCTTTGTCCCCAATGAATAGTGCATTAAGGTTCATTTCGCCTTTTGCTAATTTTTCGTTTTTCATACGAAAATTCCTCCTTACAAATTTTAATGAATTAGATTTTGCATTCACAACTTACACCCAAACGGCTAAAGTGTAAAGAAGAAAAATAACAATGGTTATCATAGCTCTTTAATTTTATAATTTTTTCACAAGGTGTCTTGTCAGAACCATTATATAAAAAAATAAGAGTGGGATTGTGTGTACAATCCCACTCTTATTAGGTGTATTAACGGTTTCACCACTACCTGTAAGGAGAAATAGAATTTTAACTTTGATCAAATAATCACACGTCTTCTCTTCGTGAAATTATTATCAATTTCTAATCCATTACTTTTGCTAAAAAGTAATTTTTCTTCCCTTTCCGTACAACAACGAATTTTCCATCGAAATGTTGTGTTGGATCGACTGCAAAATCTAAATCGGTAACTCGGTCACCGTTAATACTTATAGCTCCTCCGCTCACATCTTCGCGAGCTTGACGTTTTGATGGTTCGATTTCTGTGTCAACTAACCAATCTACGATGTTTTTAGCATCTTTGGTAATTTCAACAGTTGGCACATGTTCTAACCCTTGCTCGATTTCCTCAATCGTTAAGTCTTTAATATTGCCTGAGAAAAGAGCTTCTGAAATTTTTTGCGCTTCTTCTAATGCTGCATCATCGTGAACAAATCGTGTCACTTCTTCAGCTAAGCGTCTTTGTGCTTCACGTTTACCTGGTTCTTTTTCAACTTTTTCAGCTAACGCATCGATTTCTTCTTTATCTAAGAAAGTAAAGAATTTCAAGTATTTGATGACATCACGATCATCTTGGTTTAACCAGAATTGGTAGAATTCAAATGGTGAAGTTTTCTTAGGATCTAACCAGATAGCGCCACCCGCTGTTTTCCCAAATTTTGTACCATCTGCTTTTAGCATTAAAGGAATGGTTAACCCGAATACTTTGGCTTCTGGTCCTTCTTTTTTACGAATCAAATCTAATCCTGCAGTGATATTGCCCCATTGATCAGCACCACCAATTTGCAATTGAATATTATGTTTTTTATGCAATGTGTAAAAGTCAATTGATTGAAGAATTTGGTATGTGAATTCTGTAAAGGAAATGCCACTTTCTAAACGACTAGCGACAATGTCTTTTGCCAACATCGTGTTGACATTAAAGTTTTTCCCGTAATCTCTTAAAAAATCTAATAAAGATAGTTCTGATAACCAATCGTAGTTGTTCACCATTGTTACCTCAGCATCTTTACCAAATAATTTTTTCATTTGGTTTGAAAGACTGTCCACATTATGTTGCACAGCTTCCATCGTTTGTAAGACACGTTCGGTTGTTCGTCCACTTGGGTCACCAATTGTTCCAGTTCCGCCACCAATTAAAATGTATGGGTGATGACCTGCTAATTGGAATCGTTTCATCATCATAAAAGGAATTAAATGTCCAATATGCATGCTATCTCCAGTTGGATCGACACCGCAATATAGCGAAATGCTCGTATTTTCTGTAAGTTCTCTTAGTCCTTCTTCGTTTGTTTGTTGATTGATTGCATCACGCCATGCTAGCTCGTCAATGATATTCATGTTATCACCCTCCATATTTATAATTATCTCTTTATAGGAAATCGTTCATTTAAAGAAATAAACGATTAACACACTTGTTTTTACACGATATCCCGTGTTTATTTCTATGTATACACGTGTTCACGAAATTTTCTTTGGTCTGCCACGTATTCAAAAAAAGAATACAAAAAATCCCTAAGCCGTCGAAACGACTTAGGGACGAATTTCTCGTGGTACCACCCAAATTTATACATAGTTTAGTTTATTTAAAATACTATATACCTCTTAACAAATAACGCTGTTACCCGTGCCCTGTAGGCAGAAGCTCAAGAATGTAATTCGATAAATAACGTGTACTAGTTTCCAGCGCCACTAGCTTTCTGTAACAGTGGTTATTTCTCTACTGCTTTTCTGTCATTGCTTTGTATTTAACTTGTACATGTAGCATATTCCTTTTCGTTTTTTTTGTCAACACTCTTTGCTTAATTTTTTTTACTTTTACAAAAGATGTCCCTTTTTCGCAAAAATAAAATAACAAATTAACAATAATATTTATTTGTTTTAACAGCAACTACAGATAAAAAAATAACGAATAAAATTAAAAAATATTCTTTTAAATTTTTTTGACTTTTTTTGTGATTTTCTATACTTTTATAAAATTCCCGAAGAAAAATGACGAACTTCGGATCAGAAGTTCGTCATTTTGTGAAAAACAGTTTTAAAGAATTGGTGAAAATAATCGTGAAATTTGCTGTTTAAAAATCAACCATTTTGACATGTCGCGAACAACTTCTGGAGTCATTGTTGTACATTTTTTTCGATCTTCTAAGAAAATTGCTTCTAATTGATCAATGATTTTTTTATCATATAACACAGCATTTGCTTCAAAGTTTAATTTGTAACTTCGGATATCTTGATTGGCTGAACCAACTGTGCAGACTTCATCATCCATAATCATTGTTTTCGCATGTAAGAAACCACCGTTATAAATTAAAATTTCAATATTTTCTTTCATCAATAAGCGGCCGTAATACTGTGTTGCTCGATAAATAAACGGATGGTCGGGCTTATCTGGAATCATAATTTTAACATCTACTCCTGAAGCCGCAGCAACCTTTAAAGCAGCCAAGACACTATCATCAGGAACTAAATACGGCGTTTGAATCCAGACTCTTTTCTTGGCAGAAGTAATCAATTTAATAAAGGCCAATTTAATTTGTTCACGGTCACTATTAGGACCACTGGCAATCATCTGAATGGATGTATTTGCCTCTGGCACCAACGCTTCAAGTTTAAAGAAATAATCCAATTGATACGCCACACGATTTTTCTCGGGGGAAGAGACGTTCCAATCCATTAAAAAACGCATTTGCAGTAATGAGGCTGCTGGCCCTTGAATCCGTAAATGTGTATCCCGCCAATAGCCAAACTTTTTAGTCGTTCCGGCATATTGATCGGCAACATTAAAGCCGCCAATGTAGCCTACTTTTCCGTCAATAACAACAATTTTCCGGTGATCATGATAATTCAAACGAAACTTCAAAAGTGCTTTTTGAGAAGTAATAAACGTTTGGACAAAACCACCGTTTTTTTTCAATTCATTCAAATGATGAACCTTGGTGCCCTTTGAGCCAAAGGCATCGTAAAGCAACCGCACTTCAACCCCTTCAGCCGCCTTTTCTTCTAATAAGTTCAAAATTTTGGTGCCGATATGATCCGTTACAAAGGCATAATATTCAATATGAATGGAATGCTGAGCTTTTTTTATGTCCGCCATCAACGCATTGAATTTTTCCGTACCATCCGTAAAAATTTCAACATCATTTTTCTTAGTCAGGGGCATCCTATTTAACGAGGAAAAAAAGTCTGTAAACTGTTGTTGCTCCTCCATCGGCATCTTTTGACTATAAAGTTCAAAACTTTCTTCTTGGAAATTCTGAAAATTCTCTAATTCCCGCAAATCACTTTGTTGCAAATAAAATTTCTTTTTGTCGGTTAAACCGCGACCAAAGAATAAATATAAGAAAAAACCAAAAACGGGTAGAGCAATCAGTACGAGTAGCCATGCCCAAATTGCTGCTACATCTCGAGGTTTTAACAAAATGGTAATTCCCGCAATAATTGCATTAATAAAATAAATAACTGTTAAGACGCTAAGAATCAATTGTCTTCCTCCTTTATTTGTTACGTTTTAGTATACCATCAATTACGGATTTGGAATATCTTTTCTTTAGCTGCTTCTGTCTCAAAAAATAAAAAGACCCCCTCATTCTAGTACCAGTAACTAGAATGAGGGGGTCTTTTTGATGTTTGTTTGAAAGTCTTTTAACTTAATTTCGTGTAAATGGACCTTTAGGAGCAATCAATTCTAAATTTGTACCATCTGGATCGGTAAAGTAAGCAACCCCTGTACCAAAACCGCTCTTCAAGCCATCTTCTTCTTGGAATGTAATCGGCTCTCCATCAGGTTCTACGCCAATCGCTCTTAAACGTGCAACAGCTGCATCAATATCTTCCACTTCGAAACACATATGCATTGCACTAATTTGTTCGTTGGAATAAGAAGCTTTTTCTGATTTTGGTTTAACATATTCTAATAAATCAATATTGATGTTTTCTAGATGCACATTGGCATACTTGATTAATGTATCATCTAACCCTTGTGTTTGGGCCATCCGTTTTCCACCAATTTCATCACGATTTGCGATTTTTGTTCCTGTTAATGCTTCATAAAACTTCACTGATTCATCCAAATTACTGACTGTAATCCCCACGTGGTTGACTACTGAAAAACCTTTAACTGCTTCACTCATTGTATCTCCTCCTAGTTAATTTTTAGAAATCAAACGTGTCTGGATCTGGTCCCACACGTAACGATTCATTCAATTGGTTGATTTGTGCCATTTCTTCTGCACTTAGTTCAAAATCAAAGACCGCTGCATTGCTAATCATCCGTTCTTTGTGGACAGATTTCACGGCTAATAAGATATCTTGTTGAATATCCCAACGTAAAATCACTTGGGCTGCTGATTTATTATGGTTCTCAGCAATCGCCAAAATGGTTTCATTAGATAATAATTGGCCTTGCATCAATGGTGACCAAGCTTGGACTTTGATATCATGTTTTTCACAGAAATTACGCACTTCTTTTTGATCCAATTTTGGATGTAGTTCCACTTGGTTAATTACCGGAACAACTTTTGCATAAGAAAGTAAATCTTCTAAATGATGAACTTGGAAGTTGCTGACACCAATTGCTTTCACTTTTCCTTCGGCGTATAAAGTTTCTAAAGCTTGCCATGATTCTTTGTAAGAATTATTTCCTGGCCAATGAATTAAATACAAATCTAAATAATCTAAACCTAAACGTTCCAAACTATCATTGAAAGCTTGAATTGTTTCATCATAGGAAATATGCGCGTTCCAAACTTTCGAGGTAACAAATAAGTCCTCACGGTTCAAACCAGTTGCCGCTAAGCCTGCTTTAATTCCCACTCCTGTGCCAGATTCATTGCCATAGATTTGCGCTGTATCGATTAAACGATAACCATTGATAATCCCTTCTTCGACCACTTTTGCTGTCTCTTCATCTGGTATTTGGAATACCCCGAGACCCATTCCTGGAATTTTAGTGCCGTTGTTTAATGTTACTGTATCTGCTAGTGATGTAATCATTTGATTCGCTCCTTTAACGTTTTCTGATATCATCATATACCGTGCCGTACATGCTGTATAGTACGTACTTTTTCGTTTCATAGGAACCAAAAAGTGCGCTTTTTGTTAAATTCGCTTTTTTAGCCTGAAAAATTTTTAACTTTTTTTATATAACGTACTTTCTCGCTCTTCTAAGCGTAGCATTCTTTAAACGATTTAACTAGTGTATCTCTCACGACACACGACATTTTATGTAAAAAAAGAGAACGCGTACTCCGTCTTCGAAACGTCCTAAGACGCCGACAGAATACCGTTCTCGTGGGTTTGGCACCCAATGGGGGCATAGGGATTCGAACCCTAGACCCTCTGATTAAGAGTCAGATGCTCTAACCAACTGAGCTATGCCCCCGTTGTATAAAATAGCTTTTCAGCTACCTCAATATTGTAGCACTCCGCTATTATTTATACAAGAGGGAATTTTTTTCAGTTGTTATTCTTGTGAAGATTGTTCTTTTTTTACAGGACAAGCTGTTTGACAATCTTCACAACTTTCCCCTTTTTTGATTCGTCGATAGGTGATGATTCCTGCTGTTCCAAAAATTAAAATGGATAAAATAATTGTTGCCATCCGTTATTACCCTCTTTCTAAAGAAGTGATTGCTTGGACACTTTCTTTGCCTGGCTTTGGTTTTCTTATAAGGAAATAAAATCCAGCTAAAACAACACCCATCGCTAAAAAAGTCCCCAGAGTTAGTGTGCCTTTTTCGACTAACACATGGCCCAATTGATAAATCACAAAACTAACCATATAAGCCAAACCGCATTGATAACCAATGGCTCCTAATGTCCATTTGAGGTCTCCCATTTCACGACGAATTGCGCCAATTGCAGCAAAACAAGGTGCACATAATAAGTTAAAAGTTAAGAACGAATAGGCCGCGACTGGCGTAAAGGTGTGTTGCAGTGCGCCCCAGACTTCTACCCCGTTTTCAGAAACATCTTTCACATTGCCAAATAAAATGCCTAAGGTACCAATAATATTTTCTTTCGCTATCAATCCTGTAATTGTGGCAACTGCCCCTTGCCAATTACCCCAACCTAATGGGATAAATAGCACCGCCAACCCTTTACCTAGAAATGCTAGAATACTTTGACTTTCTGGAACGGGTTGAAACGTCACAGAATAATGTGACATGAACCAAATGAGAATACTGGAAACAAAAATAATCGTTCCTGCTTTTTTTACAAATGAGCGACATCGTTCATAGGCATGCCGAACCACACTTCTAAGCTGTGGCAAATGATAGGCGGGAAGTTCCATAATAAATGGTGCTGGATCTCCCGAAAAATGCTTGGTCTTTTTTAAAGCAATCCCTGACAACACAATGGAAGCAACCCCTAAGAAATAAGCAGAGGGCGAGACCCAACTTTGGTTAGGAAAAAATGCACCTGCAATCAGAGCGATAATTGGCAACTTCGCCGAACATGGCATAAAAGTCGTGACCATAATAGTCATTCGCCGATCGCGTTCGTTTTCAATCGTTCGACTAGCCATCACGCCTGGGACCCCACAACCTGTCGCAATTAACATTGGAATAAACGACTTACCAGATAGGCCGAATTTCCGAAACAAGCGATCCATGACAAAGGCAATCCGTGCCATATAGCCACAATCTTCTAAAAAACCTAAACATAAAAACAGGACGGCCAGTTGTGGTAAAAAGCCTAACACAGCCCCAACACCTGCAATGACCCCATCTAAAATTAAACTTTGCATCCATGGCGCTACTTGCCATTGCGCCAACCAATTTCCCACAAATTGAGGAACCCATTCCCCGAAAAAGACATCGTTTAACCAGTCTGTCCCCATTGTACCAACCGTTTGAATAGATAAGTAATAGACCAACCACATCACAAACGCAAAGATTGGCAACGCCAACCACCGATTGGTTACCACTCGGTCAATCTTATCACTGTGAGTAAATGTCATTTCTGTTTTTTTCGTCGCACACAAAGCAATTAATCGAGCAATAAAGGCATAGCGTTCATTAATGATAATCGCTTCACTTTCATCTTGAAAGATTTTTTCAGTAATTTGAATGACTTCTTCAATTTCTTTTTCTTGAAAAGAACTCAATAATAATTGCTCTTTGGTTCGAACATCTCGTTCAAAAAGTTTTAAACTATACCAACGCTGTTGCGTTTCAGGAACAGTATTCCCTAAAATATCAACAATTTCAGCAAGTGCTGCTTCTAAGCGATTATCATAAGAAGGATAAATAACCTCTGTCTCTATGGCATTCGCTCGCTGCTTACTTTGTTTTAAAGCATGATCCAACCCACGATTCTTCAAAGCACTAATCTCAACGACAGGCACGCCTAAGCCATAACTTAACTTTTCACTATTCAATGTTTGGCCGTTTTTTTCCAACAAATCCATCATATTTAACGCACAAACAACCGGTAATCCAGTTTCAATTAATTGTGTTGTTAAATAAAGATTCCGTTCCAAATTGGTCACATCGAGAATATTCAAAATCACTGAAGGTTGGTCCTCCAAAAGATAATCTCGTGCCACAATTTCTTCAGGCGTATAAGGAGAAAGAGAGTAAATCCCTGGCAAATCTTGAATAATGAGTGTCTTATCTTTCTTTGCCACCCCCTCTTTGCGTTCCACAGTCACCCCTGGCCAGTTTCCAACATATTGGTTGGCTCCTGTTAACATATTGAACGTTGTCGTTTTACCGCTATTAGGGTTGCCGGCTAGTGCAATTTGCTGAGTCATTCGCTTTCCTCCTTTTCAACCAAGATTAGTTCCGCTTCACTTTTTCGTAACGTTAGTTCGTAGCCACGTACATTGATTTCAATTGGATCAGCTAAAGGAGCTACTTTACGAATAAAAATTACTGTTCCTTTTGTTAAGCCCATGTCCATCAACCGACGTTTCACCGCTCCTTGTCCGTGGATACCTACTATTGTAGCGCGTTCTCCAACTTTCAAGGTATCTAAGGAGACCCAAACTTTCTCATTCGCCGAGCGCTCCTCCACATGAATCGCTTGTAAAATCGTATCTGTCAGCGCAATTCGACTATTATGTAATAAAACAATACCATTTTGATTCTGATAATTGACAAGGACAACTGCTTGGCCTGCAACGACACCTAAATTGTTCAGATGTTTCTTTGTCTGAATATCTGCTTGGACGCTTTCGACTGTATAGACTTTCCCAACTTCTGCCTGCGCTAACGTAATCATTTACTTTCCTCCATGTGAAAAAGTTTCAAACGAAAATGAGAATCGTTCTCAATTAAAAGAATACGCTTGCTTACACGGAAAGTCAATGAATTTCTGGATGTATCTCCTGTTTTCTTCTATTTTCCTTCTATATAGAGACACTTTTTTCAGGTTACTATTTTTGAAAAAAGTCAGCTCTTGTTTTTTATGTTACTAGCTACTATAAAATTCCACTCATTCAATAACAAATCCGCTTATTTTTTCTTCTTGTGCCTAACTCAAATGTCAACACAATATTTAGTGTTTTTTCACTAAATGTTCTCTTTCAAAATTTTAATTTTTTTGTTTGTCAAACACTGACCAATGTGTTTTTTCTCCTAAAAACGAGGATTCACGTGTTTTCATTTTTCTTTCAAAAACACAAAAACTAGTATTATGAGAAAAACGCACCACAATATATAGTGTTAAAGTGTTGACTTTTTTCTACATAGATTTATACTAGTCTATGTAGAAAAAAAGAGGAGGAACTTTCAATGAACGTAAAAATCTTTTCAAAAAATAACTGTATCCAATGTAAAATGGCGAAACGTTTCCTAAGTGAAAATAACATCGCTTTTGAAGAAATCAATATCGACGCACAACCAGATGCTATCGACTGGTTAAAAGAACAAGGGTTCCAAAGCGTACCGGTAATCACATCTGAAGCAACAACCGTTGTTGGCTTCCGTCCAGACCAATTAAAACAATTGGCTAGCTAAGATGAAACTTGTTTATTTTTCAGTCACCGGTCAAACAAGGCGCTTTATTAAAAAATTGGATTTGCCTGCTTATGAACTTGAGCCAGCGAATCCTTTTTTTGAAATAAATGAGCCTTTTATTCTTGTCATTCCTACCTATGATGCAGAAATTACAGAGGTAGTGAATGACTTTCTTGATTATAAAAGTAATCAAGAACTGTTAGTTGGTGTAGCTGGTGGGGGCAACCGTAATTTTGCTGAATTATTTGTCTATACCGCCAAAGATATTGCCCGCGATTACCACGTTCCGCTTCTATACTCCTTTGAGTTTAGCGGAACAGACGAAGACGTGGAGACCTTTAAGAAAGTAGTGGAAGAAATTGAGTCTAAAAGAAATTAAAGATGTCAGCTATTTCAAACTGAATAACGAGATTAACCGTCCTGTTGATGGTCAAATCCCTTTAAATAAAGATAAAGAAGCACTCGCAGCCTTCTTTAAAGAAAATGTAGAACCGAATACACGTAAATTCAGCTCTGCTGAAGAAAAAATCAACTTTTTAATGAAAGAAGATTTTATTGAAACTGAATTCATCGAAAAATATTCAATGGACTTTATTGAAAAATTATATGCTTTCTTAGATGAACAACATTTCCAATTCAAGTCTTTCATGGCGGCTTATAAATTTTATTCTCAATACGCTTTAAAGAACAACGCCGGAACAGAGTATTTAGAAACATATGAAGATCGGGTTGCCTTTAATGCCTTGTATTTTGCGGATGGCGATGAAGAGTTGGCTTTAACATTGGCGGATGAAATGATCCATCAACGGTATCAACCAGCCACACCTTCTTTCTTAAACGCTGGGCGTAAACGTCGAGGTGAATTGGTTTCTTGTTTCTTAGTTCAAGTAACAGATGATATGAACAGCATTGGGCGTTCAATTAATTCTGCCCTTCAATTATCACGAATCGGCGGCGGCGTAGGAATTATTCTTTCAAACTTACGTGAAGCGGGCGCACCAATCAAAGGTTATGATGGCGCAGCAAGTGGTGTTGTCCCTGTTATGAAATTATTTGAAGATAGCTTTAGCTACTCTAACCAATTAGGTCAACGTCAAGGTGCTGGTGTGGTTTATCTAAACGTCTTCCATCCAGATATTGAAATGTTCTTATCTGCTAAAAAAGAAAACGCTGATGAAAAAATCCGTGTAAAAACGTTGTCTCTTGGTGTTATTGTTCCAGATAAATTTTACGAATTAACACGTAACAACGAAGATATGTATTTATTTAGTCCTTATAGTGTGGAACGTGAATATGGTGTGCCTTATTCCTATGTAGATATTACCAAAGAATATGATAACCTAGTGGCCAATCCAAACATACGTAAACGTAAAATTAAAGCCCGTGACTTAGAAAATGAAATTTCTAAATTACAACAAGAATCTGGCTATCCTTATATCATCAATATTGATACTGCTAACAAAAACAATCCGATTGATGGCAAGATTATCATGAGTAACTTATGTTCTGAAATTCTTCAAGTTCAAACGCCTTCTGTTATTAATGGGAAACAAGAATATGAAGTTTTAGGAACAGATATTAGTTGTAACTTAGGTTCAACTAACATTGTTAATTTAATGGAAAGTCCTGACTTTGGAAAATCTGTCCGCGCTATGACGCGTGCGTTAACTTTTGTAACAGATGCTTCTGAAATTGATGTCGTGCCAACTATCCAAAATGGAAATCGTTTAAGCCATACAATCGGACTAGGCGCAATGGGCTTACACACCTTCTTCGCTAAAAATCATATGGAATACGGCTCTGAAGAATCATTAGACTTTACAGACATTTATTTCATGTTATTAAATTACTGGACTTTAATGGAAAGTAACCAAATTGCGAAAGAACGTAACCAAGTCTTCCATAATTTTGAAAAATCAGATTATGCTTCTGGTGCTTACTTCGATAAATATATTGAAGGCAACTTTACACCAAAATTTGATAAAGTGAAAGAAATTTTTAAAGACATTCAGATTCCAACAGCTGAAGATTGGGCTGCGTTACGCGATGCTGTGAAAAAAGATGGTCTTTATCATCAAAATCGTTTAGCCGTAGCGCCAAATGGTTCAATTTCATATATTAATGATACTAGTGCCAGCATTCATCCAATTACTCGTATGATTGAAGAACGTCAAGAGAAGAAAATTGGTAAGATTTACTATCCAGCGCCTTATTTAGCTAATGATACAATCCCTTACTATACTTCTGCTTACGACATGGATATGCGCAAAGTGATTGATGTCTACGCAACAGCGCAACAACACGTTGATCAAGGAATGAGTTTAACCTTGTTTATGCGTTCAGAAATCCCTGAAGGCTTGTATGAATGGAAAGAAACACCAAAACAAACAACCCGTGACTTAAACATTTTACGTCATTATGCGTTCAACAAAGGGATTAAATCAATTTACTATATTCGTACATTTACAGATGATGCTGAAGAAATTGGCAGCAATCAATGTGAGTCTTGCGTGATTTAATGAAAAGCACTTAAATAAGGCGTTCTGCTTGAGCGTCTTATTTTTTAGGAATGTTCTCTTTTTAAACAGGACATTTTCAGATATACTGGACAAAGAAGAACGGCTGCACGCTCCTATTTGGACTCTGTAGAACGTTTTAAGCGAAGAAACGAGACAACTAGTCAAACAGACTGCTGTCCCAGCATACAGGAGGAATAACCATGGCAACGTATTATGAAGCAATTAACTGGAACGCCATTGAAGACGTCATTGATAAATCCACTTGGGAAAAATTAACCGAACAATTTTGGTTAGATACACGGATTCCGTTATCCAATGACTTAGATGATTGGCGGACTCTTTCCGATTTAGAAAAAACTACTGTCGGCTACGTTTTCGGCGGTTTAACTTTATTAGATACTGTTCAATCAGAAAGCGGCATGGATCAACTGAGAAATGATGTGCGGACGCCCCATGAAGAAGCCGTCTTAAATAACATCCAATTCATGGAATCTGTCCATGCCAAAAGTTATTCTTCTATCTTCAGTACATTAAATACAAAAAAAGAGATTGATGATATTTTTGAGTGGACAAATACCAACAAACATCTGCAATATAAAGCAGAACGGATTAACGAAATTTATAAAAACGGTACTCCGTTAGAGAAAAAAATTGCTAGTGTATTTTTAGAAACGTTTTTATTCTATTCTGGGTTTTACACTCCTCTTTACTATTTAGGAAACAATAAACTAGCGAACGTCGCTGAAATTATTAAATTGATTATCCGTGATGAATCAGTGCACGGCACGTATATTGGCTATAAATTCCAATTAGGATTTAATGAATTACCAGAAGATGAGCAAGATAAACTAAAAGACTGGATGTATAATTTACTTTACGAATTGTACGAAAACGAAGAACGTTATACAGAAGAATTATATGATGACTTAGGTTGGACCGAAGAAGTAAAAACCTTTTTACGTTACAACGCCAACAAAGCTTTAATGAACTTAGGTATGGATCCCTTATTTGCGGATACAGCCAATGATGTGAACCCGATTGTAATGAATGGTATTTCGACAGGAACTAGCAACCATGACTTCTTCTCCCAAGTAGGAAATGGCTATTTACTAGGAACAGTTGAAGCCATGAAAGATGATGACTATCTTTACGGTTTAGATAAATAGCAAAAAGCTAGAAACGATCAACGTTTCTAGCTTTTTATTTTACCAACTTCCTGAGGCACCGCCACCGCCGAATGAGCCGCCACCGAACCAAGAACTAATCCAACCAAACATACTTTTCACCTCCCTAAGTAAAAGATATATATAAATTAGAGTATGAAACCATTTTATTATGTACCCTACTCTAACTTATAAGTAATTTCTTTTCTCATTGCCCCTGATAAACAGGATAACAATTAGCTTATGCAAAATGGCTTACTTTTTTCTTTTAAAAGCAACCTGGATAATTTTGGAGAAAATAAAGCTAAAAATTATGATGCAGGCTAAAATAACAAAAGAACCGATAGTATTTTCCAAAACATTCTTAAATACGGGAATTTTTATTAACCCTAGATACCCAATAAGAGATAAAATAATGCCCACCAAATAAAATTGAAGTATTTCTCGGCTAGATTTTTCTTCTCCTTTTTCAAATCTGGTAGAAGCAAAATCTCCCACTTGAAATGGAAGGGGTGAACCATTTTGCGAAGGATCTACTTTTGTATTCATTTTATCAAAAGAAGAATTAGAGATATTCATTTTCTCCTTAGCTTTTTCTTGATTATTTTTCATCCTACATCCCTCTCTATTTTCATTATCCCTATAAAACCAAACGCTAAAAGCATCCATTTCATGAGATATTTTTTAATTCCTACACATTAATCAATCGTAATTTTGTTACATTATTTGAAACAGATAGATCTTCGATAACATCGGCATACGTTAGGCCTTTAGGCAAATCAATAGTATAGATATTCGTATAGATTTTTGTATCATCTACCCAAGAAACATTGAAATTCACATCATAAATTTCAATATGTTTTTCTTCAAAATACTGATTAATAAATTCTTTGGTTTCTTGTTTATGTTGATAGCGAATTTCTAATTTTTTGATTGTTGGTACGTGAATAATTCGTTTGACAATGGTTAAGGCAAATAATACACCGATAAAACTTGTTAAGGCAATCGTATAGTAGCCCATGCCCACCGCGATCCCTAAACCAGCAACGGTCCATAGTGACGCTGCTGTGGTCAATCCGGTGACACTTTGTTTCGTTACAATGATGGTTCCAGCACCTAAAAAGCCGATTCCACTTACAACTTGTGCGATCAACCTTGCTTGATCTGAACGAATGACCCCCGTCAAAGCCGGATTAGCTAACGCATCTTTCAATGCATTGATTGCAATTTGCGACTGAATTAACGCAATAATAGCCGCGCCCATACAAACTAAAATGTGAGTGCGCATCCCTGCTGGGCGATTCTTATATTGTCTTTCAAAACCAATTGCGCCACCCATCACCATCGCTAGGACTAACCGTAAAATAATTTCTGGAATTGTTAGCTGTAACATCCTTTTCACCTCTTCTTCTATTACTTCCAGTATAACAAAAAAAGAACTTGAAACATAAGGAAATCCTTATGTTTCAAGTTCTTTTTCATCAACGATTATAATTTACTTGCAGCTGCATCATCAATGATTACAACAACATCTTGATGGTTTTGTAATGCACTTGCTGGCATGTCTGTTGTTACTGGTCCGTCAATCATTCCTTTAATGGCCTCTGCTTTTGCTTCGCCATAAGCCATTAAAATCATTTTTTTACCTTTCATGATTGAGCCAATCCCCATAGAAACAGCACGTGTTGGGACATCTTCTACTTTGTCAAAATAACGTTTGTTTGCGTTGATTGTTGATTCAGTCAACTCAACGACATGTGTTAAGCTATCTAGAGGTGTGCCTGGTTCGTTGAAACCAATGTGTCCATTTTGACCAATACCTAAGATTTGGATATCTACTGGATGTGCATCGATAATTTTTTCATATTCTGCGGAAGCAGCATCTAAATCTTCTGCTTTACCATTTGGTACAAATGTTTCTTTAAATGGTTTTTTGTCGAATAAGTGTTTGTTCATGAAATAACGGTAACTTTGCTCATCTTCGCCACCTAAACCAACATATTCATCTAAGTTTACAGAAGTCATTTCTGTAAAGTCGACATCACTTGCAGTCATTTCTTTATATAATGTTTCTGGTGTACTACCTGTTGCTAAGCCTAAAACTTTCGCACCATTGTTCATACCTTCTTTAATTAATTCAAACGCTTTTTTGCCGCCTTCTTCTGCATTTGCTACACGGATAATTTGCATTTTGACACGCTCCTTACGGTTTATTTTGGTATAGTCCAATTATAACACCTTCTGAAAAAAATTTCTAGAATAAAAGAAAAAAACTTCTATTTCCCATCAGAAATAGAAGTTTTCGAGCTTGTTTAACAGATTAATATTGTGGTGCGTTGGGATCCACATACGTATTTGGATCAGCATAAGCGTTTGGATCTGTGTACGCATTTGGGTCAACGTACGTATTCGGATCGTAGGCTCCTTCTGCTGCTTGTTGCGTATTGCCGTTGTATTCTGTTTGTCCGGCTGTGGTGTCCGCTGTGCTACTCGAACTAGTAGAGCTATTGGCACTTGAATCACCAGATTCACCAATCAGTGCAGTATCTGTAACAGCATAGCTAAACTGATTATAAAAGGCTAAATCTTTTTCACGTTCAGAAGCATGTTCTTTTAAACCAAGTTGTTTTCTAAGCGTTGTTTGTGTTTTGTATAAGCTATTTGGATCTAGGACTTGATAATAAATATCATCAATGGTTGCACTGTATCCTTGTAATTGCTCAGAGTCAATTGTTTTAAAGGCAGACAAATATTTTGATTGGATGTCCATCATGTCATCCCAGGTTAAGTCTGTTTTTACATTGGCTTCAACAGCATCAAGAATTTTTCGATATTTTGAAACACCGTCAAAACTCATGACTTTGCGCACAATTTTCTCAACAACTTCTCGTTGGCGGCGTTGACGACCCACATCTCCTTCAGGATCTTCGTGACGCATCCGCGCATAAGCCAAACCTGTCGTGCCATCTAACTTGATTTTACCTGCTGGAACAGTAATACCGTCCAACGTAAATTCACCAATCGTATTATCTACTTCAATACCGCCTACCGCATCAATCAGGTCTTTTAACCCTTTCATATTGATGGATACATAGTGATGGATGGGAATATCCAGTAATTCTTGGACTGTATTAATCGCCATTTCGGCGCCACCAAATGCATAGGCATGGTTCAATTTGTCTTGTGTGTCATTTCCAACAATATCTGTTAGAATATCTCTATCCAAACTGATCATTGTGGACTTGTTTTCTTTCGGGTTGATGGTTACAACCATTGTAGTATCTGAACGACCTTGCTCTGTTCGGCCTAAATCGCCTGTGTCAATCCCCATTAAAAGAACAGAGAATGGTTCTTGCGCATCAATATTGGCCGTGGCTCCTTTATTGGACTTACGGTTAACTGATTGATAGATCCCATTAATTGTTGAATTGGCATCTGAATACATCTTAATCCCGTAAGCACATACCCCAGCTACTACCACTAGCAAGACGCTCAAGAAGCCCAGTACTACTTTTTTCCATAGTTTCATAAGACACTTCCTCGTTTATCTAAGAATAATTCTTAATTCATGCCCTTTATTTTCTCATAGTTTGCTTATTCAAGCAATATTTTTTATTTTTTGGAACAAGAACTTAACACAATTGTAAAATAAAAGAGCGCTTTATCAAGGAACAATTGTTATTTTTGAGAAAGTGTTTGCAGAAATTCTTGATAATATTTCTGTTCATTCGTTTCAGTGATAGTTATTTTCTCAAATGCACCATTTAGTAAATCAGTCAGTGATCCTTCAATCAAATGCGTAATCGTGGCATTCCCAATTAATTCCATCCAATAACTGCCATCTGACGTTTCGTGGACGACTGTTTTCACCATACCTCCAGCATTTTTGACGGTTATTTCTTCATAAAAAACACCATCTTTCAATAATGTATAAAGTAAACTACTTGCGCACATAGCTGTCCCACAAGCACTTGTAAAACCTACACCACGTTCATACGTTCGAACAAATAGTTGATTTTTGCCAAGAATTTCAACAAAACTCACATTTATCCCTTCTGGAAAATATGGATTTTCATTATTTACATAGGTAGCGATTCGTTCAAATTCTGGCCCATTTAAGGTTTCATGATCCACAAATGCTACAAGGTGCGGATTAGGCACTGCTACCGCTGTAAAGCGAATGGTGTTAGATAAGGCTGGTACGATTTCATCAATTAATGTTTGGACCCCTAAATGCATTGGGATAGTCACTGCTTCAAAACTTACTGGCGAAATTTCCACTTGGTAAGTCGCTACTTCTTCAGCTAAATTGGGGGCTTGACGTACTTTCAAATCTGCAAACATTGTTTCAACTGTAAATGATTTTTCTTGGTTTTTTTCAGCTAAATAACGGGCAACCGTACGCAAGCCGTTCCCGCACATGCTTGCTTCACTACCATCGCTGTTAATCACTCGCATTCTAGCATTGGACGTGCCGTGAGTCCCTTCTCCTACCAAAAGTAACCCATCTGCTCCCGCCAATAATCCTGTTTCCCGCGAACATAACTGGATGCGCAATTGCTCAATTTCCTCAGCGGTTAAAGAACGCTCAAACTGTGTTTCATCCAATAAAAAGAAATCATTTTCTGACCCGTGTACTTTTTGCATCATAACATTCATTTTTTTAGCTCCTTCTTTATGTATCCGTTATCTTTCCCTACTTACTTTAGTATGCCATAAACGAACAACTATTTCGACCCTGGATTTGTAAAAGGAAAGAGTCAAATGACAGCCGTCATTTGACTCTTTCCTTCACAATTGGCAAACTTATTTTGCTGCTGCAAAAAGTTCGTTTACTTTATCCCAGTTAACAACGTTCCAGAATGCTTCAATGTAATCTGGACGAACGTTTTTATATTTTAAGTAATACGCATGTTCCCAAACGTCAAGACCTAAAACAGGTGTTTGACCATCCATTAATGGTGAATCTTGGTTTGGTGTTGAAGTGATTTCTAATTTACCGTTATTCACAACTAACCAAGCCCAACCTGAACCAAAACGGCCAGTTGCAGCTGTTTTGAAAGCAGCTTTCATTTCATCAAAGCTACCAAATGTTTCATCGATTGCTTCTTTAATAGCGCCAGTTGGTTGTCCACCAGCATTTGGTGCCATAATTTCCCAGAAGAATGTATGGTTTGCGTGACCGCCACCATTGTTACGAACGGCAGTACGGATATCTTCAGGAATAGCATTCATATCTGAAATTAGGTCTTCTACAGATTTTTCGCCTAATTCTGGATGTTTTTCAATTGCTGCGTTTAAGTTAGTCACATAAGTGTTGTGGTGTTTATCATGGTGTAAGTGCATTGTTTCCACGTCAATGTAAGGTTCTAATGCATCATAAGCATATGGTAATTCTGGTAATGTGTAAGTCATTTTTTAAATCCCCCTATTTTTTAGTATGTAACATACGTCTTTCATACAACTATTATGATAACAGAGTGAACCGCTTTCTACAAAATAGTTTGCTTGCCAAAAGAAAAGTTTTACAAAAGAGGGAGATTACCTTGTGTTTCCCTCATAAATTCGCTAGAATGACCTGTAGAAGAATGATGTGAGGAGTAAATAAATGAATACATTGCAATTATTTAAGCAGGCCTTTTTTTCAGTTTCAGAATTACGGCATGCGAAAAAAATGGCGTTTTGGAAAGTAATTCTCTATGCTGTTTTTTTAAGTGCTATTTTAGCACTACCTATTACCAAACAAGTCTTTTCTGTGCTACAAGAGGTGCAACAAGATGGCCAAAAAATTGCAGAAAAGTTGCCTAACTTTTCTATTGAAAATGGCACGTTGCAAACAAAGGCCAAAGAATCTGGCTTTATTTATCAAACCGACTCGATTATTTTTACGTTTGATCCAGATGGAAAGCGTACAGCCGCTGATGTCCAAAAAGATTTAATTGGTAATGCGTTTGGTTTGGCTTTTTTACAAGATGAATTTGTAGTCGCCTTACCAAATTCAGGCGCAACTGAATCAATTCTAGGCACCGACCAATTTATCTTCCCCTATAGTAAAGGAACCTTAGATGGCGTTAACGCTCAGAGTATCAAGACTGCGCTAAGTGAAGCAGCGATCCCCTGGTGGACAAAACTCATTGTCTTTTTAGTGGCTATCTACCCTGTTCTAATCGGTTTAGTTTTAGACTTACTGATTGCCGCTATCGGTGCATCTCTCTATTCAAAATTACGTTTTTATTCTTTACGTTTGATTGATTGTTTAAAAATTATTACGTATTGTGCTACCGTGCCAGTCATCTTAAGTGCTATTTTAAACTTCGTAAATCCGATGTTTAACGATGGCATCCTAGTTATTTTACTAAGTCTGTTCTTTTTCTTTGTCACAACCAAAAACGAACCACGGAATATCCCTGGTTCTTAAAAAAAGAGCCTGGGACAAAAATCACTTTGGATTTTTGTTCCAGGCTCAAAACCTGATAAACGGCGGGAACAGAACCAACTCCTTCGGAAATAAGCCGAAATTCTCCAAAAATTAAAAAGCAATTTTCGGAAATTCCTTCTTATTTCTCGGAGCTAAACGGTTCCGTCCCGACCTCTTTCTATTCTTCAAATTCTTCTTCATCTGTTAATTCAGGTAAGTCAATCGTGGTCACCGCAGATTGGCCAATTTGCGTTAAATATGCAGCTAATTCATCCACATTTTCCACAGGTGACACGGCTGCTTCAATTGCCATTGCTAAATTAAGTCCGGTGACTACTCGCAAATGCGGATAAGTGCCCATGGCCATCATAGCCACATTACAAGGTGTTCCTCCTTTTAAATCAGCTAATACAAGCGTCGGGACATTGCCAGCTTCTTTTAAGATTGCTGCCAGTTTTGCTTGCGTGCCGCTCAAGCCATCTTCTGCGGTCATTGACACAATCGCAGCGTCTGCTAATTCCCCGACAATCATTTGAGTAGAAGCTAAGGTTTCTTCTGCCATCCGTCCATGGCTCATTAAAATTAATTTTGGTTTCATCATTTCCTCCTAAAAATACTGCTGATAAATTTTTGTTCGTGCTTTCAGAAAGCCACGTTCTTCACGAGTGGGATGAACCCGATTCGTTAACAAAATTAGGGCTTCTTTGGTCTCTTTTTTCATACCAATCGCCGTTCCAGTAAAGCCAGTATGATACAAATAGTCTACCCCAGCTTGCGTCTTTTTAACTTCCCAACCAAATGTACGTCCCCCTTGGTTCATAGACCAGAGAGCATCGAACATTTTTTCAGAAAATAATGGTTTGCCAGACGGGTAGCGATTGTTCATAAAACACTGAACAAAAGTGAGTAAATCTGGTAAAGTTGCAAATAAACCTGCACTGCCGATTGGCGCTTTTAGTTGATAGGCTTTCGAATCGTGGACTACCCCCTGAATAACGCCGCGTTGTTTTGTAATCTCTGTGGGCACTGCCTGGGCAAAATCGCTGACCGTAAAACTTGTATGCTGTAGGTTCATTGGTTGAAATACGTATGTTTGAAAGCTCTCTTCTAATGAGCAGCGATCCAATACTTGAATAATTTCTCCCAATAAGTAATACCCTAAATCAGAATAAGTGGTTTTCCCTCGTTCAGATAACGAATGCGTTAAAATGATTTCTTGCAAGCTTTTTTTTGTGACATTTTTCTTATCGACAACATCAGCTGGCAGTCCGCTCTGATGCAGTAGAAGCTCCCCAATCGAACAAGATAGTCCTTGATAATCAGGCAGGATTTCCCCCACAGTGGTTGAAAAAGCAAGCTGATTTGTATCGATTAATTGTAACATTCGATTTGTTGTCCCAATAACTTTCGTTAAGGACGCTAAATCATACAGGCTAGCTGATGAAATCTTTTGTCTTGCAAATGGACCAGTATTACCTAAAAAGCCCGTATACTGTTCTGATAAGCTATCTTCTGTGATCGTCCCCCAAGCGACACCCGGAACGACTTGCTGATTAATCAGTCTCTGAATTGTTTCTTGAATTGCGATTTGATTCATTGTTCACCACTTCTATGCTAAAACTTCTGAAATCCGTCCGTCATGTTCTGCTAATAGTTGTTTGGCTTTTTGAAAATCAACGTGGGCTTTCGCCATTACAATGGCTGGTGCCACTTCTAGCTGTGCTGCCTCCAAGTATTCTTTGGCTTGCGATTCCTCGATTTCTGCTGCTTCTTTAATGATATTCGTGGCACGTTGAATTAATTTTTCGTTCGTTGGTTGTACATTGACCATCAAATTTTGATAGATATTCCCTACTTTAACCATAATTCCTGTTGAAAACATATTTAACACCATTTTCTGTGCTGAACCCGCTTTCATTCTAGTTGACCCTGTAATGACTTCCGGTCCTACAATTGGCGCAATCCCAATTTCCGCCAATTGATTCATCGGACTTTGATTATTACAGGTAACTGAAATGGTTAGAGCGCCCACTTTTTTTCCGTATTCAATTGCGGAAACAGCATATGGTGTCCGACCACTAGCAGCAATTGCAATTACGACATCTCGGGCAGTCAATTGATGTTGCGTTAAATCTTCGATAGCTAATTCTTTCGAGTCTTCAGCGCCTTCAATTGCTTGATACATTGCTTTTTCACCACCAGCTAAAATACCAAATGCGCGTTCTGGCGACACACTATATGTGGGCGTTAATTCAATCGCATCCAAAGCACCTAAACGTCCAGACGTTCCTGCACCACAATAGATTAAACGGCCCCCTTTTTTAAATCGTTCTGCCGCTGCATCAATTGCTGCAGCAATCTGCGGAAGCACCTTTTCAATTGCTTGTGCTACCTTTTGGTCTTCTTGATTTATTAAAGTTACCATTTCTAATGTTGACACTTGGTCAATCTTTTTAGTCGCTTCATTTCTGGCTTCTGTCGTTAATCCTTCTAAGTTCATTTGCTTGCACACCCCTACTTCTCTTTTAGACGGCTGACAAGTTGACTCGTTTCAATCATATTGCGTTCAATTTCTGTGTCTAAATCATCTTGAATTGAACCTAAATACAGAACATCGCCAATTGCCATTGACGAAGCAATCGATGAAATAGCCCCAACTCGAATGAGGTGCTCATTATTGGGGACTAAAAGAACTTCATCGCTCAATGATCGCACGTTTTCTCCATCGTTACTGGTAATAAAAATAACCGTTGCGCCTCTATTTTTGGCAATTTCACAGGCGATTAAGGCTTCTTTTGTCAAACCACTATAGGAGACCGTGATCAAAATGTCTTGTGCCGTTGCATAATTTAAAAACTCCAACATCATGTGACTATCATAATTAAAAATTGCTTGGCGACCAGCGCGGTTAAACTTGTGATAAAGATTATAAGTCGTTAAAGAAGAGGCACCAATTCCAATCAAATGAATTTTTTCCGCTTTTTTAACATGCGCGATTGCTCGTTCCAAGGCTTGTTTATCCACTGTATAAAATAAATCCTCAATCGTAGCATTTAATAAAGATTCCACTTTCATACAAATAGTATCCACCGAATCATCCGCCGCTACAATTGGATCAATATCTTTTTTACCGTTACTGGCAGCTTGTACCGCTGCAATGGATAGTTTTAACTCTTCCCAGCTGTCAAACCCTAATTGTTTAGAAAAACGGGTAACTGACGCCGGAGAAGTTTCGCTATTGCTAGCAATTTCGTTTGCTGTTAATGAGAGAAGACGGGTCGGATCCTTCAGTATATAGTCTGCGATTCTCTTATTTACTTTGGAAAAGTCCTTATATTTTTGTCTGATTGAACGGATTGGCTCCATCTTCTCATCTCCATTTCTATTTTATGAAAGTTAAAATTGCTTCGTTTGGTTCAGAAGGGATCATCTGTGCGGTAATAGTCACCCCATTATCTGTTAAACGACGAACGGTTTGAATATCTTCATCGGTTAATGCAACAGATTTTTTAATTGCTCGACTGCCTTCTTTTTGAGAAATATTGCCGACATTGAAGCTCTGTAATGGGACACCGCCATCAATTAAAGCCGCCATGTCTGCAATGTCTTTCGTAATTAAAAAGACTTTTTCTTCATCATAATTGCCTGCTAAAATTTTTTCAATCGCTTTACGTTTTGATAAAATGGATAATTTAACTCCTGCAGGCTTAGCCATTTTTAAGGCACCAATTTGTAATTGATCTTTGACAGCGGCATCATTTACTACCATGATTCTTTGTGCTCCAACCGTATTCGTCCAAACGGTTGCAACTTGTCCGTGAATTAAACGCTCATCTACTCTTGCATGTACAATTGTCATAATAAATCTCTCCTATTATATACTATTTTTTTAAAATAAACCGCCAACCCAAGCCAACATTGGTTGTAAATTGCCTAAAACCATCCCAATTAAAATTAAAACAAAGATTAGCCGTGTTGAATTCATTTTCTTTTTCCCTAGTAACCAATAGGATAAAAGAACAATCCCTAAAGGAATTAATGCGGGTAAAATTTTATCCAACATTTCTTGAACAGATAATGTTACGTCTCCCATTTTATAAGTTAAATCTAATTTGTAAGTAATTACCGAAGGAATCAAACCGCCGACCACCGTTAACCCTAAAATGGCTGCACCTTGCGTAAACAATTTCATTTTATCCGCAAATTCTGTCGCAATTTTTTTCCCTTGATGGTAACCAATCCAAGTGAATTTATAGCGAACCCATAGGACCACTGCTCCGGCAATTAACGGGATCATTAACCCAACAACCTGGCCCCCTTGCGCCATGTAAGCTGCAATCGAAAAAACAATCGCACGATAAATCGCGATAAAAATGGTATCACCAACACCAGCAAACGGACCCATTAGACCTGTTTTCAAGCCAGTAATGGCCGTTTCATCTTCAATGCCGACTTCTTCTTCCAAAGCCATATCAGCTCCGACAATTAAATGCGACATGGCTGGCGTTGTATTCATAAAGCCAAGATGTGTCTTCAAGGCTTTCTTCATAGCTACTGGATCTTCACTGTATAGTCGCTTTAATGCAGGCATCATCACCCAAGCGTAACCAAGTCCTTGCATTTTTTCATAGTTCCAGCCCCACTGATAGCCAAAAAGATTACGGACGTAAACTTTATTAATATCCTTTTTTGTTAATTTGTTAGTCATCAATCTCAACCTCCTCATCATCTTCGTAAATAACCGTGCCACTTGTTGTAGCTGCGCCGCCTTTGTTATGATTCATCACATAAATCGCTGCTAAAGCCAAGCCAACCAGTGCGACACCTAAAACTGAGAAGAATTGGGCCCCATAAGCAAGTAACACGAACCCAATAATAAAATAGGGCCAGTATGTTTTAATTGGTAAGTAACGCATTAAAATAGCAATCCCCATCGCTGGTAAAATAGCGCCTGCTGCTTTTAGCCCATTCATCACCCAAATAGAAATCCAATTATTGATAGCGTTTACAACTTGTTCACCAAAAGCTAGGCCAATAAAAACTGGGATGACACGAGAAATCGTCCAAGGAAAAATTCCTAAAACATTGCAACGCTCGACCCCTTTATAATTGCCTTCTTCCGCATAGCCATCTGCTTTGTGTTGGAAAAACGTATTAGCCATTCTGCCTAAAATATCTAGTTGTGTTAATAATAACCCAATCGGAACCGCAACTCCGATACCATACTCTGCCCCTTTCCCTGAAATGATTGCATAAGCCGTTCCCATAATGGCCCCTGAAAGAAAGTCTGGGACTGTTGCTCCTCCATAAGTCGCTACGCCTAATGTCATCAATTGAAGCGTTGCCCCAATCATCAAACCTGTTTGAACATCCCCTAAGACTAGGCCAGTAAACGTTGCAGCAAACAATGGTGTATATGGACCAATCTGAATAGAAATTTGGTCAAGTACACCAACAACTGTGTAAAGACATAAAATCAAAATAATACCAATCGATACTGTCATGCTTTCTCATCCTCCTTGAATGCGTTTTCTTTTTTGTATTTGTAGAATACCATTAAAGAAATATCATTTCAAGTTCTTTTTAAAAATATTTTTAAATGAAATTACATTTCTTATATAATTTTTGTGCTATACTAAAAGAAAACGGTTTAGGAGTGATTATGTGCGGGTTTTGCTGATTTATTTCATAACTATTTTTCTATCCAATACAGTTGGGGCGCTCTCTGGGATGGGTGGAGGCGTCATTATTAAGCCTGTTTTGGATTTTCTTGGGTTCCATTCGTTAAATAGTATTGCGTTCTATTCAAGTGTCGCTGTTTTTGTCATGTCCATTTCTTCGACTTATAAACAGTATCAAAATGGTGTCCAAATTGAATGGAAAAAAGCCGCGAGTATTTCGTTTGGTTCCTTAGTCGGCGGCATGTTAGGTGATTTACTTCTTAATCAGGCGATTGCACTAGCGCCAAATGAAGAAAAAGTACAACTAATCCAATATATCATCATGTTGCTGACCTTGGTTTTGGTTCTTCTCTACAATCAATTTTCCAACTGGCACTTACACCTCAACGGATTGAGCATTTTTCTGATTGTCGGATTAGGCTTAGGGATTCTATCAACCTTTTTAGGCATCGGTGGCGGTCCCATTAATGTAGCTTGCCTTATTCTCTTTTTTGGAATGGATATCAAATCAGCAACTGTTTATTCCATCATTACTATTTTTTTCTCCCAACTCGCCAAACTTGGCAATATCGGCTTGACCACAGGGTTTGCGGTTTTTGATTTGACAATGCTTTGGGCTATTATTCCTGCCGCTTTATTCGGTGGTTATGTCGGCGGTCTTTTCAGTAAAAAATTATCTCAACAACGGGTCGCCCAAATTTATAGTTTAGTTGTTTTTTTAGTTATTTTGTTAAATATGTATAATTTGTGGACTGTTATCTAAAAAAGAAGCGCTTTGTCGTATAGACAAAGCGCTTCTTTTTTAATTAAATCACTGTTAATTTAACATCTATATTATTTCTTGTTGCTTTAGAATATGGGCAAATTTCGTGGGCTTTTTTAACAAGTTCTTCTGCTTTAGCTTGATCTACCCCATCAATATGAACTTCTAATTCAGCACCAACGCTAAATCCATCTTCTCCTTGGAATAAGGAAACACGTGCAGTTACTGTACTTTTACCTTCGACTTTTTCTTGATCCATCACTAATTCTAATGCACCGTTAAAGCAAGCACTGTAAGCCGCTGCGAATAATTGTTCTGGATTTGTTGTATTTTCTTTCTTGACACCTGGCGAAGCAACCGCATAAGAAAATGATTTATCCGGTGAGTGAACTTCTCCTGCACGTCCACCCGTATTAATGATAGTTGTTTCATAGATTTTTTTCATGTAAATTCCTCTCCTTTGTAAAGTTTTACACTTCTGAGAACTTGTTACTTACATAATTATTGTAGGAAACTTTGCCAGATACAGCAAACGTTGTGCTTGTGAATAATAAAAAATAACATTTAACGTTGTATTTTTGACGTAGAAAAAGAACCCATTCTATGATAGGATAAAGTGAACTTGTACATTTGTACACAAACTATTTTACAAAGGAGACTTTCCCTTGACACACTTACTTGATTATCAACCATTAAACCTCTACACAAACTATCAAGAAGCCGCAGAAAAAACACCAACTGTTCCAATTATTTTTGATGAATCTTTGCCTGCTTTTCCTGCACTTGGCTTAGAAACAACTTATGGTGAAAGCCATCAAGAAATTTTGAAACGGGCATATCAATTAGCCGCTTTAGGTGTAAAAAAAGGCGACAAAATTATTATTTATAAAAGTCCTAAATTCGACACGTATTTACTAGCTGTTGCAGCCTCATATCTAGCAGCCGTTCCTGTAATGGTTTCATATCATTTACCTTTTGAAACAATTGAAGTATTCGTTGATCGTTTAGAAGATCCTTATATTTTATTTGATGATGTGACTGCTGAAAAAGTTCAAGCTGTTCGTAACAGCTCTGCCAATAAAAAACTTTCGGTTGCTTCTCTTTTAGAAGCTGATGCCACGGAAGTTCCTCAAGACGAACTGACTAAAGACGAAATTGCCTACATGACTCACACCTCTGGAACAACAGGTATTCCTAAACTTATCTGTCATTCCAATCACTCTATGGGTTGGCGTACAAAATGGCAAAAAACCATTTTTACAAAAATTGCTGAAAAGAAATTAGTTGGCTTTCATATTTCGCCAGTTCATTCTCGTTTTAACATTGGCGTGTCTTCTTTAATGGCCATGGGCTTCCCTATGATGCCTTTAGCAAATGCTTCGAGCGAAAAAGTCGCTGAAATGTTCAGCACCTATCAACCAATCGCTGTAGAAACACACCCCAATAACTTCGTTCAATGGGTTCGTTTGGCCAAAGAAAAACCTGAAGCCTTCGCTAGTGTCCATTATTATCATTCTACTTTTGATGCAATTAACAACGCTACAATGGTGGCTTTCTTAAAAGCATCTGCTGCCAATGAACCAATTTTCCTACAAGTTTATGGACAAAGTGAATGCGGGCCAATGATCTTACGAGCGCATACTTTAGAATCCCTAAAAGATTCAGACGCTCGTGACATGGGTGTTGGTTTAGAGGATTTAACACAAGCTCGAATTACCGATGAAAAAGGACAAGTTTTACCTGCGATGACGGACGGCCATATCCAATTCTTATCCAAAGGACGGGCCTTAACATATTACAAAGAAGATGCCCGCTTTGCAGAAAATGTCTACGGCGAATGGTGGGACAGCGGCGATTACGGGATGTTAGATGAACGCGGCCACTTATTCTTGAAAGATCGCCAAGTAGATCTAATTGAAAACATCGACAGTAATTTAGCTATTGAAGATCATTTATTGGATGCATTAGATTTCTTAGAAGAAGTGATTATTGTCCGTGGCAAAGAAAATGAACCACAGCCAATTTTAGCGGTTGTCCCTGGGGAAGAAATGGATTGGGACGCTTGGTGGACACAAGTAGCCGATTTACCACATTTAAACGAACCTATCATTATGGCTTTTGATGAAATCCCTCACACAGCTACTATGAAAGTGCAACGTTTACAACTAGAAAAATGGTTAAAAGAACAATAAAATAAGGTTCTTTGTTAAACAATGTTGGTCAAAAGAACGTTTAGACCAGCGTTGGAGAAAGTGGAACAGAAAGCTAAAAAGTTAACTCGTTGTAGGTTATCTTAAGTTTTAAAAAGAGGGGCAGTCGTCGTTTTGACGGCTGCTCCTCTTTCTTTTGCCTACCGTTAATTAAATCCTTTTTGTGAAGAGCTTGACATGGGATGGTTCCCACAAATTATACTTAGCTTATTCAAAGAATGGAGTGAGCAAGTATGAAAATTTTAATTAAACAAGATTTCGACGCGATGAGCGAATGGGCAAAAATGTTACTTCTAAGCACGATGAGCCAAGATAAACGAGTGAATTTATCAATTACCGCTGGCAAAACGCCAACACTTGTTTACCAAAAATTAGCCTCGATTGTGAAAAATTCATCTGACTTTGATAATGTTCATTATTATAACTTTGATGAAATCCCCGTTCCTCATCAAAAGGAAGGCATTACTCTGACAGATTTGCGGACGCTGTATTTGACACCTGCAGAAATATCCGAGCAAAACATCCATCCATTAACTGTTGAAAACTTTCAACAACAAGAACAACGGATTGCTGACGCAGGCGGCTTAGATTTGATGTTAATTGGCTTAGGAGCAGATGGTCATTTTTGTGGGAACATGCCCACTACCACTCATTTTAAAAATGAAACCTATCAAGTGACCGTCACTGGTTCAGAGCCTTGGTTTGTTCCTGAAATGATGCAGCCTGGTATGACCTTTGTTACGATGGGGCCAGCCAGCATCATGAAAGTTAAGCATCTTGTCCTAATTGTAAATGGTGAACAAAAAGCTCAGATGGTCAAACAAGTGCTCCAAGGACCTGTCACAGAAACGTATCCTGCCTCTATTCTTCAACTCCATCCAAATTTAACGGTTCTCTTGGATGAAGCCGCAGCGAGTCAATTAGAAAAATAAAAAATTGCGCCTAGATTATGCTTCTCTGCATAGTCATAGGCGCAATTTTGTTATCATTACATGATTTTTTGATACTGACTGTATTTTAGCAAATTCGTCTGGGAAAGTGTAACACCAATACCAAGTCCCTGAGGCACGGGCATTGTCCCTTGCTCTAAAACAAAAGGTTCCGTGATGATATCTTCATAAAAATAGCGTTCCGTGGCTGAAATATCACCTGGAAAGGAAAAGGTAGGCTGTGACGCAAATTGCAAATTCAATGCGCGTCCAACACCAGACTCAAACATGCCACCTAACCAAACCAATAAATCATTTTCTTGGCAAAATGTGGCAATCTTCAACGCCTCGTGAATCCCACCTACACGAGGAATCTTCAAATTGATACTACGGCAACTGCCCAATGCTAACGCCACTTGGCAGTCTTTGAGACTACGAATATTTTCATCCAAACAAATTCTTGTCTTCAGTTCTCTTTGTAATTGTGCGTGATCTAAAAAATCATCTGCAGCAAAAGGCTGTTCAATCATCGCTAATTGATAGTGATCTAAACGTTGCAATTGAGGCAAATCAGCCAATGTATACGCTGAATTGGCATCGACCATTAAAGGCAAGTTAGGAAAATGCTGACGAATCAAAGCAACGGGTTCCACATCATAACCGGGACGAATTTTCAGCTTCACTCGTTGATACCCTTTTTCTACAGCTAACTGAACTTGTTTAAGTAATTGAGGTAAGTCTTCTTGAATCCCTAAACTAATCCCTACAGGAATTTTCCTCCGCGTTGGTCCAAAAAATTCAGTTAAACTCTTCTGTTGCCGTTTGGCATATAAATCCCAGATGGCAGTTTCTAACGCAGCTTTTCCCATCCAATGCCCTTTAACTTCTTCAAAAATTGTTGAAACCTCTTGCGGCTGTTCAATCGCTTCTGTTAAAAGTAACGGAATTAAATGCTGTTGGATGATGAAGCGTTCGGTTACCAACGTTTCTTGCACATAATCAGGTTGCTCAAAAGCCACTAATTCGCCAAACCCTTGATTTCCTTGCTCATCAGTTATTACAAATAGATCAAACGCTTTTTCTTCCAAGCGACCATAGCTCGTGACAAACGGCGTTTTTAAAGGCAAACGAACCTGATAGGTTTCAATTGATTGAATGTTCATTCAGATGGCTCCTTTCAATAACGCTGTCACCTTTTCATAGAAAATCGTTGGTTGTTCCAAATGGATACAATGTCCTGCTTCAGGAAAAATTGTCAGCCTCAACAACGGTTGACGTGCCTGCATTTTTTTCGCAATCCCAATAAATTTTTGATCTTCGCCGCCTACCAATAAATCGGTAGGAATCGGCTGCAATTCTGCTAGACGTTCCCAGTAACTCTCTTGCGCTCCTGTACCCATATACCACAAACTACTAGCCAACCCAAAGGCCGATTGGCTCAAACGTTCCTGACGAATGGCCATTTGCTGTGCCACAGACAAGGCTTTTTGCGTTTGAAATAACGGTAATTCTTGCCAGAAATCAATAAAATCCACCAGCGGTTCCTCTAAGAGACGTTCCGCCAAACGATGATCTTGACAGATACGAGCCTGACGTTCTGCGGCGGTGGCCAAACCTGGTGATCCACTTTCCAATAAAAGGTGCTGTACCTTTTGTGGATAATGTAATGCAAAACCTAAAGCTGTTCGTGCGCCCATTGAATAGCCTAATAAACAAAAGCAAGGCAAATTTAGCGATTCGGTTAGTTCAGCAAGATCATGGCAAACCTGTTTCATGGTATAACGCTCTGGTGCTACCAAACTAGCAGTCGCGCCATGACCAGGTAAGTCAATTCCTAAAACGTTATAAGGTGTTTGACTGGGAAAAACGGCTGCAAACGTGGCTAACGTTCCTGTGAAACCATGTAAACAGACTAGTGTCGTTCGCTTTGCATCAAAAGGTGTTAACCATTGATAATGGTACTGCATCCCCCGAATTAACCGTTCCATGAAATCCCCTGTCTTTCTACTCGTCTACCAATTTCAGCTAAAATTGATTCGTACAAATGAACATTTTCTTGGCGATTTCCTTTGACTTCGATCACTTGAAATTGTGGTTCTTCAGCCGCTGCTTGTAAAATTTGCTTGAGCTCCGCGATTGTTTTGACTTCTTGATACGAAGCACCGTAAAGTTCAGCAACTAACGAAAAATCTAAATCAAGCGGTGTTCCAAATAAAGGCTCGAAATCGTCCTCACGTAAAGTTCGTTGAGATAGAAAAGAGAAAATCCCGCCACCATTGTTATTTAATAAAACAATTGTTAACGGCAACTGATAACGTTTAGCCAAAAATAAACCATTCATATCATGATATAGCGCTAAATCACCAATCAGTAGAACGTTTTGCTGTGTCGGTGCTACGGCACTCATTCCTAAAGCAGTTGAAACAATCCCATCAATCCCGTTGATGCCGCGATTTCCAAACATCCGATAAGGGCGACTATCCATAAATCGATCTAAGTAGCGGATAGCCATACTATTAGATACAAATAACTGACCGTTCTCTTTCATTGTTTGGTGAACAGCTAAGCTGGCTGTCGTTTCATTTAATTCTGTCGCGTTCAGCGTTTCTAGAAGAACTTCAGAGACCGTTTTTTCTAGCAAGAGCCATTGTGCTAACCAAGTCGCTTCTGTTGATTTGACAACCGTTAGCAGTTGTTCTACAAACGTGGTTTCCTTTGCCTGAATAATTGTTTGTGATTTTTTCAATTGCTCTTGCCATTGCCCATTTTCGTCCACAAAATAAAAAGCAGTCTCTGTCGTTGCTAAGCGTTTCAACCATAACATGATGTTTTTAGAAATTGGCAGCGAACCAAAACGCACTACCACTTCTGGTTCTTGTGGCAAGGTC
This sequence comes from Enterococcus sp. DIV2385, assembly GCF_051711925.1. Classification (NCBI taxonomy): domain Bacteria; kingdom Bacillati; phylum Bacillota; class Bacilli; order Lactobacillales; family Enterococcaceae; genus Enterococcus; species Enterococcus sp. DIV2385. The sequence goes on along the minus strand of NZ_JBIONV010000001.1, from coordinate 342,594 downwards.
GCCACATTTAGAAACAGATCACTGTGTGCAATAACAACTTCACTATTTTGCCCATGTGTCACAATGTTTGCTAAAGGATCCGCTAGTAACGGCCATTTCAAAGCTTCGGCTAATTGAATAAATAACGCCGCTTCTTCCTCTGTATGACTGCCACCGACAACCAAGACGCCGTTTTTCTGGTACCATTGATCCGCTAGCTGTTGCACTTGTTCTGTAGAAAGGATTGATTGACCAGCGAATAAAGCCGTTTGTTGAGAACTCTTTGTTTTTCTCTCTAAGTCAGGTAATAATGGTTCCCGCAAAGGAAAATTCAAATGAACAGGTGCTGCAGGCGTTTGTTGCGCGAATGCTGCTCCTTTAGCGCCTTGCCAATAGGCGTAATTCAACATCTCTTCTGTTGCTTCTGGCAAAGCCATTTCAACAAATAATTTCACATGATTTTGATACATTTGTAATTGGTCCATGGCTTGAGGAGCACCAACTTGACGTAACTCATGCGGCCGATCCGTTGTTAAAACAACTAAGGGTACATGGCTAATATTGGCTTCGCAAATTGCTGGATAATAGTTTGCAGCTGCTGTTCCAGAGGTACAAAGTAAGACCACTGGTTTTTGACTCGCTTTACTTAATCCTAAAGCAAAAAAAGCAGCGGAACGTTCATCGACATCGACAAAAGTTTGGATTGCGGTTTCCCGATGAAATAATAAAGCCAGTGGTGTGGAACGGGACCCTGGACTAATGACTGCTTGTTCAACCCCACTATTTTTTAAGCCTTCAATAAAGGCCATTAAATAATCGGTCATTGTTTCTTGATGATTCATTAAACCTGCCCTCCAATTCCTCGTAACATCGGTTGAAATTTTATTTTCGTTTCTTCTCTTTCTAGCTCTGCTTGGGAATCCGCAACAATACCACAACCTGCATAAAGAACGCCTTGCTGACCAGCAAAGACACCTGAACGCAAGGCCACAGCGAACTCGCCACTATCATCATCCCCTGAAATCCAACCGATTGGCGCACCATATAACCCACGACTCCCTGGCTCATATTGTCGAATCCATTCGACTGCCAACTCTTTGGGCTCACCGCCTAAAGCTGGCGTTGGGTGTAGTTGCATCACACTTTCCAAGAACGAAATTCCCGGCTTACGTTGACCCGAGATTGGCACATAAAGATGTTGTACATCTCGATTTTCCAAAATAATGGGTGCTTGAATACTGTTTTCAGAAGTCGTCATCTTTGCCAACTCTTTCGCTAAACGTTCCACCACAATTTGGTGTTCTCCGGTATTTTTGCGGTCTTGTAAAAGTTGTGCTCCTAAAGCTTTCGTTTCTTCTGGTGTTTGACCCGTTTTAATGGTTCCTGCAATACAAGCGGTCGCAAACGTTTCTTTAGTACCCAACAGAAGTCGTTCTGGTGTTGCACCAATGAAGCTTGTGTCTTTGGCTTCTAAAGCAAACAAATACGTATTTTGTTGTTGTGCCATTAAATTAACGAGCACTTGGTTACTTCGAATTTTTTCAGGACTGCTCACAGCAAGTTGTCGAGCCAAAACCACTTTTTTTAAAGGGCCATCTTCTCTTAAGACTGCTACGGTTTCGTTGACAGCTTGTAGCCATTCAGTCACGGCAACTTCTTCCTTGTCAATCTTTGTTTCCGCTACAGCTGGCAACTCCTCACAGGTAGCTAACAAGCGATCAAACTGAGCCACCAAAGTCGACCAACGTTCCTCGACTTCTTGTTCACTAGAACCTGAAAAGTTCAGCGTTCCATAAATACGTGAACCTGAAAAAGTAAATAGAATACTTGGTAGATAAAACCAACCTTCCCCTAACTCTCCCCAGGCCTCAGTAGGCGTTTGTTCTGTATCAAAAGGCAAACCGCCAAATAGAAGAGCCCCCGTACCAGAAATAGACATATTTTGAAAACGAGTTGCCGCCTCTTTTTTTAAAAAGTTGTTCAATTGCTGCGTTTCTGTTTCTGCGCCTTTTAAGATAGTTTCATATCCGAAGCCAACCAAAGCAAAATCTTTTTTCGGCGTTTGCCAAAAAAAACGTTCTCCTTGGTATGCCTTTTCACCAGCGGCAAAAATTGCCAAGGCTGTTTGTTCTGTTTCTAATGGAAAAACCCAACTGAACTGACGGGCATTCTTCTGATAGGCTTGTCGTAATTCATCAGGCAATTTCATCTGATTAAAAACGCCTCTCTTTCTTCTGTCATGAAACGATGTTTGGCAATCTTTCCACTTGCTGTTTGCGGGAAAGAATGACAAAAATAAATGCGTTTCGGTCGTTTATATTTTGCCAGTTTTCGTGAACACTGGTCTTGAATTTGCGCTAAGGTGATTTCTTGGTCACTAATCACATATGCAACTGGGACGGCTCCCCATTGCGCATCTGGTTCTCCTACAACTGCCGCTGCTTTAATTCCTGTTATCGCCTGTAACACCTGTTCAACCTCAGTGGGGTAAATATTTTCACCACCAGAGATAATGAGTTCACTTAAACGACTAACCAAATACAGGTAACCTTGTGCATCTAAATAGCCCATGTCGCCTGTTTTAAACCAATCATCTGCTGTCCATTTTTCAGGTTGACGCTGGTTAAGGTAACCTGAAACAACGTTTGGTCCCTTAAGTAAAATTTCCCCGACTTGCTTTTCTGGCTGTTCTTGTCCTAGTTCATCAACAATTTTGATCTGCATATCTTTTAACGGTTGTCCAGCAGAGCCGATTTTCAGTGCCGCATCTTCAAATTTCAAGGCAACAACTTGCGAACACGTTTCCGTCATCCCGTAAGATTGAATGACTGGAATCCCTTTTTCCTCACACTGCGCTAATTTATCCGGAGCAATCGGTCCGCCGCCTAATAGCATTCCTTTAAAGCTGGCTCTGTAGCCAGCTTCAGGATAGACAGACAATAATTGTTGCAACATTGTCGCAACCACTGAAATGACGGTTCCACGGCCTTCTTGTAAATCTTGTGTCACTTGCTGTTCATCAAATTTATCGTAAAGGCGAATACTACAACCTAAGACGAGTTGTCGAACAACAATCGACAATCCGCTAATGTGAAATAATGGGACTGCACACAACCAACAATCTTCAGCAGTAATCCCCATATTTTCTTGAGTGCCTCTAGCACTGGCCAAATGATTTTTAAACCGTTGCAAGACCCCTTTAGGCTGTCCTGTAGTTCCAGATGTATACATAATAGAAGCCACCGACTCTAAGTCACTTGGCTGTTGAAACTCCTGATGTGAAAGACTATGCTGTTTTTTAACCATTGGCTGAACGTCGACAAAAGAAATCTCCTCTAACAAAGCCTGCGTTTCAGGCGCACCAATAATCGTTTTAACTTGCGCATCTTTTAACTGAAAAGTCAGTTCAGCAAGTGTCAAATGCGTATTTAAAAATAATAACTCTTTCCCCAATTCCCATAAGGCTAGAATTGAAAAATACAACTCTTTGCTGTTCTTACTGAATAAAGCCACACGTTTTTCTTCTGGTGCAAGCACCTGTTGATATGTGGCTACCCAATGGCTGACTTCTTGTTGCACTTCTAAAAACGTCCAAGATTCATCCTGAAAATAAAAAGCAGGATGATCGGGACGTTTTTGTACTTGTTTATTTAACCAAGTCATTGGTTTATGGGAATTTAGGGAATTGATCGAAATCTGGTGTCCGTTTTTCTTTAAATGCATCTCGGCCTTCTTGTGCTTCAGCCATTGTATAGTAAAGAAGTGTCGCATCACCAGCTAATTGTTGCACACCAGCCAAGCCATCTGTATCGGCATTTAAAGAGGCTTTAATCATCCGTAAAGCAATCGGGCTTTTGGTTAACATTTCTTCTGCCCACCCCATTGTCACATCTTCTACTTGATCCAATGGAACAACTGTATTAATCCAGCCCATATCTAAAGCTTCTTGAGCAGAATACTGTTTACACATAAACCAAACTTCTTTCGCTTTTTTATGGCCGATAACGCGCGCCAAGTAACCTGAGCCGTATCCACCATCAAAGCTACCGACATTTGGTCCTGTTTGCCCAAACTTAGCATTTTCAGCCGCAATTGTTAAATCACAAACTAATTGTAAAACATTGCCGCCGCCAATGGACCAGCCTTTCACCATTGCGATTACTGGTTTGGGAATGACACGGATTAACCGTTGTAAATCTAACACATTTAAACGTGGAATGTTGTCTTCGCCAACGTACCCACCATTACCTCGAACTTTTTGATCGCCACCAGAACAGAATGCTTGGTCACCTGCGCCTGTTAAAATAATAACCCCGACATCTTCTTTATCACGACTAATGTTGAATGCATCAATCATTTCCATGACTGTTTTTGGTGTGAATGCGTTGTGAACATGCGGGCGGTTGATAGTAATTTTTGCTACTTTGCCTGCTTGCTCAAATAAAATTTCATCATATTCTTTAATTGTTGTCCAGTTTCTCATTAGGAAACCTCCTTCATTAATCTCATCTTTTCTATTATACACAAGAATCGGCACTTTAGAGAAAAAGTCGCTTGAATTTTAAGAAAAAACATGGCTATTTCAAATTTTCTTCATTCCTGTATAATAAATAAAAAACCTTTTATTCTCTCTTTTATTAGAAAGGACTGATTACTATTCATCTTTTAGAGTATTTAGGCATCACGATTCAACAGGTTTCTGCTGAGAAATGTCAGCTTACTTTAACGGTAAAAGACGTGCATAAACAACCCTATGGCCTTGTCCACGGGGGCTTAAACGGCGTCTTAATTGAAACTGCCTGTAGTTTAGGTGCGAACGAAAACGTTCCTGAAAACACTTTTGCTGTCGGCATAGACTTACAAGTAAATCATCTTCGTAGTGTCCATGATGGTAGCCTTACCGTGATTGCGACACCCGATCACTCGGGAAAGACCCTTCAAGTTTGGGAAGCAAAAATATATAACGCAGACCACCAATTGACGAGCGTGGGGCGTTGTACCTTAACAAATCGACAAAAAAAACAGTAATCTTTACAGGTTACTGTTTTTTTGTTTATGGTTTTTAATAAGTAATTAGATTACTTCGTTTATTTAATTTTAGTACCAACCATTTGCTAACCAGAATGATTTAGCTGCATCCCATGAACCATAGCGACCTGCTACGTACTGATCTGCCACGCGTTCTTGGTTGGCAGGTGAATAGTCACCATTTAAATAAGAGGCAGATAATTGGTAACGACCGATATACTGACCGTTTGTTGCATCGTAAGAACCACTAGATTCACGTTGTGCAATCCACTCTTTTGCATCACTGCTTGCGGCAGGTGCTGCTGGTTGCGCTACTTCTTGAGCAACAGGTTGTTGTACTTCTTGTTGTACTGGTTGTGCAACAGGTTGTTCAACTACTTGTTGAACTGGTGCAACTTCTACAGCTGGTGCTGGAGTATTAGCAACTTCTTTTTCTGAACGAATAACTAATTGTTCTCCTTCAAAAATTAAATCAAGGTTTGGCAATTTGTTATCAGAAGCAATTTTTTGAATTAAGCTATTGTCTCCTGCAAATTGATGAGAAATTGTTGATAAAGTATCTCCTGCTTTAACTGTATATAAGCTTTCTGCGTTTGCGTCTGTTCCTAAGAATAATCCTAAACCTGCGGCCAAAGTTGTTCCAAGTAAAATCGTTTTGATTGATTTCATGTATGTTTCTCCTTTGTAATTAAAAATATTTGATTGTTGCTCTTAGCTCTCGGCAACAACCACGTCTGCTTCGCTTTATCGAAACGACTTCACATACTTTATCATCGAATGGCCGGCCGTAGGTGAATATCTCGTGACAATTTATTACTAGAATGTCGGTTTTGTTACATTTTGTAATAAAAAGCTGCTGGAAGCTTGATATTATCCTGTTTATATTTTGCGAAAAAAAGTTAAAAAAACAGGATTTTATTTTTGAGAAACCGTTTTCTAACCCTTGATTAGCCATTAAATGTCGTTTTTTTTACATTCGTTTCAGTCAAAAAGTAACAAAATGTTAAAGATACTAGACATGAGAATGTTTTTTTCAAAAACTCACGCCTAAAAAGAACAAGTGTTTTCTTTGAATTTTTTTATCATTCACTACTTTTATTTTTCCTTCTATTATATAGATAAATTTTTTGTCGTATTCATTTTTCGATTCTGAAAAAACACTAAGCACTTCCTATTGAAACAAAAAGAGTTAAACAAAAAAATCTTATATTTTGCTTGTTATTTATTCATTTTAATCTTATTCAAAAAAAGAACAGCTAAAACGACTGTGAAAACAAATTATTGAAAATAAAGCAGAATAAATATTCATTTTCATCATAATTCACGAATAAAAAACAAACAATCGCTCGAACGCTTGTTATTTAAAAACATAATCAGTTTTTTCTCTTTCTATTTTCCAATCTATGAGTAATAAAATATATGAATCTACATTTAAGTCATTTTATTATCAAATATTCTGAATATTATAAGAATTGGAGTTTTATCTATGAGTGACAAAGAACAACTTGAGAAATTAGACAAATCCTTTCTGGGACAACCGAAAGGACTAGCAACACTGTTCTTCACAGAAATGTGGGAACGTTTCAGTTACTACGGCATGCGTGCTATTCTAATGTATTACATTTACGATACCGTAGCCAATGGCGGTTTAGGTCTCCCCAAAGCAACTGCCTTAGCCATCATGTCCATTTATGGATCAATGGTTTTCATGTCCAGTATCATTGGCGGTTGGGTCTCTGACCGTGTCTTAGGTTCAAGGAAAACTGTTTTTATTGGTGGTTTGCTAATCATTGCTGGACATATTGTTCTCGCTACCCCATTTGGTGTCCCCGCCTTATTCGTTTCTATTATGTTGATTGTGTTTGGGACTGGGATGTTAAAACCAAACGTTTCAGGGATGGTTGGCCATCTTTATTCAAAAACTGACTTACGTAGAGATGCAGGCTTCTCCATTTTTTACATGGGGATTAATATCGGAGCCTTAATCGCTCCCCTTGTTGTCGGAACTTTAGGACAAGAATATAATTATCATTTAGGCTTTTCAGTTGCCGCAGTAGGGATGTTCTTCGGGCTACTACAATATTATTTCCAAGGACGTAAATCTCTTGCTGGAATTGGTCAGGCCCCAACTAATCCAATGTCTAAAGAAGAGCAAAAGAAATTTGCTAAAGCATTTATGTTGGCAATTGTCGTTGCTTTACTTATTTTTGGTGGCGCCTATGTCACAGGACATTTAACAATTGATTTCTTTATTAATACCATCAGCGTGTTAGGAATCCTGTTACCTGTTTATTATTTCAGCAAAATGTTAACGTCTAAAGATGTCACTGCTGAAGAAAAACCAAAAGTTCTGGCTTACTTGCCATTATTCTTAGCAGCAATTGTTTTCTGGTCATTGGAAGAACAAGGTTCGTCTATTCTTGCTCTATTTGCAAATGAACGGACGCAAACGAGTTTGTTTGGCTTCCCGATTGCCGCTAGCTGGTTCCAATCATTAAATCCTGTATTCGTAGTTATTTTGACCCCTATTTTTGTTACATTATGGACAAAACTAGGTAAACGTCAACCATCAACAGTTGTGAAGTTTTCACTAGGGCTAGTCTTTGCTGGTCTTTCCTTCGTCTTATTAATGTTGCCAGGTCTACTTTATGGTACCGAAGGACGGGTGAGTCCACTTTGGTTATTCTTTAGTTTCTTCATTATGATTGTCGGAGAAATGTGTTTATCTCCCGTTGGCTTATCGATTACTACAAAATTAGCACCGAAAGCTTTCGAAGCTCAAACCGTTGCTATTTGGTTATTAGCAGATGCCGCTTCACAAGCCATTAACGCTCAAATTGCTCGTTTCTATACACCTGGAACAGAGTCAGCATATTTTGGGATTGTCGGACTTGTAGCTGTCGTTGCTGGGATTCTCTTATTCATTGTGAAAAAACCAATCCAAAACTTAATGGGTGACGTCCGTTAAACCGTCAAAAAGTTGCCTTTCTCTTTTTTGAAAGGCAACTTTTTTATACAGCGTTTTGATAACGTTTTCATCAAGTGGTATACTAAATAGAAGGAGGACGAGGACATGCGTTACTTAATTGGCGGTATTTTTTTATTGATTAGTATCTGGCAATTCATTGTTACTGGACGGACATTTTCCTACTTAAAGAAAGAGGGCGGCAAAAGAACCTCACCATTTATTCTGTTAGGACTATGGAGTAGTTTAGTGTTTGCTATTATTTCATTTGCTGTGGCGATTGCTTCTTTCTTTTATGTGAGTTTTTAGTAGAAGGCTAGCCATAAGTAAAAGGAGCGAGATTGCTAGTCTCGCTCCTTTACTTATTTATTATGGTTGTTTTCCAATATAAGCTAAAATTCCACCATCGACATATAAGATATGTCCGTTAACAAAGTCAGAAGCGTTAGATGCTAAGAAAACTGCTGGGCCAGCTAAGTCTGCTGGTGTGCCCCAACGATTAGCAGGTGTTCGTCCCAAGATGAATTCGTTAAATGGATGCCCTGGTTCTCTTAATGGTGCCGTCTGCGGCGTTTCAATGTAGCCAGGTCCAATCCCATTACATTGAATATTATATTGTCCATATTCAGAAGCAATATTTTTTGTTAACATTTTTAGTCCGCCTTTTGCTGCCGCGTACGCACTAACTGTTTCACGACCTAGTTCACTCATCATTGAACAGATATTGATAATTTTGCCATGACCCTTTTCAATCATATCTGGAATAACCGCTTTTGCCATAATAAATGGCGCATTCAAGTCAACATCAATCACTTGACGGAACTCTTCTGCTGACATATCTACCATTGGAATTCGTTTAATAATTCCCGCATTATTGACTAAAATATCAATAGAGCCGACTTCTTCTTTAATCTGAGCAACCATCGCTTGAACTTGCTCTTCATCAGTGACATCACACACATAACCACGTGCTTCAATCCCTGCAGCCCGATAATTTTCCAAACCTTGTTCAACTGATTCAGGAGATAAGTTATTAAAAACAATTGTTGCTCCTGCTTCAGCTAGGGATTTCGCAATCTCAAAGCCAATCCCATAAACAGCACCTGTAATTAACGCTACTTTTCCATCTAATTGAAAATCATTCATTTTAAATTCCATGTTTTCTCCTCTTTCTTTGGTTTATTTTAATTGATCCATTGCAACCATATCCATGTCTGTGTACGTAATATTTTCTCCGCACATGGCCCAAATAAAGGAATAATTACTTGTACCAACCCCAGAATGAATTGACCAGCTTGGTGAAATGGCTGCTTGTTCATTACTCATTACTAAATGTTTCGTTTCGTCTGGTTTACCCATCATGTGGAAAATCCGCGTATCTTCTTCCATATCAAAATAAACATACGCTTCCATACGACGTTCATGTGTATGACAAGGCATTGTATTCCAAGCGCTACCTGGTTCTAAAATGGTGTAGCCCATTTGTAACTGGCAACTTTCACAAACGTTCGGATGAATGTATTGGTAAATTTTACGTTGGTTCAATGTTAATGGATCACCCGTTTCCATTGGGGTAATTTCATCAATACTAATTTTTACGTTGGGATATTTATGATGTGCTGGGACACAACTAATGTAAAATTTCGCTGGATCATCAGGGTTTTCTGAAGAAAAACGAACATGTTTTGTTTCTTTCCCAATATAATAGCCATCTTGTTTTTTCATTGTTTCTTTGGCGCCATCAATTTCAATAAAGCCTGGTCCCCCAATATTAATAACCCCTAGTTCACGGCGTTCTAAGAAATAGTCAACCCCTAATTCTTTGTCCAAAATAATTTCTAATTCTTCTGTGGTCGGTGTCACACCACCAAAAATCATCCGATCATTATGTGTGTAGGTTAAGCTGATTGCACCTGGAATAAAAACTTTCTCTACTAAAAATTCATCTCTCAATTGTTCTGTTGAATAGTGACGGATATCCGCCGGACTATGTGTATAACGTGTTTCCATATTTTGCATAACTAAAATCTCCTATCTATTTATTTTTCCTGAGCCCGTTGCCAAAAAAGCAAGGACTTCTTTTTGACTAAATTGATTACAATCACCATGGACAGTATGTTTTAACGCACTAGCCGCTGTCGCAAAATCAATACAGGTTTGTGGATCATAGGCAGCTAATAAACCATGTAAAACCCCACCAGCAAACGCATCACCGGCACCGACACGGTCAACAATCGGTTGTAATCGATGACATTTAGACGTATAATACGCACCTTTGTACCATAGCGTTCCGATTAATTCATTATCTGTCGCTGAATGAACTTGACGTTTGGTTGAATAAAATACTTGAATGTTGGGATAACGTTCTTGCATTTTTCGGTAGTACCACGTTAATGCGTCTTCAAGTTCTTCCTCTGGTTCTGGAATCTCCAGTAAATAACGAGCATCTAATACCCCAGCTGAACAAATATCAACAAATGGAAGAATGGCCTTCAATGCCACGCTCGCTTCTTTCTGGGACCAAAGTTTCCCTCGATAATTAATGTCAAAACTTACTTGGCACCCTGCTTGCTTCGCTGCTTTAACTAGCGCAACCGTCATACTTTGCCACGTTTTTGATAACGCCGCTGTAATTCCTGAAATATGAAAGATCTCTACTCCTGAAAACAGCTCATGTAAGTCCCATTCCATTTCTTCGATTTGAGCAAAGCTTGAATAGTCGCGATCATAGACAACACTGGCTGCTCGTTCTCCTGTACCAGTTTCCAAGTAATATGTTCCTAGGCGTGTTCCGCCAGTTCGTACAAATTCCGTTGAAACCCCATAACGACTTAAATGCTTTTTGGCGGCTTCTCCTAATGAATTATCGGGCACTTTACTAGCAAAAGTCACTTGGTGGCCATAGTTCGCTAACGAAATCGCTACATTCGCTTCACCACCGCCGTAATGTACAGCGAAATTTTCTGTTTGTGCTACGCGTATTCCGACAGGCGTTGACAAACGCAACATGATTTCTCCCAATGTTACGACTTTCCCCATGTCCCTACACCCCTTTGATTGCTTGGAATTTTTCCATATAGGCTTGGGCAACCTCACGAACTTTTTCAAAATCCCCAGTTGCTGCTGGCGCTAACAGATTGCCACCAACACCGACGGCCGTCACACCTGCGTCAAACCACTCGGCCATATTTTCCAAACTGACACCACCCGTTGGCATAATATTTAACTGAGGCAATGGCGCTTTAAATGCCGAAATAACACTCGGTCCATAAACACTTCCCGGAAATAGTTTAATAATATCTGCTCCGCTTTTCAGTGCTTCTTTCATTTCTGTGATGGTCATACAGCCTGGCAAGTAAGGAACTTGATATAAATTGCAAATTTTAGCGGTTTCTTCATCGAAGCTTGGACTCACAATATATTCAGCCCCTGCTACAATAGCTAAACGAGCAGTCGTAGCATCCAAAACTGTCCCCGCACCAATGACTACGTCAGGATTCTCTTGGTATAACGCAACTAATTCCTGAATCACTTCTGTTGCTTGAGGAACAGTAAAGGTTAACTCAATCCCCCGCATACCGCCTGCTACAATGGCTTGACTAGCTTTTAGCGCTTCCTCTTTTGTCTTTCCGCGAACCACAGCAATCACGCCAGCATTTTCTAATTTTTGTAAAATTGATACTCGCTTCAACAGACTCCCTCATTTCTTATTTAGAAATATATATTTATTATAAAGAAATTCACAACTTCATTATACAGATAAAAAAAGAAAATGCAAACGTTTTTACAAAAATAAAAAAAGAAAGACAAACAAAAATCCCAATCGACTTTTGTTTGTCTTTCTTTTTCTACTATAATTTCGCTTCAATCGCTGCTTTTGTTGCTAAAAGGGCTTGATTAATCGTCGTTTTATTTTCCTCTGTCAAACGATATTTCGGCATGCTTACACTAAAAGCACCCGCAATTTCGCCATCTTTCATTAAAGATACTCCGCTACAGAAAATATCTTGTTCAATTTCTTCATCATCGTAAGCAACCCCCGTTTGTTGCACTTGTTTTAATTCTTTTTTCAAACGCAAGGGATTGGTAATCGTATTTTCGGTATAGGGAATTAATGTCTGCGTGTCTAAATATTGTTGCACTTGTTCTTCCGTAAATTCTGCTAAAACGGCTTTACCCATGGCCGAATTATACAAAGGTCGAGTAATTCCCACTTTCGAGGACATGCGAATGGTTTGATTTTTCGGTTCTAATTTATTGATATACAGAATTTCATTATTATTTAAAATCCCTAAATGAATGGTTTCATCGACCGTATTTTGAAGGTTTTCTAAATAAGGTACCGCAATTTCAGCTAAATCGATTTGCTCCACACTTTGATTCGCATAGCGAATCAATTTTGTTCCTAAGCGGTACGTCTTGTTCGTGTCTTTTTGAACATAGCCAATTAATGTTAAGGTTTCTAAAATTTTGATTGCCGTTGATGCCGTCATTTCGGTATTCTTTGCAATTTCCTGTAAGGTTTGATCGGGGTGTAAACTTAGACAGTCCATGATTTTAGCCGCTTTTAACAAGACTGTTCCGTAAGGTTTTGTTTCTTTCATCGAAACCCTCCTTTTCCATATAAGAAATTATATAGAAAAATAAAGAAATTGCAAGAAAAAAAAGAACTCGAAGATTCATTCAGTAACGTTTTACTTTCACTTCAGGTCTTTCTCCCAGTCCTATTTCATTCTTATTTTCTTTTCTTTAACTCATCAGAAACATCTGCATCCTTAGGAATTAAAAGATACTCACTGACTTCTGTGGTTTCATTAAATACGACATATAATTTTTGTTCTTCATCGAAATCGCCCAAATCAATCGCTACGTAATTGGGACAAACTTCTGAGATACCATGAAACATTTGACTAAAGATTTTTTTCGTCATCCCCACATTACGATGCTGCTCTTCTGCTTTTTCCACCGCACTTTGTAACGTATATCCTTCATCTAAAAAACGCTTGATCCAATGCACTTTGACGACTGTATGTAACCGATATTTCCGTGGACCGTTTGCGTCTTTCGCAATGGAAGAAATATACCCTTTTTCTTCCCAATAACGAAGTTGACGTGGCGAAACTTCAGCAATTTCACTTAGTTCACTAATTCCTATCAACAAATTTTCTTCATTTAACAAACGCTGAATCATTTTTGACCACATTAGTTTAACTTCCTTTCCCTTATCCTTTCCTTAATTGTAGTTTTTTTTACACCTTTGTCAAGTAAGTTGACAAAGATTCTAATTAGTTGTAAAGTAGTTAATGCAATTTAATTTGAAACTTACAGAAAAAGGAGCGATATATGTGACTTCACAACAACCTGTGGATATTCACGGAAAACCATATAATCGGTCGTTACTAGTCGGCGTTTTACTAATCGGAACATTTTGTACGATTTTAAACCAAACACTTTTAACGACGGCCTTACCTACATTAATGAAAGAATTTGATATCTCAGCTTCAAGTGTACAGTGGCTAACCACTGGATTCCTACTTGTGAACGGCATTATGATTCCCATCAGTGCTTGGTTGATTAACAAATTTAGTTCAAAAAAATTATACATAACAGCGATGTCAACGTTCTTAATCGGAACCATCATCTGTTTTGTAGCGCAAGACTTCGGCATGTTATTGACTGGACGTCTTGTTCAAGCCGCAGGGGTCGGCGTATCTATGCCTCTTTTACAAACAATTATGCTTTCAATTTTCCCGCCTGAAAAACGTGGCGCTGCCATGGGCACAACGGGAATTGTTATCGGATTAGCACCCGCTTTAGGTCCAACATTATCTGGTTGGATTATTGATTCTTATACATGGCGTGACCTTTTTGGGATGGTCATTCCAATTGTCGTTTTAGTCCTAATTTTAGCTTCATTTTTAATGAAAAATGTCATTCAATTATCTAATCCAAGTATCGATGTCTTATCGGTCATTCTTTCTACTCTCGGCTTTGGTAGCTTACTTTACGGTTTCTCAAGCGTTGGTGATAAAGGTTGGGGTAGCCCGCAAGTCTATGGATTCTTAATTGTTGGTGCGATTGTTTTATGTCTTTTTACATATCGACAATTGCATTTAGAACAGCCTTTCTTAGAACTACGCGTTTTTAAATCAAAAGTCTTTACTGTTGCGGCCATTTTATCTGGCGTAACCAACATGGCAATGATTGGCGCCGAAATGGTTTTACCTTTGTATATCCAAAATATTCGTGGCGAATCTGCCTTCCATTCAGGGTTAATGCTTTTACCAGGAGCGTTAGTTATGGGACTTATGATGCCAGTAACGGGTCGCATTTTTGATAAAATTGGTGCCCGTCGTCTTGCGATTACCGGGATGTTTATTTTAACAGCTGCAACGTTACCGTTTGCTTTCTTAACAAAAGCAACACCTATTATTTATATCATTGTCCTATATGCGATTCGGATGTTTGGTATTTCGATGGTCATGATGCCTGTGACAACTTCTGGCATGAATGCTTTACCAATGAATTTATTAAGTCACGGAACTGCTGTAAACAACACCTTCCGACAAGTAGCCAGCTCAATTGGAACAGCTGTTTTGATTAGTGTTTTAACAAATGTTACCAAAGACGGCTTACCTGCATCGGACTTATTAAAAACAGCCCCACTCACTTATCGCGACCAAGCAACAAACGCAACACTAAACGGTTATCACGCAGCCTTCTTCGTGGCAACAATCTTTGGCGTTCTCGGCTTGGCGATTACTTTCTTCTTAAATAAAAAAGAAGCGATGCCTGTTAAGGAAGTAGGTGCAATGAAATAATGATTATTTTCCTTTTAATCCTTTGCGTGTTAGGCTTTGCCTACACAAATGTATTTGGCCGAAAAGTTTGGCATAAATGCTGTATGGTTATTTTTGGTTTAGGGTTCTTAGCTTCGTTAAGTCTTATCGTTTTAAACGATAAAGATCATTTTGGTATGACCGAAGTTACTCAGGACAAAACGTTTGAACTAAAAAGCAGTAGTTCAAGCAAAGATGGCCCCAACATGTTATTGTACCAGCCGTTGGGCGATGGTTCCGAAAAAGTTTATTTATATAACACACCAGATAAAAAGAAACTACAAAAAACAGGAACGGAAAACGTCACAAACACGGTTCAAAAAGATGCTCAAAAAGCCACATTAGTCCAAAAAACGACGAAATGGTCCTATCAAGAGTCTTGGGCCAAAACACTATTTGGCCTTGCTGACAACGATAACCAATTTGCAAAACAAGAAAACACCTTCAACGTTGCTAGTGACTGGCTAGTTTTAAGTGCTGATCAAGCAAAAAAATTAGGCGAATATATGGAACAACATGCCGCTGATATCAAAAAAGAAGGGACTGAAACAGTTGGCAAAAAAATGATGGCTGCTATGATGGCGAATCCATCAATGTCCCAAGAAGAACAAGCGAAACTCACCGAACAATATACCAAAGAGTTTCAACAAGAATTGATTCAGAAAATTCTTAGTGACATGAAATAAAAAAGCGAGCTTGATAGGATCATCAAAAAAGATGTGACTACCAAGCTCTTCTTTTTAATTATAAATCGCTTTAATCGGATCCATCCTCGAAGCACCAATTGCTGGAATAATTCCGAAAAAGATACCTGTGAAGACCGAAACCAATGTTGAAATAGCAAAGATGGACGGCGTAATAATTGGCGTAATCGAAATATACCCACCGACCACAGTTGCCAATAAGTAGCCGCAGCCGACACCAATCAAACCACCAATCAATGTGATAAACGCTGCTTCCATTAAAAATTGGAATAAAATGACTCGTGGTTTAGCACCAATGGCCCGACGAATCCCAATTTCTCGTTTCCGTTCCGTGACAGACACATACATGATGTTCATGACGCCAATTCCCCCGACTAATAGGGAGATTGCAGTAATTGCCATCAGAAACATTGTCATACCCGTGACCATTTCTTCCATTTGTTGTTGGAGTTGTTGGTCTTGGTCGTTTTCTTTAAACGTTCCTTTCACTTCAGGATGATTTTCACTTAAAATGGTGATTGCCTGTCCTAAAATTGCTTCACGGTCCGCTCCCTCACGAACCTTAATATTGATGCCACTAATTGCTTTTGTTTTCGCTAATTTATTGTATGATTCTCGAGAAACAAAACTACTCATAGCAGTTGCCCAATCATCGTTCATACCCAAACTATCTAAATCTTTTGGTGCTAAAATACCAATCACCTTGTACATATAACCACCAATTGAAACAGCTTTTCCAATGAGTTGGCTAGGATCATCAAGCCGAATTTGCGCTTCAAAGATATCATGATTTAAGACAATCGCATCTGTATTTGCATCGTTCGGTTGAAAATCACGACCATATAAAATATCATTCTGCCCTTTAGTCGACGTAATGGATAAATTCGCCTGCGCCCCAAAATAATCCATTGGTACAAACAAATTGTCTCCGCCCCCCATCATTGATTCACCATATTGAGGATAAATACTTTCAATTCCTTGAATGTCTTGTAATTTTTTCAAGTCCACTCGGCTAAACGTATAATCTGGCTCTTCGTAGGACATAAAATTGTCACTGCTACCATCCGACATTGTATAATGAATCTTCAAAACATCCGCGTTCACTGCACTGGATGCCTTCACAACTTGACGCTTCATCCCTTCACCTAGCGCAGAAATCGTTACGACTGATGTAATCCCAATAATAATCCCGACCATCGTTAAAAATACCCGCAACTTATGCGCCTTTAAGCTTAAAAAAGTACTAACAAATAAATTAGCAATCATCTAATCACCTCTTCTTCCAAAAAGCGACCATCTTTCATATGAATCACTCGTGAGGCATATTTTTTCATATCTTCATCATGTGTCACCATGACAATTGTTTTGCCCTGTTCATTCAATTCTTTCAATAATTCCATGATTTCTGTACCCGTTTCACTATCCAATGCCCCAGTCGGTTCATCAGCCATAATCAATAATGGATCATTCACCAAGGAACGAGCAATGGCTACTCTTTGTTGCTGTCCTCCAGAAAGTTCAGTAACTTTTGATTTGGCTTTTGTTTCCAAACCGACAATTTTTAGGTATTTTTCAGCAATCGCTTTTTTCTCAGCGCGGCTTTTTTTCCCTTCATAAACACAGGGCAATTGAACATTTTGACTAACATTTAAGGAATTAATCAAGAAAAATTGTTGAAAAATAAATCCTAGATATTCATTGCGAAAGGCTGATTTTTTATTTTCAGACAATTTTGAAACATCTGTTCCTGAGAAATGATAACTTCCGTCTGTTAAGCGATCCAAGAAACCAATAATGTTCATCAGCGTTGTCTTACCGCTACCGGACTTCCCCATGATTAAAATGAACTCTCCTTGATGGATGGTCAAGTTCAATTCTTTTAAAACATGTAGTTTTTCCTTACCTACTGGATAGAACTTGTTAATGTCCCGCAATTCAATGAGGGGTTGATTTGTATTGTTTGCTTCCACCATCAAGCCCTCCTATTTCGACGCATCTGTCATTGATTCGTTGGTTGCTGATTCATCAGAAGCAATCGCTGCATCTGATTCAACAATATCACCGACTTTTACTGGTTTTTTTGAAGAAATAACCACTCGGTCGGCTGATTCTAAGCCAGATTCAATCGCCATTTTGTCGCCATTTTCTTGCCCGACTTGGACATCACGACGAATGATGGTTCCAAAATCATTCACTAAAACGTAGGCCTGTTCACCCTCTTTTTGAATCGCTTTTTTCGGTAACTCAATCGCCCCTAAATCGCCTAAATCAATGGTTGCTTGCATATGGTAGCCATTTTTGACTTTGTCTAAATTGGCCAACGCAATTTTGACGCTATAACTAGACATCGTTGTGCCGCCCTCTGGATTGCCACTCGCGGCATCGCTGTTGCCTTCAGGAGGATTATCATCGATGTAAGAAATTGAGCCATCCACAACCACATTGTTGGAAACAGAAGTTAGTTTAGCTTTTTGCCCAACACTAATTTTAGTCAAGTCCTTTTCATTCACTTTTCCAGCTAAATAAAGATCTTCTGAAGTTAACCGTAAAATCGGTGAATTGGCATCTTTTACTTCTGGAATTGATACGCGACCTTTGAAATTAGCCTTTGTGGAAATATATTGCTTCGCTCCTAAATCCGCTAAGGTTTCATTGGTGAAGGTAATCTCTTCATCTACCGCATCGACTTCTGTTTGATATTGTTCATTTAAATCATCACCAGACATCGTGCGGTCTTCTTCTTTAGTTTTATTAAATTTATCAATGGCCCGATTCCACTTATTATAGATATTCGCCCGCTTCGTTTCTAATTTGGCTAAGCTATTTTGTTGTGCCTCAATTTCTTTTGTGACCGCCTCATCTTCATAAGTAAATAATTCTGTGCCTGCATCTACGATATCGCCGTTTTTCACCTTAATCTCTGGATCCTTTGTTATTTTTTGATCGCGCGCAAAGGCTTCCATTTGTTCCGGTTGGATGACACCGTTAATATAAATTTGTTGCAAGTCAGGAACATCAAAATAGTCAATTCCCCAGTCATCTTTAGGCGCTTGCTTGACAGCTACTTGTTGTGCATTTTTATTTAACGCATTCACAGTTACGATGCCCCCAACCGCAATTACCGCAACTGCCCCCAATATAATTATCGTTTTCTTCTTCATTTTCTTCGTTTCATCTCCTCATTCTGTCTATTTTCCCCAACAAACTAAATTGCTCGGTCGTTCACTTATAACTATTTAACCATGCTTGAATTCAAGAAACAAGGGCATTTCTCTAGGCCTTTAGTCTGATTTATTTCATTTTTGTTCATTTTTTTATTTATTTCACGACAATAAATAACCATTGTTGGGTCTTTGTATTTCAACAATCTAAAAAGGTTATTTTTATGTTATTTATAACTAAACTATACGCAATCGAGATTTTTTGCTTCTTTTTTTATTTAAGGTACACTAGAAGAAACAATTGAAAGTGAGGGCTTGCCATGAAAGTCATTATTTTTGGCGGTAGCGGTTTTTTAGGTCAACAAATCGCGAAAATTTTAGTTCAACGCCAACATCAAGTCATCAGTGTTTCACGTCATGGAAAGCCTGCCACGCTCTCCGCATCTTGGAGCCACCAAGTGCAGTGGGTATGCTCCGATATTACTCGTGACACGAATTGGCAAGAACAAGTCCAGCGTGCTGACTGGGTCATTGATACAGTAGGTATTTTATTTGAAAATCCACGAAAAAAGAAAACCTATCAACGGCTAATTCTGACGCCAGTGAAAAAAATCAGCTCTTTTTTAGCACAACAAAAAAAGCCAGCTAAGTTTTTATTTATTTCAGCCAATACTGTTCCTTTCCCTTTGAGAAAATATATGGATGCCAAATTGGCAGCGGAGGAACTAATCCACCAAGAAGTCGCCGAAGCAGTGATTTTTTATCCTAGTTTACTTGTAGGTCAAGAACGTACCGGCACCATACTTTTTAGTAAATGTATTTATTTTTTTAAGAAAATTCCCTTTTTAAAGAACTTATTTATTGGCTATGATCCCGTACCTGTGGCAGAAATGGCACAAGAAATTGTTCACGTTTTAGAAGGCGGCAATTCTATTTACACACACAGAAGGACCCGTTAACAAGGTATCTCCCAATCGTCTCTGTCTAGAGGCGGTTTTTTTGTGTTACAATACAACTGTTCGAAGGAGAGAAGAAGCATGAAAAAAATTGCCATTATTGGCGGCGGCATTATCGGAATGACGTTAGCTAATTATTTAGATCCACAAAAATTTGACATTACCGTTTATGATGAAGGGCTCGGCCAAGCGACTAAAGCGAGCGCCGGGATTATTTCCCCTTGGCTATCCAAACGTCGGAATAAGAAATGGTACCAATTAGCGCGAGAGGGCGCTGCCCTATTTCCAAAGCTAGTCAAAGATTTTCAGCTGACGGAGGATATTTATCGTCAATCAGGGACAGTCATTTTGCGCCCAGCAGCCGCTTTGGCAGACTTAGCCCATTTGGCAGAAGAGCGTAAGCAAACTGCACCTGAAATTGGAGAAATCACGATGTTGTCAGCGGTTCAAACAGCGAAGTTCTTACCGCTACTTAAGGAAACTCCCTCACTTTTTATTTCTGGCGGCGGTCGCCTAGATGGACCAGCTTATCTAAACCATCTTCAGAAACGCGCCGAAGCTAAAGGGGTCACTTTTTGTTCACAACGGGCGCACTTTCGTCAACTGAATCAAGGGTGGGAAATTGTCACAAATTCAGAAAAAAAGAGCGTTGATTTTCTCGCTTTAACACCTGGTCCTCATTTAAAGGAATTACTCGCTACTTTAAATTTATCTGTGGACATTCGTCCCCAAAAAGGACAATTGTTAGTTTTCGAGACCCCTTTTACAAATAGTCAGCAATGGCCTGTTGCTATGTTAGATGGCGAAGCCGATTTAATTCCTTTTAATCAAGGAAAAATTTTATTAGGTGCCACCCACGAAAATGAACAAGCCTGGGATTTAGAAGAGACTGTTAGCGCTTTTCAACAACTAACTTCT
Source organism: Enterococcus sp. DIV2385 (assembly GCF_051711925.1). Lineage (NCBI taxonomy): Bacteria > Bacillati > Bacillota > Bacilli > Lactobacillales > Enterococcaceae > Enterococcus > Enterococcus sp. DIV2385. The sequence goes on along the minus strand of NZ_JBIONV010000001.1, from coordinate 322,044 downwards.
GGGACTGCGCCATTTCTAAAAGAAGCAGAGCAGCTTTTTAAGCAACCCATGCATTACCGCGTTGGTACACGTGCTTATACATCTGATTTCGCTCCGTTTTTTGGTCCTTTGCCAGAGCTGCCCCACCTTGTGGTTGCTAGCGGACTTGGTTCATCAGGACTCACTACTGGCCCATTCATTGGTTACCAATTAGCTGAATACTTCAATACAGGTGCCTTCAAAGGAGAGCTTTATCAAAAACCACTTAGTCAATATGTAAAAAACAACCGCTCACTTTAATCAGTGTGTAGTGACCCCAAAAAGTTAGACTTTTTATAGAGTGGATTTTTCCACTCTATTTTTATGCAGTTTTTTGATTGAATTGTCGAAATTCTACTGGGCTTTTCCAGTTAAGTTTTTCCTTGATTCGGTGATGATTGTAATAATAAATGTAGTTCTCAATTGCTTCTATCAATTCATTTTGACTTTGATAGATTTTTCTATAGTACACTTCTTGTTTTAGGATACTGAAGAAATTCTCCATGGGAGAATTATCTAAACAGGTTCCTTTTCGAGACATACTTTGAAAGATATTGTTGTCCTTTAATGTTTGTATATAGACATTCATTTGATAAGCCCAGCCTTGATCAGAGTGAAAGGTGCGCCGATAGGGACAATCATTTGTTTGAGAAATTGCTTCTTTCAGACCTTCCATAACTGTTTTACCATTTGGTTGAGTAGAAAGGCTATAGCTTAGAATTTCACTATTACACATATCCATAAATGGATCTAAGTATAGTTTTTTCTGACGAAAGATGCCTGCGTTATCTGCTTCAAAGTACTTAAATTCAGTTGTATCAGTTGTAATTTTTTGATGAGGAACAGAGGTTTTAAATCGGCGACGAATCAAATTTTTAGCGATTTTACCAACGATTCCTTTATAGGAATTATATTTTCTGGATTTCTTATTAAAAGCTTTGACTTGTAACTTTAACTTTTGTATTAATCGCTGGACTTTCTTTTTATTCACTTGAAATCCACGTCGTTTCAATTCTTGGGTTATCCTTCTATAGCCATAATGTTGATGTTTTTTACGAATCGCTTGAATTTCTTCTTCAATGATTTGTGTTGAAGCTGTTCTGTCGAGGCGTTTTTGCCAGTACATGTAAGTAGATTTTGGAAACCTTAAGGTTTCCAAAATATCTTTTAATCGAAAGTGTCTTCGGAGACTGTGAATGATTCGTGCGATTCGTTCATTTTTTGTTCGTCCTCTAAACGCAGTCTCCTCAATTCTTTTAAATAGGCATTCTCAATTTTTAACATTCTATTTTCTTTTTCTAGTTTCTCTACTTGAAATCGTTCACTTGGTAGTGGTTGGGGTTCATTTCGTTTCTTTTTAGACATGGTAGGTGGACGTCCTTTCTGTTTAGAGAGTCCCTCTATACCAAACTTCTGATACGTTCTAAGCCAATTCGCAATCAATGATGGATTGTTCATTTTTAGAAGATTAGCTGCTTCTTGATAGGACAACTCTGTTGTTAAATATAACTCTATCGCATCTAGCTTAAATTGAACAGAGTAATTCTTATTTTTTCGACTGCGAAGTAGGCCTTCTTCACCAAGTTCTTTATAGGCATTTATCCATTTGCTTATTTGAGAACTATCTTTAAACCCATACTTCTTTGCGAGAAACCTTAGACCTCCTTGACCAGATAAGTAGTCATGAACAAGTTTAAGTTTAAATTCAAAACTGTATTTTGCCATACAAAAAAACCTCCAAAAGTTAGATTTCTAGGTCTAACTTTTGGGGGTCGGCTCAGTGAGCGGTTGTTTTTTTCTTTAATTAAGAAATGTGAAGTATCTTGGTAGAAGGATTTTGTTATTATGCTACTTGTGGTCGCGCATAGCGTTCTACGTTTTGTTTAATATTTTTAACCGTTTCTGGATCTTCAATGCCCGTTACTTCAGCGATCACTGTATCAACACTTTCTTGGTCAAGCATTTCCTGTAATTGACGGCTTTGTTCATCTTCTGGATCATGATAATTAAAGACAATACCAATCATTGCTAATAAATGCGGCGACACTAGATTGCGTTCCTGTAATTCACGAATTGGTCGAATAAACCGTTCTTGCGCACCTAATTTTCTGATTGGTGTCCGTGCTACACGTGTAATAGCATCTGAAATATATTTATTTTGGAAACGTTGAATAATTTTTTCAATATAGGCTGCATGTTCTTGTTCATCAAAATTCCATTTGGCCACTAAAAGTTTACCAGTTTCCTGCAAAACTGATTTGAGTTGTGCTACCACTAAGGCGTCCTGCATCGCTTCGTCAATGGTTTGATAGCCTAACAACGCCCCTGTATAGGCAACTGTAGCATGGCCAGTGTTTACACTAAATAATTTTCGTTCAATATACGGCTCTAAATCAGCAACGTAATGAACGCCTTCTAACTGAATCTCTTTGGCTTTTCGGTTGGTATCATCAATGACCCATTCACAAAAAGGCTCAACTTGAACAAAAAGTGGGTCTTCATGTTTTTGTAATGGAACAATCCGATCAACTGCCGCATCAGGAAAACCAATCCATTGTTCAGCATAAGCTGGATTTTTCAAATATTTGGCCACTTCTTCTGCTAAAAAGGTTGAACCACCAATCATATTTTCACAAGCGATAATATCCAGCGGCTTTTGACAATTTGCTTCGGCACGTGCATCAATTCCTTGAGCAATTAATTCAGCAATTCTTGGTAAAATATTGGGACCAATTGCCGTCGTGACTAAATCAGCTTCCGCAATTGCTTCTACTACTTTTTCTGGTTCTGTCATGTTATTTAACCCGGTCACATTTTCAACGTTAATTTGTTGATGTGAGGCATCGGCCAATTCAATTGTATAACTTTTACGTTCTTTTAACGCTTGAATGATGGTTTCATTAACATCCACAAACGTAATATGAAACCCGTTTTTAGCTAAAATTTCGCCGATAAAGCCGCGTCCAATATTTCCTGCTCCAAAATGTACTGCGTTCATTCTTATTCTCTCCTTTAAGCAATGGCTAAATTTTCTGTTATTTCTTCTTTACTTAATGCGTCGGCAAGTTGCACCACGTTATCCATATCACTACAATAAAGTGCAATTTGTTGGACTAATTGCAAATGTTCTTCACCGACTCCAGCAATCCCAAATAATACGGTAGCAATTTTTTCATCTTCTTCGGTGCCAAAATTAACGCCCTCTGGGACTTGCACTACACAGATTCCTGATTTTTTCACTAATTTTTTGGCTTCTTCTGTTCCATGAGGAATGGCAATAAAATTCCCCATATAAACAGATAGCAATTGGTCTCTTTCAATCATTGCTTCGATATAAGCGGGCTCAACACAGCCTGCCTCGACTAGTTTTTCGCCGCAAAAGCGAATAGCTTCTTCTTTTGTATTAAACTGTTGATTTAATTCAATTGAAATATTCGTAAGATTTTCCATTGTTTTCTTCCTCTCTAGGCACTTTCTTTTAAGAGCGAAACCACTGTTTCATATTTTTGGGGATTAACCATACTTTTTACTGATAAGTGTGTCGCTTTCGGTGCTTTTTTACGGGCTTGTTCCGTTAGTTCAGCTTTTGTGACAATTAAAGCCTGTGTTTGTTGAGTTAATTCATTAATATTAATTTTTCGAATCGGCATTGAAATTTTCTCTTTATCTAAAATTTCTTCTAAGACTTTCATTCCCATCGTCGCTGACCCGACACGATCATCGTGAACCAAAAGAATCTCATTGACATTTGCTAAATCTCCCTCAATTTCAGAAGCAGGTGTTGCTTTGGAGACTGTTGGTTGTGCGTCTTTTTTTTCTTTGGTACCTGATAGTTCAGCCACAATTTCATCATAACGTGGTGAGTTCAAGAAGTTTTCAACTGCTACAAAGGTTGCATTAGGTGCTTTCTGTTTGGCCCGTTCTTGCAATTCCGCTTGTGTGACAATCAATGTATTTCCCTCATCGGTCAAATTATTAATGGCCCGATTCGTCACAGTTTGTACTAAACCAGCCTCTTGGACCTTTTTCCGTAAGATAGACGCACCCATTGCACTAGAGCCCATCCCAGCATCACAAGCAAAAATAATTTGTTGAATTCCTGACAATGAAGCACTACCATTTGTGACAGTTAATCCTTTTGATGCTGCTTTAGCAGCTTGGGTTTCTTTCACTTTTTGGGCAAATTCATCACTTTCTTCTTTCGCATCTGCTTTTAAAATGACTGCGGATACTGCAAAGGAAACAGCAGTTGCTGCCAAAACACCTAAAATAACTGGTAAGTAAGAACCCATTGGTGTCATCGCTAAAATAGCTATAATGGAGCCTGGTGAAGCGGGCGCACGTAAACCAGCATCTAACGTTTGGAAAACCAAACTACCTGTCGCGCCACCTGCAATAACCGATAAGAATAATAACGGTTTCATCATTACATATGGGAAGTAAATTTCGTGGATACCACCAAGGAAATGAATAATTATTGCTCCCGGCGCAGAAGATTTTGCCGCACCTTTTCCAAAAAACATAAATGCTAATAAGACACCTAACCCAGGACCAGGGTTTGCTTCTAATAGGAAAAGAATTGATTTGCCAGCCGATAAGACTTGTTCTGTCCCTAAGGGTGTTAAAATGCCATGATTAATCGCATTGTTTAAAAAGAGCACTTTTGCCGGTTCAATAAAAATACTCGTTAATGGAATCAAATGAGCATTTAAAATGATTTCCACACCACGTGCCATTGCAGCAGTCAGCGCATCGACAATTGGGCCAATCGCTGAAAAACCAAGTAAAGCTAACGCAAAACCAATTAATCCAGCTGAAAAATTGTTTACTAACATTTCAAAACCAGCTTTAATCCGATGTTGGAAATACTGATCAAATTTCTTAATTGTAAAGCCACCAAGTGGACCCATAATCATGGCACCTAGCATCATCGGAATATCGGTTCCCACAATCACGCCCATTGTCGCAATTGCGCCAACTACGGCACCGCGATCACCTGCTATTACTTTCCCACCAGTGTAGCCAATTAATAATGGAATTAAATAGGTCAACATTGGGCCAACCATCGTGGCAAAGGCTTTATTTGGCAGATATCCATCTGGGATAAATAGCGCTGTCAAAACGCCCCACGCAATCAACGCCCCGATATTGGGCATCACCATGCTAGATAAGGTACTGCCAAGTCTTTGGACTTTTGCTTTAATTGATACTTTATTTTTTTCTGGTACTTGTTCCATTTTTATTCCCCTTCTCTCAAGTAACTTTTCTTGTTGACTAAATTGTATCCGCTTTCCAAAACTGAAAAAAGTCGTACTTTGGCACAAACCATTGTGCCAAAAGTTGAAAGAAAAAAGCACGTGTTCTCTAGTTACGAAAACCAGAAAACACGTGCTTATTTCATTTATAATAATTTCAATAATAAATGAACAACTTTTTATGCTATACTCAAATTGGCGACTTGCCTCGAAAGGAGGTGCATCACATGTACGAGATTGTCACAAAAATTCTTGTGCCGATTTTTGTCGGGATTGTCCTGAAACTTGTAACCATTTGGTTGGAAAAACAGAACGAGGAATAAACAAGTTGCTTCCAACCGCTGCTGTCTAAACAGCAAAAAAAGACACCCTACCACAATAGGGTGTCTTTTTAGTGCATCCATGCACGACTTTGTCACAAGTTACCTTAAATTTATCATAGGGCCTATTTTTTGTCAAGGAATCTTCTTATCTTTTTTGTTTAATCTATCAAATTAAAATATTTTATTTTTTAATATAAAATTATTTCAATAATTATTGAACATTTCAAATTGAATTGATTTTTTCAGACGTAACTTTAGGCTTGAGCCAGAATTTTTTGTGCTTCATCTATTGTTTGACAATCACTGAGCCGCTGAATGTTTTCGAGATCTGAACAGAAAAAAGCTAATTCTTGAAGCATGCTTAATTGCCGTTGACTTTTTAGAGCAACGACAAATAACAAAGTAGCTATTTTTCGATCTGCTTCCGTACCAAAGTTGACCCCATCAGGCACTTGAATAAAGCAAATCCCTTCTTTTAAAACTTGTTCATCTTGTCCTTCCGCATGAGGCAATGCCACGAAGTTACCGATATACACGCTGACTTTTTGTTGGCGTTGATACATTGCTTTGACATAGTCAGGCGTGACTAACTGATTTTTTAGCAGTAATTCACCAGAAGCTGCAAGTGCTTCCTCCCAACTAGCATACGATTGATTCAACATTATTTGCTCCGCTGTAATTTCAAACATCTCTCAACACCTAGCCTTTCATTTCTTCAATTAATAATGACGAAAGCAACTGATAAACAATGGCTTCATTTCCTGAATGAAAAATTTCTGTATTTAAATCATTCATAATAATCGCACCACTGATTTTTCCTAAAATTTTCCCGATTGTTTCATCAATCGGCATTGGCGCTAGCATGAGTAACATACGTTGTAACTGCATCGGCTTTTTATCCATACCTTCAATCATAAGTGGCTGGGCCAGATTAAAAATACAAAAAACAGGCTGTGTCACTGCTGTACTTGAGGTATGGAATAAGGCCATTTCCGTCTGAGGAATCCCAATAGGCGCTTGCTCGTAACGTTTCATCAATTGCTGACAGACGATTGCACTATCGGTGATTAAATCTGCGGAAAGTTGCGCGAGAGCTTGTTGAACGGTTTCTGCTAAATCCGCTTGATTATTTAAATCTGCTATGAAAAATGTTTCTAATAGTTTACTAATTTCTTCCATGAAAGCGACCACTGTTTCGTAGCTTTCTTCGCCACCTATTTTTTTCACAGGCGCTTTCCTAAGCGAGCGTTTTTCGTGACTAATCCGCTTAAACTCTTCTTTCAATTGGCGGATTTCATCGTCTAAAAGTAACGGTGAGATCAATTTATATTTACCATTGTATCCTGGTAATAACGAAGTGGAAATCACTAAGTCATAGTTTTCCTCAACATTCACCTTACCTAAATCCGCAATCCGAAAAAAATGAATCTGGTTGATAAAAGGAAAGTAGCGCCGTAATCGCATTTCCAGCATACTTGTCGAAGCCAAACCGCTAGGAGAAAAACCAGCAATATCAACTTCCATAATTTTGGGACTCCGCTCTAAAGAATTGGCAAAATGAAGTACCATGTAGGCAATTTCCTCTTCTGATAGATTCTTTTGCGGAAAAATTTGCGGCAACGCTTGGCGTAAAGCCGCAGCTATTTCTTGATATTGATTCATAATCCGTTCTAAAATGGGATTCGTTAAATCTTCTTCTTGTAAAACCGCCCGAGAAAAAACACCTGATAAATGCGTCAACAACATTTTATACAAATTGGTATCTTCGAAAAAATTAACTTCCGTTTCTTGACTTACTGCTTCAATCAGTTGTTTCACTGCATAAGCCAGCTGAGTGTCAAAATGTTCATCAAAAAAATCTTCATCAAAAGAATTAGAAAAATTACTTAATAAGCTAGCAAAAAAAACAATCTCACTGACAGCGTATAGTTGTTTTGTTTCAGCAGCGACTTTTGAAAAAAGTCGTTTAGAACAATTTAGAAAGGCCTTATTCATCTGCCCAGTATAGGTCTCATCAGCTAAATAAAAACCTGCAGTGACTCGATCCATCGCAATTGTTAACATTAAAATCAAATGTTGTAATTTGCGATCACTTAATGCTGGAAATAAAGTTTCTACTTCTGGCTGAACAATTGTTTGTGCAAATGCTAAATGTTCTGCATGAATAAACTGAAAGAAAAAATGGTCGTTTGTCGTTAATTCGGTAAAATGAAAAAATTGGTACTCATTAATTTCCATACTTAGAATATTCGCCATTAGAAGACGGCGATATTTTTCAGAACCAGTCACTTCATAGCCTTGATTCCGAGAAATCGTCAACGGAATCCGAGCAATCCGTGTTTCTAATTGTTTAATATCGGCATAAAAAGTCGTATTACTAATACAATACGTTTCCAGAAAATAATGCATAGAGACTGGCTCTTTTGTTTGAAGTAATGTCAATAAAATCGCATGTTGCCGCGCCAAAGTAGAAAGTTCCTGTGTCTCTTCTCCTAAAATAGCAGCCTGAATTTCCGTCATCGCTGCTTCATCTGCTTGAATCGAAAAGCGCCCACGAGCTACTTTTTCCAACGTCGCGCCCATCGATGCTAGCGAGGTTTCTAAATTTTCTAATTCACGATATACCGTCCGGCGGCTAACCTTTAACAAATTCATCATGCGGTTTACTGAAACGGGGGTCGGACTATTCACTAATTCCGTTAATAGAACAGTTTCTCTTGTCGTTAAAAACATCTATCAGCTCCTCCTTCCAGCCATTCTTGATACTCTTTCTTATTCAAAAAACTAGTAACTACGTATAAATTTTGTTGCGCTAGATCTAAATGATAGGCTTGCGCCAGTTCACGAGTCACTACGTAGGTTGTCTCCTTGGTAAAAAAGACTGTTTCCAGTGGTTCTTTAGATACTTCAATCGCGACTCCTTGTTTCGCCGCTTGTTGCCGCAATAATTCCATTCCCATTGTTTGCGATCCTCGAACATTCTCGGCATATAAAAAAACAAGCTTCTGTATTTGTTTTGTCGGGTTCGTTTCAGTAGACTCTGAACCAAGTGAAGATTGCTCTTGAGAAGAAGCAGTCAGTTTGGCTAAAACTTGCGGGTAATAGGATTTAATTTCTAAAAAATTTTGAACACTCACCATATCCTTTTCTGGGACGTACTTTTGTGCTAACTGTTTCAATTCTGCTTGAATGACCACTAATGTCTTAGGCTGCCACTTCATCTGATGAACGGACTGGTAAGTCACAGGTATCTCCAAGTCCACAGCTTTTAATTGTCGGCTTAGCAAACTAGCCCCCATGGCACTTGAGCCCATTCCTGCATCACAAACAAATAAAATTTGCTGATAGTTAGGTGTGACTGTTTCCACTGGGTCTTCCTCCTTCTCCTTCATCTTTATCATTGAAACTGGTTCAATTCCTCGTTGACGTTTTAATAACAAGCTTGCTATTGCAAAAGAGCACAGAAAGCTAACAAAAATTCCGCTAAAAACCGCCAGCCTCGCATCAGTCGGGGCATTGGCTAAAATCGCAACCAATGAACCTGGCGAAGCTGGAGCACTTAGCCCCACATTAAATATTTGAAAAACAAGCGTACCACTCATTCCTCCAGCAATTACTGCTAAAAATAAGCGCGGATCCATTAAAACAAACGGAAAATAAATTTCATGAATGCCCCCAATCAGTTGAATCATGGTGGCACCTCCTGCTGTTTTTCGTTGTCCTACAGGCCCAAACAGCAGAAAAGCAACCAAAACGCCCACGCCTGGTCCAGGATTTGTTTCCAATAGAAATAAAATGGACTGACCTGTTTGACTAGCACCTTCTAAACCTAGAGGCGTTAATAAGCCATGGTTAATCGCATTATTAAAAAATAACACTTTTAAAGGTTCTAAGAAAACGTGAACCAATGGTAAAAGATTGGCTTCAATTAACCAAGAAGAAAATTGATACAGCCAAAAACTAGCGCTTTCAACAGCAGGAGCTACAACCAGAATACCAAAACAGCAAAGCAGTCCTCCCACAATTCCTGCTAAAAAGTTTTTAGTCAGCATCTCATAGCCTTCTTTAACTTTCGGTAAGAGAATTTGTTCAATTTTGGCGAAAGTATATCCTGCTAAAGGACCAATAAACATAGCACCAAACAACTGTGGAACATCTGTGGAAACAATCACGCCCACTGTCGCAATAGCAGCAACAACGCCGCCACGTTGTTCCTCGAACATTTTTCCGCCTGTAAAACCAATTAGAATCGGTAAAACAACTCGAATCATTATCGTTTCGACTTCAGAAAGAGCTAGCCGTAGATTCCCTGTCGTATAGCCAGCCACCAAAGACAATAAGCTCCACGCAATAAAAATACTCAAATTTGGCATAATCATCCCACTCAAACGATGACCAAAACGACGTAAATAGGGAGTTACTTTCACAAACTTATGTTTAAAAAAGAGCGAATGCATTTCTTTTTCCTTCATATTCCTTGTCCCTCGCTCTCTATGTAGATAATTAGAATACTTCTATTATATGAAATTTCACAAAAAAATAGTATAGATTTTTGTAAAATAATTCTTTTATACACCTCACAAGAGAATCCGTTTACATTAATAAAAAAACTTTTATACTAAAAGAAAGAAACTCTTCGGATTGGAGGCCAATTATGGCAATCAAAGCAATTGTAATGGATATTGATGGTACCTTGTTAACTTCAGAAAAAAAGATTTCACCAAAAACGCGACAAGCATTAGTAGCTGCACAAAAACAAGGCCTATCACTGATTTTGGCTTCTGGCCGCCCGACTAACGGTATGCGGCCCTTAGCAGATGAATTGGAGATGGTTCATTATAATGGACACTTACTTTCCTATAACGGCGCTTGTGTCACCCATCATGGCAGTCAGCAACAACTATTTAATCAGACAATTTCAAAGTCATTGAGTCAACAAATTTTAGAACATTTGAAACAATTTGACGTAATTCCAATGATTAATGATGAAACATTTATGTATGTCAATGATGTTTTTCATAACACCTTACATTTAGAGACTGGTGATTTTAATATTATTGAATATGAATCACGGGGTGGCAACTTTCAATTATGTGAGTGGCGTGATTTAGACGCCAGACTAAACTTTCCCTTGAACAAAATTTTAATTGCTGGTGAACCCGCCTATTTACAAAAATATCATGAGGCCATCTACGCGCCTTTCAAAGAAACCGTCACCGCTGCTTTTTCCGCTCCTTTCTATTTTGAATTTACCGCCAAAAATATTGATAAAGCGCGTTCTTTAGAAAAACTAACCCTACAGTTAGGCATAACTGCTGAAGAAGTAATTGCTTTTGGTGATGGTCACAACGATTATACAATGTTGGAATGGGCCGGCACGAGGATTGCTATGGACAACGCCGTTGACAAGCTTAAAAGCATCGCAACGGAAGTCACTTTATCCAACGACAATGACGGCATCGCTGTTGCATTAGCCAACTTTCTTTAAGATCGTTGGTTGATGCAAGCGTACGCCGTCATTTTTTATTGCCTATTCAAATGTCGTGATTTTTTCTGGTGCTAAACGAACAGATTCATAGCCAGTTTCCATGCCCTTACCCACAGATAAAATCATTACTGGGACATAGCGCTCTTGATCTAAACCAAATGTTTCGGCTAATTTTTCCGCTTCAAAACCACCGATTGGATTTGTTTCATATCCGTGAGCTCGGGCCACTAACATAAATTGCATAGCTGCTAAACTCGCATCAATTTTTACGATGTCATTCATTTGTTCTCTACTTAAACTTTCATAATGGGGAATAATGGCTGCTAATTGTTGGTCCCGCACTTCCTTAGGCATTTTACCACTAGCATAGGCTTGATTGTAAATTTCCTCTCCTCGCTCATGGCAGTTTAGATCACCAAAAATTAAGAGCATTGCAGAAGATGTTTCATTTTGACGCGTATTAAAGCGAATTAAGGGTTTTAATTTTTCTTTGCCTGCTTCACTTTCCACTACGACAAAACGCCATGGCTGCATGTTAACAGAAGAAGGGGCGGTGGTCGCTTCTTGAATCATTGTTAACATTTCTTCATGAGAAATTTTATGGGTTTCATCGTACACCCGAACCGATTTGCGGCCAAAAACAATCTCTGAAAAATCATTCGTTGTATATGTTGTCATTCTATCATACCTCTTTCGTTGTAATGCTTTGATCTAGTTTTGTCAAAAGTTCTTTTAACTGGCGACAGTCGTCCTTTGTAAATGTACTGGGAATAATTTCTGTTACCGTTTGTTGCTTGGCTGTACATTGCTGTAGTTCTTGTTGTGCTTTTTCTGTTAAATGCACTAGCACTTCCCGATTATTTTCTGGATTTCGCTGTCGTGTCACATACTGTTTCTCTTCTAAAATTTTCAAATGGCGAGTGACCGCACCACTATCGATTTTTAAGTGTTCTTGAATCTCCGTTTGAAGACACGGCTGACGTTCTTTTAAAATCATCAGCAACTCATAACGAGTCAAACTCAAGCCAACTTGCTCTTCAAAAACTTTGGTAATTTTTTGATCTAATACCTTTAACTGACATAATAATTGGCTGACTTCCCGTAATGATAACGACATAGTTTCCTCCTTAAAAAGATGACTCGTCAACAATTGACTAGTCAACTATAACTGTTTCTTTCTAAAAATGCAACCTTTTTTACAAGAAAAATAGAACAACTGACAGAGAGAAACTACAGTATTCCCCATCAACTGTTCTATTTTAATCAACCTATTTTTCGGTAACAGGTTCTGCTGATAACCGCTTAATCCCTAAACCAGTAAACGCACTGACCATTGAGAAGACAGGCGATAATAAGCTAAAGAAAACAAATGGTAAGTAAGTCAACGTTGGTACGCCAAAGGTCCCCGCTACGAAGCTACCTGCAATCCCCCAAGGAATGAGGTAGTTAATAACCGTCCCACCATCCTCCAAGGTTCTGCCTAAAACAGTCGGATCCAAACCTTCTTTTTTGTAAACTTCTTTAAAGGCATTCCCTGGTAAAATAACCGATAGGAATTGTTCACCAATAAAAATATTTACGCCAATTCCTGTTAATAACGTTGATAAAATCAATTTCGGTGTACTGCTCATTTTCTGCGAAACAACTTCCATGACCGCAGAAATCAATCCTAATTCCATTAATAAGCCACCTAGAGACAACGTTAGAATAATAAGTGCCACAGTCGGCATCATACTCATAATCCCGCCACGACTTAATAATTGATCAATTTGTGCGTTCCCCGTTTGAGAAACAAACCCATTTTCCAACGTGTTTCCTAATGCCTGCAACGATACTTTCGGATTTTGAATAATAATCATAATTACTGCCACAATAATGTTCAACAAAATCGTGATAATCGCTGGAATTTTGCGCCAGGCACAGATTAACATTAAGGCTAATGGTAACAATGACCAAATTGAAATGGTAAAGTGGTCTTCCAATACTTGAATAACTTGAACTACTTCTGTCAGACTAGTATTCGCGTACGTTTGTCCTAAAATCATAAACAAGATTAAAGAGACGATAAATGCTGGTACAGTCGACCACATCAAGTTTTTTATATGTTTAAACAAATCCGCTTCAACAATCGCTGCGGCTAAGTTTGTTGATTCTGATAAAGGCGACATTTTATCACCAAAAACTGAACCAGAAACAATCGCCCCCACAACTAAAGCAGGATTTAACCCTAAGGTACTGCCAATACCGAAAAAAGCAATTCCAATTGTTGACATCACTGTAAAAGCACTACCTACTGCACTGCCGACAATCGCACAGACAATAAAAACTGACGGCACAAACCATTTAACACTAATCATTTTAAAACCAAAAACCATAATCGTTGGAATAATTCCTGCTTGAATCCAAACGGCAATCAATGCCCCCACTAAAATGAAAATAAAAATTGGAATAATCCCTGGCTTCAAGCCATCAACAATCCCTTTATGCATTTGATCAAATGGTACTTTACGAAACATTGCGTAGCCTAAAATCAATGCAATCACAAACAAAATAGTAATATTTGGCGATATCTTTAAGCCAATTACTCCTGTTGCAATAGCTGCCACAATAATTAATAAAACGATACTTGCTTCTCGAACACTCACGGTCTTCTTTTTCTGTTTTTCTTTCATTTCGTTACTCTCCTCTAATCTTTTTTCTGAATACTCTGACATTAAAGGATCTTATGATAACGAATAACCCCTCCACAACTCATTGAAAACGCCTCCTAAAGCTACATAAAAAGAGAGATTCATCCTTAAAGAATAAGGACGAATCTCTCCGCGGTACCACCTTAATTAGAAGCTTACTTGCTTCTCGCTTATGTATTATGTAATTGTTACTACTTATTAGTGTAATTCACAAATAGACTTGATCGATTCACAGCAACCATCGACTTTCTGAACAAAACATCTATTTCCTACTGGGCTAATAATTTATGAATCTCAATATACCAAGAAGAAACCGACTTGTCAACGAAAATAGCATAAAAAATTTTTTCACACGCCAACAAAAATTACTTTTTCTTTTTGTAAAAATAGAAAAGCGCCTCCGTTCTCACGAAAGCGCCTGTTAATTAGTGGGTTGTGCCACCTTGTAGTTGAATATCTTCTTGCGTTTTTACCGCTGCTTCAATCATATAGAACAAAGAATCTGTGATTGCTTCTAATGACATAGAAGCAAACGTTGGTTTATCAATTGTTTGTTCTGGTAGGAACGGAACATGAATAAATCCGCCACGAATAGTTGGATATTTAGTGTTAATTAAGTGTAGTAAGTGATACATAATATCATTACATACAAAGGTTCCTGCTGTATAAGAAATCGCTGCAGGTAATTGATGGTCATGACAATTTTTTACCATCGCTTTAATCGGTAAATTTGTAAAATAGGCTGTTGCTCCATCTTCAACCAACGGCACATCGCTTGGTTGTTGTCCTGCATTATCCGGGATACGCGCTTCCGCTAAATTAATCGCCACTTTTTCAACAGTGACTGTTTGGCGGCCGCCTGCTTGTCCAACACAAATCACCATATCTGGTTGATGGGTTTCAATTGCTTCAGCCACTTTTTCACCACTAGTGCCAAAAACAGTTGGCACCTCAACTTTAATAATTTCAGCTCCTGCAATTTCAGCAGGTAATTTTTTGACTGCTTCAAAGGCAGGATTGATTGCTTCTCCTCCAAATGGATCAAAGCCAGTAACGACAACTTTCATTTCGATCATCCTTTCTTATTTGAATAGAATCATATAAACAATTTGGAAAATTAACATGAAAAGTGCAATCGGCAATTGATTTTTAATGACGCCGTACTTATCTTTCATTTCCAACATGGCTACAGGTACGATATTAAAGTTCGCAGCCATCGGTGTTAACAGTGTACCACAAAAACCACATGTTAAGGCAACCATCCCAACTAATGCGGGATCTGCACCTAAAGAAAAGACAAACGGCACACCAATTCCGACTGTCATCACGGTTATTGCTGCAAAGGCATTGCCCATGATAGCCGTAAAAATAACCATTCCCACAGCATAAATAATAATCCCTACATTGACATTTCCTGCTGGTACTACGGCACTAACTCCTTTTGAAATAATCTCACCAACACCAGCGCTAGTAAAAACAGCACCTAAACAAGCTAACAGCATTGGCAACGTACTAAGAGGACCGACTGTTTCTAACATTTCCGCCGCATCATCAAAAAATACTTTCGGCGTATTATTTTTAGAAAAGAACATCATGATGAAAATCGCTACAAAGACACCAACACCGACACCGACTAAAGCTCCTAAAGTAGTCAATGTGGCAAAAAGAATTGCAAAAACCCCGATACTTAGTGCGGGAATAAAAATCTTCATTCCTAATTTTTGAGACATTTTTTCCATGTATTCTTTCGAAGGTAAGCGACTTTCTCCTTTTGTCACTTTTTGAAGAATTGCCGGAATTGTCATCACAAAAATAAGTACGCCACAGGCAACTGGTGGAATAAACCGACCAAAACCGATTAAGATCCCTAAGATTCCCCAGAATAAACTAGTCCCATACGCATGTTGATTGGTTTTATCACGAAAACTACGAAAGCTTGTGTATAACAAGATAATCCCCATAAAAATATAAAGGACTTCCAATAACTTTGCACTCAAATCAATACTTGGATCTGTGAAAAAACTCATTTCAGTCCCTCCTGTCCATAATATTTTTTACGTAATCTTTTTTCTTTTAAAGTAAAGTAAATACTTGCCGAAATTAAGGCAACTAAGGCGACTGGTACTTCCACTAAAGCCAATTTACCTAATGTCACTTCATAGCCTAAATCTTTTAATGTTGATTGAACAAGTAATGCCCCAGCCCCACCAACAAACAGAACTTGACCAAAGAACCAACAGATATTTTCCATGGCTGAAGCCATCCCTTTTAGTTCTTCTTCATACTCTGGCACCATTGGTAAATTTTTTGATTCAATTGTTCCTAACGCCATTGGCAAAATAATCGGACGCACAAAACCTGCTACCCCACCGAAACTTACGTTAAAAGCGGCGAAGATAATCCGAAAGACACCATAAATGTCAATAATCACACCAGCAGATACCTTTTTGAATCGTTTAATCAACGTAGCCGCTGACTCTTTCAAACCATTTCTTTCTAACGTTCCAGTTGCTAACATAATAATAATAAAGATAGCCATGCCTCGATTATTCACAAAGGTTGTTCCTAGTGTTTCTAGCATTGATGTCAAACCAAGCCCGCCAGTAAAAGCCGTCACTATTAAAGCAACCATCACAATCAAGATAGCATCAAATTTCAATGCGAAGCCGACAATGACGATCAATACGCCTAATAAAGGTAATAAATCCATCAAATCTCTCCTTCTTAAAATAAAATTTCACTTTCCATTATATGCCAATTTTCGCTCATTTGTAAGACTTTTTTAATTTTTAATGTTATTTTTTCTAAAGATACAGTTTCCAACACTTTTTAGAGCTACCACTCGCACTTTTTTCTTTTTTCCGCTAGAATAAAAGAAACAATAACATTGAGGAGGATTTTTATGTTCCAAACTTTTAGAGAAAATTTTCGGCGCCATACCCTATTGCGCGACGCCGTCTTTATCGTTATCGGAAGTGCCATTGTCTTTAATCCCGGTGCTTTCTTCCAGTTCGTCGGTTATTTAATTGCTGGTTATTTGATGCTTTTAGGGTTAATCAATATTTATGATGACTACAAAATAAAAAAACAAACGGGTAGCTGGGGGCTTGGTTTCGTAACAGGTTTAATCTTTGTCGTCTTAGCAGTAGCCTTTTTATTTTTTGCACCGGTGATTGTTTCGATTCTGCCATTTTTATTAGGGATTAGCATTGTTATAAACGGCCTCGTTCAATTGACTTTTGCTTTAAATACTCGTCAAACAGGCGCGCTTATCTACAGTATTCTGGTTTTAATCGCTGGAGCTGTTTTAGTTTTCAACCCCTTCAAAAGTCTCTTAGTTTTGATGCAAGTCTTTGGATTTATCCTGATTTTCATGGGTGTCATTGAAATTATTGGTCATTTTAGAAATAAAGCTTAACGAAAGGAGCAACTTATGGATAAAGAAAGTACCAAGTGGATCCGCTTTTTAGGTGGGAAAAATTTACTTTACACATTAACTATCCTTTGTCTAATTGCTGTAACTATCTTTTTATTCAACACTGTTTCATTTATCTTTAAACCAATTTTTGTTATTTTTAGTGCCGTCTTAGGCCCGGTACTTTTTGGTATTATTCTATTTTATTTGCTTAATCCAATGGTGAAACGCCTTGAGAAAAAAATCCCCCGTGTTTGGGCGATTGCGATTCTCTATGTCTTAATTATTGCATTACTAGTGTTAGCTGGACTGCAACTTTTCCCAATTATCCAAGACCAAACGGAAGAATTAATCAAACAATTCCCAAGTTTTTGGAAAAGCACGCTCCAAATAGTACAAGAATTTATGGCTAAAACACCTTTTGCAAAAGATTTAGAATCTGCTAATGAGTCGATTAATCAGCTCTGGGGCAAACTTGCAAACTCCTTTAAAGACTTTGCAGGGGATTACCTACAAACAGGCGCACAAGGTCTGGGAAGCGTCTTTTCTGCAGTCTCTTCTACTTTCCTAACCTTGTTTACAGGACCTATCATCGCCTTTTTCCTTTTAAAAGACAAAGAAAAGTTTTATCGCTTTGTAAAAGGCATCATTCCCCCAGCTTTTCGTCCTGATTTTGATGAATATAGCCAAATTGCCAACATTCAAATTGGCGATTATCTAAAAGGTCAAGTCATTGCTTCGTTGGTTTTAGGGATTATGTATTGGCCAGCTTTTCTATTAATTGGTTTACAATTTGGTAGCATTTTAGCTTTAGCTGCGGGTATTTTATGTATTATTCCTTATATCGGGCCATTTATTGCCTTTATTCCTGGATTGATTATTGCCTTTCAGGATTCCACATTTATGGTAGTTAAATTTGTTATCGTCTGGTTTGCCATCCAATTGATTCATGGTGATTTTGTTATTCCTCGTGTGATGGGCGATAAATTAAAAGTCCATCCGATTACTATTTTACTTGTCTTGTTAGTTATGGGTGAACTGTTTGGTTTAATGGGCGTTATTTTTGGGATTCCAATGTATTGCCTAGTTAAAGTGACAGTCATTTATTTATTCCGCAAATTCAAACAACGCTATAACCGCTTTTATGGTGACAACGGCGAGTATGAACACACGAATTTTACTAAAGATCAATATTTAAAATAATACAATGAAAAAACTGGGACATAAGCCGTTTAGACTTATGTCCCAGTTTTTTACCATACTTCTCTAGCAATTTCTTGAAGTAATTGAACTTTGCGCCATTGTTCTTTCTCCGTCAAACGATTTCCTTCTTCTGTCGAAGCAAAACCACATTGCGGACTAATACTTAAGTTTTCTAAAGGAATAAACTGTTGAGCTTCTTCAATTCGTGCTTTCACTTGTTCAGTCTCTTCTAATTCAGGAAACTTAGAAGTAACTAAACCTAAAACGACTTTACTGCCATTATTTTGCCAATGTCTTAATGGTGAAAAGTCCCCTGCACGATCTGAGTCATATTCCAAGAAGAAACCATCATAATTCGTAGCAAATAATTCTTTTGCTATCGGTTCATAACCACCTGAAAATAACCAAGACGAAGCATGGTTCCCACGGCAAATGTGCGTGGTTACAGTTAAATCTTCTGGCTTACCAGCTAAGGCTTCATTAATAATCGTGGTACACACTTGTGCAATTTCTTCTGGCTGTATTCCTTTTGCTCGTAATTCTTCTTGTTTTGTCTGATCCGCTAGAAACGCCCAATTTGTATCATCAAATTGCAAATAACGGCAACCTCTCTCGTAAAAGGCCGCAATTGCATCTTTATATGTTTGTGCTAAATCCTTATAAAAAGCACCAATCTCTGGATAAATTGTTTGAATGTGCGAGGTGCCATCGTTAGATAAAATTTCTTGACGTAAAATCATGGTCGGACTAGGGATCGTTGCTTTGGCTACCGTGCCATCACCAACTTCCACCACCTCTTTTAAAAATGAAAAGTCCTCTAAAAATGGATGTTGCGCAGGAAAAGATATTTTATCCACTACGCGGATATTATAGGCCGGAGCTGCTTTTCCATGAAAGGTTTGGTTATACCCTGTTTCTGGGATATAGCCTGTCACACCATTTAATCCTTCTAAGAAATCAATATGCCAAAAACCGCGACGAAATTCACCATCTGTGATTCCCCGTAAGCCGCCAGCTTTTTGTTTTGCTACTAATGCTTTGATTTCCTCATCTTCAATAAGACGTAGCTCTGCTTGAGATAAAGCACCTGCTTGGACCTTTTTCCGTGCTTTCTTAATTGTTTCCGGACGTAAAAAACTTCCCACATGATCAACTGTAAAAGGAATCTGACTACTCATTTGCCTCACTCTTTCCTATTTTTATTTATAAAAAAACGCCCTTTTACTAGCCGTAACTAGTAAAAGGGCGATTATTATCGCGGTACCACCTTTTTTCGGAAAGATGACTCTTTCCCTTCAACTGACAATCATAATCAGCGGTCTTGTTAACGAAAAACATTACGTTTTTGCCTACGTTTCGACAAAAATTCCTCCTAGGCCATTTTTCGATACAGACATCTAACTTTTTTCACCAACCAAAGTCTCTCTACCAGCTGTCTTGTATTTACTTTCCTATTCAACGGAAATTATTAGATTATAATTAGAATACCACGTTTAGCAAATTTGTCAACGGAGATGGATGAAATAGTAATGAAAAAAGCAGCTTCTTTTCAGAAGCTGCTTACGTCTATTTTTATCATTGCTGATTAGGCTGAGTGTCCTACGATTGTGCTACCTGAGTAACCAAAACCGACACGCGTAATACCTGGGTTAATTTCCCAATCACGGTGACCGCTTCCTGAAGCTGTTACCATGTTTGTTTCATTGTACCACGCCATGATTACTGAGTTACCTGGCGCCCACATAATTGCGATAACTTCATCTCCACGAGACCAGTGATCATTTGGAATACCACCTGCTTCAACTTGTGCTGCACGAGCAGTTGCAGAAGCTGCTAAACCTGCATCCCATACTACTGGACGTAAACCTAATGATTGACGTAGAACGTTCAATGCATCAAGCGTCACATCACCTGTAGCTGGTGGTGGTGTTGGAATTGGATCTTTTTTATCTGGTTCTGGTGTTGGTGGTGTAACTGTTCCCTCACCATTACTTTCACTACCACTTGGTGTTGTTGATTGTTCTGAAGAAGAGCCAGTATTTTCTGTTGCACTATTATCTGTACTTGGTGTAGTTGTTTCAGTTGTTTGTTGCGTGCTTGATTCAGTTGCTGAGCTTGAGCTTGCTGGCGCTTGCGCTTCCGTTGTTGAAGAAGAGGCAACTGGTGCTTCTGCTTTTACTTCAGCTTTAGCTTGAACTGGTTTTGCAGCAGCTTGTTTAGCTTTTTCAGCTGCAGCTTTTTGTTCAGCAGCTAAGCGTGCTTGCTCTGCTTCAGCAGCTGCTTTTTGTTTTTCTAAGCCAGCTTTAGAACTTTCAGCTGATGATTGTTCTAATGCTAATGAAGCTTTCATTACATTTAATTCAGATTGTTTAGAAAGTAAATCTTGACGTTTTGTTTCTAATTCAGCTTCTGTTGCTTCAAGTTGTTTCACTTTTTTCTCGTTTTCAGCTTTTTTATCAACAACAGCTTGTTTGTCTTCTTTTTGTTGTTGCATTAAGTCGTTGTTGGCACTTACGATTGTTGAAACAGCTTGAACACGGCTGATTGCATCTGCAACTGAGTCCGCATCTAAAACTGCATCTAGCATTGTTGTGCTTTGTCCATTAACTTGAACATCACGTGCTTGATTTTTGATTGCTTCGTTACGTTTTTCAATACGTTGATTCAAGTTTGTAATTTCTTGTTGTAATTGTTCTGATTTTGCTTTTAGTGTTTGCTTTTGTTCACGTAAAGCCATGCTTTCATCAAATACTGAAGATACTTCTGCTTCTAAAGAAGATACTTGTGAAGCTAAATCCCCTTGTTTTGCTTTTAATGATGAAATTTCTTGATTTTTTTCTTCAATTTTTTTATCAACATTGTCCGCCAAAGCGATGCTTGGGGTAGCAATTGCTGATAGCGTTAATGAACATAGTAATACTGATGCAAATAGACGTTTCTTCACTTGTCATTCCTCCGAATTAATTTCTAAAGTTTATTTAAAATATCTTAATCTTTTCTTACGACAAAAACATTCTACCACACCCATATTTCAATTAAGCAATAGAAATGTTACAAAAACATTTCAGATCACTCCTTCTTTCTCCATAATAGGTAAACTTACCTTTTGTAAGGCTTTTACACCTTGTCACGACTAGTTTTCACGTGTTTTCAATTGTTAAACAATTCTTCGATTTTTTTTCATATTTTTTCTTTTTTTATTCAAATTTTGCTTCTTTTTTGTCGATATATGCTTTTTTTCGTAAAATTAATCATTTTTCCTTCTTTTTAGCAAACGTTTTTGTTACAAAATTCGTTATATTTTGGTAATGAACCAAAAAAAAGGCCGCTTCGTTGAGCCGCCTTTTATTATTTCTATGCAATGTTTTTGATCAAACTATTCAACTTATTTTTTATGGACTTATGGGCCTGTCACTAAATTCCAAGTCACCATTGCTTGATAAGTTTGATCTTTTCTACCTTGATTTGCTGGAATTTCTAATTTGATTTGATCAAAAGAAAAATCAAATTGATAAACATCACTTTCGTCAAACTGACCATTGGCAACAATATGGCTAGCTACACCGTTGGCAACTAATTGAATAGCGGTTGTTTTGCCAAGAGCAACTTTAGTTTCCGTTGGTTGATTGTACTGAATAAAACCTGAAACATTGGTTGTTCCTAACAATAACTTTGTCATTGATGATAGTTGATCCACTCTTCCTTCAAAGGGGGATAGTTCTGCAGTTAGTGCCCAATTGGGTTGTGATTTTTTCAAACGTAAATATGGATTTTCCTGACCATTTTCATAATAATCTGCTGCCTGCTTTAAACCATGTTGCTGCGTGTTGCTAGAAATGGCTACTTTACCAAAATCAAAAGTTGGTGTGCTGATAAAACCTTCCTCATCTGGTGCCACAATTTCTTGATTTTTAGGTTGGATTCTGACAGTATCAGCTGCGTGAACAGCAGAAAAATTTCCATTCATTTCAACAGCCGCTTGTAACACTTGATCTGGTTCACCTGTAGCAATTGTTGTCATCATAATAGTTGCTGTCTGACCAATAGGCACTTCCGTATTTAAAGCAATGCCAACTCGCCAATTTTCATCAGTAATAGGAACAATTTTGTTTGGTTCAGATCCAACACGAATCGTGACTTGGATTGGCCGAGCTAGACCTGGTGACCAACCAATTGCTGGCTTTAAGTTTATTTTTTTTAACGGTACTTCTCCCACATTTGTAAGCATAATCTGCCAAATTTGTATATAACCACTTGGCATGACTTTGACTAGTCCTTCTATTTGCATTTCAGCTTTTGCAGTTATTTCCTTATACACTGCTGTAATAGCGTTCATTTCATTAAAAACAGGGGAGTTTATGGGGCGCTTCGTTTTTTCTAAGCTCTCTTGTTTTGTTTTATCTTGATACCAACCTTGATATAAATAAGTTTTACCGTTAACGCTGTATTGTTGTGGTAGTTTTTTTCCAGCTAAATAGCGAAAGCCATCCGTAGTTATTGGTTGTTGGTGATCCTGAATAAAATCAGATGGTGGTGCAATTTCAACACCATTGACATCCTCAAATGTATAATTTTTTTGAGGTATCTCCTTATAGACAACAGTTAAATCATCATTGTCGTCATAGGTAATATCATAACTGGGCGTTACGCTTTTTTCTAAATTTTCAGGTTTCGTTTTCCCTTTATACCATCCTTGAAATTGATACGTTTTTGAGTCAATTTCATAGCTACTTGGCAAAAGATCTTTCTGTTTAAAGGTGTAAGGGTTACGCTCAATAAGTGTTTGCTTTCCTTGTCTAAACCCCGGTGGTGGAGGGATTGGTTTCCCTTGAGTATCCACAAAATGTTCTGTCACTTTGCGATTGGTAACATGATAATAAACCGGCCCTGAAAATTTAAAGTAATTCAATAGCCCAGATTGATTCGATGAATCAATCTTCACTTGGTTGTACAAAGGAACGATTAGTTTTTGGCTCTCGCTAATGTTAAACGTTACTCCTGTTTTCTGACTATATTGTTGTGCAGACATTTTTTCCAATTCAAATTGCGAAATTGTTGTTGGATATTGGTTTCCTGATGCGTCGGAAATAGTTGGCAGCGGATAATTGGGATCAATTTCCCCTTTCTTATTGTATAAGCTTAAAGAAGTATAATATCTTGGTAAAAAAAATGTTTGATTACTCGCTGCAAGCACCGTTGACATGTCGGAATAGACGGCTACTTTCTCACTTGGAATTACCACTTCTTTTAAATTAGCCACTGTAGATGCTGTCACTGGTTGACTTTCACCTTCCCACACATTTATGCCATTTGGGGAATTGCCTTGCCAACTATGATACTGTAGAAGGATCTCATTAGCGTTTACTGGCTGCCCCTCTTCATTAATAAATCCATAACGATAAGTTAGGTTAGGCGTCTCAATTCTTTCTCTAATCGTTTGACTTGTAACATTAGCCTCATTATCGATTAACTCACTTTTTGACAATGCTAGTGGTTCTTCATCATGTAGTTTATCCTTTGTCTGTGGTTGTTCACTTTTGGCTTTTTCTGCTGTTAATGAATGATTGGTTCCTTCTCTTACTTGTTTTGTACTTGGTAATGTTTCTGCAAAAACAGTTGTCTGTATTAGTATGGGGAATACTAATATATGGCAGATGCCCGTTACTATCAATTCCTTCCATTTACTTCGCTTCATATTGTCCCTTCTTTCTAAAGAACAATCCAACAATTCTTAGTTAACTAAACATTAAGACACTAAACTTAGCAGAATGATCACTTACCATTTTCAGCAACAGTCTTGTCTTGTGGTATCGGTTTCATTTTTCTTTATACTTTGGATCATTCACTTGTTTCAGCGCTATTCGTCCAATACTTCTTTTTACTAACCAGTTATAACTAGTTTAGCAAAAAAGAATAATTTCTGAAATTCCGAATTTTAAACAGACAGGAGCATTTCCTGAAGATTCTATATATATCAAGGAAAATCGACCAAAGATAAACTAAAAATAAACTTTTCAATAGAGAATCATAGCTAAAACAGGATAAATTAATCATATTTTCACCTTCCTAGCTTTACCTTTATCAAAAAAAGCTCAAAATGTTAGTTTTGACAACTAACATTTTGAGCTTTTTGTTTTTTTCTTAACGAATGATTTCGACTTTTTTGTCTGTCTTAACTGTAACACGGCCGTTTTTAATAACATATAACCGTTCTGGAATATCAATAATCGCATGTTCAACCACTTTTGTGTCTAATAAGACTAAATCTGCTTTATTCCCAACTGCGACACCGTATCCTTCTAGTCCCATCGCACGAGCAGGACTTGTTGTTACCATTGGTAGCACTGTTTTTAAGTCATCCGCTCCACCTAGGTGCCCAACAGGAATGGCTAGCATCGCTGTTTGAACAATATCCCCTGTGCCATATGGTGTAAAAGCATTGCGAATATTATTTGTAGCAATACAGACATTCACGCCACCATCGCGTAATTTACGGATTGGCGTAACCGCACGTCGAACATTGTACTGATCACCGCGAGCCCCTAAATGTAAATCCGTTGCTGGTAAAGCCATCACGCTAATATTTGCTTCCGCCATTTTTGCAATAATAGGCGCCAATTCTGCTTCAGGTAAGGCATGCAATGCCGTTAAGTGGCCCACTGAAACACGGCCTTGGTAGCCTTCAGCGATGGTTTTTTCACATAAATATTCAATACTCATATCATCAGCTTCATCGGCAAAATCTTGGTGTAAATCTACATCTTTATCATATTTTTTAGCAATTTCAAACACTAAATCAATATGTTCTTTCGCTGGTGCATCATTATAAGGAATACCGCCGACAACGTCTGTGCCCATATCCATTGCTTCATACATCATTTGTTCTGTTCCAGGGGCTTTAAAAATTCCTTCTTGCGGAAATGCAACTACTTGCATGTCAATTAACTCTTTGTATTCTTCTTTCAAACGCATAATTGTTTTGAAGCCAGTAAAACCTTGCGCTGGGTCAAATTCTGCATGCGTTCTTAACGCCGTGGTTCCATGAACGATTAACATTTCTAAGGCACGTTTAGCACGGTCGTAAATGTCTTCTTCGGTAAATGTTGGTTTTAATTCTGCGGTTACTTCAATCGCTTCTTTCAACGTACCTGATTTATTTGGTTTACGATCAGCGATTAATGCCTTGTCCAAATGTAAATGGCTTTCTACAAAACCTGGGATTAAAACACGACCATCTGCTTCGATGACTTCTTTGGCATCGCCAGTAATAACTGGGGCGATTTCAATGATTTTTCCTTCTTTAATAGCTACATCTTGTAATGCTTCACCGTCTTGAAGACGAACTTGTTTAATTAATAAATCCATGTTTTCCACTCCCTAAATTGTTTTTTATCCAAAGATTAAACCGATAACTAATAATAGTACAGAGGCAATACTTAACCATTTCACGTTTCCTTTAACAACATCCAAAATTGGAATTTGGAAGCCTGAAGATAAAGCTTGCATAGTAATATTAACGAAACTCATTTGACTACCTAAACCAACACCCATTGCTACAAAACCTAATGCTAACGGCGGGAAGTTCAACGATACAGCAACTGGTAGCACTAAAGTTAAAACAGAACCTACGTAGGCCCCAGCTGGAATCCCAATTAAAATCCCTGTTAAAATGGCAACTGGCACGACAATAAAGGCTGGTGCATTTTCAGCAACACCTGCGATGACAGCAAACGTTCCTGTTTCCGCAATAACATTAATAAAGGCTAAGAAAATCCCTACTTGGAATAAACGAGTCAAAATATATGTAGACCCATCTACCATCGCTTCGACAGATTTGTTCATTGAGAAATCTGTACATAAGAAAATTAAAACTAATGTTAAAATCATGTATACAAGTGGCGTAAAGAAGGCAAAACCAATTAAATCATTCACAATTGGTCCAAAAATTACAGCAAACAATAAGAAAATGGCTGGCAAGGTAATTTTAAATAATTCACCATTGCTCTTTTTATCAAATTCATCATCTGCCGACTCTTTAAAGCCAACATTTCTATGTTTCGTTCCCCAAAAGGCTAAAACAATCGCTAATGCTACGAAGAATAACCAGTAAGGTCGCATGGTTGAAACATATGAACCGACACTGATATCGCCTAATTTTGAAACAATACTTGATTCTAATGAAGCGGGTGATGTTGTAAATGATACCGCAGCAGCTAAAGACATTGCTGCAATTAATTCAGGAACAACGCCAACTGCAGCAAAGGCCAATGGCGCAATAACCATCGCACTTCCGCCACCAATTCCTGACATATATGTGGCTGCGGCTAATAAGATAACAATAAAAGCTGAAACATACTCGACTTTTCCTTTTGTGCCTCGTTTGGCTAAAGTTAATGCAGCTGAATAACTACCTGCTTTAAAGACCGCCATCGCAACAGCTGAATTAATGATGGGAACGGTAATTCCTAACATCATCGGGATAGCTTCCAACATCTGTTTATTCGCTTCTTCTAGTCCAATGCCACCAATCAGCATCGCTAAGACGCCACCAATTAAACCAGCGATAATCATATCGACTTTCATAAACAATAGAACCAAAACAACAATCAATGGAATAATCACAACTAATGCCATGATTCCTGTCGGGGCAACTACATCCCCAATCTCATCAGCAAAGGCCGCAACTGGCACAAAAATACTAACTAAGAATGCAAAAATAAGTGCTACTTTTGACGATTTTTTCATTTTACTTTCCTCCAATAGAAAGAAGGCGAGAGCAACGCAGCAGCGAATACTCTCTGCGCTCCTCATTATTTGGCAAAGGCACCTTGCCCGCCATATTTATCGTAATGTACAATCTCACTAACTAAATAATCATAAATACTTTGTGGAATTTCAATGCCTTCTGACATGGCTTTTTGATAGTTTAGCTGACCAATTTCTCCTGGATAGTAAACTTGTTGAAACCCTTCTGCTGTAGGCACACTATGAAGTTCTTCCACCATTTGATTAATATTT
Source organism: Enterococcus sp. DIV2385 (assembly GCF_051711925.1). Taxonomy (NCBI): domain Bacteria; kingdom Bacillati; phylum Bacillota; class Bacilli; order Lactobacillales; family Enterococcaceae; genus Enterococcus; species Enterococcus sp. DIV2385. The sequence continues at coordinate 294,634 of NZ_JBIONV010000001.1, read as the reverse complement.
TCTTTAAATCGTTCAGAATCTGTAAAGCGGCTTGGATCAATGACTAAAAACATCTGACCCAGATTCCGTTTCTCCGTTAAATCCGCATACATGGAACTGACATGTTTACCAAAAGGTAAGCCTAACAACGAACCAGCTAAGACATCGACCATCATCATTAGTCCATATCCTTTTGGTCCTGAAATCGGCAATAAACCTCGTACTTCATAAGGATCAGTCGTTGGCTGGCCTTTTTCGTCTACTGCCCACGTGTCGGGAATTTCAACATCTCTTGAACGTGCATCTAAAATTTTCCCCCACGCCTGTACTGTCGTAGCCATATCAAACACGACTGGTTCATGACCTGCTCTAGGTGCTGCAAAAGCGATTGGATTTGTCCCAAAATAATTGCTTGTACCACCAAACGGTACCACCATTGGATCAGATTGACACATCGAAAGAGCAACCATGCCTTGTTCCGCTGCTTTTTTAACATAATACGATAACGTCCCGCTATGACTCGTTTGAGAAACGCCAACATATGCTAATCCTGATTCTTTGGCTAGGTCAACTGCAGCAGCTAATGCTTCGTTACAAACAAATTGACCCACGCCATTATCGCCATGAAAAATGGCAGTGGACGGTCCAGTTTTTTCAAATGATAATTCGGGGTCAATCGTGATCCCGCCTTTTGCAATCCGTTCCGCATAATAATTCATACGAACCGCCCCGTGTGAATGAATACCGCTAGCATCTGCAAAAGTTAAATGTCGAGCAACTTCTTCGGCATGTTCAGAATGTAAACCAGCAGCTTCTAATTTTTGTTTCATCAGCTTTTCTAATTTTTCCGGTGTAACGACAACCATTTCTTCCATTGCGCTTGCTCCTTTATCATTAATATTAAAAAAGGGAAAGAAAACAAGTGATTTTCTTCTTCGTCCTTGCATTTCCTCCCCTTTTTTCACTACTTATTGCTACTGTTAAAGACAGTATAGTCAATTTCATCCACTGATTTTGCAACTAGAATAGCAGAGTAAACATCTGAATTGACATTTAAAATTGTTCGTAACATGCCAACAAACCATTCGACGCCTGCAAAAATTGCAATACTCTCAATGGGTAAACCCATTTGCGGAACAATCACAGCCAGTGAGACTAAGCCCGCACCGGGAACAACTGCGTTTGCTAGTGAGACAAACGTTGCTGTAATTGCTAAGTAAATCATTTTCGTAATATCAAACTCTAGCTGATACATCTGAGCGATAGTCATTACAGTAAAAGCCATATGCATCGCTGAACCGTTACTGTTTAACGACATGCCTAACGGCAACACTAAGTTAGTAATTCGCTTACTTAAACCTAATTTCGTTTCTGTTTCTTCCAAAGCTACTGGTAAAGTAATTGCTGAAGAAGTTGTCGCCAAGGCCATCACAGACATATTTTTCATGTTTGTAATTAAACGTAGTGGACTTACTTTACAGTACAATGTGATAACCAAAATCCAGATGCCCAAAAATAAAATAGTTCCTAATCCATAGACCAATAGATACTTCACTAACGGTAAAATAATTTGAAGGCCTAAGTGACTAATTGTTGAAGCAATTAAAGCAAAAATCCCCAGAGGTGCTAGATACATGACGTATCGAATGACTGTAATGATAACTTCATTAAAGTCCACAATTATTTGGAAGAGTTGCGTCTCTGGATGGCTTTGTAAGTATTTATTCAGTGCTAAACCAAAAAATAATGCAAAGACAATAATTTGAATAATCGATCCTTGAGTCAGTGAATCAAAAATATTTTTCGGAACGAAATTTAAAATCGTATCAGTGATTGAGATTTCTTGCGCTTTAATAGAAGCATCTTGGAAGCCAGTCATTTTAACACCGTATCCTGGATTAAAAATGACTGCCATTAGGACGCCCCATAAAGCGGCAGCTAAGGAGGAAATCCCGAAAACAGCGATTGTTCTACCCCCAAGGCTCGTTAATTCTTTTGGATTAATACTGCCAACTGCTTGGACAATTTGCCCTAAGATCAAGATAGGAATAGCCATTTGCATCAGTCGCAAAAAGACATCTCCAACTATTTTCAAGTAATTGCCGCTAGCAGGAATCAAGAGTCCTACGAGGATTCCTACGACAACAGCAATTGCAATTTGGGTGATCATGGACGGTTTTTTCATGGTAAACTACCCCTTTTGACTGATCACAGTTCCTGCTTCTTTATCGATGTTTTCTAAGTTTTCGATAGAAGTAATGATTGCTTTCCGTTTGTCATCACCTTTTACGAAGTCTAAGGCAGCTTCGATTTTTGGTAGCATACTACCAGCAGCAAAGTGACCTTCTTTAATGTATTCTTCTGCTTCGGCTACACTGATTTGTTCTAATGCTTTTTGATCTGGTTGATTGTAATTAATGTAGATGTTATCAACGCCTGTCAAAATAATCAAACGGTCTGCATCAACGTTTTCAGCTAAAACACGTGCAGAGAAATCTTTGTCGTTAACCGCTTCCACACCTACGTATTGTCCGTCTTCTGCTACGACCGGAATGCCCCCGCCACCAGAACAGATAGTTAAAACGTCCGCCTCTACTAAAGCACGAACCGCCTCTTTTTCAACAATTTCTTTAGGCATTGGTGATGGAACAACTTTTCGGTAGCCACGGCCAGCATCTTCCACATACGTAGAGCCATCTTTGGCTGCTTCCGCGTCAGCTTCTTCTTTTGTATAGAATGGACCAATTGGTTTGGATGGTTTTTTAAACGAAGGATCTTCTTTGTCCACACGTACTTGCGTAACTACAGAGATAACTGGTTTAGCAATGTTACGTTTTTCAAACTCATTAGTTAAAGCATTTTGTAACCAGTAACCGATGCTTCCTTGTGTCATCGCAACACAAGTATCCAATTTCAACGCTGGATTTTTTTCACTTTCGCCTGCTTTTTGTTGTAAAAGCAAATTCCCTACTTGTGGTCCGTTTCCGTGACAGACAATGACTTGTTCCCCTTTGGCAACAAATTCTGCAATATATTTGGCCGCGTGATTAACGACGGCTTTTTGGCCTTCATCTGTTGGATCCGTATCTAAAATAGCATTCCCACCTAGGGCAATTACGTTTAAACTCATTGATTGATTCGCTCCTTTTTAGTAAAGCAAAGACAAAATCTTTTCAGTATCGACGGATAAGAAATAATTTGTTTACGAAATGAAAGATTTTGTCTTGCTCATTTTGATTGTTTCAGTCATTATCGAAGGGATAATTAACCTAATTTCGGTTTACTCTCATCTTTAGCTAAGAAAGCAAAAGCTAGTAAACCAATAACTAATAGTACACAAGAAAGATAGAAGCCAACTTGCATTGAGCCTGCTGTATCTGCTAAATATCCTGTGACATACGGTGCTAGGATTGACCCTGACATCCCGATAAAATTATAGGCACTTAACGTTGTTCCTAAGGCCGCTTTTGGTGCATGTTTGGTAACAAAAGTCACCATAATTGGATCTAACGCTAATTTCCCTGTTAACCCATAAAGAATTAAAACAGAAATTAACAATGTCCGATTTGTTACAAAAGCAATCGCAAAGACAGATAGGATTGCTAAAGGTACTAATGTAAAGACTAATTTTTTCGTCGCACCTGTTTTATCATTCAAACGAGCGAAGATTAAGGCGCCTGGAATAGAGGCCCATGGTACAAGTGATGAAATGAAACCAACGCTCGCTCCTGTAAAGCCACGTTCAGCAATTAAAAATTGTGGCAACCAAGTAATAATGACAAAGTTTGCATAAATACTTGTGAAACATAAAATAAATGCGGCTAATAAATTACGATTTGAGAAAATTTCTTTTAATGAGATCTTTTCTTGTGGTCCTTCTTCAGCAGCTGCTCGTGCAGCTTCTTCACCAGGACGAATCACTTTTTCTTTCAAAATTGTATAGAAAAGAATTCCTACGATAAACGTTGGAATCGCCATGATAAAGAATGGTTTGCTCCAATGTTCACCATTTTCTAAAACCAACTTACTTGAAAGTAAGTACCCACCTGATGTACCGAAGGCCATCCCACTATTGATGATGGCATTACCGATGGTCCGTTTACTTGCTGGAATCGCTTCTGTCGATAGCGCATATTGTGGCCCATAGTAAGCTCCTTGACCAATACCAGCAATTGCACGAATGACTAAAAACATAACAAAGGTTGTCGCTAATCCACTAAAATAAGTAGAAATAGCAAGAACGATAAACCCAACAGCAATGACTAATTTCCGCCCAATTTTATCGCCAATCATCCCAAAAGGAATCTGTGCAACAGCATAGGTTAGAAAGAAGATACTATTGGCTAAACCAAGTTGTGTGTTACTTAGACCAAATTGTTCTCCAATGACCCCCATCACTGGATTAAAAATAGTTCGTGTTGCGTACATTAAAATCCAGCCTACGAAGAAAATGGCTACGACTTTAATCCAGTAACTATTGCTCACTTGCACTGCTTGATTTTTTTTACTATTCTCCATGTCTTCTCCTCACTTCTCATCTAACTCTACAGATTGTAAAGCTAGTAACATTCCAAATGACATATCTTTACCAGAGGAATGTCCGATTTGTATAATTCTGTCAATATTTTCGTCAACTCTATTATCCCGATGGTTCTCCAAATCCAAGAGTAACTGATACAACAATGAATTTACATATCCTTTAGCCGAGCTTGCAATATAGCCTTTACTAACATCTGTTGTGGATAAATTTGCTGCCGAAAGAGTAGCGGCTAACGCCGCAGCTCTTTCATCAGCAAGTATGAACAGAATTGTTTGATACGCTACTAAAATGTCATCACCACTCGGGGTTAACCCTTTGCCCCGACCAATCAGATAATTCGTTACTTCTTGCCATTCCGATAGTGTCCAAACTTTTTGTTTTTGGCTCATTTTTTTGAAAATATGCTTTGCTCGTTCGTCTAAAGGCAGGCCAATTCTACGTTCTAAGTTTCTCGCTAATAAGCGGTCTCGCAACAAGCGTAATTGGTCTTTTTCTAACTTGAAATGAGTAATGTTTAAAGAAACGACCTCGGCAGGTGTGAGTTGGATCGTTTTCACGCCGACTGTACTGTAAAAGGTCAACTGATTTTCTGTGATTTTGACTTTATTACCTTGTTGTACATACGGAAAGATTTCTTGAAACAATTGATCTGGCAAAAACATACCAAAGCTTGATAAATAATTATGGAAGTTTGCAACATTGATTAATTGATCCTGGACTTTCAGATTAAATGAACGTTCAAAAACACTGTGAATGGTTCCCATCTTGCCATATTGGTGGATAGGAAAAATGTAGTCACTAATGACTAGTTGGTTATTCAACCGTAATGCCTAGTTTCTCAGCATACGCTTCTAGGGCTTTTTCAAAACAGCCTAGAGGTGCTCTAACTGTCCCTGCACCAATTTGACCAACACCGGCATTTTTGTGTGCAATCCCTGTATTGATGATTGGTGTAATTCCTAATTCCACCACTTTACGGATATCAATTCCTAAACAAGTTCCTTGGAAATCCCAAGTTGGAATTGAGAATGTTGGGTTGTGTCCTTCACAGATTTTTGCCATTTCATTTGAGGTTGCTAACGCATCTTCGAAGCCACCTGCACCAACAAACCGTGTTACGCCAGGTGCAGCTACCATAGCCATTGCTCCAACGCCTACTGTTTCAGTAATTGCACTATCCCCGACATCAGGATTTCCGTCTTCTTCGCTGAAACCAGTGAAGTAAAGACCTTTTGGTGTATTTACTGGTGCGGTATGCCATTGATCGCCTGTTTCTGCAATCCGGACCCCAAAGTTCACGCCGTTACGAGTCATCGTTGTGACAATCGTTCCGTTGGTATCTTTACGGGCACCATCAACAATTGCTTTTCCAGTTGCCATCATGACATTTAAGAAGAATTGATCTGTGTCAGCTAAGAATTTGATTACTTCGTATTTTTGATCTTCTGGAATATCTGTTTTGATAATTAATGGAGACAATTCTTTTAAGAAGTTCAAAGATGCGGCAATATTTCTTTGGTGGAACTCGTCACCCATTGTAATAGAGCGCGCAATCAATACGTTTAAGTTCAAGCCTTCTTCAGAAAGTTTCAAGGCTTTCGCAATAGTTGGTCCTAAAACATCTTTAATCCAATCTAAACGATCAACTACTTCTTGTGAATAAGCACCAAAACGCAATACTTTACCGATACCTTCATTCAAGATACAGTATGCTTCGTTACCTTCTAAGCGATTTTCTACAACAAAGACTGGCATATTACCAGAAGTAATACCGCCCATTGGTCCAACTGCTTTTACATGGTGACAAGGAATGAAACGTACTTCGCCAGCTTCAAAAATCTTCAAAGCATCTTCTTCATTGTCTGCCCAACGTTCGAATAATGCAGCTCCGATACAAGCACCTTTCATTGGTCCAGTCATTTCAGACCATTGGATTGGTGGTCCAGCATGAAGTAATGTTTTTTGTGCATCATCATTTAATTCTGGAATCACTGATTTCGCAGGTACCACATCTACTAAGAATGGTTGTGCATTTTTAATTTTGTCTGTTACTTTGTGATTTTCAGCTTCGATTTGTTCACTGTAATCTTCCAAAGCATCCAAAATTTTAATCATTTTTTTATTGCCGTTGGCACGCGGACGCCAGTTAAATTGAACAGTTTCGCCACCGTAATCAACGATTGATTCTGTAAAGCTTTGCAACCCAACGTTAATGATTCTTGGTTTGGTTGTTAATAGTTCCATTACTTTTTCGCCTGGTTTTGGTACATCGACAGTTGGTCCGTTGTAAGCAACCACTTCTTTATCGTCTTCTGAAATTTCGATTCCTTTTAGTAATAAGGCTAATTGAACAGCTTTAGCATTGCTTTCTGCAACTAAAACGTCGCCTTCTTTCAAACGATCAACCGACGATTGGTAATTTTGCGGATCTTTCGTAGTCCCACAAACAGTTGCAACAAAGTAAAGATCACGTCCGGCTTCTTTGGCTGTGGCACGCGCTTCTTCAATTGCTGGTAACAATGCACCAACCATGTCTTCATGAGCACCGTAGCCTAACACCACATCGAATAAGATAATCCCAGTTTTTTCATCTTGTGCGTATTCACGAATTTTTTCGATACGAACATCTGGGTCAATCATTGGGTGCGGACGACCTTGTGTATACATATCATCGCCTAAGTCAATGACTTCATAACCGTGAGATTTCAAGACATAACCTTCTGCTTTCACTAAACCGCCAAGATCTAAAGCTTCAGAAATTAACATACCTGCTTCAGAAGCTAATGTACCACCTGAATATAAGCCTTTTACAACTTTATCTTCTGGTAATGTTGGTACAGCTGGTTTTGCTAATGCTTCAAAGTAATTTTTCTTCACGGCCACATCATTTGCTAAATCAACAGCAATTTTAGCTGTTTCTTCTAATGTATGAGCTAGATAAACTTTGCCTTCGTGACTTGTTGGTTTTTCTCCTAAGAAAATCGCAACGACTGGTTTTGAAATACTTTGTAATAATTCAACCACTTCATCACGAACTTCTTTTGCAGGTGGTTTAGAAATAACTGTAATCACATCGGTTGGTTCGTGATTTTCTAAAGCCACAATAGCATCTTTCACTGTGATAGCGCCTACTTTGTCGCTTAAGTCACGACCACCAGTACCAATGGCGTGAACAACTCCGCCACCTAAGCGGTCAATAATCGTTGTAACTTCTTGAATCCCTGTTCCTGAAGCACCAACAACGCCAATGTTTCCTGGAGAAACAACATTTGTAAAGGCGATTGGAATACTTGAGATAATACCAGTTCCACAGTCAGGGCCCATCATTAGTAAGCCTTTTTCATGCGCTAATTTTTTCAAACGTACTTCATCTTCAATTGACACATTATCCGTGAAAGAGAACACGTGTAAATCATTTTTTAAGGCACGTTCCATTTCTGGCGCACCATATTCACCAGGAATACTGAATAGCGCTACATTCGCCTCTGGTAAAAGATCAAACGCTTCTGACCAAGAAGTTGCTGCTTGTGCTTCTTCACTAGTTCCCTTTGCTGATAAATCATCTAAGAATTCATCAATCGCTGGCATAACTTCTTCCATGATGTTTTCTTTTTCGCTGTCAACCACAATCATCATGTCGTTTGCAGATGCACTATTGGCCTCATCCGTTAACAAGTTCGTGTTGTTAAGGATGTCTTTGTTGGCATCTGTTCCCATCATGATTTGACTCATGGTTACACCATCTAATGCATTGATTTTATTGGTCAATAACATTAAGTTGATGGAGTCTTGGTAATTGTTTTTCAAAATTACTGTGTGTAACATTGTTCATCCTCCTATCTATTCCTTACAATGCTATTGTATCGAAACGAGAAAGTGTTTTCATCGGACATAATTCTAAAAAAATGGTATAATTTTTATCCATAAGAGGAAAAAAGGAGAAAACGATGAAATTAAGAGAGTTATTATCGATAGGTGACTTAAAAAAAGGTAAAATTTTGACGAAAGAGATTGGTTTAGACAATGAAGTTGACTCGGCAATGGTCTTAGAAGCGATTGATATCGAGAACTGGAGTAGAAAGAATCAGTTAATTTTGACTTCTTTCTACGCATTGCATGATCTACCCGAAAAAGAGTTGGAAAATTTTTTCGTAAAGATGCGCCGAATTGGCATCAGCGGCTTAATTTTGAAAACAGATCGATTCATTAAAATGATTCCAGAGTGGTTTATCGAATTATGTTTCAATTATGAAATTCCTTTAATTAAAATCACACAAGACATTAGCTATGAAAAAATTCTGTTTACGATTTACGAGCCTTTGTTGAATTATCAGTCGCATGTCTTACGTACGTATTACGATGTGCGCCAACGTTTCACCAAATTAGAGCGCCACTACCCAACGGTTGAGACGATTATGCAAGAATTTTATGACATCATTAAATTACCCTTCGCTTTAAAAATGTTGGATAAACATCTGGAAATTAGCGATGGCGACTTACCCCATGATGCGATTGTGCTCTCAAGAGAAAAACTAAAAAACAGTGAATTCACTAAAAACGATTACTCTCTTTTAACACTTTACTCTCATGCCAACCCCAAAAAACAGTTGGCACTAGAAGTTTCTATTTTCAATAGTTATTCCACTAATTGTTTACTTCTGGTTTATTTACAAGATGAAAAGGTTAAAGAAACGGATTTAGTGATTATCGAAAATGCGATTGATGTCTTACAAGAAAAATTCAATACCGAAAATTTGTTAAAAAAAGAACGGTATACTCGTTTGAACAACTTAGCGGATGCTATTTTACAAAATACACCGCAAAATCCTGACGAGCTAAACAGTTTGCTTCGTGAAGTGCAAATGCAAGAGCTAGATTCTTACCAAGCGATTGCTTTTTCTACCAAAGACACCAATACACAACTCATGAAAGAACGAATTATTGCCTTACTTCGTACCCTGCGTGTGAAATCCATCTTCTTTGATCAGCTAAATTATTCGGCGGTCCTTTTTAACTTCAATGAAAGTGATGGAAAAATTACAAAGCTGCAATTAAGTCGTTTATTAGCTGAACTTTTAGAAGAAAACGACACGCTTACCGTTGCCGTCAGCAGTTTAAAATCACGAGAAGGGATTAAAGAGCTACTGATTGAATGTCTGGACATTCTGCGCTTTAATGAAACTTTTTATAACGGACCAATTGTCACCTTAGCCGATATTGGGGTATTTAAAAATTTTATCCGCGAAGACCAATTGGAAAATTTAGACGAATTAATTCCTCGCGCACTTTATCAATTAGCCGAAAATAACTACGATTTGTTTGAAACCTTGTACAGTTTTTTCCAAAATAATCGCAACTATAAACAGACCTCTGAAGCGATGTTCCTTCATTCAAAAACGATTCGTTATCGTTTAAACAAAGTGGAACAACTTCTTGATATTGACTTAGCCAATCCCTTGCAATTGTTAAATTATGAAATTGCCACATACATTATAAAGATGAGGAGACGTGCACTTGAAAAACAATCAAACACTCGCTAATGGCGCAAGAGTTACTATCTACCCCACTACGACTGAACCAACGAACTATGTCGTCTATTTACACGGTGGCGGGATGATTTATGGAACCAAAAGTGATTTACCAGAAGAACTGAAGGAGCTGTTTACAAGCAATGGCTATACCGTTTTAGCGCTGGACTATTTGTTGGCTCCAAATACAAAAATCGATCACATCTTAGGGACGCTAACAGAAACCTTCCAATTGTTAAACGAAGAGATTATTCAAAACCAGCCATTTGGTTTGTGCGGGCGTTCCGCTGGCGGTTATTTAATGTTACAGTTAACCAAACAATTACAAACACTAAATTTGACGCCACAATTTTTAGTCAATTTTTACGGCTATACAGATTTAGAATTTATTAAAGAGCCACGAAAATTATTAAAGCAAGCCATTTTCGCTAAAGAAATAGCTACCATCGACCAAACAAAGCCTGTTTGGGATGATCCTTTTCTTTCTCGCTATCTGCTGTATCATTACAGTATTCAGCAAGCGCTATTGCCGCACTTTTACGGATTACCAGAAAATGGGGACTGGTCTGCTTACGCACTGTCAGACGAAACATTAAAAACTTTTCCCCCTTGTTTCAGTACAGCTAGCAGCTCAGACGAAGAAGTGCCGTTCCGCTATAGCAAAAAAATCGGACGGACCATTCCTGAGAGTACCTTTAAAGCGATTTACTATTTAGAACATGATTTTTTAAAACAAACCAAGGATCCTTCGGTCATCACTTTATTTGAGCAATTGGATAGCTGGCTGAAGGAACGATAAGCATAACAAAAAAAGAAGCGAGAAATTGAGCCGACCCCCAAAAGTTAGACCTAGAAATCTAACTTTTGGAGGTTTTTTTGTATGGCAAAATATAGTTTTGAATTTAAACTTAAACTTGTTCATGACTACTTATCTGGTCAAGGAGGTCTAAGGTTTCTCGCAAAGAAGTATGGGTTTAAAGATAGTTCTCAAATAAGCAAATGGATAAATGCCTATGAAGAACTTGGTGAAGAAGGCCTACTTCGCAGTCGAAAAAATAAGAATTACTCTGTTCAATTTAAGCTAGATGCGATAGAGTTATATTTAACAACAGAGTTGTCCTATCAAGAAGTAGCTAATCTTCTAAAAATGAACAATCCATCATTGATTGCGAATTGGCTTAGAACGTATCAGAAGTTTGGTATAGAGGGACTCTCTAAACAGAAAGGACGTCCACCTACCATGTCTAAAAAGAAACGAAATGAACCCCAACCACTACCAAGTGAACGATCTCAAGTAGAGAAACTAGAAAAAGAAAATAGAATGTTAAAAATTGAGAATGCCTATTTAAAAGAATTGAGGAGACTGCGTTTAGAGGACGAACAAAAAATGAACGAATCGCACGAATCATTCACAGTCTCCGAAGACACTTTCGATTAAAAGATATTTTGGAAACCCTAAGGTTTCCAAAATCTACTTACATGTACTGGCAAAAACGCCTCGACAGAACAGCTTCAACACAAATCATCGAAGAAGAAATTCAAGCGATTCGTAAAAAACATCAACATTATGGCTATAGAAGGATGACCCAAGAATTGAAACGACGTGGATTTCAAGTGAATAAAAAGAAAGTCCAGCGATTAATACAAAAGTTAAAGTTACAAGTCAAAGCTTTTACTAAGAAATCAAGAAAATATAATTCCTATAAAGGAACCGTTGGTAAAATCGCTAAAAATTTGATTCGTCGCCGATTTAAAACTTCTGTTCCTCATCAAAAAATTACAACTGATACAACTGAATTTAAGTACTTTGAAGCAGATAACGCAGGCATCTTTCGTCAAAAAAAACTATACTTAGATCCATTTATGGATATGTATAATAGTGAAATTCTAAGCTATAGCCTTTCTACTCAACCAAATGGTAAAACAGTTATGGAAGGTCTGAAAGAAGCAATTTCTCAAACAAATGATTGTCCCTATCGGCGCACCTTTCACTCTGATCAAGGCTGGGCTTATCAAATGAATGTCTATATACAAGCATTAAAGGACAACAATATCTTTCAAAGTATGTCTCGAAAAGGAACCTGTTTAGATAATTCTCCTATGGAGAATTTCTTCAGTATCCTAAAACAAGAAGTGTACTATGGAAAAATCTATCAAAGTCAAAATGAATTGAGAGAAGCAATTGAGAACTACATTTATTATTACAATCATCACCGAATCAAGGAAAAACTTAACTGGAAAAGCCCAGTAGAATTTCGACAATTCAATCAAAAAACTGCATAAAAATAGAGTGGAAAAATCCACTCTATAAAAAGTCTAACTTTTTGGGGTCGCTACAAAATCTCGCTTCTTTTTGTTATTTTTGATAAAGTGTGGTTCCTTTTACCACACTGATTTCCACCGGTGTCTGACGAGCGACAAAAGCCGCCGCACATTCTGCTTCAGTGAGTAAGTATGTTGCTTCAGCACCAACTTTCGGCCAATTTGCTTGCCCTTGTTCGTCTAAAGTTGTGACACCATCTGTCACTAAGCCTAATAATTGTGTTAAAGCATCTTGATCTTTCACGTTAAAAAGTTCACCTAAACGAGCCAATTTTTCTTGTAATGAACCATCACCATAGGGAGACCAGCAATCGTAGATATTGTCACAACCAAGATGGACATTGACTCCATGACGTAACAATTCCATAATTGGCGGAATCGTGTTAGGTGTGATTGGCACGCTGGAATTAATATGAATTTTTTCTGCTGCTAAAGCATCATAAACTTCGTCACGTTCTTCACCAATGAAATCATTTAACCCGAAGGCATGGCTGATAAATACTTTGTCTTGTAGGCCATATTCTTTCGTTAAACGGATAATTTCTTTAATCGTTGTTGTCCCAGCTTCGTGACGGTCATGTAAATGAATATCTACACCGACACCATGTTTATCTGCTAAGCGGAATGTTTCAGCCAATGATTTTTTGTAATCACCATCTAGTGAATAAGGATCCACGCCACCAATAAAATCGGCACCTTTTGCCAATGCTTGATCAACTAATTCAACGGAATCTGAACGCAGTAAGCCGTGCTGTGGAAAGACGACAATTTCTACCGCAAATGGTTTCGTTTTGGCCAATGCTTGGACTTCATCAAAATAACGTAAGTCTGTCATCGGTTCCACGTCGACATGTGTTCTGAAGGCTGTCGCGCCATGTGGTAATTCTAAGTCAATTAAATGGTTGGCGCGTTCTGTTAAAGAAAGTTCTAAACTATCTAAATAAGGGATTTCTGCTTCGACACGTTCCACAATTGACTTCGCTGGCGTCACCGGATACCACGGAACACCTAGTTTACTTTTATCAAAGTGACAATGTTTTTCAATCAAACCTGGTAAAATCAATTGATGGTGACCATCAATAATTGTCAACCCAGGTTCTTCTACCAATTCTTCATTGGGGATGATTTTTGTAAATACTCCATCTGTTACTTCAATTGCCACTTCTTTGGTTACTGTCCCAGATAACCAGTCACCTTCTTTTTGATACCCTGTTTCAATTCGAACATTTTTTAACCAATAATTCATGCTTTCCTTCACTCCTACCTGTATTTATTCCTTCCCGAAAGGACACAATACTTAGTTGTACTGTGCTAAAATTTTACTAATTTCCGTATAACCTTTTTGATTGGCATAGTCCATTGCTGTTCGACCAGAATTGTCTTTAATGGATTGATCCGCACCATTTTCCATTAACAATTTTACAATATCTTGGTAAAGTTGGTTCCCTTCACGTAACCCCACTGCCTCAATCAATGCTGTATAGCCAAAGTCATTTTGGAAATCTATGTCTTCTCGTCCATCTTCTAACAAGAGCTTCACATTGTCAATATGTCCTTTTTCAGCTGCCGGAATTAACGCATTTCCACCGTAACGGTTATGCTTATTTAAATCTGGGGTCGCATTTTTTAACATATACGCTAAAATCTCCGTACGTCCTTGCGCTCCCGCATAAAGATAGGGACTATCACTAATGCTATTTTGCAGATTAATATCGGCACCCCGATCAATCAACGCTTTTGCAATCTCAATGTCATTATTGTGAACAGCGATATTGAGCGGTGTGTTGCCTTCTGTGTCGACTTCATCCACTTGATAAGTAGTATCTTGTAAAATTTCCTTGACCTTCTTCGTATCTCGTTGATTGGCTGCTTCTAAAAGCGCACCCACTTCATAGGTCTTCATCGGTTCTTTCACTTCCTCTTTTGATGTTGTTTGAGCCACCGAACGGGTTGTACTGGTGCTTTCAGTTTTTGCACTACTTTGAGTAGTCACCGTTTGACTATTTTTTGACGCTGCGGAGGGTGTTTCTCCTCCTTGACACGCAGCAAGTAATGGAATGGTCACGACACTTAATAGCCCCATTAAAATTTTTTTGTTCATTGTGCTCAACTTCCTTTCCTCGAGAGAAATATGAGATTTTTCTCCAGTGGTTCTAATCTAACGAATCTTTTTTTATTTGTCGATTAAAACGCTTTCTCTGTTTTTCTATTTTAAAAAGAGAGAAACCAAAAGAAGTCGAAACTTTTTTTGGTTTCCATTCGTATGTTTTGTTCTTAAAAGGTAAATTCAGGATTAAAAGTTCCTTGGTATGGTTCATGTTCCACATAGACTTGGATATCGTTTCCTTCGTTATCTTTACCCATTCGTGTGTACGTAAAACGATTATCATTCAATTCTGTTAACTCTAAGACAGCGCCATAGCGATTGGTTCCAATGGAAACATGGGCACGGAATTTATTTTGATTTCCTACTTTAAAGTAGCCATAGTCGCCACGAGTTTCACCAGTTTGTAAATTGAAAAATTCATATTTGCTGCTATCTTGGTCAAATTTCGCTAAGCTGATAAAGTTTTGGTTGGCCGAAGTTACGTCATTGCCATCTTTATCCACTACTTTTGTGCCATTCCAAAGAAGTTGCGGTGTCCCATCAAAGGAAGTTTTACCAATAATTTCATCCCCTTGTCGATTTACATCAATCTGGCCTGTTTGTTCTGTCATGGCACGGCGTCCATTCGTGAATTCTAGTGTTCTGGGACGATTATTGGGGTATGGCTGCGGACGACCATAAACTGGTCCTGAGGTTGCTTTGTTTTCTACGAAAACTTCAATATCATTTCCGTTTTTATCTTTCCCCATCTGTCTATACGTAAAAGTATCTTGGTATAAAGTTCTAAGTGGGTATACACCTTGATAATTTTTGGTTTCAGAAATAATTACAAGACGGGAAACATCTGTAATACCAGCGGTCATAAAGAAGGTTCCTTCATCTCCTGTTGATTCTCCAGTCTCTTTATCAAAAAATTCATAGAAACTAGTGGTTGCATCAAATTTGATTGCATGTAATAGGTTTTGATTTTCATCTGTTAAGTCATTCCCGTTTCGATCATAAACGCGTGTTCCAGCCCAATCTTTTTCTGATAATCCTTCATCTTGTCTAATACCAACTGAACGTAAATACTCAGGTAAATCCCCTAAATTATTGGGATTGTCTACGCTTTGAGGAACGTATGCTTCTGCCGTCAAAGCCCCTCCTGCTCCACCAACTAATAACGCACTTAAAGCCAACAACGTAATTGTACCAACGATTTTTTTCTTCATAAACGACTACTCCCTTTCCTTTTGATAATTTAAGGATAGCAAGTAGTTATTAACTCCACCTGTCCATAATATGAACAAATTATTAAATAATAATCATTATAATTATCTTAATAATAATATTTAATTATAACTAATAACAATTTATTTATAGAAGAAGAGAAAACAAAAGAACGTTGGGGGACGTTCTTTTGTTAAATAAGAGAGAAGACAAGAGACTTTTAGAAAGTAAAGGCTGGGTGATATGTGCCTTGGTAAGGTTCATGTTCCACGAACACTTGAATATCATTCCCAGCATTATCTTTACCCATTCGAGTATACGTAAATCGATCATTGTTTAGTTCCGTTAATTCTAGCGCCGCACCGTAACGATTCGTACCAATAGATACATGGGCCCGAATCTTGTTATTGTCCACCACTTGGAAGTACCCAAAATCGCCGCGGGTTTCACCTGTTTGTAAATTGAAAAATTCATATTTACTTGTGTTTGGATCAAATTTCGCTAAACTAATGAAATTTTGATTGGCCGCTGTCACATCATTACCGTTTTTATCTACGACTTTTGTGCCATTCCACAAGGTTGTTCCTAAAATTTTATCCCCTGATTTATTTGTCACAATTTTGCCAGTTTGATTGGTTAATGCTTCACGTCCATTTGTAAAAGCTAATTTTTTCCCATGATAAGGGATGTGTTCCACGTAAACTTCAACATCATTCCCCAGTTTATCTTTCCCTAAACGCTTGTAAGTAAATTTGTCTTTATTCACTTCGGTTAAATCCACTACGGCTTGATAATTTTGTGTCCGCGAAATTAAAATTCGTTTTGTGCCATCACCTGTCACAAAAAATGTTCCTTCGTCACCACGGGTTTCCCCAGTATTTTTGTCGAAAAACTCGTAAAAACCGGTTTCACCATCATATTTTGCTAAACCAATAAAATTAGCATTTTCTGCCGTTAAATCATTACCAGCAGCATCATAAACACGGGTTCCTTGCCAGTCCGTGCCAGATAAAATCTTTGTCGCCTTATCGCCTTTTGTTTGGCCATTGTTTTGATGTTTGCCTAAATTTGCTGTAGCACTATTTGGATTGGCTGCATGATCTGCAAATGCTGGACTTGCATAACCTGCTATCAGTAACGTACTTAATGTTACTAAAGTAATCGAACTTAATACTTTCTTTTTCATAAAGCATCGCTCCTTTTCTTTGATAAACCTATCTTAACAAACGATTCTAAACTACCACTGTCAGAAAAATGAACAATTTATAAACGATTAAAAACAACTATAAACTATTTTTTTGTTAAAAATGAAGCGGTCAAAAGAATCCTTTACTTCCTTTTGAACGCTTCATCCACTCGTGATTGACTAATTAGAACGTGAAGTCTGGCGTAAAGTCTCCTTCATATGGTTCATGTTCTACAAAGACTTTAATTTCTTTGCCATTGTTGTCTTTACCCATTCGTGTATACGTAAAACGTTTATCATTTAATTCTGTTAATTCTAATGCAGCTCCATATTTATTGTCACCAATTGAAACGTGAGCACGGATTTTGTTATTATCAATTACTTGGAAGTAACCAAAATCTCCACGTGTTTTACCCGTTTCTAAATCAAAGAATTCATATTTACTTGTTTTATTATCAAATTTCGCTAAACTAATAAACATTTTATTTGCTTCAGTAACATCGTTACCGTCTTCATCTAAAACTTTCGTGCCATTCCATAATGTAGCCCCTAAAATGTCATCCCCAGGTTCACTGGTAACAATCTTGCCAGTTTCTGTTTCTAAATCTTTACGGCCATTCGTAAAGGTTAATTTCTCGTCAGAATAAGGGATATGTTCTACAAAGACTTCTACATCTTTCCCGTCTTTATCTTTACCCATTCGCTTATAGGTAAATTTATCTTTCGTCACTTCCGTTAAATCGACCACCGCTTGATAGTTTTGTGTATCCGAAATTAAGATACGCTTTTCGCCATCGTCTGTCACAAAGAATGTGCCTTCATCGCCACGGGTTTCACCTGTTTCTTTGTCGAAAAATTCATAAAAACCTGTTTCACCATCATATTTTGCTAAACCAATAAAATTAGCATTTTCTGCTGTTAAATCATTATTATTTTTGTCGTAAACTTTTGTGCCTTGCCAATCAGTACTGGATAAAATTTCTGTTAATTCTTGTCCTTTTGATTGCTCTTTAGCTGCTTCTTCTGAACTAGAAACTGCAGTGCTTGAGCTAGCTGCACTTGATTTATCTGTTGCAGAGTTGGCTCCGCCAGCACAGCCTGCAATCAACAACGTACTAAAGGTTAATAAGGTAAGCGCACTAAAAATTTTTTTCTTTTTCATGGTTGGTAATCCCCTTTTTCTTTTTGATATATTTAGAATAGCAAAGCCTTATAAACTCCTACTTGCCGAAAAATGAACAAATTATAAACAAATGAAAAAAAGTTAATAACAATACTAGCTTTTTTTTGTTCACTTGTAATACACTATAAGTAAGAAATAGATTAAAACCACTAGGAGGGACGCTTTTGACCATTAAACGCCGCTTTTTTATTTCTTATATTAGTGCCATCATTATTACTTTAGCCTCTGTTTTAGCTGTTTTATCCTTAGCTTCTTACATCACGTTAGGAACTGTTCCCAGCTTGCCCCAAGCTTACCGAATGATGAATAAGCAACGACCATTGACCGCTAACGAAGAAGAAAGTTATTTGGCCTTAGATCAATTGTTAAAAAAGTCACCGAAATTACTAGATACGCCTTTAAGTAAAGAATTAAAGGAAACGATTCAAACAATTGAGGCAAAAGGATTAAGTGTGATTATTCGAAAGAATGCACGGTTTCCTTATTATTCGGATAATTTAGTAGAAAAATCTTTGTCTGTACATATTCCAAACTACGAAATGAATAATATTATGCCAACTGGCACACTGGATAATGCAGGGCGTCTATATCATTATGTCAAATCCGATTTTCATTATTTAGATGGTTCTAACGGGAGCTTTATTGTCTTGAAACGCGAAAGCAGCCTTTTTGAATTCTTCACACGCTGGATTATCTGGATGATTTTGTTAATTATCCTTATAGCAATTGCGGCAGCTTGGCTCATCAATAAGCGCTTAACCAAAACCACTATCGAGCCATTAGAAGCATTAGAAAAAGCGACTAAAACATTGGGTAAGGATGCCCAAAAAGAAAATCCATTTACACCAACTAGCCACCAAACCGTCTCAACAGAAGTCAAACAGCTCCAACTTAGTTTTGAACAAATGTGGCAAGATTTAGAAGAAGCCAATGCGGAACGCGAAAAATATGAAGCTAATCGGAAAGAATTAATTGCAAATATTTCTCATGACTTAAAAACACCAATTACTTCTATTATTGGTTACGTTGAAGGTTTGATGGATGGCGTTGCCAATACTGAAGAAAAAAAACAGCGCTATTTAACGGTCATTCATGAAAAAAGTTTAGGCCTCAATGATTTAATTGAAGAATTATTTTTGTATTCTAAATTAGACCTAGACCGTGCTGTCTTTACAATGGAAAAGACCAATTTCACTCGTTTTATTGCACATATTCTTGAAGAATACCGTTTGGAACAAGAACTCGTGATCACTTCTGTACTTCCCACCGAAGCTTTATACGTTCAAATGGATCCCACGCAGATGAATCGCGTGATTACCAATCTAATTCAAAATAGCATTAAATTTGCGGATCCCACTAAAGAACAACTAGCCTTTACGATTTCTTTAACGCATAATCAAACAGACTTAGTTTTAACCATTACAGATAACGGCATTGGTATCGATAAAAAAGAATTACCTTATTTATTCGAACGCTTCTATCGTGTAGACAAATCTCGAACCCCAACAGTTAAAGGAAGCGGCTTGGGATTAAGTATTGTCAAACAAATTATTGACTATCATCAGGGAACAATCACTGTCACAAGTAAAAAAGGAGACGGCACCAACGTGATAATTACGCTGCCGTTGTTGGAGGATGAAAAATGAAACCACATGTATTAATTATTGAAGATGATCCAAGCATTGCTGATTTGCAAAAAGATTATTTAGAAATTAACGATATGACTGTCACAATTGAACATGATGGAAAAAAAGGATTGGAAGCAGCTTTAAATGAGCCCTTTGATTTAATTATTTTAGATGTGATGCTGCCAACTATGGATGGTTTTGAAATCTGTCGTGCAATTCGGAAAAAAAAGCAAACACCGATCATGATTGTTTCGGCTAAAAAAGAAGATATTGATAAAATTCGTGGGCTTGGCTTAGGTGCGGATGATTATATAATCAAGCCGTTTAGTCCCAATGAATTAGTCGCCCGAGCAAAAGCCCATATGAACCGTTATCAATTGTTAAGCAAAGCAGAACAACCACCACAATTACTAAAAATCAATGAAATCGCTGTCGACACTGCCGCCCACAAAGTGTTTGTTTTAGAAAATGAAGTTATTTTTACAAGCAAAGAATACAAATTGTTGGTTTTCTTGATGGAACATCCTAACCGTGTGTGGAATAAAGAAGAACTTTTTGAAAGTGTCTGGGGGTTTGATGCCTTAGATACTGAGGTTTCGACTGTCGTTGTTCACATTAAACGGATTCGGGAAAAATTAAAAAAAGCCAATCTTTCTGACTCTCCAATTGAAACACTCTGGGGAAGTGGCTACCGCTTCAATCGATAAAGAGAGCAAAAATAAGTCGGAGCCTATTTCTAGGCTCCGACTTATTTTTTTATTAATTTACACGAGAAAATTTTTGATAAAGTTGGTTGAAAACAATCATAAATTGTTCAATTTCTGCCATTGTATTGCTTTCATCTAAACTAATGCGCACAGCGGAAGTCGCTAATTCCCCTGGCACATGCATGGCATATAAGGTGCTGCTAGCCATTTTTTTCCGGCTAGAACAAGCACTCGTGGTCGAAATATAAATCTGTTTTTCTTCCAATGCATGGACTAGCACTTCGCCGCGGATCCCTTTCAAAGCAAAACATAAAATGTGTGGCGCAAAATGTTCATTATCTTGTGAAAAAACAGTCACATTTTGAAATTCTTCTAGCGCCTTTAATAAATAACTCCGTAATGTCGCCACATGTTGCGGCCGTTGTTGTTCGTTCTCTAAATGCAAACGCAACGCTTTGGCCATTGCCACAATTGCTGGTACGTTTTCTGTCCCACTGCGTTGGTTGTTTTCTTGCCCGCCTCCTGTTAAAAGCGGCGCTAAACGTTTTCCTTGTTTCCAATACATAAAACCAATGCCTCGTGGTCCATGAAATTTATGTGCAGAAAACGTTGCAAAATCCACCCGATCCGTTAACCACTCTGAGTAATTAACTTTCCCAATTGCTTGAACCGCGTCTACATGAAAATGAATTTTAGGAAACTCTGCTAAAACCTCGCTGATTTCTTTAATTGGTTGAATCGTTCCCACTTCATTGTTCACTGCCATAACAGAAACCAAAATCGTTTCTTTTCTAATTAATTTCTGTAGTTCCTCGACTTTCACACGACCTTCTTTATCCACTGGCGCATAAGAAAGTTCAAAACCTAGTTCGACTAATTGTTCCGCTGTTTCTGTAACTGCTGGATGTTCCACTGCAGAAATAATAATATGATTACCAAATTCTCGTTTTTCGATTGCCGTTCCTTTTAAAACCCAGTTATCTCCTTCAGTTCCGCCACTTGTAAAATAGATTTCATTTGCTGAAACATTGATTAGCTCCGCAATCTGCTTCCGTGCTTGTTGTAAGAGCCGATTCGCTTGGCTGCCTAAGTCATGCAGACTAGACGGATTGCCAATAATCCGCTGACTGGTTTTTACATATGTATCTAAAGCCTGGGGGTAAATCGGTGTAGTTGCACTATTATCAAAATAAATCATTTGTCACCCTTCTTTTTTAAAATTCTTTCCCATTATATACTTTCTAAAGTATCACTTCAAGTCACCACCACGCCATAAAAACAGAGGCTTGTCTGTCGACAAACCTCTGTTTAGTGATTGTTTAATTAAATTGCTGTTAAATTAGGGTTATTGATATTTTTAAAATAAAAATCTTCGATTCGTTTGAACGCCCCTGGCTCAACAGCTTCCAATGCCGTTCCAATTTCATCTAATGCATCTTGATAACGGAATTCTGTCGAGAATAAATACATGCTTTTATCTAAAGCCGCTCGGATGTTCTCGTGAGTATGACGATAGCGGTTTGCATATTGCATCATTTGTTCTGTCAGAGCTGCTGCATTGACTAAATCTTTTGTTTTCTTATCTAATAACTCTAAATCATCTTCGCATAAGTCACACAAACGATTGATTTCATCCATATTAATGCGCATTTTATTTAAGGCTCGGCTTAAATCTTCAATTCGATCCGTTGCCACATAGAAAAATTCTAAGTAATCAGCAGACAAACCTGGTAATCGTTGCTTTTCAACATACCGTTTGATACTCCGTAAACGGAATTCGTATTCGTCGACTTTTTCTTGGGCGACTTTTTCGCCTTTTCTTAGTTCTTTCAATGAAGCATCAATTTCTAATTGTTGATTTTCAATATCATCTAAAATCTTATAGCATTCTTTATAGAACGCTTGAATTTCAGAGTAAGGAACGGTATGTTCTTTCATTCGAGGTTCTAAGTCTTTTTGACGGCGGATAATTTCTTCAATTTCCGTTTGGAAACCACGACTACGTCCTAACTCGTTGTTGTTTAAGGTGTAGCTTTGTGATACATGGTCCAATTCAATCATTAATTGACGGTTATTTTTTAAGGAATGAGAAATATAATCGTCAATAATTTTTTGATTGGTTACGACATATTTCTTCGCTTCAATTTCACGTTCCATCACTTCATATAATGCATCAATCGCCGTTGCTGTGTCGCGATTTGCGACCTCTACTGCAGCAATCTCTGTTTTCTCTAAATCAGCCATTGAATTCTCGACACGTTTTTTCGCATGTTGAATTTCTTCAGCAAAGTTTTGTTCAGGAAACACGTAATCGTCAGCTAATAATTGGTTGTAGCCTTCTTCGATTTCTTTTAATTGATCTGGGAAAGTTTCATTTAATTCTTCATACATTGGTGGAATCCGTTTCATTAAGTCTTCCAATTCATACGTATGACGTTCCGCATCTTCTAGGACTTCTCGAGCCTCGATTGGGTCCCCCGATGTATTTAGTGTGACAAATTGTGTGAATTCAATTTCGACGTTTCTTAATTGTTTTTGGATTTCGGAGTAAGCTGGACCAAAGCTAGCTTTATCATCTTTTAGTGATTTACTTAATTCTTCATAGACATCCAAAGCTTTTTGAACTTCTAATGAATTGCGCTCTTCACTTTCACGTAATTCTTTCAAGCCATTACGAATGACTTCCACTTCGGCTTCCATTTCGGTCATCGTTTCATTCGCTTCCACGACTGCTTTCTTCGCTTTCATGAAACGGAAAATTTCATTTTGATTTTCGACTTCATAAATTTGACTCTCTAGTTCGGCGAAAGAACGTGTCGATAGTTCTACCCAACGTTGATTCCATTCACGGAAACTATTTTGACTCTGTCCAACTAGATGCATTTTTTTAATGTCATCGATTTCTTCAAAGACTGGCAAGTCAAACAGGGCTTCTTTACGAACTTCTAATTCATCTAATTGTTCTTGATTTTTTTTGCGCATAAAATAACCAATTAAGTATAGCACCGCAGCAATAATAACGATTACTAGTACTAAAATGATAATCCAATTATTCTTCATTTTGGCTCCTCCGATAATTTTTCTATAATAAAAGAAAGGTTGTTTGTTCTCTTCACACGGTTATCTATTGTTCCTGACCCTTGAAAAAGGGCATTCTTGCAGAAATACCTATAGAAAATTATAGCACAAACTGTATATTCATTCACTAGTTATAACAAACTTTTTTAAGAAAACCCGCGATCTTCTTACGAAGGGGTTGATTCACTGCTTTCATCGATCCGATTTTCACTAATTTTTTTACAAATATCACTTAGTTGTGTTAAGAAGGCATCCGCTTGACTTTGATCCATCCCAAAGTGTTCATCGCGCATAGCCCAAACTTCTAGCCCAGCTTCTTTGGCAGAGGCAATGCCTTTTTCTGAATCTTCAATGGCTATACATTCCTGTGGCGCAACAGCTAATTCTTGTAACGTGTGCAGATAAATATCCGGCGCCGGTTTACTTTCTTCGAAATCTTCCCCACTCACGACCGCATCAAAATAACTACTTAATTGCCCCACTGTCAAAACCTCTTCAATTGCGTCTTTTGTGGAAGAAGAAGCTAATCCGATTTTATAACCTTGTCTTTTTAAAAATTGTAAAACACGTTTCGCGTTTTCATCAAGCACAGCTAAATAATCTATCGGATGCGCTTTTTTATAGGCTATGTATTGTTCATTTAAAAAAGCAATATCTAGCTCTTTTTTGTTGACTTGTTCAATCTTTTGCCATAATGAACGCATATCCGCACCGACTAATTCCGGCAAGGTTAGGCCCTCAATGGTCAAATCAAATTCCGCTAAAAATGCTTTACGTCGCTCATAATAATAAGCTTCGCTATCTACTAGGACACCGTCCATATCAAAAATAATGGCAGTTTTGGATTCTGTCATACTATTTAACTCCTTCGTTACGACTCATATCTTTACAGTTTAACAAAATTTTAAGGAAAAATGAAGAACAAATATTTTCATGATTTCCTAACTTTCTGAAAATAAGTGGTTGCTTTTCTAAATGTTTTTCGGTATCCTTTTACTAATCTACAAATGAGAAAATAATTAAAAACAGGAGTGATAAACGTGAACGTAGTTAAATTCGGCGGTAGCTCGCTAGCATCAGCACCACAGTTACAGAAAGTCTTACAAATCGTCAAGGAAGAGCCGCGCCGAACGTTTGTCGTTGTATCCGCTCCTGGAAAGCGAACCCCGCAAGATATTAAAGTGACTGATTTATTGATTCAATACTATCAGCGCTACTTAAATAATGAGGACATTGAATCGACAATCTCTGCCATCATTCGTCGTTATGAAGATCTTTTCGATGAATTACACTTGGATAAAGCAGTTTTAGCTGATATTGCTATTTCGATTCGCCAATTAGCCACTTTACCAAAAGAAAACAATGCTTTTTTATTTGACTATTTTTTAGCTAGCGGCGAGGACAATAATGCAAAAGTTGTTGCCAGTTTTTTCAAGCAAAATGGCTTAGATGCTCGCTACATTAGTCCGAAAGAATTAGGTCTCCTGGTGACACCTGAACCAGGCAATGCTCGCATTTTACCAAAAGCTTTAGAGAAAATTAGTGCCTATCGTGAGACTCAACAAATCTTGGTTATTCCAGGTTTCTTTGGTTATACAGAAGCCGGCGAAATTTGTACTTTTTCTCGTGGCGGTTCCGATATCACAGGGTCCATTGTTGCCGCAGGTGTTCAAGCAGATTTGTATGAAAACTTTACCGATGTGGACGGAATTTATGTCGCCCATCCTGGAATTATTGAACAGCCTCAAACGATTCAAGAATTGACCTACAGAGAAATGCGGGAGTTAGCTTATGCAGGATTTGCCGTCCTCCACGACGAAGCCTTAATGCCTGCCTATCGCGCAAATATTCCAGTCGTTATCAAAAATACCAACAACCCACATCATCCTGGCACCCTAATTACCACCTCTCGCAAAGTGAAGCATGCTCCTGTTGTAGGAATTGCTAGTGATCAAGGGTTCGCAAGTATTTACATTAGTAAGTATTTAATGAATAGAGAGTTAGGTTTTGGGCGACGGCTTTTAGAAGTACTAGAAAAATTAGCCTTAAGCTATGAGCATATGCCCTCAGGAATTGATGACATCACGATTGTTTTAAGAGAAGACCAGTTAACAACTGAAATTGAAAATCGACTGATGTCTCAACTCCAAGAAGTTTTAGCGCCTGATGAGTTACGCATCACGCATCACCTTTCTATGATTATGATTGTCGGGGAAGGCATGCGCCAACGAATTGGGGTTACTGCTGAAAGTACAATGGCGTTAGCCAAAGAAAAAATCAACTTAGAAATGATTAACCAAGGATCTTCGGAAGTAAGTATTATGTTTGGTATCAAAAAAGAACAAGAGGAAAAAGCCATCAAAGCCTTATATCGGACGTTCTTCCATGATTAATGAAAAAGACGAATGAGTTTTCTCATTCGTCTTTTTCATTGGTTTCAGTAATTTTCAATTGGCGTTGAATTTCCGCTTTAATTTTAGCTTCTGGCGCAAAATCTTGTTCCCAATTTTCAGGTTTTAATACTTTATTTGTTTCTGGATCATAATGTGGCTGCCCATCTGGAAATAATTTCCCCATATTGGCTTGATGAACGATTTCAATAATTTTTGTTGGATTGACGCCCATTAAGCAAAACGAACCATAAGTAAAATACAATAAATCAACTAGTGCATCCACTTCCTCCACTAAAGGATCAGATACTGGTTTGCCTTTCGCCAAGACTTTCTGCTCTGCTTTATCGACAGATTTTTTTAATCCGTTGACCAATTGTTGAAAAAGCACTTGGTCATTATCAGCAGCACTATATAAAAATTCTACAAGTTCTTCGACTTTAAACTCTGCTCGTCGACTGGCTAGCTCTGGCGAAAAAGCAGTTGGTTGCTCTGGCTGTTGTGGATTAAAAACCTCGTGGAAGGCACAAGCCATTTCATAAGGTGATTGCTTTTCAGACATTCAGCTACCTTCTTTCTCAAAATAAATCTAATTGTTTTGGATTCAAATCATCGTAACTCAAATTCAAGACTTTTTGCATCTGTAGAGCGTTTTCTGCGGCATCGCCGCCAGAATTATTATTAAAAATTACGCCCACTTCTTTGGCTTCTTGCGACATTTTTAAAACAGCTTCGCTTAAATCAGCGATTTCCTGCGTATTATAATGATAAAGGGTTCTTTTTTTTCGCCACTCTGCATCATTGGCTAACCAGCCAGCCGCATTACGTCCGTGAAACCGGAAGAGCACGAGATTAGGATTCGTTACATACGGATAAAAGGGCACTGGATTCGTAGGAATCTGCGGTTCATCTACAATCACAAGGGAAAATTGATTTTCTTTCATAAATTGCAACATTTGTTTTACAAAGTTTGGTTGATACCATGAATTATTTCGTAATTCAATGGCGATGGGTAGGTCTTTAAACCAGTGACGAATTTTTTGCAAGTAAGCGACATTTTCTTTCGTACAACCAAATGTTCCTGAAAATTGTACCAGAAAGGCAAATAATTTTTTACTTTCAATTAATGGGGCCATACTTTCTAAAAAAGCGGTGATCATTTCTTCTTCACTTGCATAATAGGTTTGCCACTCACCTTGACAACTGATTCCACTATAAACTTTCATGACAAAGCGAAAGTTTTCGGGAACTGCTTTGACCCATTCAGCTACTCGTTCTTTGGGAGGAATCCCGTAATACGCCGTGTCCATTTCAACTAGCGGTAAATGACTGGCATATTCATAAAGCGTGGCCCGTTTTTTTCCAGTTAAATAGTCGTGCTCACTAAAAGATGTTAATCCTAAGCGAATCATGTCCTTCCTCCTCTGCGTAACTTTTTATTTTTCTAAACCGTTATCTCAACTTAGTTGGTCCAATCGATATTCGCTTCACAATAGGTTTGACCATCAATCCGAATCTCATGGCGCGTTTTCAACTGATTTTCTTGTTCGACAATTTCGTAATGACTTTCGACTTCTTGGCCATATTCTACTTCTTTATCAAATTTCACAAGAATTTTTTTCGGTTGATGCGTTGTTAAAAAGTCATAACCTAACACATCCAATAACCAATTAAAGTAAATCGCATTATTAACATGTTGATTGCCATCAATATCAAAAAAACGAACACGATAAGGTAAAAAGTTCCCCTCTGTGACCTTTTCAATTTTTTCATGGCGATAAATTTTAGTGATTTTTTCAGAATCAAAAGGTGCAATAATTTCTGGTAGCACACTACTGATTTTCCGATTTTTTTGATCCATTAAGACAAAGGTTGATTTCACAAAGACACATTCATTGCCTTCTTCATCATGAACCCAAAAGTTACGATAACAAAAATATTTGTTATAACTCATAGCTTGCGTTGTAATTGCTACTTTTTCACCAACTTTTGGTAAACGGTGAATCTCTATTTCATAGTTGGTGATGACCCAGCCTAGGCCAAATTGGGCGACATAAGCTGCATTTCTTCCTAGTAATTCTGTTTGTTCTTCTGATACTTTAATGACAACCGCTAACAAAGCCGGTATTTTCATTGCACCAGTAAAATCGCCGTCATAGTAGGCAACTTCATAAGAGGATGTATGTTTTTTTCCCACGAAATAATCTCCTTTTTCCAATGGCTACTTTCGTGTCATTGTTTCTTCTTAAAAGTATACCACGTGATTTCTTCAATTGCGATTCCGAATGAAAAATTAACAAAACTTTGAAAAACACTATTATTTATATTATTTAAAAACATTCTTAATATTACTTAAAAAATATTGTTTTATTTTTAAAAATAACATTTCTTATTATTTGTATCCGAAAGATTATTATGTTATATTCCTATCTGTAAGCGCATACAAAATAATTTTTTAGGAGGTTTTTTTCGTGAAAAAGAGTTTATTAACAATCGTCCTGGCTTTTAGTTTTGTTTTAGGTGGCGCTGCATTGGCCCCTACTGTTTCGGAGGCTCATGGTTACGTAGCAAGTCCTGGAAGTCGTGCTTTCTTTGGTAGTTCTGCTGGTGGTAACTTAAATACAAATGTTGGTCGTGCACAATGGGAACCTCAAAGTATCGAAGCGCCCAAAAATACGTTTATTACTGGTAAATTAGCCAGTGCAGGTGTCTCAGGTTTTGAACCTTTGGATGAACAAACAGCTACTCGTTGGCACAAAACAAACATTACCACAGGTCCCCTTGACATCACTTGGAACTTAACTGCCCAACATAGAACTGCTTCTTGGGATTACTATATTACTAAAAATGGCTGGAATCCCAATCAACCATTAGACATTAAAAACTTCGACAAAATTGCTTCAATTGACGGCAAACAAGAAGTTCCTAATAAAGTTGTTAAACAAACAATTAATATTCCGACAGACCGCAAAGGTTATCATGTCATTTACGCTGTTTGGGGCATTGGTGATACGGTGAACGCCTTTTACCAAGCGATTGATGTGAACATTCAGTAAAAATACTCACATCTTAAACTAAATTAAAGGAGTTCTCAAAAAAATGAAGCTAAAAAAAATAATCCCTGCTTTTCTCCTTCTTTCAACCGTAGCAGTTGGCTTGTGGTTAACGCCTACTCAAGCTTCTGCAGATGCTGCGGATACGATGGTAGATATCTCTGGCAAAAAAGTGTTGGTTGGATATTGGCATAACTGGGCCTCAAAAGGACGCGATGGTTACAAACAAGGAACATCAGCATCGCTGAACCTTTCAGAAGTAAATCAAGCCTACAATGTCGTACCGGTTTCCTTCATGAAAAGCGATGGTACAACACGGATTCCTACGTTCAAGCCTTATAACCAAACGGACACTGCCTTCCGACAAGAAGTCGCACAATTAAATAGTCAAGGTCGCGCAGTTTTATTGGCACTTGGTGGAGCAGATGCACATATCCAATTAGTCAAAGGCGATGAACAAGCCTTTGCGAATGAAATCATTCGTCAAGTGGAAACATACGGCTTTGATGGTTTAGACATCGACTTAGAGCAATTGGCGATTACTGCTGGCGACAACCAAACCGTCATCCCTGCTGCATTGAAAATAGTCAAAGACCATTATCGAGCACAAGGAAAAAATTTCATCATTACGATGGCGCCAGAATTCCCTTATTTAAAACCTGGTGCCGCTTATGAAACATACATTACTTCCCTAAATGGTTATTATGATTACATTGCCCCACAATTATATAACCAAGGCGGCGACGGTGTCTGGGTTGATGAAATTATGACTTGGGTTGCTCAAAGCAACGATGCTCTAAAATACGAGTTCCTCTATTATATGTCTGATTCATTAATCCATGGCACACGCGGCTATCTACAGATACCAAACGATAAATTAGTCCTTGGTTTACCAGCAAATCGGGATGCTGCTGGTAGTGGCTATGTTGTTGAGGCTACCCCTGTAGCCAAAACTTTTGATCAGTTAGCAAAAGACGGTAATCCTATCCGCGGCTTAATGACTTGGTCTGCAAATTGGGACGTTGGTCAAGATGTCAACGGCAAGTCCTACAACAATGAATTTGCGACACGTTATAGTAACCTCGTAAAATAAAAGCTATTTTGAGACAGAACACCGCATTTGGTTCTGTCTCTTTTTAAATTTTACTCACCTGTCTTTCAATAATCCAAACAATGTTCTCTCGCTTTCTAACCAATTAATTTTAAACCAATCACAGAAACAATGATTAAAAAAATAAAAAATATCCGGCGTGGGTCCTTTGATTCACCTAATAGCATTCCTAAAATAGCGCCTCCTGCTGTACCAATTCCTGTCCAAACTGCATAAGAAACGCCCATCGGCAATTGTCTCATCCCTAAATATAAGAATAAGAAACTACCACTAAACGCTAGAATTAAAATTAACAATGAACGTAAGTCTTTTTTTGTTGTAAATAATTTAATTGAACCTACGCCAAAGATTTCAAAACAGCCTGCAATAACTAAGTATAACCAACTCATCTTGTTTCCTCCTCTTTATTTCCAGTTACCATTTTTAAGCCAATTACACCTATTAATAACAGCAACAGAAAAAGAACTTTTCCTATGCCCAATGGTGTGTGGAATAAAAAATGATCTGTTACAATAGTTCCAGCACTACCTAAGCCGACAAATACAGCATAGGCTGTGCCGACTGGCAATTCCTCTCCTGCTTTAATCAGCGCATAGAAACTGATAAAGATTGCGATTACTGTCCCTAAAATCTCCCACCATGTTGTGCTATGCTTCATGCCAATGACCCAAATCACTTCACAAAAAGCGCCAAAAATAACTTTTAACCAAGCTTTACTCATCTTGTTTTCCTTCCCTTCCAAACAAAAAAAGTGCCAACAAACAGTTCAGCTATGGCCTAAGAACTGTTCATTAACACTTTAGTCGCAAGCATCCGGCGATGTTTACGAAAGTTTATGTATTAAAATATCTCAGGCTATTATATTCTTATTTTTTTAAAAAATCAACTAAAAAATAATAGTTCGAATTCGAGACATTTCTTTTGCATTTTTAGGACTAATCATTTAAACTTACTTTTAGTAAGTTAATTAATTAAAAAATTATTTTTCTTTTAGGAGGATTTTTATTATGAATACACAAATTTTAGGTTTACACCACGTCACTGCCATGACTTCAAGTGCTGAAAAAATTTATCACTTTTTCACCGATATTTTAGGTCTACGTTTAATTAAGAAGACTGTCAACCAAGACGATATTGAAACATATCATTTATTTTTTGCTGATGATGCCGGCTCTCCCGGAACAGATATGACTTTCTTTGACTTTCCAGGCTTACCTAAAGGAACCAAAGGAACCAATACAATTTCTCGTACTTCCTTCCGTGTAAAAGATGATGCTGCTTTGGATTACTGGGTATCACGCTTTAATGAATATGCAATTGATCATGGAGAAATTCAAGAACGTTTTGGTAAAAAGTATTTAGAATTTGAAGATTTTGACAATCAACGTTACCAACTTATTTCTGATGAAAAGAACCAAGGTGTTGCAGCTGGCACGCCTTGGAAAAAATCTAACGTCCCTAGTGAACATGCTTTAATCGGCTTAGGTCCAGCCTTTGTAACTGTCGAAAATTACGAACATCTGCAACTAGTTTTAACTGAAGTTTTAGGATTCAAATTGATTGATGCTGAAGGTAGTTTCCATTTATTTGAAGTTGGCGAAGGTGGAAATGGTGCCAGCATCATCGTAGAGCATCGGGAAGATTTGCCAGCGGCTCAAGAAGGCTACGGCAATGTCCATCACTTAGCCTTGCGCGTTGCCGATGAGGAAGCACTACGTTTCTGGATTGAAAAAATTAATCGTTTGGAATTTCCTAATTCTGGCTTTGTGGAACGTTTTTACTTTAAATCTGAATATTTCTTGGCAGCAACACATGTTTTATTTGAACTGGCAACCGATGGTCCTGGGTTTTTAGAGGATGAAACCTACGAACACGCTGGCGAAAAATTATCATTACCGCCATTTTTAGAACCAAAACGGGCAGGGATTGAAGAATTTGTGCGTCCTTTCGATACTTCAGATGCGAATGTTCAACGAAATTAGTATTTTTTCTAGGAGGCTCCTATGATTCATTACAATAGTAACGAGTTATCTGCAAAAACAGCGTATAAATTTTTATCAGGAAGTATTATTCCTCGGCCAATCGCTTGGGTTACGACACAAGATACAGCCACAGGTATCGTCAACGCTGCTCCCTTTAGTTTCTTTAATGCGGCGGCAGCTGAAATTCCTTTAGCAACGTTGTCCATTTTACGACCAGACAAAGAGCCTAAAGATACGGCACGAAATATCTTGGCTACTAAAGAACTTGTCATCCATTTCGTTAACGAAGACGTTCTTACTCAAATGAATCAGACTTCGGCGTCTTTAGCAGCAGAGATCAGTGAAATTGACACATTTGGTATTGAAACCATTGCCAGCCAGACTGTTGCTGTTCCAGCAATCAAAGCCGCGCCGATTCGGATGGAAGCTCGCTTACATCAATATGTACCTATTGCTAACCATGAAGGTCAAATTATTACGGATTTATTCATTGTAGAAATTACCGATTTCTATTTTGATTCAGCCGTTTTTGATGAAGAACATCAGTACATTTTACCTGAAAAACTCCAACCGATTGCTCGTTTAGCAGGCAATGATTATACAACATTGGGCGAAATCCGTGAAGTTCGCCGCCCAACGTAAAAAGAAGGCCCCCGCCATGACGGCGGGGGCCTTCTTTTTCTGTTTTATGCTAATGCTCCCATTGGATCCCAAGGTGCCAAAACAGTTGGCGCTTGTTCCCAAGCTTTTTTCTGTTCATCAGTTAATAAATCTTTGTGCACAACGATTTGATAAGTGTATTCGTCCATCCACGCATCGCTCATAACGAAGAAGCCATTTTCACCGACTTTTTCGCCCCAGCTATTTTCCACTTTCCATTTTGTTGTTTGACCATCAACGATATCAACACCTGTTAAAACCATGGCGTGTGTCATTAAGCTTTCACCAAAGTCTAAACGTTCTGCTTTAGTCATCGTAAAATCAATATCAAAAAGATCGTTCATATCGTAAACGTCTAATGCCATAATTCCTGTGTCACGTGTTGAAGATTGTCCGACATCACAACCAAACCAAACAGATTCGCCTTGTTCCAATTGTGCAGCAGCTAATTTTTTGAAAGCAGCCATTTCTACATTTAAATATTTAACTTCTTTGCCGCCGACAACATTCCCTAACATTTCAACAGTGTATGTTTTGTTGAAGGGTTTATCTTCTGTAGGAGCATTAATAATACTTACATAATCATGTAAATTAACGCCAACGTATTTTTCAAAGAATGTTTGCGGTGTTAGATTTTGATCCAAATGATAATTTTTTTCTTCGTCACGGTATTCAAAATCAAAGGTTTCTGGCGGCGTTCCTAAAGAGATTGCTAAGAAATTATAAATTTCTTGTAACATTGCTTCTTTGTTTTTTTGGACTTCTTCAGCAGAAGCGCCTTTTTCAATTAAACTACGTAAAATTGTTGCATCTTTGCGTAATTTTTTATTTAAATAGTTGTTTAAATCACGTGAATTGGAACTGTTGCTGCTTTCAGGCATTGCCGTTTTAGGCACTACGCCATATTTATCAAAAATTGAAACGATCATATCCCATTGCCCACCATCTTGTTGTGGTGTAGCTAATAAAAAGGCCACTTTACGACTAGTCAACGGTTGATCGGCTGTTGCAATAATATTTTCATAGAAATAGTTTGATTTTTCATATTTATCCCAGAAAAATGTATAGTTTTGTGATAATTCAAAATCTTTTAATTGAAACGCATTTAACATTCTATGTCTAAATGTATTTAATGCCGCAAACATCCAGCAGCGACCGCTTTGTTTTTGATTGGCCACTTTTCCAGTAGCTAAGTCGACTGAAAAGACGGGTACGTTATTCACGGCTCCTTGTACAGATTCACCTGAAGCGCTGATACCATTTTTTACTACACTACGTTGTAAGGCATTTTGTTTATTATTGTTCAAGAAATCTTGATGGAATTTCTCTGTTAATTTTGGTTCAATTGCTGTCATATTTTCATCGTCCTTTCATTTTACGTTCTTCTTCATTATATGCTTCTCTTTAAACAGAAACAACCATTTACTCTAAATTCCTTGCTTTCCAACTCTTTTTGTATTATTATATATAATACAGATAGCACAAATAAGACAGGAGTGATTCGATGCTTTTAGAAATAGATGAACAAAGCGAACAGCCCATCTATCAGCAACTCATTGATCAAATCATTGTAGGCATTGCCAAAGGTGAACTGGTTCCCAATGAAAGTTTGCCTTCTATCCGACAATTGGCGGACGAAATCGGGGTCAATATGATGACTGTTTCAAAAGCTTATAATAAGTTAAAGCAATCAGGTTATATTGTGACTGACCGTCGTAACGGCACCAAAATTGCCGCAAAGTTACCTGCTACCGCTGTTTGGCAACAGCAATTGCATGAGCGTTTAGAACTTCTGTTGGCTGAAAGTTTTTTACATCAGCAATCCGAAGCAGAAATCCAAGCACTTATTCAGAAAATTTATCAAAATTTTGATTCGAAAGGGCGTGCATTATAATGGCGGTATTCTTTTATTTCATCCTAGTTTCTGTCGCTTTTTTTATGGCATTTACTATGGGGATTTATGCAAATCCTCACAAAAATATTATTTTGGAAAATACTTTACCAGAAGATAAACTACAAGATCCCAGCATTCAAGCAATCCGAAAACGTTATAAAAAACGCTTGGTTCAACTAGCAGCCGTTTTTAGTGTTCTTAGTTTACCTTTGTTATTTATTCCTTATGATTCGATTTTGTTGTTTCTTTTTCTGTTACTTTTATTTAGTTTTATTGGCAGTGGCTACTATCTGCAAATCGTTTATATTCGCAAAATGGCCGCTTTAAAAATGCAAAACGGCTGGTTGTTACCTAAGCGTCCTCTCTTAATCGATACGCAATTAGTTTTAAATAAAAACCAGAAACTTATTTCATTTTGGTGGTTTTTACCCGCAATTATTCTTACTTTTGCTGGGGGCTTTTATTCCTTGCAAACGGCGATTGGTTCCTGGATTCTTTTCTTAATTACTGTTTTGATGTTAAGTTTGTTCATTGGCGGTTATTATTTTATTGCGCGCTTACCTGTCAAACCGCTAACTAGTGACTCAAAAATTAATCAGCAAATCAATGATTTATTTCGGCATCATTGGTCTGTTTTAATGGTTTTATCCGCCTTAGTTTTTGCACCGCTAACCATTTTACCAACTTTCACAATTGTAATTGATTATACGGTTGCGATGGCCCTTACTTTTTGTTATTTTATTCTTTTGTTTGTTTATGTAGGCTTTCTCTTCTACTACCTATTTTCAATGCGCAAAAAACAAGATCAATTCGTTTTACAGGCTGGCGATTATCGCTATGGGGATGATGATCAATATTGGCGGTATGGGATTTATATCAATCCAAAGGACCCCAAAATCATGGTTCCTGATCGCATTGGTATGAATTTATCTATTAACCTAGGACGGCCTGCTGGGAAAATTATTCTAGCCGCTACTGGGATTTTAACGATTGCGGTGCTGTTCTTTGCCACAGTACCAATGTTTATAAATGATTTTTCTAGTCATGCCTTTCAAGCAACTATTGAAAAGAACCAAATTGAATTATCTGCCCCATTAGCAAAAACAAGGTCAATTCCTTTTAACCAAATCACTGCTGTTTCTTTGATTGATGACTTACCTCAAGAACGCATCCGCACAATGGGTGCTGCGACAGATAGTTACTTAACAGGAGAATTTAAAGTCGCTGGAAAACCTGCTTATTTACTAATTTATACAAAAAGTCATCCGATTCTGAAAATAGAAACGCGGGAAAAAGTTTATTATTATACTGCGCGTGATGGTCAAGAAACGACTAAGATTTATCAGGAAATCAAAGCAAAACTTCCATAACAAAAAAACAGGGCCTACTCATGATGGTAGGCCCTGTTTTTTGTTATTCGCTGACAACCTTGAATTTTGTATCTGCCAACGTGGTATTCAGTTCATCCTGGCTTACTTCACGATCTGCTGTCACAACGGCTGTTTGATCTGCCAAGTGAACCGCAACATTCGTTACGCCGTCAATTCCACTAAATTTTTCAGTGACCGCTTGAACACAGCCATCACATTTCATCCCATCAATTTTTACTGTTTTTTCCATTTCACTTCATCCTTTTCAATTTTATTTTTGACTTCCACTAGTTCTTTTCACCGTCGAAGGTTTAAATCCTTTCAATCGTAAGGCGTTTAGTAAGACAGAGACTGAACTAAAACTCATAGCTGCTGCTGCAATCATCGGACTTAACAAAGGTCCACCAAATAAGTGTAACACACCCATAGCCACTGGAATACCTAATGTATTATAGGCAAATGCCCAGAAAAGATTTTCTTTGATGTTTTTGATGGTCGCTTTACTTAATTCAACTGCTGTAGGCACATCCATTAAATCACTACGCATTAGCACAATGTCGGCCGATTCCATTGCAACATCTGTGCCTGAACCAATAGCAATCCCCACATCTGCTTGGGCAAGTGCTGGTGCATCATTAATACCGTCACCCACCATCGCAACTTTTTTGCCTTCTGCTTGTAGTTTTTTCACTTCTAACGCTTTATCTTCTGGTAAAACTTCACTTAAGACACGATCGATACCTACTTGTTTCGCAATCGCCTCTGCAGTACGCTTGTTGTCTCCCGTAATCATCACGGCTTCGATCCCCATTTTATGCAAACGTGCAATGGCTGTTTGACTGCTATCTTTCACAGTATCTGCTACCGCAATGATACCCGCAAACGAACCATCTTTTGCCACAAACATTGGGGTTTTCCCTTCTTCTGCCAAACGATCCGCTTGTTGAACAAA
Organism: Enterococcus sp. DIV2385; assembly: GCF_051711925.1. Taxonomy (NCBI): domain Bacteria; kingdom Bacillati; phylum Bacillota; class Bacilli; order Lactobacillales; family Enterococcaceae; genus Enterococcus; species Enterococcus sp. DIV2385. The sequence continues at coordinate 257,755 of NZ_JBIONV010000001.1, read as the reverse complement.
CGTTGATAGCTCAATGGCTTCTTCTTTCATTAATTTTATATTGCCCAAAAGTAGGACTCGTTCGTTGACTGTCACACGGATGCCGTAACCTGGAATCGCTGAAAAATCGCTTCCTTCTACTAATGGCAATTGACGTTCTTTAGCCGCTCCCACAATTGCTTCACCTAGGGGGTGTTCTGATCCTTGTTCTGCAGAAGCTGCTAATGTTAGTAACTCAGCTTCTGAAAGTGCTGAATCAGCAACTAAAATATCTGTAACCACCGGTTTGCCTTCTGTAATAGTCCCTGTTTTATCAAACACGATTGTTTGAATTTTGTGAGTGGTTTCTAAAGCATCCCCACTTTTAATTAAAACGCCATTTTCAGCACCCTTACCTGTCCCCACCATAATCGCAGTCGGCGTTGCCAAGCCGAGCGCACAAGGACAAGCAATCACTAACACAGAAATGGTAATTGTCAAAGCGAAAATCCATGACTCTTGTCCTAAAAAGAACCAAGCCAAGCCAGAAAGAACAGCCAAACCAATGACGATTGGGACAAAAACACCCGAAATTTTATCAGCTAATTGTGCAATCGGCGCTTTTGAGCCTTGCGCATCTTCCACTAATTGAATGATTTGGGCAAGGGCCGTCTCTTTTCCCACTTTTGTCGCCTTGAATTGAAAGCTGCCATTTTTATTGATGCTAGCACCAATTACTGCATCACCGACTTTCTTTTCAACAGGCAAACTTTCGCCCGTTAACATGGCTTCATCCACAGAACTACTGCCTGAAACAATCACTCCATCAACAGGGATTTTATCTCCTGGGCGAACAATCACAATGTCATCCAACTGAACAGCATCAACTGGCACTTCAATTTCTGCACCATCACGTAAAATATGAGCAGTTTTCGGCGCTAAACCCATTAATTTTTTTATCGCATCTGAGGTTTTCCCTTTTGAAACAGCTTCGAAATATTTTCCTAATGTAATTAAGGTTAAAATAACACCCGCTGATTCATAATAAAGAGCCATTGTAAAACTTGTATCTCCTAAGAATATCATGACTGTGCCATATAAACTATACACAAAAGCGGCACTGGTTCCTAAAGCTACCAAAGAAAACATATTCGGATGCCCTTTAAATAACGCTTTAAAACCAACTGTGAAAAATTCTCTGCCGACATATAGAACGGGTAACGTCAAAATCAATTGAACCATTGCAAAGGTCGTCGCATGTGTCATTGGATTCAAAAAATCCGGCAATGGTAAGCCTACCATGTGTCCCATCGCAATATAAAGAAGTGGTACTGTAAACACAGCTGAGATCCAAAAACGTTGCCACATCTCAGCAATATGTTTTTGTTTCTTTTCACGATCTTGGTCCGCTGTTGCACCGGCAGCGACTTCTTCTGTCGCCTGATAACCTGCATCCGTAACTGCTTTGATAATTTCAGCACTCGTTACTTGATGGTCGTCATAACTAACCACCAGTTTTTCCGTGGCTAAATTAACAATCGCTTGTTGAACACCAGATAATTGGTTCACAGCTTTTTCAATCGTTTGGGCACAGGAAGCACAACTCATTCCTTCAATCGTAAACGTTCGTTGCTTGGCTGGGCTAATCGCCTTGTAGCCAGCATCTGACACAGCTTCCTTAATTTCTTCTTCTGTGACTTCCGTCTGATCATACGTGACACTTAATTTTTCCGTAGCTAAATTGACACTTGCCTTTGCCATCCCAGGTAACTTCGCCGTAGCCTTTTCAATCGTTTGGGCACAGGAAGCACAGCTCATCCCTTCAATATCAAACGTTTTACTTTCCATTTTTTTCACTCCTTTTTAAATTAAATGACATTGGCATTGACCAGGAATACAGTTGCAAGGGACGGATTCAACCGCCGTCTTGCGCTTCTCTTTCAAGAGTTCCTCTAATCGATCCAAATCGTCATAACTCAACTGACTCTCTGTTAAAATTGTTTCCACCACGGAACCAACTTTACGGCTGCACACTTTGGCTAAAAGTTCATCTGCCACCGTTTCAACGCTCCGACGTTCTTCTACTAGCGGATAATAAATATATTTATTGCCTACTTTCTCCGTTCCAACTAACCCTTTATCTGTTAAACGACTTAGTAACGTCTTGACGGTCGTTGATTTCCATTCTTTTTTCTCATTTAAAAGTGTATGCACTTCACGACTCGTGGTCTTGCCTTGGGTCCAAATAACCCGCATGACTTCCCACTCTGCATCAGTAATTGTCGCTAATTTATCTTTTGCCATACTCGTTAAATTCCTCCTTCATCAATAAAAAAAGAGTTCAAGGTTGTCGACTACAAATGTAGTCGTTTATCTTGAACTCATCATATAGCTATTTTATTTTTTTGTCAACAACTTCTGCTCATCTTTTTTTATTGCAACGCAGATTCTTGTTTTTTAACAAAGTATTTCAATAAGAAAGGTGCAACTAAGGTCGTTAAGATAATTACCACAATCATGCTCGTATAATACGCTTCTGAAAGTAATTTAGATTGGTAACCAATTTGCGCAATGATTAATGCCATTTCCCCACGCGAAACCATCCCAGCACCGACCATTAAAGAACTTGTATTGGAGAAACCAACCATTTTCGCTCCCCAGGCACCGCCCAGTAATTTCGTTAAAATCGCCATAATCGTCATTACCAAAATAAAAGGTAAATCTTTTCCTAACGTGTTAAATGTCACTGATAAGCCAATGCTGGCAAAGAAGACGGGAATAAACACGGCATAGCCAATAGCTTCAATATTGAAATCAATTTCTGTTTTTGCATCCGTTTGTCCCACAGCAATCCCTGCAAAAAAGGCACCTACGACAGAACTTAAACCAACTAAATCAGCCAAATAAGCCATGCCCAAACAGATAATCAATGACATGATAATAACAGACGACCCAATGTTCATTTTTTGACTTAAACGTAGTAAATAGGGAGCGATAAAGCGGACCAAAAAGAAAATCCCAATAAAGAATAAGCCTTGTTCAATTAACTTAACAATAAAGCTGACTTCTGTATTGCCGCCTGTACTTGCACCAATCATGCCGACAGCGACACTTAAAATAATCACGACCACGATATCGTCAACGACGGAAGCCCCAAGAATCGTTGCACCTTCTTTACTACTTAAAACATTCAACTCTCTTAATACTTCTACTGAAATGCTGACCGACGTTGCTGCTAAAACTAACCCAAGGAAAAAAGCTTCTTTCCAAGAAAAAGCAAACAGCTGACCAATCAACATAGTAAAACCAACCGGTAAAACGATGCCCAAAATAGCGACCATGACACTAGGTTTCGCATATTTTTTCAATAATTCCAATTCACATTCCATTCCAGCAATAAACATCAGCATAATGACACCAATTTCTGAAAAGTCATGCACAAACACATCTTGATGCACAATATTTAACATCGCTGGACCTAACACAATCCCTACTAGCAATTGCCCAATTACTGCAGGAATTCCTACTCTTTTACAAGCAACACCTGCTAAAGTCGTTGTAATTAAAATCAAACATAAAATACCTAAAAATTCCATTCTATTTCCCTCTTTCTCTATTAACCAATCATCACTGATTCTTTTGGATATTGAACTTTCGACTGACTTTCCAAGCCTTTCTTAATTAATGACAATAACACCGTGTACACACCCACACGACCGACGAACATTAGAAAAATAATCACCAGTTTACCAAAAACAGTTAAATCTGGTGTTAACCCCATTGTTAAACCGACCGTTCCAAATGCAGAAATCACTTCAAAAACGATATACTCAATCCCGTTTTTTAAAGGTAATGTTTCTGTAAACGAGAGAATAACCGAAGCAGTTACACATAAAAAAGTTGCCAAGAAGAACAAAGTAAACGCTTGGAGCACTACTCGCTCAGGAATTGTGCGTTCATGGAATTCCACTCGCTGTTTCCCTTTAAAAATTGCACGAAATTGTAAAAATAGCACACCAAACGTAGTGGTTTTCAAGCCGCCAGCGGTTGATCCTGAAGTGCCACCAATAAACATCCACAAAATCGTGACAATCAGGCCTGGATTACTCATTTTCAAATAATCAACCGAATAAAAGCCAGCCGTTCTTGGTGTAACCGACAAGAACCAACTGTTGACAAGACGCTGCCAAAAAGACATGTCAGCTGGAAAATGGCGATATTCTGAAATGTAAAAAATAACGGTCCCTAAGACTAAAAAGGTGGCGGTCACCGTTAAAGCAAGGCGTGTATGAATACTAACACGGTGCTTAATTTTATTTTTATAGCCTTTAATCATTGCAAAAATATCGCGCCACACAATAAATCCTAAACCGCCAGCTATAATTAAAAAGCTAATGACTAGTAAAAGATAAGGCGAATTTTGATAAGGAACCATACTATCCCCTAGCAAATCAAAGCCAGCATTACAAAATGCCGAAACGGCATGGAAGAGACTAAAAAACAACCCTTTTTTCCACCCAAATGTTGGCACAAATTGAAAGGACAACAAGAAGGCTCCAAGTAATTGAATAATGGCCGCAAACTTCATAATATATTTCATTAAACGAAAAACTCCGGAAACTTCACTAACATTTAACGCTTCTTGATACAACATCCGTACACTTAGTGACGCTTTTTTCCGCAGCAAACTAAAGAAAATCGTGGCAACGGTTAAAAAGCCTAAGCCTCCTAATTCAATCAAAATCATAATAATAACTTGCCCGATAGGACTCCAATGTTCCGCCGTATTCAAAGGCGAAAGCCCTGTAACACAGACGGCGGAAGTTGCCACGAAAAAAGCATCAATCCATTGCGTTTTTTGTCCAGCTTGTGCAGAAAAAGGCATCATTAATAAGATCGTGCCTACAACAATTAATAGAAAAAAGCCTAAGACAATTGTTTGAACAGGTGAAATATACAACCTTCTTTTGATCTGATGTTTCATTTTTTTCTCCTCTACCATTTCTTTGTCAATCAAAAACAACACAAACGGCTAGACAACTGTTGCTTTGTTCCTCTCGCCCTATGAGAAACTCAAAACCTTGAAAGCAACTTGCCCAACCGAATAATTATTTTTTAATTTTTGTTTTCACGTTGATAAATCGAATAAACCAACTCATTTTTTTGATAAACCTGTTTTAAACGAACTGGGATTGATTGAGCCATTGTCTCGTATAGAGCAATGCCCTCACCCAGAAACAGTGGTATTGTCGTCAAAATGAAGGTATCAATTAAATCAGCTGCCAAAAGCGGTTGAACCACTTTTGGGCCTCCAACAATCCAAATTCCCGCGCCGTCTTCTTCTTTGAGACGACGAATTAATGTGACTGGATCTTCCTTGGTAAAAGTTCTTGAAGCAGTTGATGGTTCTGGATGAGAGGTAATGATATAAGAATGCTTGTCTTCATAAAAATACACATCTGGGGACAATTCTTGTGTCACTTGATCATAAGTAGTCCGCCCCATTACCACAGTGTCTATTTTTTCATACATTTCATCGTAACTACGATCTTCTTCATCGCCACGAATATTCTCTTCTAACCAAGCAACACCGCCCGCTTTGTCCGCAATGAAACCATCAATACTCGCTGCAATAAATAAAATTACTTCCCGTGCCACATCAACGCCTCCTTTTCTCTTCTTATCTATTTTAGCTTGTTTTCTCAAAAAACTCTAGGGGTGCGCATTGTTATTTTTAAAAGAAAAAAGAGAAAAACTAGGATAATTGGGCTACTTTTTGTAAAATAGGAAATAAGAAACTTTTTATTGAGTTATTTTACATTTTTTTCAAGAAAAATAAGAATTGGTTTATTTGATTTACACAAAAAAATAACATATTCAGTTTTTATATAAAGGAGGATTACTTTGTTTGATTTAGAGAAGGTTCAGACCTTGAATGAATTAGAAATGCTCGTTTACCATTATGTATTGGAACACCTGCACCAAATCCCTCAACAGACCATTCGCCAACTGGCTACTTCCTGTCATGTCTCCACCTCAACGATTCTACGATTTTGTAACAAAATGGGCTATGCTGGTTTTTCTGAATTAAAATATGCAGTGAAAGAAGAAGCCAAACAAACACAAACGTTTGAAAATTTTTATGATGCCACGGTTCACGTCGATGCTTTTTTGAAAAAATTAAACCAAGAAACCTATTACGAAATGCTTCGTCCAGCAATTCAAATGATTGTTCAAGCACGTCACGTTGCCTTTACTGGCATTGGTACTAGCGGAATTTTAGGTAGTTATGGCAGTCGTTATTTTGCCAACTTAAATATCAATTCTTACAGTATTGCTGACCCCTTTACGCCTATCCCCAAGCGCGGATTTGAAAATACATTAGCCTTGATTCTGTCTGTATCTGGGGAAACCAATGAAATGATTAAACAAATGACCGATTTTAAAACAGCTGGCGCCAAAGTGCTAAGCATTACCAACAATCAACATTCAACTATTGCCCGCTTGGCTGACTACAACATCTCCTATTATATGCCCGACGAACGTTCTCCATTTGCAGATAAATCAGTCAATACAACCACTCAAATCCCTGTCATTGCTTTAATTGAACTCCTAGCTCATCAAGCAAGTCAACTTTTAAAGGAACTAGATGAAACACCTTTCTAGTTGTTTTTCACAAAAGGGGTCGGGACAGAAGCGTTAACTTTCTTAAAGACAAATAAAAAATATTAATTAGATGGACTCACCCATATCTAAAGAGAACCCACAATCACTAAGATTGTGGGCTCTCGCTCTAATGTCATAAGTAAAGTTGACACATTCTCTCTATTCTATATCATTTAATTCATTCTTTACATTGATTCTCTTTGTGCTCAAATTATATTTTGAAAACTTATAACGAATGTATTTAGAAATCTCTTCTTCATGAGTAGATAAAATTATTTGTTTATGCCTAAAATCATTTCTTAGCAGCTCTACAAACGATGCAATATTTATTTCATCCATAGTTTGAACAGGGTCATCTATTAATAGAACACTTAATGCTTTCTGCTCGTATACTTTATTCAATGCTAGCGTGAAAGCTATCACTAATCCAGAAAGCTGACCAGATGATAAATAATTAATTACATCATGATCATTTTCCAAACCAGACACAAACATGATACTTTTTTCATAATTATCTTTTTCACGTATGAATAACCCACATCCTAATTGATAGTTTTGGATAATTTTTCCACTGTATATATAGAACGGAATCTCAATATCTCTAATAATTTTTCTCCAATGACTAGCAATCTTATTTTCGTAAATACCAATAATCTTGCTTATTTTTTTTTCAGATATAATCAACTTTCTTTCTTGTTCTTCATCTTTCTTTAAACCTTCGCTTAATTCTTTTACTTTTTTTGATCCACTACTGTAAAAGAGAAGATTAATATATTCTGCTTTCTTTCGAATATTTTCTAGCTCAACACTTCTTAACTCCGCCTCATTAGAATTAAAAATATTCTCAAACATAAACTTTTTGTTTCCATGTTCTTTGTAGTTAGTACTAATAGTTTTCTTTTTCGACAATATATATTGGGTCAATTCTTGAAATTGAGTTTCACTGTTAGTAATTTCAATGTTGTCAATATTTAGAAACTTATCGAGCTGTAAATTATTCTTTTTACACCATTTAATAAATTCCAATATCTGAGCTTTCATTTTTACTGCTGATGTTAATGAATCATAAAATCCTTCAGATACGATATTCTTACTCTCAGAAAAATAATTTTCAATTTCTTGTTTGATACTTACAATATATTTTAAATTTATATTGTCTAGTTTCTGTTCGTATAGCTTACCTTCTTTATCAGTCAACTCCTCAAATTTATTTTCTTTTTCTCGAATTGACTCTAATAAATCACTATATGAATCAAACGGCTCACCGCACAAAGGGCAATCGGTATCTTCTGATCGCTTAATCTTATCAAAACTCTTCAATAAATCTTCTCTAGTGTTCTTAAATTCCTGGACTGTTTTTGAAAAATTACTCATTTTTGATTTTGTTAACTTTAAATCCTCTATATAACTTTGTATCTCTGGAATGTTTAGAGATAAGTGTAAAATTTTATCTATATCCTTAAAAGTGGATATATTTATATTTTTTTCAATTTCTGATTTTGAGAATGCCTTTTCTAAACGTTTTAATGATCTTTCTTTTATTTTTAAAGCAGTATATTCATCATATTTTTCAAGAAAATTAGAGTAATTGATTGTATTTAGAAGTAGCTCGTTTTTTTTGAGGTAATCATCTATTTGATTATTGAATTGAGTACCAAGAAAATCTTCAACATCCTTTCTTAATTTATATATTGATCTGAGCTCATTCAGATACTTCTCTCTTGTTGTTATGTCGACAGTTATATTTTCTCTATCCCATTCTAACACTGGAGTTCTATCCAAAAGTTTGAAATACGATGTATTTCCATTGTCGTCTCTCTTGATTTTACCTAACTCATTCGCTAAATCCTCTAAACGAGGTCTAGTGATTTTAATCTGTTCGCTAACAGCTCTTTTTTTATTAGATATCCTTTTTTTTGCATTTTTGATGTTTGATAACTCTCTCTCTTCTTCTTTAGTATCAAACAATGAAGATATAGCTTCCATACGTTCTCTTCCATTTTTTTTCAAAAATAGCGTATTTTCCTCTTGTTGTACATAATAAAATAAAGTGAAAAATCTTTCTAAATCAGGAATATCCAAGATGTTTTCTACTTCTTTAGCAGGGATTTGCTGCTCATCTTCGAAAATAGACATAAATTCTGGTAATAGATAAGTTTGAAAAACATTCCAATTATCAGGTTTCTTATCACTTTGAGTAAATCGCCTTTCTGAGTCTATCCTTTTAGCTATTACAATTCTATTTTCATTATTTTCAAATTCTATTCGTACTTCTGTATCGATCTCACTCTTATTTGAGAATAAGTTATATTCATATCCCAGCCTACGGTCGATAGTATTTGTTATTCGACTGATTTTTCCAGTCATTACTAGCTCTATTGCATCAAAAATAGTAGTTTTCCCGAATCCATTTGGACCATCAAGAACAATCAAGTCATTGTTATTAAAGTTGATTTCAGCTTCATTAACATGTTTAAAATTCTTCAAATATATTTTATTAATTCTTAGTTTATTCATAGTCAACATTCTCCAAGTCAATACTTTCAACTATTTTGTCAATAAATTCTTCATCCTCTAACTCGAAGTATTGCAAAATTTTATCTCTACTTTCCATGAGATTATCCTTTTCCAAACATAGCCCAATTGTTTTAGACAGGTCAACTAAATCACTTTGTTTGTGATTCAAACTAATAAAAGGAATTTTAGTCATTAACTTTGTACAAATCTCATATAATTTCGCATCATCAGTATCCGTCCCTAGCTTATACTGATTAAATTTTTCTACATCATTAATAATATTATTGATTGTAATGTTGATATTTTCTCCGTTCAGAATATATTTTTTTGTTTTTTCAAAATCCTCATTATAGCTAAGTAAATATTTTTTAAAAAAATAAGGATCTTCTTCAATTTCAAAAATTTTTTTATACTTAGACAAACTTTCAATATGATTATTCTTTAGACAAATTAACATGGATAAATTCTTATCTATCCTCTCATCGTAACCTCTCTCAATTGTCTTAATGATATTAAAATATTCTGAAACTTGTTTTGTTATAAAGTCTTCCGTAATTTCATTCATATACACAATTAAATAGAAATTCGTTGCTGTTTTAGAATAATTTCCCCAAAAAGATATCTCATCGCTAAAAGGGTTGGGTATTGGTATGTTTTCAAAACCATTATTAGAAAAAATTTTATCAATGACTTCGTTCACTCTAATTCCTCCTTAGCTTCATCAAGCTTAATTAAACCAATTTTTTTCATTATTGTAATCCGATTATGATATTCTTCATTTTGTCCTGTGTTATTACTATTGTCCGGCTCAGGAATATTTTTATATATTCTATTTTCGTCTATAGAGCTTATTGTAATATTCTTAGTGATTATTTTTTCTACTTCTCTTAACAAATCTGGATTATCGTTATTATGTATCCTTTTTATCAGTAAATCATTTCTAATGGGAGAATCATCATCAAGAATAGTAGAAGGTAAATACACAACATTTTTATAATCACTCATCCTTTTGTGGAAAACCCATTTTTTTCTATGAACTTTCTCTTGTATCTGTTTTATTATCTCAAAAAAACAATTCTCCAATCCTTGCTTAGGAAGACAGCTAGTCAAAAATTTCATCGCATTATTTGCGTCTTCATCGGTTACTTCGTTGTCAGGTGAAATTTTTAAACAAAATTCGTAGAATTCATTGTCATCTAAGGCGTATACTTCATCAAGTGTCATCTTAAACAAATCATAATTATGTCTAGATATATATCCCATATTGTATTCGTTTTCAAGAACTTCGACTACATACTGTGAAGCCATTCGTTGAAACTCATCCTTCATGTAATATATTGTATATTTTCTACTGGGCAGATCATGATTCTGTTCAACAACTTTTTTGATGTCAACAAATTTTATAGTAACCTTCTCTTTCTCTATCCCTTCTTGAATATCCTTATGTCGTTCTTTGATATTCGAATCCACTAGACCCAGTAGGCAAAGATACGCCCTATCAATTCGTTCTGCACTAGCATTATTCCCTGTAAAGGCTAGAATCTTCTCTTTTATTTTTGTCTCAATATCATCAAATGAGCAAAAGCGCATTTCATTATCTTGATCTCCATAATTATACAGTTCAAGCTTTTCAACAAGACTATCATATTGTCCCGAATCAACGACTGCTTTATAACTTTCATATGGTGATTTAATTCTAGGATTTTTTACAGGATTAACAGGTTCTTTGATACCATGTTTTTCTAAGAAATCTTCTGGTATATTCAAGCCATTCGTGGTATGCAAATAAGCTTTCTCAAGAGTGGTGAACTCTAATATTTTCAATAATAGACTCCATATGGCCTCCTTGTAACTAGACATTGCTGATGTGTTGTAAGTTTTGACTTGATGAATAGTAATATATTCACTGTTCTTTTTAATTGAAAAATCCTCAAGCCACTCTAATTCTAAAAAATACTCATTTAAGTCTTCATTTGTGTCGTTAAGTACTTCGATTTTATTTAAAGCCATAAATAAAGCTACTTTTCCCTGATAGTTGTACCCATTCCAACTAAAACTAGCATCAGTAGAATACAAAGTAACATCAATTTCCTCCGCCATGAAAGTTCCTCCTCTTTATTCTTTATCATTGAATTATTAAAACTAATTTCCTAGTTATCTTATCCTTCTAGTGTTCAATTAAAACCAGTGCTGTATTTTATAATAAGCAAAGTGTTTTTTCATCTTTAATCTTATCATGGATTTTGAATTCTAAAAAGAACAATCGATACACAGCAATAAATAATCTTCCTTTTCGCCATAGATGATGAAAAGGAAGATTTCATTTTTTACGAAATAGATTAGTCGACACAATGCCCTAAGCGTGTAGTTCGTAAATGTAAACAATATCTCACTTACTACAGGTGTGGAAATGCGAGTAAACGGCGAGACCTCTTAATAAGGCATACTAACGAATCCATTCTAGACGCCGAATGGATTACTGTCAAAAACACCCATGAACCTATTATTTCAGAAGAATTGTTTTAGAAAGCTCAATTTATTCGCAAAAAAAGCCATCGGGTTAAAAAGAGCAAATGAAAATTAACATCTTTTCTGGCTTCTTAACATGTGTAGCGAGTTATTGACAATGATCAAGTCAATAACTCGCTACACGACAAAGCAGAACGTAAATAAAAAGGCAACTTATTATGTTTTTGTTTTTTTTCTTGGTACATGTTTCTCATTCAAGCAAAAGTCTATTTTTTCTTCAAATAAGCTTATATAGTAAATATGTAAACGGATACATTTGCATTTATATTATTCTTCAAAGGAGAGATTTTTATGAACGAATGGATTAACGAGAAATTATTACCTCCAGTACTAAAATTCGTCAATACCAAAGCAATTACTGCCTTACGGAACGGGATGCTTTACACGATGCCTTTTACCATTGTTGGTTCCGTGTTTCTTCTATTAGCGAATTTCCCAGTTATAGCTATTTCTGAATGGGTTAACGCAAGTGGCCTGGCTGTTTATTTCAATCAAGCATATGGTGCATCTTTTGCGATTATGTCTTTATTTGCGGTCATCGGTATTGCCTACTCGTATGTAAAAAGCGAGGGATTTGAAGGACTCCCAGCGGGCATGATTGCCATGGTGGTTTTCATTTTGTTTATGTCATCTGAAGTCAAAGATGCGGTTTCTGGCGCAGTAGTTGGCAATGTCATCAACAAAGATTGGACAGCTGGCAAAGGGATGATTACAGCTATTATTGTTGGTTTGTTAGTCGGTGTTGTATATAGTTGGTTTTTACGTCATGATATTCGTATCAAATTACCAGAAGCTGTACCAGAAAATGTGGCCAATTCCTTTACTGCGTTAATTCCTGCCAGCGTCATTGTAACTGGTGCAATGCTAATTTTCATTCTTCTAGATAAAGTCTTCAATACGACATTCTTTGACTTTATTTACGAAGTGCTACAATCACCACTTCAAGGAGTCACAGATTCACTAGGTGGCGCATTACTATTAGGTTTTGTCATTCCGCTCTTTTGGTTTTTCGGTGTTCACGGGTCAACAATCGTTGGCGGCATCATGGGCCCTATTTTACAAGCAAACTCTTTAGAAAACACCGAAATTTTAAAATCTGGAAAAGACTTAACACTGGCTAATGGCGGCCATATTGTTACACAACAATTTTTAGATCAATTTTTAACGGTCACTGGTGCGGGCATGACAATCGGGTTAGTCGTGTTCATGGTTTTCTTTGCCAAATCAGCTCAGTTTAAGCAATTAGGTCGGCTTTCAATTGGGCCAGCTGTTTTCAATATTAACGAGCCAATTGTCTTTGCTACACCTATCGTGATGAACCCAATCATGGCTGTGCCATTCATTATCACACCGATTGTTTCTTCTGTTGTGACATATTTTGCCTTGTACACAGGACTGGTTCCTCTCTTTACGGCGGTACAAGTTCCCTGGACTACTCCTCCAATCATTTCTGGACTTTTAGTTGGTGGTTGGCAAGCAGCGTTGCTTCAAGTAGTGGTACTGACGATGAGTTTCTTTATCTATTTACCGTTTGCTAAAAAAATGGATGCACTTAACTACGCAGAAGAAACCAATCAACCGATTACTGAAGAAACCCTTGAAAAAGTCGAAGCACAAAACGTATAAAAATTTGAACAAAGGACTGAAACGATATGTCAATTTTGAAAAATGATTTTCTTTGGGGCGGCGCTGTCGCTGCTCATCAATTAGAAGGAGGCTGGGACCAAGGCGGTAAAGGGGTGAGCGTGGCGGATGTAATGACTGCCGGTGCACATGGCGTCCCTCGTAAAATTACCGCAGGCGTTTTGCCAGATGAACACTATCCTAACCATAAAGCGATTGATTTTTACCATCGCTATCAAGAAGATATTCAACTATTCAAAGAACTTGGTTTAAATTGTTTCCGAACCTCTATTGCTTGGACACGAATTTTTCCTAACGGAGATGAAGAAACGCCCAATGAAGAAGGTCTTCGTTTTTATGATGCACTTTTTGACGAGTGTTTGAAAAATGGTATTGAGCCAGTTGTGACACTGTCTCACTTTGAAATGCCTTATCATTTAGTCACAAAATATGGCGGCTTTCGCAATCGCCAGGTCATTGATTTTTTTGTCAAATTTGCTGAAGTCTGTTTCACTCGTTACCAGAAAAAAGTCAAATATTGGATGACCTTTAACGAAATTAACAACCAAGCCAATTATGAAGAAGATTTTGCACCTTTTACTAACTCTGGTATTGCTTACCAGGAAGGAGAAGACCGCGAAGCAATTATGTATCAGGCTGCTCATTATGAACTAGTCGCTAGCGCACGTGCAGTGAAAATTGGCCACGCTATCAATCCCGACTTCCAAATTGGCTGTATGATTGCGATGGTGCCTATTTATCCTTATTCTTGTAATCCTGAGGATATGATGATGAGTGTTAGCGCAATGCAAAAACGTTATTGGTTTACCGATGTTCATGTCCGCGGTCATTATCCAAGTGCAATTCAATGCTATTTGAAACGAAAAAACATTTCATTAGATGTCACAGAAGAAGATTTAACTGATTTAGCTAATGGCTGTGTTGATTATATTGGCTTTAGCTATTACATGTCATTTGCTGTGAAAGGTGCAGAAAAGGCCCCTACTTTTGACTACAATGAAGCAAAAGACTTGGTGCGAAATCCTTATGTAGCAACATCTGATTGGGGCTGGCAAATCGATCCTATGGGCTTACGCTATGCAATGAATTGGTTCAATGATCGGTATGAATTACCACTTTTTATTGTCGAAAATGGCTTTGGTGCTATTGATGAGCTAGAATCAGACGGAACGATTAACGACACTTACCGAATCGCTTATTTACGTGAACATATTGAGATGATGAAAGAAGCCGTTGCGTATGACGGCATTGATTTGATGGGCTACACACCTTGGGGATTCATCGATTTAGTGAGCGCTAGTACAGGCGAAATGAAGAAACGGTATGGCTTCATTTATGTAGATAAAGACAACGATGGTCACGGAACGTTGGAGCGGCGAAAGAAAAAATCGTTTGCTTGGTATCAACAAGTGATTGCTACGAATGGGGAAGAATTATAAACAAAAGGCCTTCGTCTAAAGACGAGGGCCTTTTGTTTATGCTTGTAATCCCTTTTCTAAATCAGCCAATAAATCTTCGACTGCTTCAATTCCTACAGATAAACGAATGAGTCCATCTTTAATTCCCACAGCTTCACGATTTTCTTTGGGAATAGATGCGTGAGTCATAATGGCAGGTACTTCAATTAAACTTTCTACGCCACCTAAACTTTCCGCTAAAGTAAAAATTTCCAACGCTTCTACGAAAGGAACGACTTGCTCATCCTTGGCTAATTCAAAAGAAATCATGCCACTAAATCCCGACATCTGTTTTTGCGCAATTTCGTGACCAGGATGACTCGCTAGTCCTGGATAATACACCGTTGCTACCGCTGGATGCGCTTCTAAAAATTCTGCGATTTTTTGAGCATTTTGGGCATGCGCTGCCATCCGGACACCTAATGTTTTTAAACTACGTTGGACCAGCCAACTATCATGTGGTCCTAGAACAGCACCAATCGCATTTTGTAAAAAGGCAATCTTTTCTGCGCTTTCTGGATGATTCGTTACGACTAAACCAGAGACTACATCACTATGGCCCCCTAAATATTTTGTCCCGCTGTGAACGACAATATCAGCACCTAACGCTAACGGCCGTTGAAAATAAGGCGTCGCAAATGTATTATCGACAATAGTTAACAACTGATGTTTTTTAGCAAGCTTAGCCGCCGCTTCAATATCTGTAATTTTTAACAGTGGATTACTTGGTGTTTCCAAAAACAAGGCTTTTGTATTTGGCTGAATTGCGGCTTCAATTGTTGATAAGTCGCTGGCGTTTACAATCGTGTAGCTTAACCCATTTGCTACAAATACTTTATCCAATAAACGGAAACTCCCCCCATAGACATCGTCACCTAATAAAATATGATCTTCGGGTCCAAACATAGAAATGATTGCATGAATACCAGCTAAGCCTGAGCTGAACGCAAAGCCATGGCTCCCACCTTCTAACTCAGCGATTAAGGTTTCTAACGCGTGACGTGTGGGATTACCTGAACGAGAATATTCATATTCTTTTGGCTGGCCCACGCCGTTTTGTTCAAAGGTTGACGTTTGATAAATAGGAACACTCACTGCACCTGTTGTTGTATCTTTACTAATGCCGCCATGAATTAATTTGGTATTGAATTTCATAAAAGTTTTCCTCCTAAGAATAAATATTTTTTGATAAATAACGGTCACTACCGTCAGGAAAAATAGTTACAATTGTGCTACCTGCTGGTAAGCGGCGCGCCTCTCTTAATGCCGCCGCAAACGCTGCGCCGCTGGAGCTTCCCACCAGCAAAGCGCTTTTCTTGGCTAATTGTTTGACCCAGAAAAAACCATCCTCGTCTGAAATGGTATAAAAGCCGTCCACAGGAATCTGTTTAAGAAAAGGCGGCACGAACTCCACGCCAATACCTTCGATTTCATGTCCGTGTGCAGGTCCGCCATTTAAAATTGAACCTTCTGGCTCCACACCCCATAATTGCGTCTTACTATTTTGTTCTTTGAGATATCTGCCAACACCTGCAAACGTTCCACCACTGCCTAAACCTGCGACAAAGCTAGTAATCTTCCCGCCTAGGTCTTGAACAATTTCAGGTCCTAATCCTTCGTAGTAAGCAGCAGGATTATCCGGATTTTCAAATTGTAACGGCACGTAACTATTAGGAATTTCCTTGGCTAAGTCTTTGGCACTAGTTATCGCTCCGACAATCCCTTGCTCTGTTGGCGAAGGGACAATTTTAGCACCTAACGCTTGCATCAGCTGTTGTTTTTCCTGACTAAATTTTCCTGGCACAACAAAGATTGTCTTGAGGCCCAGTTGACTGGCAGCTAATGCCAGGCCAATCCCTGTATTCCCCGCTGTCGGTTCAATAATTGTTGTGGCTTGATTTATCTTTCCCGTTTTCATTGCTTCTTTGAGAAGATGCACACCAAGCCGATCTTTGACGCTGCCACCTGGATTCAAATATTCTAGTTTCGCATAAATTTTAGTGCCTTCTGGCATAGGATATTGTTCACTTGTAAATTCAAATAATGGTGTTGCTCCGATTGTGTCTAAAATTGACTGAACAATCATAGCGAATTCCTCCTTCTAATACATGTACATAAAACAAAAAGGTGCTGATCGCATCAGCACCTTTTTTGTTTATTTCTGGTTGTCTAGATTCAGAGAGGAATCGTGTTAGGCAATTTTTCAGAAATAACGGAGGTTTTCCCCATCACAAAAGAGTATGCTGCACTATTTTGCACCATACAACAACAGCTTTCCGTTTCTAAAAAAGGGCTAGCTTGTTTTTTCGTCATGGTTGATTTCCTCCTTCGTCATGTGTTGACCAAACTATACCATTTCCCATTTTCTAGTGTCAACGATTCTAACGATTGCTATTTCCTATCACACCAATGGTTTTCTTATAGGCAAAAGAATTAATAGACCAAAAAAAACAGAAGGCTAGCCTTCTGTTTTTCTGCTACTTATTTAGCACGTTTTAAATACGTACCTTCCGCAGTATTGATTTCTAATAATTCGTCTGCTTCAACAAAATCTGGAACGTTAACAACTAATCCTGTTTCCATTGTAGCGGGTTTACCAGAACCAGTTACTGTTGCGCCTTTGATTGAAGGTTGTGTTTCAGCAACACGTAAGATTACCGTTGTTGGTAAAGTTAAACCAATGACTTCTTCACCATAAAATTGAATTTTTACTTCCATATTTTCTAGTAAATATTTTAATTCTTCTTCAATTAAAGCAGTTGGTACTTCATATTGTTCATATGTTTCTAAATCCATGAAAATAGCCATATCATCTTGGCTGTATAAATATTGAACCGGTTTTGTATCGATGTGCGCTTTTTTCACTTTTTCATCTGGGCGCATTGTTGTATCTGTTGTAGAACCCGTACGAACATCTTTTAATTTCATACGCATAACCGTGTTACCTTTACCTGGTTTGTGGTGGCTAGCTTCCATTACTTTAATTAATTTGCCGTCTTGCTCAAAAGTCATACCGGCTTTTAAATCGCTTGCTGCAATCATTGTAATTTCTCCTTTTCTCTGGTTAATTCTTCATTATTGTAGCAAATAACCTAGGATTAATCTAGGAAATCACGTATCTTTTTTAGAAGTTTATCACTCCCCAGACATTGAATTGGGAAATAAAACGAGTTTAACTTGCCTTTTTTCTTGAATTGCGTTAGAATTACCAAGCTTTCATCAATTATTTTCACTTTTTACATAGAAAAAATCAATCATTAAAGGGGGTGATGATATGATACGTCAAACGCTATCTTTATCAAAAACACATGAGGTTGTCTGTCACTAAACATACGTTGGTGAGACAAATTGCCTTTCAGCGTATGTACTCGGTCTATTTGAAAGGAATTTAAAATCATGAACCCAACTATTCAACCTTACCAATTTAACATAATTAAAGAACAAGTCGCTGTGTTACTAAATACCTATACGTCTGTTAACGATGCTACGACTGTCAAAACTGTCCAGGCCTTATGTGCCGAAAAAATCAATGGGTTATTTCCAGAAGAACACCCTGCTGTTACGATTTTGTTGGACAAAGTGATGGATCGTCGTTTAACACGCGCGCGTGCTGAAAAATATTTAGACGAATTAAAAGAAACCGTGCTGCCCTTTAAGGAACCTTCAACACCACAAGTCACGAAAGTCTTTCGCAAAGTGAAAAAGTTAAAGATTCCTGAGTGGGAAAACATGGATTTACGGAACAATACCTATGTCGGTTGGAACGACGCTGGGACTCAGAAAAAATTTATCTTAGCTTATCGAGAAAATAAATTAATCGGCGTCCACGGCACCCTTTCACCCACCATTGTTAAAGGTGTTTGCTCCATCTGTCAAACAATCACGAATGTGTCTATGTTCCTAGCTACCACCAAATCAGGCGGCGACGGAACCTACACGAAAAAAGGCAATTACATTTGCCATGATAGCGACACCTGTAACCAACAATTAACACAACCTGAATATTTGGAAGCCTTTATGGAAAATGTTAAGGCTGTGAAATAACAAAAAACCGTCAAGAAAATTTCTTGACGTTTTTTTTGTTACATCTCTTTCAATTTCCCACGAAATTCTTCAATACTTTCATAACCTTTTGCTGCCATGATTTCTTGTAATTCTTTGGCTAGACGCTCAAAAACTTGTGGACCTTCTTGATGCAATTGTGTGCCAACTTGTACTAATGTCGCACCGCATAAAAGATGCTCAAAAACATCTTTTCCACATGTAATACCGCCGGTTCCAATAATTTTGATTTCTGGTTTCAAACGTTGCGCAAACGCACGAACATTGGCTAACGCTGTTGGTTTGACATATTCGCCGCCCAGCCCACCGAAACCTCCTTTTGGTTTAATGACCACTTCTTCCTTGTCACTGTCAATATATAAACCATTACCGATGCTATTAATACTATTCACGTATACTAAAGGGAATTTATTTAAAATTTCAGCCATTGCGTCAAAATGCGCAATATCAAAAAATGGGGGTAATTTTACACCTAATGGTTTAGTAAAAAATTGGAAAACTTCTGTTAAAAGCTTTTCTGTTAATTCAAAATCATAAGCAATTTGCGGTTTACCAGGCAAATTGGGACAAGACAAATTAAATTCTGTCACTCCTGTGTATTCACTTTCTTGCACTTTTTTTAAAATAGCGATATTTTCCTCATAATTCATACCAGATACAGATAAAAAGCGTAACTCCTCAGGAAATTCCTTTTGACGTGCAATCTGATAATCTAAATAATAATCAATCCCTAAATTAGGCAAGCCCATTGAGTTAATACTTCCTAATGGTGTATCAAAATACCGTGGTTCCTCATTGCCCTGACGAGGATTAGGTGTTGCCGTCTTAGCGACAAAAGCACCTGCTTGAGAAGCCGCTAACTCGTCCATTTCCTTAATTGTCATACAATGAATACCTGATGCGTTCATTAACACATTCGCCAATTTATGTCCCGAAAACTCTACTGAAATATCCAAAAGAAAAACCCTCCTGTAAATTGTTTTACTCATAAGCTTACCACCTTCACATAAGCTTTTTATGATTATAACATGTTTTTTTGCGTTAGTGTTATTTATATAAATTTAAAAAGGAATAAGCCATTGTGACTTATTCCTTTTCTTAGGGAAACTAACGTATCCAAAATTGATTGATTCTTATCGTCCCACAATAAACGTCAATTCACATTCGCAGACCTTTTTATCTTCCACGTAAGCAGTCGCTTTGCCGATGCCGACAAAGTCACGTAATTTGACGATTTCAAAATGTAATTTCAAGACATCACCAGGGACCACTTTTTGACGGAATTTGGCTTTGTTGATACCGCCAATATAGGCTGTTTCACCTTCAAATTGATCCATTTTTAAGATTAAAATCGAACCTACTTGTGCCAATGCTTCAATAATCAAAACGCCTGGCATTGTTGGATTTCCAGGGAAATGTCCTTGGAAAAATTCTTCGTTAATTGTTACATTTTTTGTTGCAATAATCTTTTCATTTGGAATAATTTCATCCACATAATCAATATAACAAATCGGATAGCGATTAGGAATCATTTCCATAATTTCTGTTGCAGTCATTACTTTTTTCATACTAGTTTTCCTCCCATTTCTTCAAGCAAATTACACCATTATGGCCACCAAAGCCAAACGAATTACTAATTGTATAGTCCGCTGTAATGTCACGTGCACCTTCTGTGACATAATCTAAATCACAATCTGGATCAGCAACTTGGTAGCCTACTGTCGGATGAGCTTTTCCTTCTTGCAATGTTTGTACACAAGCAATCGCTTCGATACCGCCAGCCGCGCCCAATAAATGTCCAGTCATACTCTTTGTACTTGAAATTGGAATTTGCGATGCTCGCTCACCAAAGACACGTTTGATGGCCGTTGTTTCCGCAGCGTCATTCGCTGGGGTTGACGTACCATGAGCATTGATATACCCAATTTGTTCTGGCGTAATCCCTGCTTCCGCAATCGCCATTTCCATCGCAGCCGCCGCGCCACTACCGTCTTTTAAAGGAGCGGTCATGTGGCTAGCATCACAGTTGCTGCCATATCCAACAATTTCGCCGTAGATAGTTGCGCCACGTTTCTGTGCATGCTCGAGTTCTTCTAAAACCAGCATTCCTGCGCCTTCACCCATCACAAAACCTTTTCGTTCTTTATCAAAAGGAATCGAAGCCCGAGTCGCATCTTCTGTTGTATTTAAAGCATTCAATGCTGCAAAGCCTGCAATCCCAATTTCACATACTGTGGCTTCTGTCCCACCAGTTACCATCATGTCCGCTAAACCATATTTAATCGTGCGAAAAGCTTCACCAATCGCATTCGTCGCAGAAGCACAAGCAGTCACGATAGTTTGAGAAGGTCCTTTTGCACCTAAACGAATCGAAATATTTCCCGCTGCCATATTAGCAATTACCATGGGCACGAAAAATGGTGTTACGCGTTTTGCGCCTTTTTTATCCATTACCCGTACTTGGTCTTGTAAGGTAGTCATCCCGCCAATCCCACTACCGACAATCACACCTAAACGAGTCGGGTCAATCGTTGCTTCTGTTAAACCACTCATTTCCCACGCTTCTAAAGCAGCGACCAAGCCATATTGAGAAAATAAGTCCATTCTTTTTTGCTCTTTGCGTTCTAAAACAGCACTTGGGTCAAACTCTTTCACTTCACCAGCCAAAGCCACCCCAGTATCTTCAGAATCAAATTTAGTAATTTTGCCAATTCCTAGCTTGCCATCCACTAGATTATGCCAAAATTCTTTTACGGTATTGCCTAATGGTGTTACGGCACCCATGCCGGTTATGACCACTCTTTTCATACTGTACCTCCGAGTTTATTTTGATTATCAAACTATTATTTCATGCGGTTTCCAGCACTTTTTCTCAAAAAATAAGAAAAATAGTTTGACTTTCAAAGTATTTTGGTTAATAATTCAGACATCAGGAAAAATGTCTGTTTTTTTCAAGATTAGAAAATTGAGAAGATTTTGTTATCATTCTCACACAGATAATACCAGTTGAAATTTTATTCGTCAACTCAATAAATGTAACTTTTACATTTTGATGAAGAAAAGCCTATTCTATCAACAAAAATTTTTTATTAAAGGAGATTTTATATGTTTTTACAAAATAAGAATGTCGTCGTAATGGGTGTTGCCAACAAAAAAAGTATTGCTTGGGGCTGTGCAAAAGCATTAAAAGATCAAGGGGCCAATGTTATTTATACGTATCAAAACGAACGCATGAAAAAGCAAGTGGTTAAATTAGCAGATGAAAATGATTTGTTGGTGGAGTGCGATGTTGCTTCTGATGCGTCCATTCAAGCAGCCTTTGAAACAATTAAAAATGAAGTGGGCACGATCGATGGACTAGTCCATGCGATTGCTTTTGCCAAAAAAGAAGAATTGTCTGGAAACGTTAGTGACATCACTCGTGATGGTTTCCTATTAGCACAAGATATTAGTAGCTACTCTCTTTTAGCAGTCACTCATTATGCGAAACCTTTGTTAAATCCTGGTTCAGGAATTGTCACATTGACGTATTTAGGTTCCGAACGTGCGATTCCTAACTATAATATGATGGGGATTGCTAAAGCATCTTTAGAAACTGCCGTGAAATATTTAGCTTTTGAATTAGCTGCAGATAAAATTCGTGTCAACGGAATCTCCGCAGGAGCGATTAAAACATTGGCTGTGACTGGTGTAAAAGACTACGATCAATTGATTAGTATTTCTAATGAGCGGACACCAGATAAAACAGGTGTAACCATTGAAGAAGTCGGAAACACTTGTGCCTTTTTAGTCAGTGAACTAGCTAGTGGTGTGGTCGGTGACATCATTTATGTCGATAAAGGCGTTCACTTAACTTAATCATTTTTTGTCTTTATTTCTATTTATACATTAAAAAACAGAGATTGGACAATCTCTTTCACTCATTGATTGTCCAATTTCTGTTCTATTTTTTACTTTATTCTATAATAAAATTGACAGTTTCAATTCCAAAAACAGTTGTTAGGATTTGATTGACTTGTTCAAAAAGTTTTGGTAAATCTTCCAGTTTATTTTTAGATTGGATTTTTTCAGAACCGTTATCGTAGCTTAAATGATTGTACGTTTCTTTAAAAGTTACTGCTGTGTCTTCTTTTCGATAAAGGATATATTCGTCATCTAGCATATCCATTTGCAGCTCCTGTTTAAATCCATTTCTGGCAACAACAGCAGAAACTAGATGAGCAACAGTCAAGCCATCTAACGGAATGTCCACTCCATTCATTGCTAATGTGTAGACGGTATCTTCCACTAAGCCACAGGCGTTGCAACCACCACTGGTTAAATCTACTGTACTTGTTATAATTGCCTCTTGCATCGTTTCTTCCCCCATATTGTTTTTTAAAGTTATTCTTTCATTTGTTATTTACGAACGTAATTCACATCATAATCGTCAACTTCAATATAGATATAGATTTTTTTATCAGGCATTTTACTGCGAATGTCTCGTTCAATCGCATTCACAACATCAGGTGCATCTTCTTCCATTGGTTCTACCACATCAATTTTTGCCGCTACTAAAATTTCAGTTGGACCTAAATGAACGGTCTTTACATCAATTAGTTTTTCAACATCCGCCCGATCAAATGCGGTTTTAATTTTTGCTAAATCTGTAGCGGTCACACTTTCTCCTATAATCAAACTATAAAATTCTTTCGCTAAGAAAATGGCTGCACACATTAATAGTAAACCAATCAGTAAACCACTGATAGCATCAAATGCAGCAATCCCAGTTACCATTGTTAAAAGGGTTCCCACCAAAGCTAAACACAAACCAATAACCGCACAAAAGTCTTCCGTAAAAATAATTAAAATTTCACTGTGACGACTTTCTCGCAAAAATTTTAAGAGCGATAACTTCTCTGTATTCAATTCTTTGATTTCTTTCATCGCTACACGCAAAGAGCTACCTTCCACAAGCAAACCAAAAATTAAAATACCAATGACAATAGCCACATTTTCTACTTCATGAGAGGGATGCAGTAACTTCTGAATAGCCTCCATTACGCCTAACGCGCCCCCACCAAAAAAGAGCATCGTTGCAACAATTGTACTAAAAAAGTATTTTGCACGGCCTTCTCCAAATTGATGTAACGCACTTTGTCCACGAGAAGCGCGCTTATTCCCAAAAAGCAATAACACCTGATTACTACAGTCCACGACACTGTGGATACTTTCATTCATCATAGCGGTACTACCACTTAAAGCAAAACCAACAAATTTACTAATCGCTACTAAAATATTCGCAATCAGTGCGGCAATAACTGCAAACATGCCGCTCGATTTTTTTGTCTCCATAATTACCTCCTATATGTAACGTAAAACTAAGATAAACCACCCGTTTATTCATCCATCATTTTACCACTTCTGAGGTATTTGTAAAAAAGAGTTCTCTTAAAATTCAAAAAGAAATGTACTGACTGTTTTAGTTGGCCCTCATTTATCGGTGTCCGTCCCACTCTTGATAAAATTCCTCCAGATAAAGTTCCATAAATTGATGACGCTTTTCCGCCAATAAGCGACCATAATTTGTATTCATTTGTTCCTTTAACTTTAAAAGTTTCTCATAAAAATGCATAATAGCAGTATCTTCCCCATTCCGGTATTCTTCTTGGGTTAACTGTTCACGAGGTTGTTTGTGAGGATCGTGAATTAAACGGCCTTTATTTCCCGAATAAGCCATCACCCGTGCAATTCCAATTGCGCCGATGGCATCTAGTCGATCCGCATCCTGGATCACTTTTCCTTCTAATGTAGTAACTGTTTTCCCAGTATTTCCTCCTTTAAAGGACATATTAGCAATAATGGAAAGGATGTGATTCGTTTGCTCTGTTGATACGTTATTTGCTTCCAACCATTGTTGCACCTTTAGCAAGCCAGCCTCTTCACTTTCGTTAAATTTTTCATCGCCAATATCATGTAACAATGCTGTTAATATACATAAAAATAAATTTGCTTGTTCTTTCTCTGCAATTGTTTTTGCTAATTGTGTCACTCGATAAATATGCCACCAGTCATGGCCACTTGCTTCGTTGGCTAATTCTTGTTGAACATAACGCTCTGCTGCTTGAATAATTGTTTGTTCTTCAAAACTGAGAGATTCATTTTCAAACATCCTAACACTCCTTTATTCTGGATTTAAAATTTCCACCTGGATAATCCCGCTAGCTTTCAGAAACATATTGGTGACAATCGGACCTACAAAAGAAAATCCTCTTTTTTTTAAGTCTTTTGCTACGTTATCTGACAAAAGCTGTGTGCGCGGGACTTGGTATGCTTCTTCATAAATAGATAAAACGGGGACGTTTTTTACAAATTGCCATAGATAATTGGCAAAACTGCCAAATTCTTCTTGTACTTTTAAAATTGCTTGCGCATTTTTAATGGTTGCTTCAATTTTGCGCCGATTGCGAATCATATCTGGATCAGCTACTATTCGATCGACTTCGTCAGGCAACAGCGCGGCAACTTTTTCCGGCTTCATTTGGCAAAAATTTTTCATGAATGCTACTTTTTTCCCTGCGGCTGCTTTCCAACTTAAACCAACTTGAAAAACACCCACCGTCAACAATAAAAACAGCAAATCATCCTCTCTTGTAGGTTTTCCCCATTGTTCTGTATACCATTGATAGTTGTTCATCGCCGCCTCCTTTTAAGACTGTTCAAATGTTAATAATGCTTGTTTCATTGCTAAACCACCACGGTAACCGGTTAATTGTCCCTTGCTGCCGATGACTCGATGGCAAGGAATGACCATTAATAAAGGATTTTTCCCAATCGCTGTGCCAACTGCTCGAACCGCACGTGGACGCCCAATTTTTTCTGAAATTTCTTGATAGGTCATTGTCTCACCATAAGGTATTTCTTGCAACGCCTGCCAAACTTCTTTTTGAAAGGGCGTTCCTTTGATGTCTATGGGGCAAGCAAACGTTGTCGAATGTTGGTTAAGATAACTTATTAATGCTTCTTTATAAGGCGCAGTTTTCTTTTCAGAAGCTTCTAATTGTGCTTGAGGATACCAGTTTTTCAGCTCTTCTATCGATTGATTGGCTGAACCTACAAAAGCTAGTCCAGCGTCTGTCACACCAAGATAATAGTGATCGTTCTGCCATTCTTGTTGCGCATAATAAATCTTTTTTGCCATATTTCTACACTTCTTTCTCGTGTTTTTCTTATCTTCATTATAATTCTTTTGGCTTTCAAAATCTTGCGCTCCTATCACTTTTTACTTGTTTTTATTAGGGATTCTTTTACAATGAAGAAAACGGGAGGTGTGCTTACAATGAAAACAACGTATCGACTTACTCAGAAACGTTGGGAAGCCATTCAAAATAATAATACGCAATTTGATGGTGATTTTTTTTATGGTGTGACCACAACTAAAATTTTTTGTCGTCCTTCGTGCCCTTCCCGTGTGCCCAACAAGAACCACGTTCTGATCTTCAAAACGGCTCAGGAAGCTTTAACACTTGGTTTTCGTCCATGTAAAAGATGTCAACCAACCGGGCAAGTCGTTCCTAACGAGGAATGGGTTGCTCAAATTAAGCAATTTATTGATCGGCATTCAGCGGAACCATTAAGTTTAGACTATTTAGCGCAAGCCTGCCACGGTAGTCCCTTTCATTTGCAGCGAACCTTTAAGGAACAGACAAAACAAACCCCATTAGCTTATTTAACAAGTATCCGAATTAGGCAAGCCCAAGAATTGCTTCTCCATTCACCCCTTACGATTCAACAAATCGCGAAAAAAGTTGGCTTCCAAACCGCAGCATATTTTGCCACCACTTTTAAAAAAGAAACAGGCGTAACCCCCTCTGTTTATCGCAGTAAAAATGAGCCGAAAAAATAACATTTCGGCTCATCGGATTATTTATTGGGGCGTGATTGTAGCCACGCTACAATCAATTGACTGATTTCTGTTTGCTGTTGCTCGTTAGAAATTGTCGCTTTGTTGTCTCCTTTTTGGACACCGTAATTACCAAACCCTGCATGATTCCCACCTTCGATAGATACATACTGCGTATCTTTTGGCAAAAACTGTTTGGCTTTTTGGTAGCTAGTCCAATTTAAAACACCATCGTTTGTGGCTGTTATTGACAGAACCGGCAGATCTTGCTTGTTTAGTGCACCTTTTTCGTCAGGATAGCTGGCTAAATAAATCATGCCTTTGATTCGTTGCTCATTTTCCGCTACAAAACGACTAGCCATCACACCACCCAGAGAATGCCCAGCCAAAACGAAGTTTTGTTGTGGATGATCCTTTATAATTTGTTCTGCAGCATTTGGTGCAAGAACCGCTAAATTCAAAGGAAAATGAACAACATAGACATCATAACCTTTCGTAGCAACTTCTTGCGCCCATTCACTATAACTAGCGGGCGCAACCAATGCACCTGGATAAAAAATCAGTGCTGTATCATTTTTTTGCCCGTTTGTATAATAATCATAGTTTTTTTCTTGCGTGGCACTTTGACTTATTTTTAAGGCTGAATCGGTTGCTTGATACGTACTATTTTTAATAAAAATAGTCAAACCGATGACTAAGATTACTAAAAAAAGCCCAAGTCCTAGGACAATTTTTTTCCAGCGTGATTTTGTTCTATTTTTCATCTCATTTCCTCCCAATGAAAAAATTCTTCTTTCTGATTCTACCTTTAATAAAAAAAGAACACAACAATAGGAGTTGGTGAAGCAACCCTTTTCTTGCTCCACCAACTCCTAAATAGACTGTTTCTCTAATCCAGGGATTATTTTGATTCTTTTTCGCCTGCTTCTAAGTAGCTGACATCATTGACTTTATCCAAAGTATATTCGCCATTTTTGTAATGAATTGTTGTGACACTAGCATTCTTCAACCCGCCTTCTGGGACTTTAAAATCATCAAATAAAGTTGCTAACAACGCTGAAATACTCAAGCCATGAGAGACCACTAAAACATTGCCATTTCCGGGATTGGCTGATTCTGTGGCAACAATTTTATCTAAGCCTTTTTTCAAACGTTTGGTAATTGTAGCATAGTCTTCTGCAGGCCAGTTATTCTTGCTTTCCTCGCGCTGTTGATCCAGTTTAGCTACACTGTTGGCAAAAGATTCAGGGGTCATGTTTTTCATAAATTCTTCTAAGGAAACACCTTGATCATCAGCAATATCCTGCCACATTGTCTTGTTTAAATCCCCTTCATAGCTACCAAAATTAAATTCACGTAAATCTGGGTCACGCACGACTTCAAGGTCTTTGCCTGCTTTATTTTGATCTAAAATAAGTTGAGCAGTTTGCAAGGCGCGGCCACTATCACTACTATATGCATTTTGAAAGGCAACATCTTTCAGACCAATCCCAGTTGCGGTCACAACTTTTTCACCTTCTGGTGTTAAGACCGCATCTGACCATCCTTGTACGCGGTCCGTCGTATTTAACATGGTTTTTCCATGGCGCACAATGTAAAGAGTTAGTTCTTCAGGTTTTGTCTCTTTTTCTTTTGTCGTTGCTTGCTGATTTTTACCACAACCAACCATTACTAAAATGGCCAGAAAAAGCATCCCCACAATCGTCAATCGTTTTTTCATTTTTTATTTCCCCTCATTTTCTACTCAGTTGTTAAGTTTTCACCATTACTAGCGATAACTTGTTTGTACCAATTAAATGATTTTTTCTTAGTTCGTTTCAAGGTTCCCTGACCTTGGTCATCCATGTCTACATAGATAAAGCCGTAACGTTTTTTCATTTCGCCAGTCCCTGCTGAAACTAAGTCAATACAACCCCATGGCGTATAACCAATTAAGTTAACCCCGTCTTCTTCTACTGCGGTTCTCATGGCTTCAATATGTTGTTTAAAATAATCAATGCGGTAATCGTCGACAATCGAGCCATCCTCTTGCAATGTATCCACCGCACCAAACCCGTTTTCAACCACAAACAATGGCATATTGTAACGATCTGACAACTGACACAATGAAATTCTTAACCCTAAAGGATCGACAGCCCAGCCCCATTCAGATTCTTGCAAATAAGGATTTTTAACCGCAGGCATTTGGTTGCCTCCGACATATTTTACTTCTTCGGGATAAGCAGTCGAAACAGTCGACATATAATAACTAAACCCGATATAATCAACTGTTCCTTTTTGAATAATCGCTAAATCCTCTGACTCCATTTGAATTGTCATTCCTTCACGCTCAAATTCTTTGAGCTTATGCGCTGGATAATATCCCTTAGCCTGGACATCCATATAAAATTCTTGCTCTCGGTTAAATTGAACAGCTGCCATCACGTCCTCAGGTTTGCAGGACAAAGGATAACTTGGAATATAAGCCACCATCATACCAATTTGGAAATCTGGATTGATGGAATGTCCTAATTCAACTGCTTTCGCACTTGCTACAAATAGATGATGCGCTGCTTGATATTTACTTTGTTTATCATTATTGTGAATCCCAATTTGCGTCCAACTTCTTAAAAAATTAATTTCATTAAAAGTCATCCAATACTTCACTTTATCCTGATAACGTGTAAAAATGGTTTCGCAAAAGAAAACAAAGAAATCAATCACTTCACGATTTTTCCAACCATCATATTCATCGGCCAAATACATTGGAATATCAAAATGGTTAATCGTCACAACAGGCTCAATTCCATGGCGCAGCAAAGTATCAAAAACTTTATCATAAAAGGCTAAGCCTTCTTCATTAATCTCTTTTGTTCCATTTGGGCAAATCCGGCTCCAGGCGATAGACAGCCGAAAACATTTGAAACCCATTTCTGCAAATAAGGCGATATCTTCTTCGTAATGATGGTAAAAGTCCGTCGCTACATGACTAGGATAGTATAACTCTTCATCGATATAGCCAATCGCTCCTTCGGGTAATGCTTGATCGCGCGTACACGAAGCTTTTTGGCCCTCTTTAGTTAAATACGTAATCCGTCGCGGTTCTGTTTGACTACCACCAGTAATTGCATCTAATGTACTCAGACCTTTGCCTCCTGAAAGATAGCCACCTTCATATTGGTTAGCAGCTGTTGCACCGCCCCATAAAAAATTTTCTGGAAATCCCATAAAATCCCTCTTTTCCTCTGTTTTTAGGCATCACAAAGAAACCATCAAGGTAATTGACGCTGGTAGAAGAGTCCTTGTTTTTTCTGCCAACGTCAAACGCCCTTTAATAGTTGCTAATTTTATTAATTACTTAAATCTTCACCATTTGTTGCGATTACTTTTTTGTACCAATCAAACGATTTCTTCTTGCTTCGTTTTAACGTACCATTTCCTTCGTTATCGCGATCCACATAGATAAAGCCATAGCGTTTTTTCATTTCACCTGTTCCAGCTGATACTAAATCAATACAGCCCCAAGTCGTATAGCCTAACAAGTCGACACCATCTTGTTCAACGGCATCTTTCATCGCTTGAATATGCGCCGCCAAATAATCGATACGATAATCATCGACTACATAACCATTTTCGTCTGGTGTGTCTACCGCTCCTAAGCCATTTTCAACAATAAATAGTGGTTTTTGATAACGATCATATAAGTCATTCATCGTAATTCTCAAACCAAGTGGATCAATTTGCCAACCCCATTCACTGGCTTTTAGATAAGGATTTTTCACAGAGGCAAAGATGTTACCAGCTGTTTGTTCATTAATTTCTGGATCTGTTGATGTGACACGAGAAGAATAATAAGAGAACGAAATGAAGTCCACCGTATGTTCTTTTAAAAGTTCTTCGTCGCCTTCTTCCATTTCAATTTGAATACCTTTACGGGCCATTTCTTTTAAAGCATACGCAGGGTATTCCCCACGTGATTGGACATCAATAAAGAAATAATTTTCACGATCTGCTTGTCGAGCAGCGAAAACATCTTCTGGTTTACAAGTATAAGCGTAGTTGGAACCAGCCGCTAACATACAACCTACTTGGTTTTCAGGATCTACCTCATGAGCAATTTTTGTCGCAATTGCACTTGCTAGTAGTTCATGATGAGCCGCTTGGTATTTCACTTGTTCTTTGTTTTCGCCTTCTTCAAAGTATAGACCTGCTCCCATAAATGGTGCATGTAAAATCATATTAATTTCGTTAAATGTTAACCAATATTTGACTAATCCTTTATATCGGTTGAAAATTACACGGCAAAGATTTTCATAGAAACCTACTAACTTACGACTACGCCAAGCGCCATATTCTTCCACTAAGTGCATTGGGCAGTCAAAGTGTGTAATCGTTACTAGTGGCTCAATCCCATATTTATGACATTCTTTGAATAAGTCTTCATAGAACTTCAAGCCTTCTTCATTTGGCTCTGTTTCATCTCCCATTGGAAAAATTCGACTCCAAGCAATGGATAAACGGTATGTTTTAAAACCCATTTCACCAAACAAGGCGATGTCTTCTTTATAGCGATGATACATATCAATCGCCTCTTGTGCAGGATAGAAATGTTCTTCATCAAAGTTAAACATTTTCTTTTCACCAGTGATTACTGGAAAACGATCTGGACCAGTTGGCGCTAAATCGACGTTTGCCAAACCGCGTCCACCTTCGTTATAGCCACCTTCACATTGATTGGCTGCTGTTGCGCCACCCCATAAAAAGTCTTTTCTAAATGCCATAAATTCTCTTCCTCCACATCTTTTTATATTAAAGCGGTCAGCAAATCATCGCTTGTTGAAACTTCATTACTGCCGACTTCCAAAATATCTAAATAATCCGCTGTATTCGTCACAACAATTGGGATTTGTGTACTAAACCCAGCTTTTTTAATTCCTTCTAAATCAAAGGTTACTAATGTTTGACCTTTTTTCACGCGGTCACCTTGTTTTACAAAAGCTTCAAAGCCTTCACCTTCTAATTGAACTGTATCAATCCCAATATGAATCAATAATTCTGTGCCGTTATCTGAAATCAAGCCTAATGCATGTTTTGTTGGGAATAGTGTGACAATCGTTCCATCAAAGGGTGCAACCACTTTGCCTTCCGTTGGTTCAATCACGACCCCATTTCCTAATGCTCCATTTGCAAAAGCAGGATCCTCTGCATTTTTTAAAGATAACACTCGTCCTTTGACTGGACTTGTAATATTTTCTTTTTTTATCGTTGTTTTATCAATAATCACTTCTTCTTCCTCAACTGTATTGTCTTTCCAGAAGAAGAATGTTAGACCAAAACCAACGACCGCTGCAATGGCAATTGCAATAAAGGACTGAATCATCCCACTTGCATCATCACCATTGATAAAGTTTAGCACACCGAAAATTCCTAAACCACCCATTGTATAAGCTGTCACATTGTTGATCATCAAATATAAACCACCGACAGCGCCACCAATCATTGAATAAATAAATGGCCATTTTTTTGGTAAAGTGATTCCATAAATTGCTGGCTCTGTTACACCAAAAATACCAGAGATAATTGCTGGCGGACACAAAGCTTTTAACTTTTTATCTTTCAATTTGAAGAACATCGCTAAAACAACCGCTGTTTGCGCAAAACTAGCTGCAAATGATCCCGTTAATACTTGGCTTGAACCTTCTTGTGTCACTTGCATAATAGCTAATGGCACAACGCTCCAATGTAAACCAAAAATAACTAAGACTTGCCAGAAGAAACCAAGAATCAAACCATACAAAGCTGGTGAGAAACTCATTAATGCTGTAAAGCCAGCGCTTAATAAATCTGTTAGCATGCTAACGATTGGCCCAATCACTAAGAAACCAATTGGTAAGGCAATCAACAAGACGAAAAACGGTACTAAGAACGTTTGAACAACTTCTGGAATAATCCGTTTAAACACTTTTTGAACTTGTGCCGCAAAAGCAATAATGAAGATGATTGGTACGACACTACTTGTATAGTTCGCACCGACCCAAGGAATCCCCATAAATGTATCATAGGCAGGTAAGCCGAATAAATTATACGGTGCTGCGGCTCCCGCACCCGCTGTTGTTTCAAAGGCCGTTTGTAATGCACTTCCTTGAATCGTTGGGTAACATAAAGCTGCGCCAATCACGATCCCTACCATTGGATGCAACCGGAATTTTTTAGCTGCTGTATAACCTAAAATAACTGGCATAAAGTAGAAAATTGCATCGCCAATCCCATTTAACATGGTATAAGTCCCTGACGTAGCCGTATAGAGCTTTAAGAAAACCAATAAGGCATTTAACCCTTTGACCATCCCAGCCGCTGCTAACGCCCCTAAAAAGGGTTGGAAACAACCACTTAAAATATCTATTAAGCGATCAAATAAATTCCCACTGGAAGCTTCTTCTTCACGTTCTCCTGACAAGCCTGCAATACTAACTACTTCTTCATAAACGGCTGGGACATGATTTCCAATAACGACTTGGTATTGTCCACCGCTTTTCATAACAGTTACCACACCGTCCATATTTTTTAAGACATCATCATTCGCTTGACTCTCATCTTTTAATTTGAAGCGAAGACGTGTGATACAATGTGTCAAACTATTAATATTCTCTTGCCCACCGACATTTTTTACAATTTTTTCTGCTAGTTCATGATATTTTCCCATCTTTTTTTCCTCCAAAAATTTATTTTCATTTGAAGGTTTAGCCAACTGAATGTCACTATCCAAAGTGGTGCGTTTATTGTTCCGTTGTTTGTACAATTCGTGCAATGTGAATCGTTAGGTACAAGCGTTCTTCATTTGAAACTTGATAGTCATAGTTCTCATTTAAATACAAGCTGATCTTTTCCACGCAACGATAGGCGTTGAGATATTTCTTTTTAATTACCGCATACAGTTCTTCATCATCATTTTCGACAACTTCACGTTGGTGTAATAAGCGATAACAGAAAAA
Organism: Enterococcus sp. DIV2385; assembly: GCF_051711925.1. Taxonomy (NCBI): domain Bacteria; kingdom Bacillati; phylum Bacillota; class Bacilli; order Lactobacillales; family Enterococcaceae; genus Enterococcus; species Enterococcus sp. DIV2385. The sequence continues at coordinate 224,069 of NZ_JBIONV010000001.1, read as the reverse complement.
TTTTAAATGTGTGCTAAATCGATAAAAGTAAACAGAGTCTTCATCAAAACTTACCTTAAAATAGTATTTGACGATATTTGTAATCTCTTGCATCAACTTTGTCAATTCGTAAATATTACCGACTTCTTCCTCCATCTCCGCATTCACCAAGTGCAATGCGATAAAACCTGCCTCATCCGTTGACAATTCCATTCCTACGCGCTTTTGTACCATTTTTAAAGCATTTATTCCTACTTCGTACTCTTCAGGAAAAAAACGTTTAATATCCCATAATAATAAATTCTTAATTGCAATTCCTTGTTTTTTTCTTTCTAAAGCTGTGTACAAATGATCCGTCAGAGAAATATAAATGGTATCATTCAAACTCTTTTTCAACGTTGATTTTGCATAAACAATAATGTCATCCGAGAGTTTCATCATCTCTAAAGGAATATTTCCTAACAATTCTTGAAACTTAAGTGATGTTTCTTGATTGGCTAAATAAAAAACTTGATCGATACTTTCATCAGGAACCCAATCCCCAATGCGTTTCTTAAAAGCAATTCCTTTGCCCATAACAATTTGCTCTCGTTTATCATCATCTAATGTAATAACCACATTATTGTTTAAAATTTTGTGAATAATCAATGCCCCACCTCCTTTGTGTTTCGTTGAAAAAAGAAAAACCCAATTTCTTCAAAAAGAACGACACACCTGTCGCTTCATGAAAAAATTAGGTTTAGCTTGTCTTTAAACAATCACTATCCATCTATTTACTTATCCCTACATCCAAAGAATAACATATTTACAACAAATGTCAACGCTTTCAACGACATTTTTTTGTAATAAAAATAAAAAAAGCATACAAACATTGTTTGTATGCTTCACTATGACCCGTACGGGACTCGAACCCGTGTTACCGCCGTGAAAGGGCGGTGTCTTAACCGCTTGACCAACGGGCCATTAAAAAAGAAAAAACGGAGAAGGAGGGATTTGAACCCTCGCGCCGGTTTCCCGACCTACACCCTTAGCAGGGGCGCCTCTTCAGCCACTTGAGTACTTCCCCAAGAAATAAATGGGCCTAAATGGACTCGAACCATCGACCTCACGCTTATCAGGCGTGCGCTCTAACCAGCTGAGCTATAGGCCCCAAATAAGAAAAAAGCGGGTGACGAGAATCGAACTCGCGACAACAGCTTGGAAGGCTGTGGTTTTACCACTAAACTACACCCGCAAATTTTTCTTGGATGGCGCGGGACAGAATCGAACTGCCGACACATGGAGCTTCAATCCATTGCTCTACCAACTGAGCTACCGAGCCAAAAACGGTCTGGACGGGACTCGAACCCGCGACCTCCTGCGTGACAGGCAGGCATTCTAACCAGCTGAACTACCAAACCAATTCGTTTTTGCTTTATGCAAATGTATGCTTTAAAAAATAAAAGCAATTGCGGGGGCAGGATTTGAACCTACGACCTTCGGGTTATGAGCCCGACGAGCTACCTGACTGCTCCACCCCGCGATAATTAGACTAAGGAAATTTAATTCCTAAGAAAGGAGGATAAGGGATTCGAACCCTTGCACGGTTTT
>NZ_JBIONV010000001.1:0-217500 GCF_051711925.1 Enterococcus sp. DIV2385 | reverse complement strand
TTCCGATACGGCTACCTTGTTACGACTTCACCCCAATCATCTATCCCACCTTAGGCGGCTGGCTCCAAAAAGGTTACCTCACCGACTTCGGGTGTTACAAACTCTCGTGGTGTGACGGGCGGTGTGTACAAGGCCCGGGAACGTATTCACCGCGGCGTGCTGATCCGCGATTACTAGCGATTCCGGCTTCATGCAGGCGAGTTGCAGCCTGCAATCCGAACTGAGAGAAGCTTTAAGAGATTTGCATGACCTCGCGATCTAGCGACTCGTTGTACTTCCCATTGTAGCACGTGTGTAGCCCAGGTCATAAGGGGCATGATGATTTGACGTCATCCCCACCTTCCTCCGGTTTGTCACCGGCAGTCTCGCTAGAGTGCCCAACTGAATGATGGCAACTAACAATAAGGGTTGCGCTCGTTGCGGGACTTAACCCAACATCTCACGACACGAGCTGACGACAACCATGCACCACCTGTCACTTTGTCCCCGAAGGGAAAGCTCTATCTCTAGAGTGGTCAAAGGATGTCAAGACCTGGTAAGGTTCTTCGCGTTGCTTCGAATTAAACCACATGCTCCACCGCTTGTGCGGGCCCCCGTCAATTCCTTTGAGTTTCAACCTTGCGGTCGTACTCCCCAGGCGGAGTGCTTAATGCGTTTGCTGCAGCACTGAAGGGCGGAAACCCTCCAACACTTAGCACTCATCGTTTACGGCGTGGACTACCAGGGTATCTAATCCTGTTTGCTCCCCACGCTTTCGAGCCTCAGCGTCAGTTACAGACCAGAGAGCCGCCTTCGCCACTGGTGTTCCTCCATATATCTACGCATTTCACCGCTACACATGGAATTCCACTCTCCTCTTCTGCACTCAAGTCTCCCAGTTTCCAATGACCCTCCCCGGTTGAGCCGGGGGCTTTCACATCAGACTTAAGAAACCGCCTGCGCTCGCTTTACGCCCAATAAATCCGGACAACGCTTGCCACCTACGTATTACCGCGGCTGCTGGCACGTAGTTAGCCGTGGCTTTCTGGTTAGATACCGTCAGGGGACGTTCAGTTACTAACGTCCTTGTTCTTCTCTAACAACAGAGTTTTACGATCCGAAAACCTTCTTCACTCACGCGGCGTTGCTCGGTCAGACTTTCGTCCATTGCCGAAGATTCCCTACTGCTGCCTCCCGTAGGAGTCTGGGCCGTGTCTCAGTCCCAGTGTGGCCGATCACCCTCTCAGGTCGGCTATGCATCGTGGCCTTGGTGAGCCGTTACCTCACCAACTAGCTAATGCACCGCGGGTCCATCCATCAGCGACACCCGAAAGCGCCTTTCACTCTTATGCCATGCGGCATAAACTGTTATGCGGTATTAGCACCTGTTTCCAAGTGTTATCCCCCTCTGATGGGTAGGTTACCCACGTGTTACTCACCCGTCCGCCACTCCTCTTTCCAATTGAGTGCAAGCACTCGGGAGGAAAGAAGCGTTCGACTTGCATGTATTAGGCACGCCGCCAGCGTTCGTCCTGAGCCAGGATCAAACTCTCATAATAAAAGTTAGAACAATCTTGCGATTGTTAAGCTCAATTTGTTTGCTAGCATATTGCTTGCTTGTTAAAAATGTTTGTTGTCTTGAATTGAATCAAGACGCCCTACACATTTGGTTCGTCTATTCTTTGTTCAGTTTTCAAAGGTCTACGTTACCTCGCAGCAACTTTTATATCATAACAAACTTTCGTTTGAATGTCAAGAACTTTTTTTTGAAAAAGTTTTTTTAAGTTGTTTTGCTCGGTTGTTGTTGTCTGTTGTGACAACTTCTATATCTTATCATCTCGTTTGTTATTTGTCAACAACTTTTTTGTTGTTTTTTCAAACTTTTTTCGAGAGATTTGAAATCAAGAATTGTTATTTAATTATTGATTTCTGAATCGCTCAGCTGTGTGACTCGCCTTGCGACATGTAATAATATACCAAGATTTCAAGCATTGGTCAATCATTATTTTCACTTTTTTTAAACTTTTTTTCAATACCGATTGTTCTTTCTTATTCGATTAGATAAAGTTCGTTTTTTTTATCAGATTACCCATTCTTTTTACTACTCATCTTCGATTTTTTTAGAAAAAAAGAATTGGTTTCAATTGTTTTTCTACTCTTTTTTATTTAATTTTTTACGAAGACAAAAAAAAGATGCCCTTAAGGCATCTTTTTTTATCTCATTGTTGGGAATAATAATACATCACGAATTGATTGAGCATCAGTTAATAACATAACTAGTCGATCAATCCCAATACCTAATCCTCCGGTTGGTGGCAAGCCATATTCTAAGGCTTCGATGAAATCTTCATCTACTCCGTGTGCTTCATCATTTCCTTGTTCCCGTTCTTTTTCTTGTTCTTCAAAACGTTCACGTTGGTCAATTGGATCATTTAATTCTGTAAATGCATTAGCAAACTCTTTTCCGATAATAAATAGTTCAAAGCGGTCAGTGAAACGACCATCTTCTGGATTTTTCTTCGCTAATGGTGAAACAGCGACTGGGTGACCATAAATAAATGTTGGTTGTTGCAATGTATCTTCTACAAATGTTTCGAAAAATTCATTAATGATATGACCGACTGTCATGGCATCTGTAATTTCAACATTATGTTCTTTAGCCAACGCACGGGCTTCTTCTATCGTCATCTCTTGCCAAAAATCTACGCCCGTTTGTTCTTTGACCGCATCTACCATGTGTAGACGTTTGAAAGGACTGCCTAAATCAACCGCTTGACCATCGTACGTGATATCAGTAGTTCCTAAGACTTTTTCCGCAGCATTACGGATAATTCCCTCTGTTAAATCCATCACATCTTGATAATCAGTATAAGCGGTGTAAGCTTCTAGCATTGTAAATTCTGGGTTATGAGTGGTATCGATTCCTTCATTACGGAAGACACGACCAATTTCATATACTTTTTCCATGCCACCGACAATTAAACGTTTTAAATGTAACTCTAGGGCAATGCGTAAGTATAAGTCCATATCTAATGCATTATGGTGTGTGATAAATGGACGAGCAGCAGCTCCTCCTGCTTCGTTATGCAAGACAGGGGTTTCTACTTCGACATAGCCATTGCCATCTAGATAACGACGGATTTCGCTAATAATTTGACTGCGTTTCATGAAACGATCAAAGCTTTCTTTGTTACTGATTAAATCCAAATAGCGTTGACGATAGCGTTGTTCCACATTCGTTAATCCATGGTATTTATCTGGCAATGGACGCAAAGCTTTAGTTAATAACGTAATTGTTTGAGCTTTAACAGTAACTTCCCCCGTGTTGGTTTTCATTACTTGACCTGTCACACCAAAGAAGTCGCCTAAGTCAGCATGTTTAAATAGTTCATAGGCTTCGTCTCCAACTTGGTCCTTCCGAACATAAATTTGAATTTGGCCTTCACGGTCTTGCAAATGGGCGAAACCAGCTTTTCCTTTACCACGTTTTGTCATCATACGTCCAGCAACGCTGACTTCTGTATTCATTTCACTAAGTTCTTCTTTTGTATGATTATCATATTGTTCATGAAGTTCTGCTGAATTATGAGTACGATCGAAACGTTTACCGAAAGGATCAATCCCTTCTTCACGTAAAGCTTCCATTTTTTCGCGGCGCACGAGCATTTGATCATTTAAATCCTCTAAATGCGCTTGTTGTTCTTCTGCCACTGTTGTTCCTCCATTCTTGATTTTAACCTATCCTAATAATGCCACAGTAATTCGAAAAAAAGCAAGCCGAATTTTACTTTCGGCTTGAATTTTTTATTCTTCTATAGTAGTTACAGCAACTTTGGAAATCTTCTCTACAAAGGCATCAAGTAAATCGACAACTGCTTGTTGTGTTTCAACTTGGTTAATCGCAACTTTTACTTTGGCCGCTCGCGAGATTCCTTTTAGATAGTAAGAAGCATGTTGGCGAAACTCACGGACCGCAATTTTTTCACCTTTTAAATCCACTAATCGTTGTAAATGAACTTTTGCAATATTGATTTTTTCAGCTGGTGAAGGCTCAGGCATCAATTCGCCCGTTTCCAAGTATTCTTTCGTCCGTTGAATCATCCAAGGATTGCCCAAAGCAGCTCGACCAATCATCACACCATCCGCTCCAACATATTCTAACATGCGTTTAGCATCTTCAGGCGTTTTGACATCGCCATTTCCCATAAAAGGAATGCTTAAATGCTTTTTCACTTCCTTTAAAACGTCCCAGTTGGCTGTCCCTTCGTACATTTGGACACGCGTCCGACCATGCATAGCAATTGCCGAAGCCCCTGCTTGTTCGGCAGCCAAAGCGTTGTCTACAGCATATAGATGATCTTCATCCCAGCCTGTTCGCATTTTTACAGTGACAGGCAAAGAAACTGCCGAAGAGACTGCGTGAACCATCTCATGCACTTTATTCGGATCCAGCAACCATTTCGCACCAGCTTCAGCTTTAATTATTTTATTGACAGGACAACCCATGTTAATATCAATAATCGCCGCTTGCGTATTTTCTTCAACAAACTTAGCAGCTTCCACTAATGTTTCTTTATCTCCACCAAAAATTTGTACACTTAAAGGATATTCCCGCTCATCAATATATAGCATTTCTAAGGTTTTTTTGTTTCTTAATTTAATTCCTTTATCACTAATCATTTCACAAACGACTAATCCTGCGCCAAATTCTTTTACAGTCACACGAAAAGCGGCGTTGCTAATACCCGCCATCGGAGCTACGACAACACGGTTGGGGATTTCAACGTCTCCAATTTTCCACATAGTCTTTCCTCCTACTTTTGTTTCGTATTGCGAATCGCTTCATCGCGAAGTTCAATTAATTCTTCTTCACTATAGTGATATTTATTGTTACAGAATTGACAAACTGCTTCTGCTCCATGATCTTCATCAATCATCGCATTTAATTCATCGATCCCAACGGCAATCAAAGCGGTCGCAAATTTTTCTTTGGAACAGTCACATTTAAATTGTACAGGCATTTTTTCTAAAATTTCTACTTCGTCTTCTCCCAATAAGCGATACAAGACTTGTTCAGGTGTTTCTCCATTTTCTAGTAATTGTGAAATTGGTGGCACTTCCGCTAGACGCTGTTCAATAAAATCAATGGTACTTTCATCGGCACCTGGCATTACTTGAATCATAAAACCACCGGCTGCTTTCACCGATTCATCCGTGTCAACCAATACACCTAAACCGATAGCTGAGGGAACTTGTTCAGAGACCGCCATAAAATATGTAAAGTCTTCACCGATTTCACCAGAAACAATAGGTGTTTGTCCAGAAAAGGTTTCTTTTAATCCTAAATCTTTAATGACTGTGAAAATTCCTTCGTTACCGACAGCGCCACGTACATCAATTTTACCTGTTGCATTCAACTTTAAGCTGACATGTGGATTTTTAATGTAGCCTTTTGTTTCTCCACGGCCATTACTATCAACAATAATAGCGCCAGCTGGGCCATTTCCTTGTACTTTTACAGTTAATTTATCGTCACCTTTTAAAGTCGCTCCTAGTAAAAGGGCTCCAATCAATGTGCGCCCTAACGCTGCAGTAGAAGAACTCCATGTATCATGTCTTCTTTGCGCTTCGCTAACAGTTTCAGTGGCACTGATGGCATATGCTCGTATTGAACCTTTATAACAAAGGGCTTTTACTAAATAATCTTCCATTCTTTTTCCTCTTCTCTTGGTGCTTTTTTGTCCATTAGTCAGATAATACTAGGAATCAGGTGTTTTTTCAACCAAATAATCTTCCTTCTATAGAATATCTTAATATTATAGAAGGTGCAGTATTCGTCATCTCGACAAATACTGCACCTTCTACTAATTGGTTATTTATAACGATCTTCGTAGTTATTGCGATTATATTCAGAATTGGAATCTGAATCTTTTTTCTCTTCAGATTGGACTTCTTTTTCTGTTTGTTCGCTTTCTACTTTGACTTCTTCTGCTTCATCATGTAATTCTTTTTTCGCTTCTTCAAAGTCTTGCTTTTCTTCAACTTGTTTTTGCGCTTCTTTTTCTTCTAAAGCACGTTTTGCTTCTTCGAATGTTTGCGCTTCTTTTTCACTAGGATAGTCGCTGTCAGCACCTTCAGGCATTTTACCTGTTTCAAATAATGATTTGATTGCTTTTGCATCTAATGTTTCATATTCTAATAGTTTTTCAGCGATTAGTTTATGTTGTTCACGGTGCGCTTCGATAATTTCATGCGCTTTTGTATGAGCATCCATTAAGATACGACGAACTTCCTGATCGATTTCAAACGCCACTTGTTCTGAGTAAGCTTTTGTTTGACCATAATCACGACCGACAAAGACTTGATGGTTTCCTTCATATTGAACAGGTCCTAATTTGTCGCTCATTCCATATTCCGTTACCATGCTACGAGCAATCCCTGTTGCTTGTTCAAAGTCATTTGAAGCCCCTGTTGATTGAACACCAAAGATAATTTCTTCTGCTGTACGTCCACCAAGTAAGCCAACGATTTGTTCAAACATATCTTCTTTAGTCATTAAGAATTGATCTTCTTTTGGCAAAGCAATCATATAACCGCCTGCGCGACCACGAGGGATAATCGTTACTTTGTGGACAACACGAGCACGGCTTAAGACTAAACCAACAATTGTGTGTCCCGCTTCATGGTAAGCCACCATTTCGCGTTCTTTTTTATTAATCACGCGATCTTTTTTAGCTGGACCAGCAATTACGCGGTCTTCGGCTTCATCCACATCAGAAGCATCAATTTTTTTCTTGTTACGACGAGCGGCAACTAAGGCTGCTTCGTTTAAGACGTTTTCTAAATCAGCACCAGCGAAACCTGGTGTTTGTTGTGCAACAACTTTCAAATCAACGTCATCAGCTAACGGTTTGTTTTTCGCATGAACACGTAAAATCGCTTCACGACCTTTGACATCTGGACGTCCTACCAAGATTTGGCGGTCAAAACGACCTGGACGTAACAACGCTGGGTCTAACACGTCTGAACGGTTCGTTGCAGCAATTACGATAACTCCTTCATTGCCATCAAAACCATCCATCTCAACTAATAATTGGTTAAGGGTTTGTTCACGTTCGTCGTGTCCGCCACCCATACCAGCACCACGTTGACGACCAACTGCATCGATTTCATCGATAAAGATAATCGCAGGCGCGTTTTTCTTCGCTGTTTCAAATAAATCCCGGACACGGCTAGCACCGACCCCGACAAACATTTCAACGAAATCTGAACCTGAGATTGAGTAAAATGGCACACCTGCTTCACCTGCTACGGCTTTAGCAAGTAACGTTTTACCAGTCCCTGGAGGTCCTTCTAATAGTACGCCCGCAGGAATCCGTGCGCCTAATTCAGCGAAACGACGTGGATCTTTTAAGAATTCCACTACTTCAACTAATTCTTGTTTTTCTTCTTCCGCACCAGCTACATCTGAGAAGCGGACACGGTTAGCTTTTTTATCGGCTTCTTTGGCTTTTGATTTACCGAAGTTCATCACACGGCCACCACCGCCACCGCCACCGCCTTGTTGGCTCATCATCATGTAGAAGAAGAAGAAAATAATCACTAATGGTAAGAAACTAAACAACAGTGACAACCAAGCACCACTTGTTGATTGTTCTTTGACAACTAGCTTCACCTTGTTATTTTGTGCCGCATCTTGAATGCCAGCTAAGGTTGTATCACTAGGTAAAACGGTTGTTGTGAAGCCTTTTGACGATGCTTGCGTTGAGCCCCACAATGACAGACCACCTGTGTCTTTCACTTCTTGTTTTTCTTTATACTGCCCTTCAATCCGGTAAACCCCATTGGTTGGTTGAATGGTCATGTCTTTGACTTTTCCGTCTTCCAATTGTTGTTGGAAGGTTGAGTAATCGATGTCTGGCGATTGTTGGTTGTTATTTCCAAAAATGAAATAGACAACCATGACCATGGCAAGTACTACTAAGACGTAGTATAAACCATTTTTCATGCCATTATTCTTTTTGTTCATGCCTGTCCTCCTTATGCTCATCATTACAATTCATGTTATTCTTTTATCAATCCTGACCTTTACATTGTAACACAATTAATTCCTTGATAGATATTAATTTGATTCGTAAACTTCAGGTTTTAAAACGCCAATATAAGGCAAGTTGCGGTACGTTTCTGCATAGTCTAATCCGTAACCGACCACAAACTCATTGGGCACATCAAACCCTACGTAGTCAGCTTTAATGTCTACTACACGGCCTTCTGGTTTATCTAATAAGGTAACAATTTTCACAGATGCAGCTTTACGGTATCTAAACAAATCTACTAAATACGCTAATGTACGACCACTATCGATGATATCTTCTACGATTAAAATATGTCTACCTTCGACATTTGTGTCTAAGTCTTTGACAATTTTTACTTCGCCTGAAGAAACTGTCGCGTTGCCGTAGCTAGATACATCCATAAAGTCCAATTCTAAATAAGTATTGATTTCACGAGTCAAATCAGCCATAAATGGTACTGCACCTTTTAAAATACCGACCACTAAAGGATTTTTCCCTTGATATTCTTCTGTCAGTTGCTTGCCAAGCTCTGCAGACTTCGCAAGAATTTCTTCTTTGGAGATTAGGACTTTCTCAATATCTTTTTCTATCATAGTGCGCTCCTTTCAGCATTACTCCTTTGTCTTAAAAAGGAGTCTGTAGTGTATTTTATCAGTTTCTAAAGGAATACTCAAATAGGAATTTGCAAATTTTGGTACCCAAATGATTTCCTCTTGCTCATCCGTAATGACCCAAGCACTCTCTCTCGCTTCATTTGGCACTTTTTGATCAATAAAAACTCTGCTTAATTTTTTCGTAAACCCTGGTTTTAATGTAATCCGATCACCACTTTGGCGATGACGAACGGTCAAAGGTGTGGCTGTTGTCAACGGGATTGCTAACAACTGACCCGTCCATTGATTAATCTCTTCAGGAAGAGGAAACGGTTTGTCTGTCGCAATTAATCCTAGCCACTCGGTTTCCGATAAATAAATCCCCGCGCCAGGTACTAATAAATGTGTAACTTCTTCTCGCAGTGCAACCTGTTTTTGTTCTAAGCACAGCCAATCGTAACTTTTAGCTAGCTGCCATTGCTGTTCTAACATAACCGAGCCTTGCGGTTGGCGTTCATCATTCAAAACTTTTAAAATTTGTGTCATCTGGCGTTGGTTTAACGAAACCCCTAATGGCACTAATGTTTTTTGGAAAAACGCGGTTAAAAAGAAGTGCTGGTACGCAGGCGTTTCTTTTAATAATCTCTTCAAAGGAATGCGCCAGCCTTGTTTGGTCGGCTCTACGGCTTCAGATAATTGAGGCTCAATTTGTTCTTGAATAAATTCTTGGGCAAAACGTTGTTCATTACTAAAAGAAGCAATCTGATCTAAGAATTGCGGATTTTCCTGCTTCAATAGCGGCAAAACCTGATTTCGGAGCCGATTTCTTAAATATTCATTGGTTTGGTTCGTTTCGTCCTCAAAATAAACGAATGCTTGGCGCTGTGCAAATTGATACAATTCTTCTTTTGGATAAATAAGTAACGGACGAATCAATTCCCCTGTCGCAAAAGGACGTCTCTCTTTAATGCCCGCGGAATGGGAAAAATTAGTTCCTCGAATCAGCTTCATTAAAATCGTTTCCGCTTGATCGTCTAGATGATGTGCCGTCATTAAGACCGCTGCACCTTCAATTTCCATGACTTCTTTAAAAAATTCATAACGAAATGTGCGCGCTTTTGCTTCTAAATTTCGTTGCTTTTCAGGGTCTTCCCAACGTGTTTCATAATACGTTAGCTCTCGCTGCTGACAATAGGTAGCGAGATATTGCGCTTCCTGTGCCGACGCTTCTCGCAATTGATGATTGACGTGTGCAACAACCAATTGTAATTGTTCTTTTTCTGCCACCTGTTCCATTAACATCAAAAGGGCCATGGAGTCTACACCACCAGAAACGGCGACCACGATTGTTTGATGCGGTTGCCAAAATCCTTGTTCTTTTCCTCGTTTATAAAACTGCCAAAACATTGTTCGCCCTTCTTTCTTCCTTAGAATAAAAGAGGAACCGAGAAATAACCCATTCGTTATCCCCAGTCCCCCTATTTGTTTGTGCTTAGCCGCGACGTCCGCCACGTCCGCCACGTTTGCCTTCAGTATTACGTTTTAATGAAGATAAACGGTCATCACTATCTTTCAAGAAAGAGCTCATCAATGAGTCAAAATCTTGTTTATTGTTATTGTTATTTGCTTGTGGTTTATTGAAAGGCTTTTTGCCCCCTGCGCGTGGATTACGGTCACGATTCTCATAATTGTTTTCACGACGTTGAAATTCACGTTTTGGTTGTTGCCCTTCTGCTGGCTCTTGTGCTTTACGGATCGATAAGCCAATTTTGCCGTCGTCACCAACTGAGGTTACTTTCACTGTTACTTCGTCACCTACTGTTAATACATCATGAATATCTTTAACGAATCCATTAGACACTTCACTGATGTGTACTAACCCAGTTTTTCCTTCTCCTAAATCAATAAATGCACCAAAGTTAGTAATCCCTGACACTTTTCCTGGCAATTTAGCTCCTACTTCGATTGACATAAAAAAATTGTTCCTCCTATTTTTTCCCTAATTATAATTGCAGTTTATTCAGCTGAAGACTTAGTTGTTTCAGTTGAAGACTGTGATTGACTATTTTTTTCTGAACTGCTCTTGCTTTCTTCCGCTCCAGAAGTCTGTGTTTTTTTCATTTGTTCTGGTGTGGGATAAATCTGTTCGCCTTCTTTTGAGAGAAGGAAACGGCTACGTGCTAATTTTGCCACATAATCATCATCTTTTAACAAAGCAACGTCTTTTTTTAGATCCTTGACCTTCTTATCAACTGCTACGGATTCAGCAATTGCATCTGCTCGTTCTTGTTTGAAAGCACCTAAGCGATGATAATCTTTCATCAATTGGATGCCAGAAAAGGCAAAAATAATGAAGGCCACGAGAAAAATCGCTGCCAAGCGTCTGCGTCTAAAAATCAATTGTTTCTGTTGTTTTTGGAATTCGACATACTGTTCTTTCGTGTAGTCATTTTCCAATGCCGCAACTTTCTTCGAGTTTTTTTCATTCTTTCCCATCGTCTCGCTCCACTCGCTTTGGATTGTCCGTTTTATTATACCAACATCTAAGAACCTTGTCTAATGTTAATTTCAGAGAAGTTAAAGAAAATCAAGCTTTTTTCTAAAATATTCTTTGCTTTTGAAATAACAGCGGTTGATTTATTAATTTTTTTCAAAAGCGGCGCGTCTGTTTCATTAAAACGCTGAAAGGATGAAGCGCTTGGAATATTCATCTTTTCAATGAACTTGCCAAGCGCTCCATCCTCACCTGTTTATTCTTCAGAGACACGTGTTTCTGATTTTATTTCATACATTTTTGTGGCATCTTCTTTTTTCGTAGAGTCATTCAGTTGCAGGACTTCTACTTCTAAAATTCTGTTCCCAAATTGAATTTTGACAAGGTCACCAATCTTCACAGTACTAGAAGATTTGGCTAAGACTCCGTTGATTTGAATCCGGCCTTTATCAGCGACTTCTTTGGCAACTGTTCTTCTTTTAATAATGCGAGAAACTTTTAAAAATTTATCTAACCGCATCACATTCACCTCTTTTATTTTTTTTGTCTCATCCGTAAAATTTTTGCGCCATACGGTAAACTTAACCATTCACGTATCGTAAATAATTCTAACTTAATGATGGTGCTAATAAAAACTGTACCACCCACTGCAACACCTAAAACTGTAACGAAAAACGCTTGACTTCGGTGATGCACACCTTGGAACAAGATGGAGATAATTCCTTGATAGACTAGTAATGACAGCATCATGATTGCTAAACTAAGCAACAGTTTTTTCAAAAAGTTTCGTTCTCGAACAAAACAATTAATCGCTGCATCCGATTGTCGGACTAAAACGAATAGCGTCGCTAGTAACCCAAGAATAGTAGACCAACTAGCACCTAATGTTCCCCAACGAATGGTGAAAAAGCCCGTTGTCAGTAACTTCACTAATAAGCCCACACCAGCTGCCACTAAAGGACCTTTAAAACGATTGCGACTTTGTTCAATACTTTGGTAGGCCTGAATAATGGCCATAAAAGCGATGGATAAAACATACACCCCTAAAACATCGTTGCCTTTATAATCTTTAAAAAGCGTAAAGTTCATGTACGGCAATAACATCATTAGACCAATCGAAGCCGCCGATGCCAAGGTTGTGGTAAGGCGCAAAAAGATTTTTGCAACTTGTAAAAATTGTTGACGGTCTTTTTTCATAAAATATTTTGTCAAACCTGGTAAAAAGGTCGAGCTTAAAGCTAAAGCAATTACCAATCCTAATTGAACTAGTGGTTGTCCTCTATCATAGACCCCTTTGTCCACTTTCGCAGCTAAATCAGAGAGCCCGAAAAGCATGAGAGCATTTTTTACTTTAAAGGAATCAATTAATTGAAATAGAATCAGAAAAGCACTATATAAAGAGACCAAACCACCCTCAATCATTAAACGTTTAAATAGTCCTGTGGTTTGAGGCATAATCTTCCATTGATGCAAGTATTCCGTACTTCCACTAAGAATTTTTCGATTGTAGTACCATAAGACAAGTACCGCTAAGACACCGCCAGCCAACGCACCACTCATAGCCACCGTCCCCGTTTGGTAAATGGAGCCACCAAAGTAATGATAGGACAACGCAGCTACTAGAATAACCCCGACACGCACAAACTGTTCCATCACCTGTGAAATACCACTAGGCACCATCAACAAATGACCTTGAAAATTTCCACGATAGAAGGAAAGAATTGGAACGAGTAAAAAGGTAAAGGAAACAACTTCCATTAATGGTTGGAGTGCAGCATCCCCCATACTAATAGCAATTTCTTGACTACCAAAGAAAAAGAAGGCCCAACAAGCAATCGCTAACCATAACACATAGGGATATAGTTGGCGCAACACTTGTTTTTGACTCCGAATATCTGGTTGTTCAGCAACAATTTTGGAAATAAATTGCGGTAAGCCTGACAATGCTAATGTCATCGCAATCCCATAGATTGGATAAACTTGCTGATACACGTAAAATCCTTCATCCCCTACAAAGTTCTGAAAAGGAACGCGATAAAACGCACTCAACACTTTTGCAATGAAGGAAGCAATGGTTAACACAACGGCACCTTGCATCATTCGTTGCATTTCTTTTTGTGCCATCTTCTAGGCCTCCTTTTAAAGGGAATCCGTTTCTTGCGAATGTTTGTATTTTTCTTGTCGCAATGCGGTTGTAAAAGTAGCAATTTCTTGAATCCAAACAGCTTCTTTACAATCTTTCGGCAACTTCAAGGAAATAGTCATTTGTTCTTTCTCAACTGCTAGATCCGCTTTTAAGCTGGTTGCCGATAACGCTTCAAACAACTGCTCCACAGAGTATGTTTTTGTGCCAATTTTACTTAACACAAACTTGACTTTTTGGTCGCGTTTACGAATACTTTCTAACAAGGCACGGTCGCCATCCATTTTGATACGGCCAGTGGTTAATAAATGCGCCACTTCGTCAGGATACTCTCCAAAGCGGTCTAACAAGTCCGCTTCTAATTCTTCGTACATATCCATATTTTCTAATTGACGAATCCGTTTATAAATTTCAATTTTTTGTCGTTCGTCTGTAATGTACGTTCCTGGAATATAAGCATCAATGCCCAAATCAATTTCAACAGACGTTTTTTGGTCTTGGATATTTTTTCCTTGTTTACGAGCAACTGCCTCAGATAACATCTGTGAGTACATATCAAACCCAACCGAATCAATGAAGCCATGTTGTTGGGCACCAAGAAGGTTTCCGGCCCCTCGAATGGAAAGGTCACGCATCGCAATTTTGAACCCAGAACCTAATTCCGTAAAGTCTTTAATTGCTTCTAAACGTTTCTCGCTAACTTCGTTTAGGATTTTTTGCTGTTCGTACATAAAATAAGCATAGGCCACTCGATTGCTACGCCCCACACGACCACGTAATTGATACAACGTAGATAAGCCCATGTAGTCCGCATTTTCTACAAACAAGGTATTAGCATTAGGAATATCTACTCCTGTTTCAATAATCGTTGTAGTGACTAATATATCATATTGTCCTTCAATAAAATCAAACAAAGTATTCTCCAGTTGTACTTCTGTCATTTGACCATGTGCATACGCAATTCGTGCATCTGGAACTAGTGCTTGTAACTCTTCAACTTTTCGTTCAATCGTATCTACTCGATTGTATAAATAAAAGACTTGACCATCTCGGGCCATTTCTCGCTCAATCGCTTCCCGAATCGCCCCAGGATTATTTTCCATGACATACGTTTGGATCGGATAACGATTCTCTGGTGGGGTTTCGATGACGGATAAATCACGGACACCTAACATCGACATATGAAGGGTCCTTGGGATTGGCGTTGCTGTTAACGTCAAGACATCCACTTGTGAACGCAATTGTTTTAGTCGTTCTTTATGTTTCACTCCAAACCGTTGTTCCTCATCAATAATCAACAAGCCTAAATCACTAAAATTAATATCTTGCGACAATAAACGATGGGTACCAATCACAATATCTACTTGGCCATGTTTAATTTTTTCAATTGTTTCATTTTGCTGTTTTTTCGTGCGGAAACGACTTAATAAACCAATTTCTACAGGAAAGCCCTCAAACCGCTCTTGAATCGTTTCGTAATGTTGTTGCGCTAAAATAGTCGTTGGCACTAAAAAGGCAACCTGTTTATTGTTGCTAACAGCTTTGAAAGCCGCTCGTAAAGCCACTTCTGTTTTACCAAACCCTACATCGCCAACTAACAAACGATCCATTGGTCGAGATTTTTCCATGTCGTGTTTAATTTCGGCAGCACTACGTAATTGATCATCTGTTTCAGAATACGGAAAAGCCTCTTCAAATTCTTTTTGATACGCATCATCTGGCGGAAAAGCATAGCCTTTTTCCGACTCTCTTGTCGCATAAAGTAAGATTAAATCATCCGCGATATCTTCAATTTTCGAAGCAACTTTTCGTTTGGTTTTCGTCCATTCACTGCCGCCTAGCTTGTTAATTTTCGGCGTTTTAGACTCGGAAGCAACGAACTTTTGAATCAAGTTCAATTGTGTTACTGGAATAAATAACTTGTCATCATTTTGGTACAAGATAGTCATGTAATCTTGATGAACCCCATCAACTTCTAAGGTTTCCATACCAATATATTTACCAATCCCGTGATTCGCATGAACGACATAATCGCCCGTTTTTAAGTCGCTATAACTTTTCAAACGTTCCGCATTAGAGATTGTTTGACGACGTGCCCGTTTTTTGGTCGTTGTATGAAAAATTTCTTTTTCCGTAATCGCCACGAGCTTGTTTTTAGGTAATTCAAACCCTGTTTGTAATGCCCCTTGGACAATTTGGACATGCCCATCTAACAACTGATCCCAATTGCTTACTACACTAGGTATGTCAAAGTCCTGAAATAGCTCTTCGACTTTTTGAATCCGTTCTTTCGTAGGAACAAAAACAACGACCGTTTGGTTTTGCTTTTGCCAACGGTCCACTTCCGCTTTTAGCAACGGCATTTGACCGAAGAATTGTTGCATTGAACGATATTGGAAATTATGGACTTCTTGGAAACGAAGATTCCCCATTCCTTTTTGAAAAAGTGAAAAGAAGGTCGTATTTCGTGCAGTTTTTCGCAATTGATCATGAAAGTCTACGCCAAAAGTTTGTTCAGAAAACACGCGCATTTCTTCAATTTTCAGGGTTTGCCATTCCGCTTCCTCTCTAGCGATTTCTCGCTCCGTTTCCATCATACGAGAATAATCATCCACAAAAAGCAAACTATTTTCTGGTAAATAATCTAACAGCGTAGTTTTTTGTTGGTACAGAAAATCTGTATAATAGTGAGCATTTTCTGTAGGAATCCCTTGTTCCCAAGAAGACAGCAACTGACCAAAATATTCTTCTAAAAAATCGGTCTCCGTTTGATCTTTAGCTGTCGCTAAACGTTTTTCTAGAGCATCTTGTAACCTCGTCATGCCATGATTCATATCTGCCTTTGAGAATACTAAATCAGTCATTGGTGAAATCGTTACTTCTTCAAGATTTTCTAATGAGCGTTGAGTATCTGCTTCAAAATAACGGATTGAGTCAATTTCAACATCAAACAGTTCCACCCGAACAGGGTATTCGGCATTTAGCGGATAGACATCAACAATGCTTCCGCGAATACTAAATTCGCCGGGCTTTCCGACCATCGATTGGCGTTCATAGCCCATTAACACTAAGCGTTGCGCGAGGATTTCAGGTTCTACTTCCGTCCCGATTTCCCAATGAAGTTGCGCATTTTGCCACGTTTCTTTCGTTGGCAAATATTTTCGTAGTCCAGCTACTGGTACGACCACGATTCCTGCATTCGCTGTCATCAGGAAATTTAACGCACTCACTCGATCTGCGCGCGCTTCTGGTGAAGAAAAGGCCATTTCGGCGGATAACACTTCATCTACTGGAAATAGATGAACTTGTTCTGAAGGTAAAATATTTAAAAAATCATCTACTAATTGATTGGCATAGTATAGGTTTGGGACCGCAATAACAATTTTTTGATGCGTCTTTTGTAAAGCGCCTGCCATCAGTAATGTTTTAGCAGAGCCTGATAACCCAGTAATTAGTTGGCGCGTTCCTGTTGTCATTAGTTGACTGCGCCATGATTTAGCAATTTCTGTTTGGCTAATTCGTTCGATAATATTCAAACAAGGGCCCTCCTTTCTGCTATTTTCCATTAAATTGATTCATTGTTTCAACAAACGTATGTCCTTCGCATGCATATAAAGCGGCATCGGCTGCTTTTTTTACAGCAAGTAACATTTCTTCGTGTGTTTCTTTGGGAAAAGTACTTAGTACATGGTGAATAACTGTATCATTTTTTGAGGGCCGACCAATGCCAATTTTAATTCTAGGAAAGACATTTGTTCCTAAATGGGCAATCAGACTTTTTATCCCATTGTGGCCGCCAGCACTACCTTTTTGCCGTAAACGAATTTTACCGACCTCTAAGTCTAAGTCATCATAAATAACAATCAAGTCTTCCTCATCTGCCCCAAAGTAGGTCAACAGCGGACCAACAGAGCGACCTGATTCATTCATAAATGTTAATGGTTTCACTAACAATACTTTCTCAGTCCCTATAAAAAACTCTGCAATATCTGCTTCAAAATTACTATTATTAAACGAAACATTTTGCCGATACGCAATTTCATCTAGCGTAATAAAGCCAATGTTGTGTTTTGTTTCTTTGTATTTACTACCGGGATTTCCCAGTCCTACGATTACTTTCATCTTTCATTCTCCTTGGATTATAAGCTTGCCAACACAAAATGGCTGGGAAGCGTATGCGCTACCCAGTTTTATTCATTATACCATAGAAATAAAAAAACTCGCAGTCTTTGAAGATTAAGAAAGATGTAAAAAAATTTTTTAGAAATTTAAATATGCGTAAGATAGTGAAATTACGCACATGTAAGAGCTACCATTTTGAAACAGGTCTGAAAACTGTATCATTTTTACAATCAAAGTTCGTGACATTTTTTACAAACCATGTTACTATCACTTTAGCAACAGGAAATAAAAACTCGTTGCTCACGAAAAAGAATGTAGAGGAAGGAATGGTACACATGACTGCAGCCGCAGGGAATAAAGATCACCAAAAAGTAATTTTAGTCGGGGACGGTGCCGTAGGTTCTAGCTATGCCTTTGCTTTAGTAACTCAGAATATTGCTCAAGAAGTTGGGATTATTGATATTAATGTACCAAAAACTGAAGGAGACGCGTTGGACTTATCTCACGCATTAGCATTTACTTCTCCTAAAAAAATCTATGCTGCTACTTATGACGATTGCCATGATGCAGACTTAGTTGTCTTAACAGCTGGTGCGCCTCAAAAACCAGGCGAAACTCGTTTAGACTTAGTTCATAAAAACTTGAAAATTAATAAAGAAATCGTTACAACAATTGTTGATTCTGGTTTCAACGGTATCTTCTTAGTTGCCGCAAACCCAGTCGACATTTTGACTTATTCAACTTGGAAATTCTCTGGCTTCCCGAAAGAACGAGTAATCGGTTCAGGAACTTCACTAGATTCTGCTCGTTTCCGTCAAGCAATTGCCGAATTAGTTGACGTTGATGCACGAAATGTCCATGCCTACATCTTAGGTGAACACGGAGATACAGAATTCCCAGTTTGGTCACATGCGAATGTCGCTGGCTTACAAATTTACGAATGGGTGAAAAATAATCCTGACGTCGATGAAGAAGCAATGGTTAATTTATTCTTCAACGTACGCGACGCTGCTTACACAATCATCGAGAAAAAAGGTGCTACTTTCTATGGAATCGCGGTTGCACTAGCGCGTATCACTAAAGCTATCCTAAACGATGAAAACTCTGTGTTACCATTATCTGTTTATTTAGAAGGTGAATATGGTCAAAACGATATTTATATCGGTGCACCAGCGATCATCAACCGCCAAGGCGTTAAACAAGTCATTGAAATTCCATTAACAGATGCTGAACAAGAAAAAATGGAAGCTTCTGCTTCTGCATTAAAAGAAGTTATTGAAACAGCTTTTGCTAAATTTGAAGCAGAAGAAGCAAAATAACTCCTTCTACAATAGTCGAAAATTAAAAACAACCAAGAGTGACCACTATTGTTACTCCGCTTTAAAGCCTGGTACAAAAATCCAAAGTGATTTTTGTACCAGGCTTTACTTTTAATCTGTTTTACTTTACTCATCACTCAACTTTTAAAAAAATTATTGTTTTGTTTAGCTCGAAAAATAACAATAACCAAAAATAAGTTTGTTATCTAAAATTCACTACACTACTTAATACAGTCCATCTGCTTCTTCTTTTGTCACAATGTAAATATTTTTCATTTGCGTATAAGCATCTAGCATTGATTTATGCGTTTCTCGACCAATTCCTGATTTTTTATAACCGCCAAATGGCGCGCCCGCAGGCAATTGATTGTATGTGTTGACCCACATCCGACCTGTCCGTACACCACGAGCAACCCGTAATGCTACATTGATATCTTGAGAAAAGACGGCACCACCTAGACCATATTCAGAATCATTAGCTAAACGAATGACTTCTTCTTCCGTTTCAAATTTAATCACTGTTGCAACAGGACCAAAGATTTCTTCTTGGGCCACGCACATTGTATTCGTGCCGTTCGCTAATAACGTAGGTGCTAAAAACGCCCCCTTGTCTAGCCCATTTTCTGTTAAACGTTGCCCACCAGTAATCAGCGTAGCTCCTTCCTTCACACCAATTTCGACATATTTTAAAATTTCTTCCAATTGATGCTCATTGATCTGAGCGCCCATTTCAACATCTTTTTCCCACGGGAAACCAACGTTCACTTGTTCAAACTTTTCCTTTAAAGCTTCTACAAATTGATCATAAATACCTGACTGAACGAACACACGAGACCCAGCACAACAAACTTGCCCTTGATTGAATAAAATCCCTAACTGCACGCCTTCTAATGCACGTTCCCAATTGGCATCTTCAAAAATAATGTTGGCTGATTTTCCGCCAAGTTCTAAAGTGGCTGGAATTAGGCGGTCGGCCGCCGCTTTAGCGACAGTGTACCCCACCTCTGTTGAGCCTGTAAAAGCTAGCTTATCAAACCCTGGATGTGCCAACATATAATTTCCTGAATCAGAACCACGACCGGTGATTAAATTCACTACTCCTTTCGGCAAGACTTGATCAAAAATCTTAAACAATTCCAACAGACTTAATGATGTGCTCGAGGACGGATGAATCACAACCGTATTACCTGCTGCCAACGCTGGCGCTAATTTCCAAGCGCCCATTAATAAGGGGAAATTCCACGGAATAATTTGACCCACAACACCGATGGGTTCTTTCACAACAATGGATAACGTATCCTTATCAAATTCTTTGACAGATCCTTCTTCTCCACGAATCACACTAGCAAAATACCGAAAATGGTCTGCACTGGCAGGGACATCAATCGATTGCGTTTCCCGAAGCGGTTTTCCATTATCTAAAGTCTCCACCATAGCCAAATGTTCTTGATTTTCTTCAATCAAATCAGCAATTTTCAACAAAAGATTGCTTCTTGTTACAACGTCAACATCTTTCCATGTCTGAAACGCTTCTTGGGCTGCTTCTACAGCTCGATCCACATCTGCATTTGTGGCATCTACAAATTCTGCTAATTTTTCACCATTACTAGGATTGTAACTAGCAATCATTTTGTTACCACTACCTGTTGTCCACTCTCCATTAATATACAATTGATAGCTACTGGCAACTACTTGATTTATTTCTTTTTTACTCATTTACCCACCTCTTTTTTTATTTTGTATCCGCTTACAATTATAAGACATCTTTCACCTAAAAGTAAATGATTCTACCTAAAAAAAATATAGCTCTCAGCGACTGTTGCTAACTCATCCCGACCTGAAGCCTCCTGGCAATAACTGAATGTATTAAACTTTATTGGAGAGAACTTTTGCCATAAAAAAAGCTAGCACTGAAGAATTAAAATTGCTTCTTCAGTGCTAGCTTTGATTTTTCCAACTCATCCGTTCTTATTGACAAAGAGCTGATTTTTTTATTTATCTTTTGGAACGATATAGTTCATTAAATGTGTTTCATCAGCTGAGATTGTACGTGTCGAAACAACGTTTAATCCCTTCACGTTCATTTCAGAAATTAAGATGCTACCATCTTTAAAGACTTTTTCCACAAATGCGACATGACCATAAGTATTGTCTGCGCCTAAAACGCCAGCTGGGAAGGAAACCGCTGCGCCTGCTTTTGGTGTACGACTTACTTTGTACCCGCGTGCACGACCTGTTTCGCCCCAGTCTTGACCATTCCCCATTGTTAAGTCCACACGTTTACCTAATTGCGTAATACGGTTGTAGACATATTGTGTACAGTTGCCCCAAGCATAACTATTAAAGGTGTCATAGTTTTTGCCATTATAGGCTGGGAAATTTGATTCCATTGGTTCAACGGTTGCTTTTTCTTTATCATAATAAGTTAAATCGTATGTTTTAATTAACGCATTTAATTTCTTATGGTAATCTTTGTCCGTTGCGTATTTTCCTGTTAGGAAACGTGTCGCTTCTTTGTATGATTTGGCTTCCGTTTTCCAGACACCATGATAGAAATCTTTATTGGAATCTAAACCATTTTTCAATAATTTCGCATAATCTTCCATTGATTCTTTATACGTTGGATATTGACGGAATTTTGCTTCTACTGTGTATAGGTTACCGAAACCATTGTCTTCATAGGTAATAAAAGAAACAGATTGACCTTTGTAATCGCCTTTAATACCAAACAAATTGTAGTTTGGTTTCTGGCTTAATTTACTATTGCCGCTGCCACTTTCTAAAATTGCTTGAGCAATCATCACACTAGCATATAAGTTTTTGTCCTTGGCCACTTTCCGAGCAGATTCACCGATTTCTTGAATAAACTCTTCTGTCTTCTTCGTTTTGCTGACCGTAAACGTCTCATCGTCTTCCACTAACCCAACCGTTTCATTTGTAACTGGTGGGACTATTTCGGGCTGCTGTGTTGACGCTGCTGGTTGTTCTACTGGCTTTTCAGCTGGCGCTGTTGGTGTCACTGGTTTCGCCGGCTGTTTTGATTCAGAAGTACTCGTGCCAGGTTTTGGCTGTTCTTTAGAAGAACTTGGTGTGGTCGTTGGCGTGGTACTTGATTCAGTTGTACTTGTTGACGTAGAATCTGTGGTTGACTCTGTTGTACTCGTCGAGGTGGAGTCAGTAGTCGATTCTGTCGTACTTGTGGATGTAGAATCCGTTGTGGAATCTGTCGTTTCGGTTCCTGACGTTTCCGTGGACTCCGTGGTTGCAGATTCACTTGATTCGGTTGAACTTTCTGTTTCAGTTGTTGTTTCTTCTGTCGCTTCTGTTGTTTCACTAGTCGCTGTCGTTTCAGTGGCTTCAGCAGTTGTTGCTTCTGCGGTTGTTTCTGCAACAGAACTATTTTCAGCTACCAAGTTATTACCTTCTGCAAATGCACCTACTGGCATTGATGAACCTAAAAGTAATAAGGTAGAGAACAGGGCAAATTGTTTTTTCATACTCATTCTCCTTTTTTATTTTTCTCCATTTATTTTTATGTACCAACATAATAATTGACATAGTTATTGTTTAAATGGCTCCTTTTTTAATAGTATACTGTTTCATAAAAAATTTCTAGCAAAAAGTTAAAAAAATAGAAGAAAATTCACAAATTCTTCTATCTTTTTTTGGTAATTTTCTAAGAAAAAAAAGAAAGGGCTTGAACAAACATCAATGTCCTCTCTTTTTCTCGTTATCCTTCAAACAA
This sequence comes from Enterococcus sp. DIV2385, assembly GCF_051711925.1. Classification (NCBI taxonomy): domain Bacteria; kingdom Bacillati; phylum Bacillota; class Bacilli; order Lactobacillales; family Enterococcaceae; genus Enterococcus; species Enterococcus sp. DIV2385. The sequence continues at coordinate 195,030 of NZ_JBIONV010000001.1, read as the reverse complement.
AATACTTTTTTTTCGAAGTGCCTCTTTGATTTCTTGGAAAGTTTCTTCGTCTGCACAGCGAATAGTATGCAGATGGACGCCTCCTGTTAAAACTGATAGTAATGTAGCATGCTCTTTTTGATACTTGTCCATAAATTTATCAATATCTTTCTCTGATTGAATGCGCAAACTGCCGATTAATTCCCCATAAAGCGGATGTGCAATACTCACATCTACCACTTCTCCACCTTTGGCAACAATGACTGACAATTCTTCTCTCGTTTGTTCAGGTGTATGTTGACAAGCAATTTTCCGTTCAATTCCTTCTAAAGGTTGTTCCAACATATACCCTCGAGCTGTTGCGACAATTTCGACCCCTGTCGCCCGTAATAGAGCGACATCTCCTACAATAATTTGTCTGCTGACATCAAAAGCTTTTGCAAAACGAGTGGCACTAATTGGCTTTTCGGTCTCTCTTAATCTTTTAACAATCTCTCTTCTTCTGATTTCTCCATCCACGACCTTCGCCTCACTCTCCTAAATGTTTTTCTTGGAAACGTTTAGAGGCGTCCATAATTCCCTGGAAAGTCTCAGATAATGTTTCTTCATACTCGGCATTTTCAACATGATTCAGAATAGTTTCTAATACTTGTTGTTCTCTTTCAGAATCAAAAACCGCATGACCTGCTTTCTTTTTCACTGCAGCAATCTCTGCGACGACGTCCATCCGCTGTTCTAATAAACGGACCAGTTCCTTATCGATTTGGTTAATCTTTGCTCGTTGTTGTTCTAAAGAAGTTGTTGGGGCGTCATCTTCAGTCAATTCTTTAATTATCCGTGCTGGATTACCTGCGATCACACAGTTTTCTGGGAACGATTTAGTCACAACAGCACCTGCTGCCACCACTACATTATCGCCTAATGTTACGCCAGGAAGGACAATCGCTCCACCGCCAATCCAAACATTGTTGCCAATGATAATTCGTTTCCCTGATTCCATTCCGCTATTACGCTTGGCTGCTTGTAATGGATGCTCGGCTGTATAAAGTTGCACATTGGGTCCAAACATACAGTTATCGCCAATTTCGATTGGACAAACATCTAAAAAAACGTTATTAAAATTGGCATAGAAATTTTTTCCCACAGAAATGTTGTAGCCATAATCAAATTGAATCATCGGTTCGATGTACGTCCCGACACCCACTTTTCCAAATGTTTCTTCTATTAATTGACGACGAATATATGTGTCTGGTTGTTGGTTAATTAACGCCATTTGTTCACGGGCTTTTTTGCGATCAGCCACTAATTCAGGATCTGAGGCAAAATATAGTGCACCTGCGATCATTTTTTCTTTTTCTGATTTAAATTCTTCCATTCCGTTACTCCTTTATCGTTAATTCTGCAAATATCGTTTCGGCTTTCGCTTCTAAAAAATAATAAGGTTGTTGTAAAAATAGCGGCGTTTGATTAATAGCTAAAATAGCTGCCGTTGGTTGTTTATAATGAATCAAATCGCAAAATGGATGCACTTGAAAACTCGTGCCGACAATCACGATTAAGTCGGCAGAAACAACGGCCTGAATGGCTTTTTCAATTGCCTCTTCGGATAGTCCTTCTTCATACAAAGTAATAGCTGGACGGATTTGTCCACGACAATCAGCGTGCCGATCACTAAGCAAATAGTCTTGCCAAGGAACCGTTGTACCACAAGTTTGGCAATAACATTCATATAAATTACCATGAAAGTCCACCACTTCTTGGCTACCTGCTTTTCGATGAAGCCCATCAATATTTTGTGAAACAATTTTTCCCCGTTTCATTTGCTCTAATTGGGCCATTTTCTGGTGAATGATATTAGGTTGTGCGTCTGGATGATAGAGCGTTTTAACGAATTGATAAAACTTTTCTGGCTCTGTTTTTAAGCAAGTCCGGCTCAATAAGTATTCCGGTTGCTGGATTCCTTGATAGACACCTTTTAAGGAACGATAATCTGGCACACCTGAGGCTGTCGAGATACCCGCACCTGTTAAAAATGTGATTTTTTGTTGGGTTGCCAACCAATGAATTGCCTCGGCTTGCGTGATATCTTGCATATCGATTCAGCTCCTAATCTTCTATATTATAACGTATTTTAACATTAGCACCAAAAGTTTTTCCACTTTTTGAAAACTTCTTACCTATATATTGATTTATCTTGAAAGAGTTTGTGACAAATTTCTCAACTCGTGGTAAAATATGCATGAGTAAAAGTGAGGTGAAACAACAATGGTCGCATTTATTATTTATTGGGCTGCAATTATTGCCTGCATCGCTTGGGGCGTTTTAAGCATTTGGTTCTCTGTTTTTTATCTTTCTCGTAAAGAAAACGGAAATCTTTGGGCTTTTGCGTTCTTCAACGTTATCGCTATTATCGCCTTAGCAATTGTTTTATTAGTTTACAAAACTTGGGATTTCGGTATCTTAACTTACTCAAGTCTAATTTATACAATTTTAGCTTCTTTAGGTGTATTGACTGTTCTTCAAGCTATTTTAGGTCGTGAACCAAAAGCTGTCAAAGCTTAAGTAAAAAGCAACTGTTCCTTTAGGAATGGTTGCTTTTTTCGTATTAGTTTCTATTTCGTAGGGAAAATGTTACGCTAATTTCATGGTGTTTGTGTCCTCTTGATAAATTCCTTTGCTGGAACATATTGACTTTCTTCTGGATTTATCCTAAAATTAATAACTGAATTTAATAACTGAATAGTGCCTCAAAAAAGAGGTAGAGGTCGCGGTTTTTATTACGCTTGTGGAGTGAGAGGACACTGGGAAGCAAGTTTAGGATCAATCGCCGAAATGCATAACGGAGCCTCTTCTGTTGTGTGTTGGGACGTAAGTTAAGAGCTTGCGGACTGTCTTAGTAGTGATGCTAAGTTGTGCTATGTTTCGTTGAGGAATTTTTTTCGACATTACCTAGCAACCTTACATCTGTTTGGTTGTTTTTTTTGTATTCAAAAATAGGTTGTGACAGAAGTATTCTCCTTTAAAAAGACAGAATCGCTTTTGCTCAGCTGATTATCAAAGCTTGTTGATTGAAAAAAGACAAAACGATCAATCAGACAAGAAATTTAAAGGAGAGAAAAAGATGAACAAAAAAGTTTTTTCATTCAGTCTACTACTTGTCACGCTATTTTCGTTACTTGGCATGACAACCAACGCTTCGGCGGAGGAAAATGGTGAATTTCGTGTCGGCATGGAAGCTGGCTACGCCCCTTTTAACTGGTCACAGAAAAATGACGCACATGGCGCAGTGCCTATTCAAGGCAACTCTTATGCAGGCGGCTATGATGTTCAAATTTCTAAAAAAATTGCCGATGGTTTAGGTCGTAAATTAGTAATCGTCCAAACCAAATGGGATGGCTTGGCGCCCGCCTTACAATCTGGAAAAATTGATGCCATTATCGCCGGAATGAGCCCAACCGCTGAACGAAAAAAAGAAATTGCTTTTACAAACCCTTATTATGAATCACAATTTGTCGTAATTGTTAAAAAAGATGGCAAATACGCTAATGCAAAAAGCTTGAAAGATTTAGCTGATGCTAAAATTACGGCTCAACTAAATACATTCCACTACGGATTAATTGATCAAATTCCAAATGTCAATAAACAGCAAGCAATGGATAACTTTTCAGCTATGCGAACAGCACTTGCTTCTGGCATGATTGATGGGTATGTTAGTGAACGCCCTGAAGGCATAACAGCAACTAGTGTCAATAAAGAATTAAAAATGTTAGAATTTCCAAAAGAAAATGGCTTTGATGCTAGCGCTGAAGACTCGCAAGTAGCAGTCGGCATGCGTAAAGGCGATCCAGATATTGAAAAAGTAAACAAAATTTTAGCAGGTATTTCTCAAGATGAACGGACAAAAATTATGGACCAAGCAATCAAGGATCAACCTGCAGCAACAGATAGTGATGAACAAAAAACAGGACTTATTAACGATTTCAAAAATATTTGGAATCAATATGGCGACATGTTTTTACGTGGTGCTGGTTTAACGCTATTTATCGCGTTAATTGGGACAGTTGTCGGAACAACCCTTGGTTTACTAATTGGTGTCTTCCGTACAATTCCAGATTCTGAAAACCCAGTCGCTCGTTTCTTCCAAAAATTAGGAAATTTAATTCTTTCTATTTATATTGAAGTTTTCCGTGGTACACCAATGATGGTTCAAGCAATGGTTATTTTCTATGGTTTAGCTCTAGCTTTTGGCATCTCTTTAGACCGAACAGTGGCCGCACTATTTATCGTTTCTGTGAATACTGGTGCCTATATGTCTGAAATTGTTCGCGGAGGTATTTTCGCAGTGGATAAAGGACAATTCGAGGCAGCACAAGCGATTGGGATGACCCATGGACAAACAATGCGTAAAGTCGTTATTCCCCAAGTATTACGTAATATTTTACCTGCAACAGGGAATGAATTTGTCATTAATATCAAAGATACAGCCGTGTTAAGTGTTATCGGTGTCGCAGATTTATTCTTCCAAGGGAATGCTGCTTCTGGCGCAAACTTCCAGTTCTTCCAAACCTTTACAATTGTCGGCATCATGTACTTGGTAATGACTTTTGTGATTACACGAATCTTACGTGTTGTGGAACGTAAAATGGATGGCCCTTCTGCTTACGTTAAAGTAGAAGAATTAACTGAAGAAGGAAAAGAAAGCTAGGAGGCAAACAGATGAGTGCAATTATTGAAATTGAACATTTACGAAAAAGCTTTGGCGAAAACGAAGTATTAAAAGATATCAATATGAACGTCAATAAAGGAGAAGTTGTCACCATTATCGGTTCTTCTGGTTCTGGTAAATCAACGTTATTACGTTGTATTAATTTGTTAGAAAAACCAACAGATGGCAAAATCATCTATAATGGTAAAAATGTTTTAGAACGTGGTTATAGTTTGCCCAAATATCGGACCCATTTAGGTATGGTTTTCCAATCATTCAATTTATTTAATAACATGAATGTCTTAGAAAACTGTACTTCTGGTCAGATGACTGTCCTAAAAAGAAACAAAGAAGAAGCCAAAAAAATTGCCTTAGAAAATTTAGAAAAAGTTGGCATGGCTCGTTTTATTGATGCCAAACCTGCTCAATTATCTGGTGGACAAAAGCAACGGGTAGCCATTGCTCGAGCATTATCAATGGATCCAGATGTTTTACTTTTCGATGAACCAACTTCTGCATTGGATCCTGAAATGGTTGGCGAAGTGCTAAAAACGATGAAAAATCTTGCCCATACAGGGCTAACAATGGTGATTGTAACACATGAAATGGAATTTGCGCGGGACGTATCCGATCGTGTTATTTTCATGGATAAAGGTGTCATTGCTGAAGAAGGGACCGCTGAAGATATTTTTGTCCATCCAAAAGAAGCTCGGACAAAAGAGTTCTTACATCGGATTTTAACGAAAAACTAGTAAAAAAGAGGCAGTCATTCTGGTTAGAGTGACTGCCTCTTTTGTTATTTTTTGTATTGACGAATCATTGGCGGTTCATAGGAATCAATAAATGCACCAATTTCTTCTAAGGAATCTGAAATGAAAATTTTAGCTCGATCCGCCGCTGTTGAGAAATTAGTTTCTACCATTTTATCAAAAAAAGCAGCTAATAAATCATAGTAACCATTCACGTTGTATAAAATACAAGGGTTCATATGTTCACCGACTCGGCCCCAAGAGATCACCTCGCTAATTTCTTCTAGCGTGCCGGGACCACCGGGTAAAGCTAAATACACATCTGCCAATTCAATCATCTTTTTCTTACGCGCATGCATATCACTGACTGTATGCATCTTTGTAATGCCATTATGTGCAATCTCTCGTTCCATTAAAAAAGTGGGCATGACACCAATTACCTCTCCACCTTCTGCTAAAAGCGTGTCAGCCACCGTACCCATTAGACCAACATTGCCACCGCCATAAACTAGATCATAGTGATTTTCTTTCATCCAAGCGGCTAACGCTACTGCAGCTTGCTGATAGATTGGCTCATTCCCCAGACTGGCGCCACAATATACTGCCATTTTTTTCACAAACATACCCTCCATTTAGATAGATTCTTTTTTACCATCTATCCTCTGGTAGCTATGGTAGCATATTTTGATTTTCTCGAAAAGGTGCAGCCATTTTTCTTTTCGTTTTAAAAGTATTTGAATTTTCAGACAATAAATGCTATAGTCTTTTTATATTTTAAAATTTCAGAAAAAGGAGCCCTATTATCTTGTCTACCTCACTCACTATTCGCTTAGTTGCCGAAGCAGATTGGCCCGCATTACATGCCTTGGATCAAATCATTTGGACAAAAAAGAATACCCCTGCCGAGATACAACCACTCTCGCTTGCGGCATATCAGGAAAAAATGAAAGATGAAACGATTTTTGTTGCCATCAGCGGACAACAACTCGCTGGATTTATTGAAGTCCATCCGCCCACTTCGTTAGCAGCTCATCAAAAGCAATGGTTACTAAGTATTGGCGTTTCGCCAGATTTCCAAGGACAAGGGATTGGTGGTTCTTTGTTGTCGTATGTCAAAGATATGGCCCAGATAAGCGGGATTCATAAGCTGAGTTTGCGAGTAATGGCTACCAATCAAGAAGCCATTCGATTCTATGAAAAACATGATTTTGTGCAGGAAGCACATTTTAAAGAAGAATTTTATATAAATGGACACTATTGTGATGATTATCAGTATGCTTATTTCATAGAAAAATAAGAAAACCAATGTTTTCTATAAAAACTGGTTGCTCTCTGTTTCTTCTTCTGTTATTTTAAATAATAAGACAATATTAAGGAGTGTGAATCTATGCAAAAAAAGTTAGTTTGGCGTGATTATCTATACGTTGGTTCAATGTTATTCGGTTTGTTTTTCGGTGCTGGAAATTTAATTTTCCCTGTACATATGGGACAAGAAGCGGGGGCTTCCGTCTTTTTAGCAAACTTGGGCTTCTTAGCTACTGGAATTGGCTTACCTTTTCTTGGTGTCATTGCTATGGGTGTTTCTAAAAGTTCAGGTGTTTTTGACTTAGCTTCTCGGATTAATCGTCGTTATGCTCTTATTTTTACCTTACTATTATATTTAACGATTGGTCCTTTCTTTGCTTTACCAAGGTTAGCAACTACTTCTTTTGAGATTGGTCTTGCACCATTTGTTCCTAAAGACTTGCAATGGCTGGTTCTTGCTGGCTTTTCCGCATTATTTTTCTTAGCCGTTTGGCTCTTCTCTAGAAAGCCAAGTAAAATCTTAGATTATGTGGGTAAATTTTTAAATCCGTTATTTTTAGCATTGCTAGGAATTTTGATTGTTTTAGCCTTTGTAAAACCATTAGGTCATGTGGCCAGTGCCGCTGTTGGTGAAAATTATATTTCAAGTCCTTTCTTTAAAGGATTTACAGAAGGTTATAATACGTTGGATGCTTTAGCTTCATTAGCTTTTGGGATTGTTGTCGTTTCCACTTTACGAAATATGGGCGTCGAAAAACCAGGAGATATCGCTAAAGGAATGATTAAATCAGGTGCTTTCAGTGTTGTATTGATGGGGATTATCTATACCTTACTTGCTTATATGGGAACAATGAGTATCGGGGCTTTTCCAATCAGTGAAAACGGCGGGATTGCCTTAGCCCAAATTGCTAATTACTATTTAGGCCTACCAGGGAGTATTTTACTGGCTTTTATCGTAGTTCTTGCTTGTTTAAAAACCGGTATCGGCTTAAGCACAGCCTTTTCTGAGACTTTTGAAGAAATGTTTCCGAAAGTTTCCTATCAAAAATTCTTGGCAATTGTTGTTATTTTACCAGCTATTTTTGCAAATGTCGGCTTAACCAACATCATTCAATTTGCCGTTCCAGTCTTGATGTTCCTTTATCCATTGGCGATTACTTTAATGCTTTTGGTAATCATCAGTCCTATTTTCAAACATCGACGGGAAGTCTATCAAGCAACGACCTATATCACATTGATTGCTGCTGTTTTAGATGCATTAAATAGCGCGCCTGCCTTTATCAAAGATACGGCGTTTGTAACAACGCTTTTAGAAAAAGCCGGCCAATACTTACCATTGTTCACTATTGGCATGGGCTGGGTCGTTCCAGCAACGGTTGCTTTTCTAATTAGTTGGGTTTGGGTCATGATTTCTAAAAAAGATCCTATTCTTGATTAATTCTTACCAAAACGACACTAGAAAAAATGCGGAAGCACATCTTTTCTAGTGTCGTTTTTATGTATATTCGTTGTACCAAACTCTTGACTATGGTAAATTGAAGTTACCAACAAGTACTGGAGGAAATTGCCCATGTTAGTTACAACAACCGAGAGAATTAGCGGTCAAGAATATGAAATTATTGGAGAAGTTTTCGGGTTAACCACACGTTCTAAAAATATGTTTAAAGATTTAGGTGCTGGACTAAAAAGCGTAGTTGGCGGTGAAATCAAAGGTTACACTGATATGCAACGAGAAGCACGCGACCAAGCAATCGAACGTTTAAAAGCAGAAGCCTCTAAATTAGGTGCAGATGCCGTTGTGATGATGCGTTTTGATTCTGGAACAATTGGCACAGACATGCAATCTGTCGTGGCTTACGGAACAGCTGTTAAATACATCTAAATTTTGCAACTAAAAAGACGCAGACCTTTTCTTGTAAGTGTAGTGACCCCAAAAAGTTAGACTTTTTATAGAGTGGATTTTTCCACTCTATTTTTATGCAGTTTTTTGATTGAATTGTCGAAATTCTACTGGGCTTTTCCAGTTAAGTTTTTCCTTGATTCGGTGATGATTGTAATAATAAATGTAGTTCTCAATTGCTTCTATCAATTCATTTTGACTTTGATAGATTTTTCCATAGTACACTTCTTGTTTTAGGATACTGAAGAAATTCTCCATGGGAGAATTATCTAAACAGGTTCCTTTTCGAGACATACTTTGAAAGATATTGTTGTCCTTTAATGTTTGTATATAGACATTCATTTGATAAGCCCAGCCTTGATCAGAGTGAAAGGTGCGCCGATAGGGACAATCATTTGTTTGAGAAATTGCTTCTTTCAGACCTTCCATAACTGTTTTACCATTTGGTTGAGTAGAAAGGCTATAGCTTAGAATTTCACTATTATACATATCCATAAATGGATCTAAGTATAGTTTTTTCTGACGAAAGATGCCTGCGTTATCTGCTTCAAAGTACTTAAATTCAGTTGTATCAGTTGTAATTTTTTGATGAGGAACAGAGGTTTTAAATCGGCGACGAATCAAATTTTTAGCGATTTTACCAACGATTCCTTTATAGGAATTATATTTTCTGGATTTCTTAGTAAAAGCTTTGACTTGTAACTTTAACTTTTGTATTAATCGCTGGACTTTCTTTTTATTCACTTGAAATCCACGTCGTTTCAATTCTTGGGTTATCCTTCTATAGCCATAATGTTGATGTTTTTTACGAATCGCTTGAATTTCTTCTTCAATGATTTGTGTTGAAGCTGTTCTGTCGAGGCGTTTTTGCCAGTACATGTAAGTAGATTTTGGAAACCTTAAGGTTTCCAAAATATCTTTTAATCGAAAGTGTCTTCGGAGACTGTGAATGATTCGTGCGATTCGTTCATTTTTTGTTCGTCCTCTAAACGCAGTCTCCTCAATTCTTTTAAATAGGCATTCTCAATTTTTAACATTCTATTTTCTTTTTCTAGTTTCTCTACTTGAAATCGTTCACTTGGTAGTGGTTGGGGTTCATTTCGTTTCTTTTTAGACATGGTAGGTGGACGTCCTTTCTGTTTAGAGAGTCCCTCTATACCAAACTTCTGATACGTTCTAAGCCAATTCGCAATCAATGATGGATTGTTCATTTTTAGAAGATTAGCTGCTTCTTGATAGGACAACTCTGTTGTTAAATATAACTCTATCGCATCTAGCTTAAATTGAACAGAGTAATTCTTATTTTTTCGACTGCGAAGTAGGCCTTCTTCACCAAGTTCTTTATAGGCATTTATCCATTTGCTTATTTGAGAACTATCTTTAAACCCATACTTCTTTGCGAGAAACCTTAGACCTCCTTGACCAGATAAGTAGTCATGAACAAGTTTAAGTTTAAATTCAAAACTGTATTTTGCCATACAAAAAAACCTCCAAAAGTTAGATTTCTAGGTCTAACTTTTTGGGGTCGGCTCATAAGGTCTACGTCTTTTTAGTTTTCATATTTCACTTCTGCTAAATACAATCCTTCTGGATGAGCAGTCGGACCTGCTAAATTTCGATCTTTGGCTGCGATAATTGCTGGAATCGCGGTTGGTTCCAGCCGCCCATTGCCGATTTTCAATAGCGTACCAACTAAAATCCGAATCATTTTGTACAAGAAACCATCGCCCCGAAAAGTGAATGTTAATTCATCCCCCGTTTCATTGACATGAACACTGGCTTCATGAATGGTTCGGACTTTATCTTCTACCGAACTTCCTGAGGCACAGAAAGAGGTAAAATCATGGGTGCCTAATAAATCAGGCAAAGCTTGTTGGATTTTTTCGAGATCAATGGGATACGGAAAATAACTAGCATAAAAACGTCGAAATGGACTTCGCGGTTTGCCAATATCCACTTTAAATTGATAGGTTTTTTCGATCACGTGATAACGTGCATGAAAGTCTTCTGAAACACGTTCCACGCTGCGCACAGCAATGTCTTCTGGTGTTTGTGTGTCTAACGCAAAGCGCATTTTTTCCAACGGACGTTCCTGCGGATAATCAAAGTGAATCACTTGGCCCATTGCATGAACACCTGCATCTGTTCGTCCTGAACCAAAAACCGTCACGGAGTGTCCGTTATTCATGCGTGCTAACGTTTTTTCTATTTCTTCTTGAACGGTACGCTCATTAGGCTGCTTTTGAAAGCCATGAAAATGAGTGCCATCATAGGCAATGATTGCTTTATAGCGGGGCATAATTTTTCTTCACCTTTTCTAAGTTCTTAATACAAATAAGCCAATGGTTAACAAGACAAAGCCAAACATTACTATTGTATCTCGTAGGTGCCAATGAAGAATGCGGTATTTTGTCCGTCCTTCGCCACCTTGATAACCTCTTGCTTCCATGGCAGTCGCTAAGTCTTCCGCACGATTAAAACTACTTACGAAAAGCGGAATCAAAAGTGGAACAATAGCTTTCATTTTTTGAAGTAAGTTTCCTTCACCAAAATCAACACCACGGGCACGTTGGGCATTCATAATCTTTTCCGTTTCATCCATTAATGTTGGGACAAAACGTAAGGCAATTGATAACATCAATGAAACTTCATGAACTGGAAATTTCACCACACGAAGTGGACGTAGCAAATATTCAATCGCATCTGATAACTCTAATGGTGCCGTCGTTAAAGTTAATAACGTTGACATGAAAATAATTAAAACAAAACGACAGAAAATAAATAGCCCATTCGTCACACCAAACTGGGTAATGGAAATAATTCCCCACTGAAAGTACACTTCGCCCCCTTGTGTAAACAAGGTTTGAAGAGCCACAGTAAACAGAATTAGCCATAATAATGGCCGAACACCGCGGATAAAGAAGCGGGCGCTGATTTTTGATAATGAAATAGCAAAAGCAGTAAAAGCTGCTATTAAAACATAACTCTGCCAATTATTTGCTAAAAAGATAATTCCAATAAAATAAAAACTAGCTAATAATTTTGCACGCGGATCTAAACGATGGATAAAAGAATCACCTGGAATATAACGCCCAAAAATCAATTTATTCATCATTTTGCCTCACCTGCTTCCTGCATTTTTTTCAGAAGCTGATCGGCTAATTGATCGGCCGTTAATGGTAATTGCTCAAAAGAAAAGCCTTTTGCCACTAATTTTTCAGCAAATTCGGCTGCAGTTGGCACGCCTAATTGTTTTTCTTTCAGCCATTGTGTCTCTTGAAAAACTTCTTGTGGTGCTCCCGCTCGGACGATTTGTCCTTTTTCTAAAACAATCACATGATCTGCGTAATTAGCCACGTCATCCATCAAATGTGTCACTAAAACGATGGTCATATTATGTTCCTTATGCAGACGACTAAACATCTCCATCATTTCTTTACGACCCTTAGGATCCAAACCAGCAGTCGGTTCGTCTAATACTAAGACTTCTGGTTCCATCGCTAGCACACCAGCAATTGCGACACGGCGCATTTGACCACCTGATAACTCAAACGGAGAATGTTGTAAGTATTTTTCATCTAAGCCGACTAAATCAAGCATTTTCTTAGCTAATTTTTTCGCTTCTTCGTCTGAAACACCAAAGTTTTTCGGTCCGAAAGCGATATCTCGCTCCACTGTTTCTTCAAACAATTGTGCTTCTGGAAATTGAAAAACGATCCCAACTTTTTTACGAATTGGTTTTAAATTCTTATTATCAGTTTCTGGCGTAATTACACGCTCTCCAATTGTCACTTGGCCTTTAGTTGGTTTCACCAAAGCATTTAAATGTTGTAATAACGTTGATTTGCCACTGCCAGTATGTCCGACAATCGCTGTATAAGAGCCGTCTTGAATCGTTAAATTAATATCGAATAATGCCCGTTGCTCAAAAGGAGTATTGGGTTGGTAAGTAAAATCTACTTGTTTAAAACGGATGTCCATAACCAATCCACCATCCCTTCTTCTGTTAAATAATTCGTTGGCACAACAACGCCACGCTCTTTCAAAGCTACTTTTAATTTTTCAGGAAACGGTAAATCCAAGCCCATTTCAACAAGCGCTTCTCCTGCAGAAAAAATCTTTTCTGGTGTTCCCTCGTTTGTCAATTGTCCTTGGCGCATCACTAAAATACGATTCGCATTAGCCGCTTCATCAATATCGTGGGTAATAGAAATAACTGTTAAATTGCTTTCTTCTTTAATCTTTTGAATGGTAGCAATTACTTCTGCACGACCTTCTGGATCTAACATACTTGTCGCTTCGTCTAAAATAATAATATCTGGTCGCAAAGCAACCACACCAGCGATAGCTACTCGTTGTTTTTGGCCGCCAGATAGCCGAGCAGGTTCTCGCTTGGCAAAATCTAACATACGAACCCGTTCTAATGCATCGTGAACACGTTCGACCATTTCATCACGCGGAATACCTTGATTTTCTAAACCAAAAGCCACATCGTCTTCGACTGTTGAACCGACAAATTGGTTATCTGGATTCTGAAAGACCATTCCTACCATACGCCGGATATCCCAGACGTTTGCTTCATTTAATTCTTTGCCGCCAACTTTGATAGTCCCAGCAGCTGGCAGTAACAGCCCATTGATCGTTTTGGCTAACGTTGATTTACCAGAACCATTATGGCCAATAATAGCGACCCATTCGCCTTGTTGAATGGAAAAAGACACATCTTTTAAAGCGGGAGAAGCATCTTCTGGTTGATAATTAAATTGGATATTATTTAGTTCAATGATTGGTTGCATCGCGTACTCCCTCAATCTATTTATTCTTTCTAACACTACCAAAAAAGTAGCGTTTTTTCAATCATCTGTTCTGATTCTTCACACTATTTTTTATTATACCAAAAGAACGGTCATTATGGGAGCTCTTATCTGTCTTGACAGGTCTTTTTTTCATAAAAATAACTTCTTGTTCTCATAAAACAAGAAGTTACTGATTTTCTTTTAAAAATGTGTCTTCAAATATTCAAACGCATATTGGGCATATAACTCAGCACCCATTGCCATCGCATCTTCATCAATATTAAAACGACCATGGTGATGTGCCCATTCCGTATCTTTCTCTGGATTACCACTTCCCACTAAGGCAAAACAACCAGAAGCATGTTCAGTATAATAACTGAAGTCTTCACCACCGGTTGTCGGCTCTTCTTGTCTTAAGGCCGCTTCACCAAAATTTTCCTTAATTAGTGTTTGGGCAAACAAGGCATCTTGCTCATCATTAATCACTGGCAACGTTCCATATTGATAATCTAACGAAGCCGTCCCACCGTAGATAGCGGCTGTTTGTTCCGCATAGCGTTGCAGCGCCTGTTCTACTCGATTACGCGTTGCTACACTAAAGCAACGAACCGTTCCTTCTAAACGTGCATTCTCAGCAATCACATTAAAACGGGTCCCCACATCCATCCGTCCAATCGTGACAACTACTGGATCTAAAGGATCTGTCTCCCGAGAAACAATCGTTTGCAGATTCATCACGAAAGAAGAAGCTATGACTGCCGCATCAATACAAGCGTTTGGCATGGCACCATGGCCACCACGTCCTTTAAAATCAACAGAAAAAATATCTGCGGATGCGAAACTTGAGCCCACTCGACACGAAGCGGTTCCTACAGGCATTTGTGACCAGATATGTAAGCCAAATACATCATCAACACCGGTCATTGCGCCTTGCGCAACCATTGCTTTAGCACCTTGCGCATTTTCTTCAGATGGTTGAAAAATTAACCTTACTGTTCCCTGAAGTTCTTCTTGGATTTCTTTTAATACTTTAGCTGCTGTTACTAACATCGCGGTATGGGAATCATGCCCACATGCATGCATCTTGCCAGCTTCTAAAGATTTATAAGCTAAATCTTCATTTAATTCCTGTACAGGTAAGGCATCCATATCCGCCCGCAGCGCAACCACTCGGCCTGGTTTGCCGCCCACAATTTCAGCAATTAAACCCGTCGGTTCTGTTTTGCGATAAGTAATTCCTAATTGATCAAGAACTGCCGCGACTTTTTCTGTCGTTCGAAATTCTTCAAATTGTAATTCTGGATGTTGGTGTAAATCCCGTCGAAAAGCAATCATTTCTTGTGCATGCTGCTTGACTAGTGCTTTGATTTTTTTCATACTTACGCCCCGTTTCTACAAACTTAATAAAATACTTGAAAAAATACCCGCTAAAATAACCGAAACAATGGTGACTGTTACGAAACCTGCCACTAACATCGGTGGCATTAAATGGCTCGTTAAAGCCGCCTGTTCTTGTTCATCTTCTGTCAATGATTGAATCACTTCATTAGTAATAATATAATCGGCTGGAAAGCCATATAAAGCTGTCAACGAAACAGCGAATGCCAGCTCTTTACTCACACCTAATACACGACCAACAATTGCTGAAAAGATGTACATCCCGATAACACCAATCACAATAATCCCAATCATTGGTAAAAATAAATCCATCAACATTTCAGGTGTGGCTTGTTTTAAGCCATCAAAGACAAAAAGCATTAACCCTAAAATCGCAAAACCAAAGCTATTTGCTTTCTGCAATGGTTGCTTTTCTAAAAAGCCTAAAGACGTTGCAATCACGCCAAAACATAAACACAGCACAAAAGGACTAATCGTCACAAACGGTGCCGTCCACACAGAAACATAATAAGCGAGTGTGGCAACTAAGGCTAAACGTAAAATTCGTGAATAATCTGTATGATATCGTTTGGGTACTTTTTCAAATAGTTTAGGCACATCTGGTTCTGCTCCTGTTACTTGCCCCTCTTGTTCATGAACCGGCTGCCATGTCCCTGCTCGATATTCTTGAAGCTTCCGCTTTCCTTCTTTTTTTAGAACAATTGAAGTTAAGGGATAACCAGCAAACCCTTGAATGACATAAATTAAAATTGCCAAAACTGAAAGTGAGGCTAAACCAGCTGATTGAGCCGCTTCTGACATTACTAATGAAGAAACTAAACCTCCTACTAACGGCGGGATTGCAACTAAAACTGTTTTTAAGTCAAAAACAAAAGTCCCTACAGCTAATAACAAGGCAATAATGCCCAGAATACCTGACAAAGCAATCACAATCGTTTTCCATTGATTAACCAATTCTTTAATAGAGAGCAGAGTGCCCATATTAGTAATCAACAGATACATTAATAAAGTGGCAACCACTGTAGGAATCCCTGCCACTTCCACAATATTTTGTGGAAAAATAGTCCAATAACCAAGAATAAATAAAACACCACAAACAAAAACAGATGGAATCCAAGCTTTTGTTTTGATAGAAACTACATCACCAATGTATAAAATAACCATCAGCAACGAAAAAGCAAACATTTGCGACATATAATTCCCCCTTCTACTAACTCAGATGTTTAATTATCTGAAAATTCCAATTAATAATCAGTATAACAAACCGGAAAAGCTTCTGCAATGCTTTTAAGAAACAAAAAAGCTTTGAGAAAACAGCGTTTTCCCAAAGCAAAAAAAAATCACCTTTATATGATGAGTGCTCCCCTGCTAAAGCCATCTTTAGCAGGGAAAGCAGAGCTAGACTCGGAGTCGCCTCCAACATCATAACACTCTAAAAGAAACATCTATAAAGTGATCGGTTTATTAATTATTTAACAAATTCGATAACTACCATTGGTGCTGCATCGCCGCGTCTTGGTTCTGTCTTCAAGATACGAGTGTAACCACCTTGGCGTTCCGCGAAACGAGGTCCTAAATCGTTAAATAGCTTTTGTAAAGCTGATTCAACAACGATAGACTCATCTTCTTCACGAACACTAGCAACTTCATTACGAACGAAAGTAGCTGCTTGACGACGTGCATGAAGATCTCCACGTTTACCTAAAGTAATCATTTTTTCTACAGTTGAACGTACTTCTTTCGCACGAGCTTCAGTAGTTACGATGCGTTCGTTGATGATTAAATCAGTTGTAATATCACGTAGCATAGCTTTACGTTGGCTTGATGTGCGTCCTAATTTACGGTAACTCACGTTGGGTTCCCTCCTTCGTTTCTGTTCTCACGAGCCACTGCTGTTAAGCAGGACTGGAAACTTCGTAAAAGTCTTAATCGTCCTTACGTAATCCTAATCCTAGATCATGCAATTTAAGTTTTACTTCTTCAAGAGATTTACGACCTAAATTACGTACTTTGATCATTTCTGGTTCAGATTTGTTTGTAAGTTCTTGTACAGTATTAATGCCTGCACGTTTTAAACAGTTATATGAACGAACTGATAAATCAAGTTCTTCAATCGTCATTTCTAGCATTTTCTCTTTTTGAGTTTCTTCTTTTTCCACCATGATTTCAGCGTTTTTCGCTTCGTCAGTAAGGTTTACAAAGATATCTAAATGCTCAGTCATGATTTTCGCAGCTAAACTTAGTGCTTCTTGAGGAATGATTGAACCATCTGTCCATATTTCCATTGTTAATTTGTCGAAATCATCACGACGACCAACACGTGTATTTTCTACTTGGTAGTTAACACGACGAACGGGTGTGTAGATGGAATCAACTGGAAGTACACCGATTGGCATATCTTCTTTTTTGTTTTCGTCTGCTTGAACATAGCCACGACCAGGTTTCACTGTTAAGCGAGCATGGAAAGTAGCTCCTTCAGCAACACTACAGATAACTAAATCTTTATTTAGGATCTCAACATCACTGTCCACGATAATATCGCCGGCAGTCACGGTAGCGGGTCCTGTAATATCGATCTCAAGGGTTTTCTCTTCTTCAGCATATAATTTCAATGCTAAGCCTTTAATATTCAAAATAATTTGTGTTACGTCTTCTCGTACACCTGGAATGGTTGAGAATTCGTGTAAAACACCATCGATTTGAATATTCGTAATTGCAGCTCCTGGTAAAGAAGACAATAAAATACGACGTAGAGAGTTACCTAAAGTAGTTCCGTAACCGCGTTCTAATGGTTCAACGACGAACTTACCATAATCTCTATTTTCATCAATTTTTTCGATTCTTGGTTTTTCAAATTCAATCATTCTTATCTATACCCCTTTCAAAACGAAAAGTGTCTTGTTCAATGACGTTCCTAATTCAAACTCAGAATGAGTGGCGCTCATTAAACACGACGGCGTTTTGGAGGGCGGCATCCATTATGAGGAACTGGAGTCACGTCACGAATTGCAGTCACTTCTAAACCTGTTGCTTGTAATGAACGAATTGCTGCTTCACGTCCAGAACCAGGTCCTTTAACTGTTACGTCTACAGTTTTAAGTCCATGTTCCATTGCCACTTTAGTTGCGGCTTCTGCAGCCATTTGAGCGGCAAAAGGAGTTGATTTTTTGCTTCCTTTAAAGCCTAATGATCCTGCTGATGACCATGCTAATGCATTACCATGTGTATCAGTAATCATTACGATTGTATTGTTGAATGTAGAATGGATATGTGCTACACCTGATTCTATATTCTTTTTGACACGGCGTTTACGACTAACTTTTTTTGCTGCCATGAAGTTCTAACCTCCTTCACTTAGGAATTATTTTTTCTTGCCTGCTACTGTTTTAGTAGGGCCTTTACGAGTACGTGCATTATTTTTCGTGTTTTGTCCACGAGTTGGTAATCCACGACGGTGACGGATTCCACGGTATGAACCGATTTCCATCAAGCGTTTGATGTTTAAGTTCACTTCACGACGAAGATCCCCTTCAACTTTTAACTTATCAATTTCCGCACGAATCGCATCTGTTTGTTCGTTTGTTAAATCACGTACACGAACATCTTCAGATACGCCAACGTTTGCTAAAACTTTTTTAGCTGTAGTGTTACCAATACCATAAATGTAAGTAAGAGAAACTACTACACGTTTGTCACGAGGGATGTCTACTCCTGCAATACGAGCCATTATTCGTTACACCTCCTAATTATCCTTGACGTTGTTTATGTTTTGGATTTGCTGGGCAAATAACCATAACACGTCCTTTACGGCGAATTACTTTACAATGTTCACACATTGGTTTTACTGATGGTCTTACTTTCATGATAATACCTCCTGTGGTTTTACGGAGTACAATTATTTAAAGCGATAAGTAATACGGCCACGCGTTAAATCATACGGTGATAATTCAACTGTTACTTTGTCACCAGGTAAGATACGGATGTAGTGCATACGGATTTTACCTGAAACAGTAGCAAGAACTTGGTGTCCATTTTCTAGTTCGACTTTAAACATTGCATTCGGCAAAGTTTCGACGACTGTACCTTCGACTTCAATCATATCTTCTTTTGCCACGCACAGTACCTCCTTGTACTTGTTTCGCGTTTTCACACGATAAAACGGCGGAAACTCCAGCTCCCACCTAGAAATTCTCAACTAACTTCGTTATTCATTTTGATGTCACAAAACTGTAGAAGTCGGACTGATATATTCTACCATATTTAGTTATGTTTTGGCAAGAGAAACTGAATACAACAACAGGGTTAAACTGCGGGCAATTGGAAATTAGTTTTCGTCAATGATTTTTTTCACATCAGAAAAAACAGTATCGATTTCGCGATTGCCATCGATTGTATGCATCAAGCCTTGTTCTTTATAGAAAGCTAAGATTGGTGCGCTACTTTCAATGTTGACTGCCAAACGATTTTTAACCGTTTCGGGCTTATCATCTTCTCTTTGGTAGAATTCATGTCCGCCACAGCGATCACAAGTGCCTTCAACTTTTGGCGGGTTGAATAATTTATGATACGTTGCGCCACATGTGCGACAGATGAATCGTCCAGCTAAACGCTCGATTAATACATCTTCTTCTACATGGATGTCAATGACAGCATCAATTTTTTTGTTTAATTCTTTAAGCATTGTATCTAATGCTTTTGCTTGATCCAGTGTACGTGGGAAACCATCTAATAGGAATCCTTTGTCTGTGTCTGGTTCAGCAAGGCGTTCTTTAACAATTCCGTTTGTTACTTCGTCAGGAACCAGTTCACCTTTATCGATATAAGATTTCGCTTCTAGGCCCAAGGCAGTTTCATTTTTCATTGCTGCACGGAACATATCTCCAGTAGAAATATGTGGAATGCCATACGTATCAATGATTTTTTCTGCTTGGGTGCCTTTACCTGCTCCAGGTAATCCCATTAAAATGAGGTTCATATATTCTCCTCCTAATTTTAAAGACCGGCTTATGAAGCTAGCCATATGTGAGAATGGTGCTGAGGTAAAACCTCAACACTCGATTCTTACTTATTGATAAAGCCGACATATTGACGTTTCATCATTAATCCTTCTAATTGTTTCGTTGTTTCTAATGCAACCCCGATAACGATTAGTAAACTTGTTCCACCTAAACCGATTGATTGAGGTAAGTTCCAAACCATTTGCGCAATGATTGGAAGTAAAGCAACAAGTCCTAGGAAAATTGAGCCGACAACACTTAATCTCATTAACACGCCAGATACATATTCTTCTGTACCTTTACCTGGTCGCACGCTTGGAATGTAGCTTCCTTGTTTTTGTAAGTTTTCCGCTAATTTCTCAGGGTTTACTTGAACAAATGCATAGAAGAACGTAAACGCAACGATTAGGACAGTATAGATGATTGCCCCTGGAACTGTGTTATAACTGAAGATTTTTGTCATAATGTCATACCAATTTTCACCAGCGAATTTTGATGAGAAAGCTTGTAAAATGGCATTTGGTGTTGCAATTAACGAGCTGGCAAAGATAACTGGAATAACCCCAGCAGCATTTACTTTTAACGGTAAATAACTACTTGTTGGTGCACCAGAAACACGTTTTGTATATTGGATTGGAATCTTACGTTCTGCTTGTTGGAAGAACGTTACGACTGTAACGATCACCAAAATAGCAATAACTAAGATTGCAATGAAAATAACAGATTGCCAAATACGAGAAGACTCGATATTGACGAAGTAATCTTCATAGATTTCTTTGACTGCTCCTGGCAAACGAGAAATAATCCCGGCAAAAATAATCATTGAAACACCATTTCCGATTCCTTTTTCTGTAATTTGTTCACCCATCCAAGTCACAAACATCGTCCCAGCAGTTAAAATAACTGCAATCATCACAAAGGTACCTAAGGTTGGATTGTTTACAATCCCAGTTTGACTTAAGCTATTAAAACCAGCAGTGATCCCCATTGACTGAGCCACACCCAAGACAATCGTTAGATATCTTGTAGCTTGATTTAATTTCTTACGCCCAACTTCCCCTTGTTTTGACCATTCTACAAATCTAGGTACAATATCCATTTGCAATAGTTGAATGATAATAGAGGCTGTAATGTATGGCGAAACCCCCATCGAGAAGATAGAGAAGTTTTGCATGGCACTACCACTCACCATATTCAACATATTCAAAAAGGGTAAGCTACTTAAATCAGACAATCCCTTTGCATTCACCCCGGGCACAGTAATGTGCGCACCTAGGCGAAATACAAACAAGATTAAAACTGTAAATAAGATTTTTGATCTAATGTCTTTGACTTTAAAGGCGTTCTTTAATAGCTTGAACAATTAGATCACCTCGATTGAACCACCAGCAGCTTCGATAGCTTCTTGTGCTGATTTCGAGAATTTAGCTGCTTTCACAGTTAATTTTTTCGTTAACTCACCATCTGCAAGAACTTTGATTCCCGCTTTTTCGTTTTTAACGATTCCTGCTTCTTTTAGGACAACAGGAGTTACTTCTGTTCCATCTTCAAAACGGTTTAAAGTATCTAAGTTCACAACAGCGTAATCTTTACGATTAATGTTTGTAAACCCACGTTTTGGTAAACGACGGAATAATGGAGTTTGACCCCCTTCAAATCCTAAACGAACACCACCGCCTGAACGGGCTTTTTGCCCTTTTTGTCCACGGCCAGCTGTTTTACCATTACCAGATGAAGTACCACGTCCAACACGGTTACGTACTTGGCGTGAGCCCTCAGCAGGTTTTAATTCATGAAGTTTCATAGGTTTGGCACCTCCTTAAGCAATCTTCTATTACAAATCTATAAATCTTAAACTTCTTCTACGTCCACTAAATGTGAAATAGTGTTAACCATACCTTTGATTGCTTCATTGGCAGGTTTTGTAACAGTACTATTCACTTTACCTAAACCTAACGCTTTAACTGTAGCACGTTGGTTTTGAGGACGTCCGATAACACTGCGTTTTAAAGTAATTTTTAATTCAGCCATTATTTTTGTCCTCCTTAACCGATAATTTCTTCTACAGATTTACCGCGAAGTGTTGCCACTTCTTCGGCACGTTTTAATTGTTTTAGACCTTCAACAGTTGCGCGAACAACGTTAATAGGTGTGTTTGAACCTAGTGATTTAGATGTAATATCTGCTACACCAGCTAATTCCAATACGGCACGAACTGGTCCACCAGCAGCTACCCCAGAACCTTCTACTGCAGGTTTCATAAGGATACGGCCGCCACCGAATACGCCAATTACTTCGTGCGGGATAGTAGAACCAACCATAGGCACTTCAACTAAGTTTTTCTTCGCGTCTTCGATTGCTTTACGGATAGCTTCAGGTACTTCTTGTGCTTTACCAGTACCGAAACCAACGTGTCCGTTTTTGTCACCGACAACAACTAAAGCTGCGAAACGTAAACGACGTCCACCTTTAACAACTTTTGTTACACGGTTGATCGCTACAACGCGGTCTTCTAATTCCAAATGTTTTGGATCAATATAAACCATGAATGGTGTTCCTCCTTCTCCTAAAATTCTAGTCCATTTTCACGAGCAGCTTCAGCTAAAGCTTGCACGCGGCCATGGTAAAGGTATCCACCACGGTCGAAGACTACTTTTTTGATGCCTTTTTCAGCGGCACGTTCAGCAACTAGTTTACCAACAGCTGCAGCTGTTTCTGTTTTTGTTCCACCTGAAATTTCTTTATCCAAGGCAGAGGCACTTGCTAGCGTCACACCCGCTACGTCATCAATGACTTGCGCGTAGATGTTTTTGTTAGAACGGAAAATGTTCAAGCGTGGGCACTCAGCAGTACCAGAGATTTTGTTACGTACACGACGATGTCTCTTTTGACGTGTTTTGTTTTTATCTGGTTTTGTAATCACAATTTTCACCTCTTTGATTTAATGTTTACTACTAATATTTCAAGCAGTCAGCAGATTACGGAAAAGAGAAGCTGGCAGACAAGACAAAAGCATTTTATTGGAAAAATCCCATAAAATGACAGTTGCTTGTTGTTGACTTCTGTTTTCTACACAGCTGTTATTATTTACCAGTTTTACCTTCTTTACGGCGTACAAATTCACCAACATAGCGAATCCCTTTGCCTTTATAAGGTTCTGGAGGACGAACGCCACGGATGTTAGCAGCTAATTCACCAACAACTTCTTTGTTGATGCCTTTAACGATAACTTGTGTGTTCGCAGGTACTTCAAATGTTACGCCTTCTGGTGCTGTCATTTCGACAGGATGAGAATAACCAACGTTTAAAGTT
Source organism: Enterococcus sp. DIV2385 (assembly GCF_051711925.1). Lineage (NCBI taxonomy): Bacteria > Bacillati > Bacillota > Bacilli > Lactobacillales > Enterococcaceae > Enterococcus > Enterococcus sp. DIV2385. The sequence continues at coordinate 171,889 of NZ_JBIONV010000001.1, read as the reverse complement.
AATTTGTTGCCTTGTACTTGGGCACGGTATCCGACCCCGATAAGTTCAAGTGCTTTTTGGAAACCTTCAGAAACACCAACAACCATGTTGTTGAAGTTTGCACGAGTTGTTCCGTGGATTGTTTTCATTTCTTTTGAATCGTTTGGACGAGTGAATGTCACTTCGTTTCCTTCGATGTTCATTTTGATATCAGAAGAAAATTCGCGTGTTAATTCACCTTTAGGTCCTTTAACTGTAATGTTGTTTCCGTCTTGCTTGATTTCAACACCAGCAGGAAGAACAACAACTTTATTACCAATACGGCTCACTTAGAGACACCTCCTTGTGTATTTTTTAGAATTACCATACGTAGGCGATTACTTCGCCGCCGATATTTTTCGCTCTAGCTTCTTTGTCAGTAATTACACCCTCTGATGTAGAGATGATTGCAATTCCTAGACCGTTTAATACTTTTGGTACTTCGTCAGCTTTTACGTATGCACGTAAACCTGGTTTAGAAATACGTTTTAAGTTTGTGATAACACGTTCTTCGTTTTTACCATATTTTAGGAAAACACGGATTACGCCTTGTTTGTCATCTTCGATGTATTCTACGTCGCGGATAAATCCTTCACGTTTCAGGATTTCTGCGATATCACGTTTGATTTTTGAAGCAGGTACTTCTAAAGTTTCATGTTTAACCATGTTCGCATTACGAATGCGAGTTAGAAAATCTGCAATTGGATCTGTCATGACCATTGAACTATTTACCTCCTTTATGCGAGTTTACTTGTTTACCAGCTAGCTTTCTTCACGCCGGGAATTTGACCTTTATAGGCAAGTTCGCGGAAGCAAATACGGCAAAGATGAAATTTACGATAAACTGAATGTGGACGTCCACAACGTTCACAACGAGTATAAGCTTGTGTTGAATGTTTAGCAGGACGTTTGTTTTTAGCAATCATTGATTTTTTAGCCACGTAGTTCGCCTCCTTATATTATTTTTGGAATGGCATACCTAATTGTGCCAACAATTCGCGAGACTCTTCGTCAGTGTTCGCTGTTGTAACAATTACGATGTCCATACCGCGTACTTTATCTACTAAATCATAATCAACTTCTGGGAAGATTAATTGTTCTTTAATACCTAAAGTATAGTTACCACGACCATCGAAAGCTTTTTTGCTGACACCGTGGAAGTCACGTACACGAGGTAAAGAAACTGTTACTAATTTATCTAAAAATTCGTACATTCTTTCGCCGCGTAGCGTTACTTTCGCACCGATTGGCATTCCTTCACGTAAACGGAATCCAGCGATAGATTTTTTAGCTTTTGTGATAAGTGGTTTTTGACCAGTGATTAATGCTAATTCTTCAACAGCTTTGTCTAAGTTTTTAGCATTTGATACTGCATCACCCACACCCATGTTGATAACGATTTTATCAACTTTAGGTGTTTGCATAACTGAGCTGTAATTAAATTTTTCCACCAATGATGGTGTTACTTCTTTAATATATTTTTCTTTCAGGCGGTTCATTCAGTAAGCCCTCCTTCCGCAATTTTTATTTATCTAAAACTTCACCTGTTTTTTTAGAAACGCGGACTTTTTTGCCGTCGACTTCTTTAAACGCAACTTTAGTAGCTTCTCCGTTTGAAGGATCAATCACCATTACATTAGAAACATGAATTGGCGCTTCCACTTCAAGGATTCCACCTTGTGGGGCTGCTTGGTTTGGTTTTTGGTGTTTTTTAACGACGTTGACACCTTCAACGATAACTTTATCTTGTTTAGGAAACGCTGCTAAGACAACGCCTTCTTTGTTTTTATCTTTACCAGTGATAACTTTTACTTTATCGCCTTTTTTAACAAACATTACTGTTTCGCACCTCCTTTAACGTGGGCTCGAGATTATAATACTTCTGGTGCTAGAGAAACGATCTTCATGAAGTTGTTTTCACGTAATTCACGTGCAACTGGTCCGAAGATACGTGTTCCGCGTGGGCTTTTATCGTCACGGATAATTACCGCAGCATTTTCATCAAATTTGATGTAAGAACCGTCAGCACGACGAGCGCCAGATTTTGTACGAACGATAACGGCTTTAACTACTTCACCTTTTTTAACAACCCCACCTGGCGTTGCTTGTTTGACAGTAGCAACAATAACGTCACCGATGTTAGCAGTTTTACGACCAGATCCGCCTAGGACTTTGATCGTTAAAATTTCACGTGCGCCAGAATTGTCAGCGACTCTTAAACGACTTTCTTGTTGGATCACGATGTGTATCCCCCTTTCAGATTTTGTGCTTCAATCTATTAGGAAATTCTCGTTTTATTAGATAATAACTGCTTCTTCGACTACCTCTAGTAAACGGAAACGTTTTGTAGCTGATAATGGACGAGTTTCCATGATTTTTACGATGTCTCCAACTTTCGCTGTGTTGTTTTCATCATGCGCTTTATATTTTTTAGAATATTTCATACGTTTGCCATAGATAGGGTGGTTTTTCTTTGTTTCAACGACAACTGTGATTGTTTTATCCATTTTGTCTGATACCACGCGACCTTGGTAAACTTTACGTTGATTTCTTTCTTCAGTCATACGCGTTTGGCCTCCTTCCACTATTAGTTAGCTTGTTCACGCAATACTGTTTTGATGCGTGCAATCGATTGACGTACTTCTTTAATACGTGCAGTGTTTTCTAATTGACCTGTTGCTAATTGGAATCTTAAGTTGAACAATTCTTCTTTTAATTGTTTTTCTTTATCTAGCATTTCGGCAGTGGTTAATTCTCTGATTTCTTTAACCTTCATTCGATTCACCACCCATTTCCTCACGTTTTACGATCTTAGTTTTTACCGGCAATTTGTGAGATGCAAGACGAAGAGCTTCACGAGCTACTTCTTCAGGAACGCCTGCGATTTCAAACATGATTTTACCACGTTTAACTGGTGATACCCAGCCTTCTGGTGCCCCTTTACCTTTACCCATACGTACGCCGATAGCTTTACTTGTGTAAGACTTGTGAGGGAAAATTTTAATCCATACTTTCCCGCCACGTTTCATGTAACGAGTCATTGCAATACGGGCTGCTTCGATTTGACGGTTAGTAATCCAGTGAGATTCAGTTGCTTGTAAACCCCATTCACCAAATGCTACTTCTTTTCCGCCTTTAGCTTCACCGCGCATTTTTCCGCGGAATTCACGACGGTGTTTTACACGTTTAGGTACTAACATGATTATTTCCCTCCTTTCTCAGTGTTTTTTTTCGTTGGAAGAATTTCTCCACGATAGATCCACACTTTAACTCCTAGTTTTCCGTAAGTAGTGTCCGCTTCTTCCCATGCGTAATCAATGTCCGCACGTAATGTATGAAGTGGTACAGTTCCTTCAGAGTATCCTTCTGAACGAGCGATATCCGCACCGTTTAGACGACCTGATACTTGAGTTTTGATTCCTTTAGCGCCAGCACGCATTGCGCGTTGGATGGCTTGTTTTTGAGCACGACGGAAAGCAACACGGTTTTCTAATTGACGTGCAATTCCTTCGCCTACTAATTTTGCATCTAAATCTGGTTTTTTGATTTCAACGATGTTGATGTGAACTCGTTTGCCAGTTAATTTGTTTAATTCTTTTCTTAGGTTTTCGACTTCAGATCCGCCTTTACCGATAACCATACCTGGTTTAGCTGTGTGAATTGAAATGTTAACACGGTTTGCAGCGCGTTCGATTTCAATTGTAGATACAGCAGCATCAGCAAGTTTTGTTGCGATAAATTTACGGATTCTTAAATCTTCGTGTAAGAATTCAGCATACTCTTTTTCAGCATACCATTTCGCATCCCAGTCGCGGATGATGCCTACACGCATTCCAATTGGATGTACTTTTTGACCCACTGATTGTCCCTCCTCTTAAATGTTTAAGCTCTGTTTTCATAAAGAAAACAGTCTATTTCATGAGACTTATTTCTCTGTTACAACTACTGTGATGTGACTAGTACGTTTGTTGATTGGTGAAGCTGAACCTTTTGCACGAGGACGGAAACGTTTCATTGTTGGTCCTTCGTTAACAAATGCTTCAGATACGACTAAGCTTTCAACGTCTAAGTCAAAGTTGTTTTCTGCGTTAGCAACTGCTGACATTAAAACTTTTTCAATGATTCCAGCAGACTTGTTCGGTGTGAATTTCAAGATTGAAATTGCATCCGCAACGCTTTTCCCTCTGATAAGATCGATTACTAAACGTGCTTTACGAGGTGAAGTGCGAACTGTTTTTGCAGTTGCTTTAGCTGATGTAATTTGTTCTGACATTTGCATATCCTCCCCTCAAAATTAGCGTTTAGTTTTTTTATCGTCAGCAACGTGGCCACGATAAGTTCTAGTTGGTGCAAATTCACCTAATTTATGTCCTACCATGTCTTCTTGAATGTAAACAGGGACATGTTTCCGTCCATCATATACAGCGATTGTGAAACCTACGAATGATGGAAAAATTGTAGAGCGGCGAGACCAAGTTTTAATTACTTTTTTCTTTTCGGCACCTTGTTGTGCTTCGACCTTTTTCATCAAATGATCATCGACGAAAGGTCCTTTTTTTAAACTACGACCCATGGTGAACCTCCTCTCAAAATGTACGACACATGGTCAAAAAAATTATTTAGTACGACGACGAACGATAAGTTTGTCTGATTTAGCTTTTTTATTACGTGTTTTGTATCCAATTGCTGGTTGACCCCATGGAGATACTGGCGCTTTACGTCCAATTGGTGTTTTACCTTCACCACCACCGTGTGGGTGATCGTTAGGGTTCATTACGCTACCACGAACAGTTGGGCGTTTACGCATCCAACGAGAGCGGCCAGCTTTACCAATGTTGATTAATTCGTGTTGTTCGTTACCAACTGAACCGATTGTTGCACGGCAAGTTGCTAAGATCATACGAACTTCGCCAGAGTTTAAGCGGATTAATACGTATTTGCCTTCTTTACCAAGTACTTGCGCGCTTGTTCCAGCTGAACGGATTAATTGTCCACCTTTACCAGGTTTCATTTCAATGTTGTGGATAACTGTACCAACTGGAATGTTTTCCAATGGTAATGCGTTACCTACTTTAATATCTGCTTCTGGACCAGATACTAGGCGCATGCCTACTTCTAATCCTTTTGGTGCTAAGATGTATGCCTTAACCCCGTCTTCGTAATGAACTAACGCGATGTTAGCAGAACGGTTTGGATCGTACTCGATCGTTTTAACAACCGCTGCGACGTTATCTTTATTACGTTTGAAGTCAATCACACGGTATTGACGTTTGTGACCGCCACCTTGGTGACGAACCGTAATGCGACCGTTGTTGTTACGACCGGCATTGTTTTTTAATGGCTGTAACAATGATTTTTCTGGTGTTGAAGTTGTGATTTCAGCGAAATCAGAACTTGTCATGTTACGACGGCCATTTGTGGTAGGTTTGTACTTTTTAATCGCCACGTCTTATTTCCCTCCTACGTTGATATTGTTCAGGACTGCTTATTCAGCAGCTTCGAATAATTGAATTTCTTTTGAATCTTCAGTTAATGTAACGATCGCTTTGCGACGTTTTTTTGTATAACCTGCATATTTACCCATGCGTTTGAATTTTGGACGCACGTTTAAGATGTTTACGTTTGCTACTTTAACATCGAATGCTGATTCAACAGCTTGTTTTACTAAAGTTTTGTTTGCGCGAGTGTCCACTTCGAAAGTATATTTCTTTTCGTCCATAGCTAACATGGATTTTTCAGTGATCACTGGGCGTTTGATTACGTCTAGTAATTCCATTATGCAAGCACCTCCTCAATTTGAGTAAGAGCTGTTTGTGTTGCCAAGACTTTGTTAGCTGACACAACATCTAACACACTAACGTTATCAGAAGTTACTACAGAAACGTTTGGTAAGTTACGAGCTGATAAAGCTGCAAAGTCGTTACCATTTTCTAAAACAACTAATACTTTAGTATCGATAGACAAGTTAGCAAGAACTTGTTTGAATTCTTTTGTTTTTGGTGCATCGAAGCTTAAACCTTCTACTGCTACCAAGTTATTTTCAGCAACTTTGTCTGATAATACAGATTTCATTGCTAAGCGACGAACTTTTTTAGGAAGTTTGTAGCTGTATGAACGCGGTGTTGGTCCAAAGACTACGCCACCTCCACGCCATTGTGGTGAACGGATTGAACCTTGACGAGCACGACCAGTTCCTTTTTGACGCCATGGTTTGCGGCCACCGCCACGAACAGCGCTACGGTTTTTAACTGCGTGTGTTCCTTGTCTTAATGAAGCACGTTGCATGATGATTGCATCATAGACAACACTTTCATTAGGTTCGATTCCGAAGATTTCTTCATTTAAAGTGATTTCACCGTTTTGAGTTCCATCTTGTTTGAATAATGCTACATTCGGCATTCCTTAGTTCCTCCTTTCCCTACACTTATTTAGCTTTCACAGCTGATTTGATTGTGATTAAAGATTTTTTCGCTCCAGGAATGTTTCCTTTGATTAAGATAACATTTCTTTCTACGTCCACTTTAACAACTTCAAGGTTTTGAATTGTTACGCGGTCGCCACCCATACGGCCGGCTAGTCGTTTATTTTTAAATACACGGTTAGGCGCTACTGGACCCATTGACCCAGGACGACGGTGATAACGAGAACCATGAGACATAGGTCCGCGGCTTTGGCCGTGACGTTTGATTGCCCCTTGGAATCCTTTACCTTTCGTAGTACCTGTAACATCAACAACGTCTCCTGCTTGGAAAACATCTACTTTGATTTCTTTACCTACTTCATATTCTCCTAGCTCAACATTCTTGAATTCTTTAATGAAGCGCTTAGGAGCCGTGTTTGCTTTTGCAACATGACCTTTCGCAGGTTTGTTTGATAAAACTTCACGTTTGTCTTGGTAACCAACTTGGATAGCTTCGTATCCGTCAGTTTCAACAGTTTTTACTTGTAAAACTACGTTTGGCGTAGCTTCAACTACTGTTACTGGAATTAATTCACCAGACTCAGTAAAGATTTGTGTCATTCCCACTTTTTTCCCTAAGATTCCTTTGGTCATGAGTACACCTCCATCTTAATTTTATAGTTTGATTTCAATATTAACACCAGACGGTAAGTCAAGCTTCATTAGAGCGTCAACTGTTTTTGGTGTTGGGTTCACAATGTCAATTAGACGTTTGTGAGTACGCATTTCGAATTGTTCGCGAGAATCTTTGTATTTATGAGTCGCACGAATAACTGTGTAAAGTGAGCGTTCTGTTGGTAATGGAATCGGACCTGATACGTCAGCTCCAGTTCTTTTTGCTGTTTCCACAATTTTATCCGCTGATTGATCTAAAATACGGTGTTCATACGCTTTTAAACGGATACGAATTTTTTGTTTTGCCATCTTGTTCCCTCCTTCGCCTATTTTAAAAGTAGACATAGCTCCACGAAAATTTATCCGGCATGCTCGTTCATGGCAAAGCGTCCGAGCGTGTCGCAACCTCTCGCTTCACAGCCGGCAAATCAAATCGTTGATCTACCAATGCTTTTTACACTCCTGTAAACAGCACCTTTTTGATTATACTATGAAAGGATAGTGTTAGCAAGGATTTTCTGCGTTTTTTCGAAAGAATTTTTTCTTGTTTTGAAAAGCATTTGTTTTGTTTTTCAATTCTTTTCATTCTATTTTTATAAAAAAAGAATTTGGGATTCCTTTTTTACCAGAATCTCAAATTCTTTCTTTTTTATTCTATTAACCAATCCGGCGCATTGGAATATCATTGTTATCTGGATGAACCAATAAATATTGAATAACATCAATATTGCTTGCTTGGAATGAGGCTGCACATGCTTGCAAATATAAGTCCCACATTCGATAGAAGCGCTCGCCTTTTTCGTCAACAATTTCTGTTTCTATATTATGGAAGTTTTTTGTCCAATGTTCCAACGTCAATTGATAATCTCTGCGCAAACTTTCCAAGTCAATCACTTGCAAGTCGTTTTCTGTCATATGGCCGACTAGCTCAGTGACACCAGGAATATAGCCACCTGGGAAAATATAACGATTAATCCAAGCATTTTTAGCCCCACCTTGTTGGCGACTGATCCCATGAATCAACGCCGTACCTTTAGGCGCTAAATTCCGCTGAACGACATCAAAATATTCATGTAGATTTTCCGCACCGACATGTTCAAACATCCCAACACTCGTAATATGATCAAAAGACTCTCCTTTTAAATCACGATAATCCATCAACTTGACAGTCATTCGATCTTGTAGACCTTCTTTTTCTATAATATGGCGAATATGATGAAATTGCTCTTCACTTAATGTAATCCCAGTTGCTTTGGCTCCATATTCTTTCACCGCAGTTAAAATTAATGTGCCCCAGCCGCAGCCAATATCCAGTAAAGTGTCCCCCTCTTTGATAAACAATTTATCTAAAATATGATGAACTTTATTCACTTGCGCTTGTTCTAATGTATCTTCAGGCGTTTTAAAATAAGCACATGAATACGTCATTGTTTGGTCAAGCCATTTTTTGTAAAAATCATTTCCTAGATCGTAATGGCTGTGAATATCCTCTTGCGAACGTTTTTTTGAATGACTTTCTTTAGGAAGCCATTTAATAAATTTAGCATTGTGTAAAAAGCTATCCTTTTGGTTATACACATCATAAATCAGCGCTTGGATATCGCCTTCGATTTCAATTTTGCGATCCATGTAGGCTTCCCCTAAAGTTAATGAAGCGTTATTCAGTAAATCCTTCACAGGAATTTTTTCATTGAATACAATTTTAAAAACCGGATCCCCCGACCCTTGCCCATACTCTTTGACGGTACCATCCCAGTATGTGACTTGTGTCTTTTTTGAAAAAGACCATTTAAACAGTTGACTGTACGTTTCTTTTTCTAACATTGCATTCCCTCCATTAAATACCATTTGAAGCCAAAACAAAAAGAAGTCGCTTTCCGGTAGTTCGTCAAAACAAACACCACAGTCCGTTCTAAACTGAAGCACAGAAAAGTTATCACCCCTTCTATGTTCCGCTTCTTTTTTTGCAATTACAGTTCTATTCTACTCCTCTTTTAAAAATTTGAACATTCTTTTAACGTAATACCTACTATTGTTATTCTTTATCACAAAAAAACTAGAGCCAGTCCTTGACAGACTCCTCTAGTTCTAAACATTATGCTTTCTTACGCATCCGTTGTTCCGCATGAGTGTAAGCGCCATGCCACACGTGCCCCACATAAGGATTAACTTGAATACCGTGTTTAATCGCCGCTGCTACAAATTTTTTCGCTAAAGTTACTGCTTCTAACACCGAATAACCTTTCGCCAAGCCAGCTGTGATTGCCGCTGAAAAAGTACAACCTGCACCATGATTATAATCAGTTGGATATAATTCATTTTCCAAAAGATGCGCGGTGTGACCATCGTAAAACAAGTCCAGTGCTTTTTCACCAGCTAAGCGATGTCCCCCTTTAACCACGACATGCTCGGCTCCCATTTGTACAATTCGTTTTGCCGCTTCTTCCATCTCCGCCACGGAAGAAATTTCGCCTAAACCAGATAAGATGCCCGCTTCAATTAAATTAGGCGTGGCCACTAATGCTAATGGCAGTAAATCGTTTTTTAGGCCTTCCACACTTTTGGGTTGCAGAATTTGTGCCGTGCCCTTACAAGCAATGACTGGGTCAATCACGACTTTTTGAATTTTCTCTTGTTTAATGTACTTACTAGCCATTTTAATATTTTGTTCATTGCCCATCATCCCTGTTTTCAAGGCCGCTACTGGGCCGCCTGCAAAAACCGAAATCAATTGTTTTTCTAAGAGCGTTTCTGGCAATTCAGTTACTTCATGTGACCAACCTGTTGTAGGATCCATCGTCACAATCGAGGTTAAACTTGAAAATCCAAAAACTCCATACTCTTCAAATGTTTTTAAATCTGCTTGAATCCCTGCCCCTCCAGTTGAATCGGAGCCTGCAATCGTCAATACTTTTTCCATTAAATCACCTAACCTTTTTCTCCAAGTATACGGAAGAAACAAGTCTGCTAAAACAGCCAATTGGCTTATTTTTTAGCCAGCCAATTTCTAAACAAAAAAAGACCAGAGAATAAATTCTCTGGTCTTACGTCCGAATACCCCAGTTTTTTACGCTGGTTAAAGCTATAGTTAAAAAGTTAATTATTTAACGATTTCAGTAACAACGCCTGAACCTACAGTACGTCCGCCTTCACGAATAGAGAAACGAGTTCCGTCTTCGATAGCGATTGGGTGAATTAATTCAACGTCCATAGCAACGTTATCACCAGGCATTACCATTTCAGTACCTTCTGGCAATTCTACAACACCAGTAACGTCTGTTGTACGGAAGTAGAATTGAGGACGGTAGTTAGTGAAGAATGGAGTGTGACGTCCGCCTTCTTCTTTTGATAATACGTATACTTCAGCTTTGAATTTTGTGTGTGGAGTGATTGTAGCTGGTTTAGCTAATACTTGTCCACGTTCGATATCTTCACGTGCTACACCACGTAATAAAGCACCGATGTTGTCGCCTGCTTCAGCGTAGTCTAATAATTTACGGAACATTTCAACACCTGTAACAGTTGTTTTAGATGTTTCGTCTTTAATACCAACGATTTCAACTTCGTCACCAACGCGAACTTCACCACGTTCAACACGGCCTGTAGCAACAGTACCACGTCCAGTGATTGAGAATACGTCTTCGACTGGCATCATGAATGGTTTGTCAGTATCACGTTCTGGAGTTGGGATATATTCGTCAACTGCAGCCATTAATTCTAAGATTTTTTCTTCATAAGACTCGTCGCCTTCTAAAGCTTTCAAAGCAGAACCTGCGATAACTGGAACATCATCGCCTGGGAAATCGTATTCTGATAATAAGTCACGAACTTCCATTTCTACTAATTCTAATAATTCTTCGTCATCAACCATATCCATTTTGTTTAAGAATACAACGATGTATGGTACACCAACGTTACGTGATAATAAGATATGTTCACGTGTTTGAGGCATAGGACCATCAGCAGCAGAAACTACTAAGATAGCTCCGTCCATTTGAGCAGCACCAGTGATCATGTTTTTAACGTAGTCCGCGTGTCCTGGGCAGTCAACGTGTGCATAGTGACGAGTTTCAGTTTCATATTCGATATGAGAAGTGTTGATTGTGATTCCACGTTCTTTTTCTTCTGGAGCGTTATCGATAGAATCGTAGCTTTGTGCTTCCCCGCCACCGTGTTTTGATAATACAGTAGCAATTGCAGCTGTTAATGTAGTTTTACCATGGTCAACGTGTCCGATAGTACCAATGTTAACATGGGATTTAGAACGGTCAAATTTTTCTTTTGCCATTTTGAATGTTCCTCCTAAAAATATAAATTTTATTGTTTGTTTTATATGTGATAGACGTTACTAAAAATCGTCTGATCATCATAAGCTATTTTACACGAAATCTTGAAAAAAGGATAGTTCTAAAAACAAACCTTTTATTCTCAAGGAAAATTATGCGTTGCCGCCGTTTTTCTTGATGATTTCTTCTTGAACAGACTTAGGTACGTCTTCATAGTGGTCAAATACCATCATAAATGTACCGCGTCCTTGTGTTGCTGAACGTAATGTTGTAGCATAACCAAACATTTCAGCTAAAGGTACCATCGCATTAACGATTTGAGAGTTACCGTGTGCTTCCATACCTTCAACACGTCCACGACGACTTGTTACGTGTCCCATGATATCACCTAAGTAATCTTCAGGAACAGTAATTGTAACTTTCATCATTGGTTCTAAAATAACTGGGTTTGCATTTTTAGCCGCAGCTTTCAATGCCATAGAAGCAGCTACACGGAAGGCCGTTTCATTTGAATCGACATCGTGGTATGAACCATCGTAAAGTTTTGCTTTGATATCAACTAATGGATAACCAGCAAGAACACCGTTGTTCATAGAGTCTTCTAACCCTTTTTCAACTGCTGGGATGTATTCACGAGGAACCACACCACCGACAATTGCGTTTTCAAACTCGAAGCCTTTACCTTCTTCATTTGGTGTAAATTCAACCCATACGTGACCGTATTGTCCTTTACCACCAGACTGACGAACGAATTTACCTTCTGCTTTAGTCGCAGCACGGAATGTTTCGCGGTAAGATACTTGAGGAGCACCTACGTTAGCTTCAACTTTGAATTCACGTTTCATACGGTCTACTAAAACGTCTAAGTGCAATTCACCCATACCAGAGATAACTGTTTCACCAGTTTCAACGTTTGTTTCAACGCGGAATGATGGATCTTCTTCAGCAAGTTTTTGTAGAGCCACGCCCATTTTATCTTGGTCAGCTTTTGATTTAGGTTCAACAGCGACTTGGATAACTGGATCAGGGAATTCAATAGATTCAAGAATAACTGGTGCATCTAATGCACATAATGTATCACCAGTTGTTGTGTCTTTTAGACCAACAGCAGCAGCGATATCACCAGAGTACACTTTGTCAATTTCTTGACGAGTGTTGGCGTGCATTTGTAGGATACGACCGATACGTTCTTTTTTGCCTTTTGAAGCGTTCAATACGTATGAACCACTTTCAAGGACACCAGAATAAACACGGAAGAAAGTTAAACGACCTACGAATGGGTCAGTCATAACTTTAAATGCTAATGAAGCGAAAGGTGCTTCGTCATCAGCTGGACGAGTTGTTTCTTCGTCTGTTTTAGTATCGATCCCTTTGATAGCATCGATATCTAATGGAGATGGTAAGTAATCAAGAACAGCGTCCAACATTAATTGAACCCCTTTATTCTTGAATGCTGAACCAGCTAATACAGGGAAGAACTCAACGTTGATTGTTGCTTGACGGATACCAGCGACTAATTCTTCTTCAGTGATTTCTTCACCTTCAAGATATTTCATCATTAAGTCTTCGTCAGTTTCAGCAACAGCTTCAACTAATTTTTCGCGCCATTCTTGCGCTTTTTCTAAATAATCTTCAGGAATATCAGTTTCTTGAATATCTGTTCCCAAATCATTTGTGTAGATTTCAGCTTTCATTTTAATCAAGTCAATGATTCCAGTGAAGTCTTCTTCAGCTCCGATTGGAATTTGAATTGGATGAGCGTTTGCTTGTAAACGATCATGTAATGATTCTACTGAATAGAAGAAGTCCGCACCGATTTTATCCATTTTGTTACAGAATACAATACGAGGAACTTTATATTCAGTCGCTTGACGCCAAACAGTTTCTGTTTGAGGTTCTACACCTGATTGAGAGTCAAGAACTGTTACCGCACCATCTAATACGCGTAGAGAACGTTGTACTTCAATTGTGAAGTCCACGTGTCCTGGAGTATCGATGATATTTACACGGTAGCCTTTCCACTGTGCAGTTGTCGCAGCGGATGTAATCGTGATACCACGTTCTTGTTCTTGTTCCATCCAGTCCATTTGTGAAGCACCTTCATGGGTTTCACCGATTTTATGGATTTTACCAGTGTAGTACAAGATACGCTCAGTTGTTGTTGTTTTACCAGCATCAACGTGGGCCATGATACCAATGTTACGAGTTTTTTCAAGTGAAAATTCTCTTGCCATTTTGTATGTTTACTCCTCTCTTTATTTAAATCGATTGTAAATTGACTTTCTGCTGCCACTTTACGCGACAGACAGAGAGGATCTTACCAACGATAATGAGCAAATGCGCGGTTTGCGTCTGCCATTTTGTGTGTGTCTTCGCGTTTTTTAACAGAAGCGCCAGTGTTGTTAGCAGCATCCATGATTTCTTTCGCTAGACGTTCTTCCATTGTGTGTTCACCACGTAGACGTGCGTAGTTAACTACCCAACGTAAACCTAAAGTTGTACGACGTTCTGGACGAACTTCAACTGGTACTTGGTAGTTAGAACCCCCAACACGACGTGCTTTAACTTCAAGAACAGGCATAACGTTTTTCATTGCTTGTTCAAAAACTTCCAATGGATCGTTACCTGTAGATTCTTTGATGATATCAAATGAATTATAGATAATATTAGCAGCAATCCCGCGTTTACCGTCAACCATTACACGGTTGATTAAGCGAGTTACTAATTTTGAGTTATAAATTGGATCTGGTAAAACATCACGTTTTGCAACAGGACCTTTACGAGGCATCCGTAACTCCTCCTTCCGAAATATGATTTTTCAAGTTGTTATTGTCTTATTATAATTAAGCTTTAGGACGTTTTGTACCGTATTTAGAGCGGCTTTGTTTACGGTCGTTAACACCGGCAGTATCAAGCGCACCACGAACGATATGGTAACGTACCCCTGGTAAGTCTTTTACACGTCCACCACGTAATAATACCACGCTGTGTTCTTGTAAGTTGTGACCGATACCTGGGATATAAGCTGTAACTTCGATTAAGTTTGACAAACGAACACGGGCATATTTACGTAAAGCTGAGTTCGGTTTTTTAGGTGTCATCGTACCCACACGTGTACAAACTCCACGTTTTTGCGGAGAGTTAACGTTTGTTTGAGTTTTCTTAAAACTGTTATATCCTTTGTTTAAGGCTGGTGAATCAGATTTTTCTACTTTAGATTTACGAGGTTTACGTACTAATTGGTTAATTGTAGGCATTCCTTGTTCTCCTCCTTCCTTACTTCGCTTCTAGTTCCACACATCCAGGTGGTTCTTTTTTCGCGATAAAAAATAATGCAATCTCTGCACTCTTTATCAAATATGCTTTGATAGACAGTCAGCACGTCCCTATAAGGAACCTGTAGATAAAGCACCTTTGTTAGGATACCACGATAAGTATCAGCTGTCAACCCTCTTCTTTCGCCTTTCGAAAAAAAGATTTTCCTTCTATTTAAACGTACTTTTCCTTTAAAAATTTTTATGACTTTTTCAAAAACTTTCTATCTTTTTTAGTTAAATAACGGTACAATATCTTTGACTATTGAAGGGGGCGGAAAACAGCGATGAATCTGAAACAAATGGTAGGAATCGAAGCTGCAAAATATGTAGAAGACGGCATGATTGTCGGTTTGGGTACTGGCTCAACAGCAAAATTTATGGTAGACGAAATTGGTCGTCGCGTAAAAGAAGAAGGATTGTCAATCGTAGGGGTTACTACTTCAAAAGAAACAGAGAAACAAGCCTTGGCCTTGGGCATTCCTTTAAAGGGTATTGATGAGGTTCCGTATGTAGATCTTACGATTGATGGCGCCGATGAAATCAGCGCTGATTTTCAAGGAATCAAAGGCGGTGGCGCTGCCTTACTTTTTGAAAAAATTGTGGCCACTTATTCAAAGAAATGTATTTGGATTGTGGATAAATCAAAAATGGTGGACGATTTAGGAGCTTTCCCACTTCCCGTTGAGGTTGTTCCTTATGGCAGCCGCCAACTAGTGCATTTATTTGAAGAAAAAGGCTATCACCCAACACTTCGTTTAAACGCTGCTGGCGAAACATTAATAACAGATGGAGGCCACCATATCATCGATTTGCATTTAGAAAAAATTACAGATCCAGAAGCTTTAGGTTCTTATTTAGACAACTTGGTTGGCGTCGTTGAACACGGCTTATTTTTAAATATGGTTTCTATGGTAATCGTCGGTTATGAAGATGGACCGAAAACCTTACATGTTCCCGCACGTTAAGAATGTGTGAAAAAAGATTATTTATATAGGAAGGATAATATATGAAACGAATTGGTTATGCACGCACAACTATTATTGAAGACGATTTAAAAAATCAACTAACCACTCTCCAATCGTTTGGTTGTGATGATATTTTCCAAGAGACATTTGATCCTCAAGCGGAGGTCAGTGTCTTAGACGAAGTCGAAAAACTTCTTTCTGCTGGGGATACACTTATTGTTTGTAAATTGCACCATTTAGGTAAAACAACCCGCCAATTAACAGACTTTATGAAAATGTTAAAGGAAAAACAAGTTGATTTTGTCAGCATTTCAGAAGGAATTGATACTCACCTTCCAACAGGTGAAGCCTATTTCCAATTAATGGAGAGCTTATCTGCGATGGAATGTGCACTAATTAAAGAACGAACACTCGTTGGGCTCCACAAAGCTCGTGAAAACGGAAAAGTAGGTGGACGTCCAAAAATCGATGGACGCACCGTCCGCAAAATCCGTGCATTATATTACGAAAACAAAGAAACCATCCAGTTTATTTCTAATAAATGCGGCGTTTCGGTGGGCACTTGTTATAAGTACATCAATTTACCTGAGACAGATGTCGAGCGGCTGTATTCCTAAGAATAAAAAAGAAGTCCTTCAGATGGGGCTTCTTTTTTGATTCGATTTCACTCTAATTTTTCAGCAACTTTCACGTTTTTTTACTATTTTCCATTGGAAATCTTGCGCAAAACGGTGTACAATAAACGTGGAAATCTTATTTTCAGAAAACTAAACTCAAAGGAGAGCTTATACATGCCAAAATTAGTTTTTTCTCGTCATGGACTTAGCGAATGGAATGCCTTAAACCAATTTACTGGATGGGCTGACGTAGATTTAGCACCTGAAGGTGTTGAAGAAGCAAAAGAAGGCGGCCGTAAAATTAAAGAAGCAGGCATCGAATTCGACGTTGCTTATACTTCTGTTTTAACTCGTGCCATCAAAACTTGTAACTATTTACTAGAATACTCAGATCAATTATGGGTACCTCAAATCAAATCTTGGCGCTTAAACGAACGTCACTATGGTAAATTACAAGGACTAAACAAAAAAGAAACTGCTGAAAAATACGGAGACGAACAAGTCCACATCTGGCGTCGTTCTTACGATACTCTTCCTCCATTAATGGAAGCAACAGATGAAGGTTCTGCAGCAAACGACCGTCGTTATGCAATGTTAGACCAACGCGATATTCCTGGTGGCGAAAACTTGAAAGTTACTTTGGAACGTGCATTACCATTCTGGCAAGATGAAATTGCGCCAGCTTTAAAAGACAACAAAACTGTCTTAGTAGCGGCTCATGGTAATTCATTACGTGCTTTAGCTAAACACATCGAAGGCATTTCTGATGAAGATATTATGGATCTTGAAATCCCAACAGGTAAACCATTAGTTTATGAATTAAACGATGATTTAACTGTGAAAGAAAAATACTACTTATAAGAACTTGTTTCTTATTAACAAAAGCGGTTTGCCAAGGCAAACCGCTTTTTTATGGATTAAATAAATTGACTTTCGGTTAAACAATCTTTATAAATCGCTACTATGTCCGCTACATCCAATGGTACATAAGCCTTTTCAGCAATTGCACTATGGGCCACAGCTTGTTGTGCCATTTCTTCAAATTTATCTGCTTCGATGCCAACTTCTGGTAATGTCATTGGAATGCCACAAGCCACAAAGTAATCATACAATGCTTGAATACCTTTTTTCGCTGCTACTTCTTCTTCTTGTTCGACTATTCCCCAAACATTTCGAGCAAATTGCGCAAACTTGCCTACGGTTTGTTCAGACAAAACGTAATTCATCCAACGAGGCGTTAAAATTGCTAAGCCAATCCCATGCGTAATGTCATAAAACGCACTTAATTCATGTTCCATTGGGTGACAAGACCAAACACCTTGTTTGCCGCGCCCTGTTAAACCATTTAAGGCTAAACTACTCGCCCACATTAAATTAGCACGTGCATCATAATCTTCTGGATTTTCTAAAGCAATAGGACAATTTTTGATAACCGTTCGCATTAAGCCTTCTGACACAAAATCTTGGACGTCCGCGCCTGTCGAAATACTAAAATAGTTTTCAATCAAATGACTGAAAATATCCGCTGAGCCAGCTGCTGTTTGATTTTGAGGAACCGTAAAAGTATTCGTTGGATCCAAGAACGAAACTTTTGGAATCATATTCGGACCACCAAAGCCTAATTTTTGATTGGTTTCTAAGTTAGAAATGACAGCACCTGCGTTCATTTCACTACCTGTCGCTGCTAAAGTCAAGATGGTCACGATTGGTAAAGCAGGACCAGTATACCCTTTTCTGGCTGCAATAACTGTCCAGATATCTTCTTCCGAATAAAAGCCCGCAGCTATTGCTTTGGAACAATCAATGGTTGAACCACCGCCAACTGCTAAAATAACATCGACTTGGTTTTCTTTACACAACTCAATTCCTTTTCTAACGGTTTCAATGCGCGGGTTTGGTTCGACACCGCTCAACTCAATCAGTGTATGCCCGTTTTTTTGGGCCAAATCAGTAATTTGTTGGTACAAGCCATTACGTTTGATACTACCGCCACCATAAACAAGTAAGACATTTTTGCCAAATTGATCTAACACAGCAGGTAATTCGTCTAAACGATCTTTCCCAAAACGGATGTCTGTTGGTACATAAAAATTAAAGTTTTCCATTCTTTCATCCTCCATTCAATCCTCTTACGCATTTATCATACTATTTTTTCAAAAATCCGCCAATAAAAAAGCCGAGCAAATGACAGTTGCTTTCACAACGACCGATTGACCCAGCTTTTGATTCTTTTTTATAACGAATCGCTTGTTTTGATTAACAAATAAAGAAAATAAGGCGCACCGATGATCGCAACAATAATCCCTGCAGGCATTTCTCCATTGCCAGGCAATAGCCGACCAATCGTATCACTAACCAATAAAAGTAAACTCCCAAACAACGCCGCCAATGGCAATACCTGTTTTTGTTGCGTAAAACCACATTTGCGAGCAATATGTGGCGCAAGTAAACCTAAAAAATTAATTCCCCCTGTAACGGAAATCGCTGATGCCGCCAACATCACCGCTAACAGCAACGAAACGATTCGTTCTTTTTTCACAGCAATACCTACAGAAATAGCTGTTTCGTCCCCCAATTGTAAAATATCCAACAGACGATGACGCTTCATCGCAAAAAAGAACCCGATGACTAGCCAAGGCAACAAAGCGCCCACAAAGAACCAATTACTGCCCCAGATACTGCCTGCTTGCCACATTGTAACAAAACGGTACTTTTCAGTGTCAATTTTTGATGTAATTAATAAGGTGAGTGCTGAAATACCCGTACTCAAAATGACACCCGCTAAGACCATTCGAACTGGCGTCAATCCTAAACGATGATGATACGCAATTACCAAAATCCCAACAGCCGCTAGCAAGCCGCCAACTAAGGCCACGAGCGGAAGTGCAAACGTCGTGATACTTGTCGTCTCAACAAAACTAATAAACAAAATCACTGCCAAACCCGCACCCGCATTAATGCCTAAAATCCCAGTATCTGCTAACGGATTCCGAGTAATCCCTTGAAGAATAGCGCCGCTTAAGCCTAAAGCTGCGCCCGCTAGGACCGCAAGCACAATCCGTGGTAACCGAAAATCCCAAACTAACAGTTGTTTGGCCTGACTTCCCTGTCCCAAAAGAAGGGCTTTTAAATCCATGAAGGAAACAGATAATTCCCCTTGCGTTAAACTGATACAAGCAGTTAGGATAATCCCAACTATTAAGATAGCCACCCAACGGGACACTTTTTTCTGTGTCATCCTAGTTGCCCTCCTTTACGAAATAAATAAAGAAAGAATGGGATGCCAATTAAGGCCGTGATAATCCCAAATGGTGTTTCAAAAGGCGGATTCACCATTCGAGCGATTAAATCTGCCACCAAAACGAGGAGCGCACCGCCTAACGCTGAGAACGGAATCAAGCGACGGTAATTTTCTCCAGAAACTGTTCGCATCACATGAGGCACCACCAAACCAACAAAACTGACCGAGCCAACCAGCGCCACAGACAATCCTGATAAAAGCAAAATCGTTATACTGGCAAACAACCGAATACGCTGCGGATTTCGCCCCAAACCAATTGTTGCATCATCGCCAAACCGTAAAATAGTCACCGACGGACTAATCAGAATTGCTAATGCAAATGCGCCCAGAAAGATAGGAACGACTATTTTTAATTGTGCCCAAGAAATAACGCTGACACCGCCAAGAAACCAAAACGTTAACTCTTGACTCAAATTGAACTGAATGGCTAAGAATTGACTAAATGATAAAAAAAGGGCACTAATACCAGCCCCCACCAAGGTCAGACGCATGGGGCTTGCTCCTCGAATTGAATGATTAGAAAGATAATAAATCAGTGCCACACTCACGCTGGCACCAAGAAAAGAAACAACTAAAAGCCACCAATAACTTGCCTGAGGGAGGAAAGCAAAAACAAGCGCTAAGCCCAAGCCAGCCCCAGCATTGATACCCAGCAAGCCAGAATCTGCCAATGGGTTTTGTGTAATCCCTTGCGCTAACGCCCCACTCACTGCTAAACTTGCTCCCACAAAAGCGGCCCCTAAAATCCGCGGCAACCGAACCGTTTGGATGACTTGATGCGCTTGATTGGTCGCATCGAAGTGCGTAAATGATTCAATAATCGTTTGAATCGAAACCGACGTCGCACCAAACATCAATGACAGAAGCATTGTCCCAATTAGCAAAAAAAGACAGACAAGTAACACTTGCCATTGGTGTCTATAAAATCCGCTTATGCCTTTCATCCATCCAGCTCCATTTCCATCAACTCATAAGAAAGCACTAGTGGCCGCTGTGTCTGACTATGATAACTAATTTCTGCTTGAATAGCGAAAACATCTGCTAAGCCAGTAACAGTAATCACTTCTTGCGGTGTTCCCTCATTGATAATCTTTCCCTCTTTCATCGCAATCACGCGATCAGAAAAACGAGAAGCTAAATTAATATCATGAATCGTCATCACGATGGTTTTCTGATGTTCTTGATTAATTCGTTTTAACACATTTAAAATTTCTAGCTGATGCGCTGGATCCAAATAGGTGGTCGGTTCATCTAAAATTAAAATATCTGTATCCTGCACTAGCGCCATAGCAATCCAAACCCGTTGACGTTGTCCACCTGATAAAATTGCCACAGACTCTCTAGCTAACTCAGTTAAGCCTGTTAATTCTAATGCCCATTGTATGTACTCTTGATCTTCTGTGGTGACACTTTTCCAGCCCGATTGATATGGATACCGCCCGAAAGAGACGAGGTCAAAAACAGATAAATCGATTGTATTTTCTGGCGTTTGTGATAAGATCGCTAGTTCTTGAGCCACTTCTTTTGAAGAAAAATGTTGAAGTTCTTGGTTCTTAATGAACACCTTGCCTTTCTCAGCTGGCAAAATACGCGCAAGTGTTTTTAACAAGGTCGATTTGCCACAACCATTTGGTCCAATAATACTTGTAATAGTTCCCGCTTCAAATGAACAGTTCAGCGCTTCACTAATCACTTGACGACCATATCCTGTAGTTAAGTCCTCTGCCTCTAAATAATTCATAACCATTCCTCTTTAATTTTTCTGTCGTTATTTTACATTTATTGAGAATCGTTCTCACTCATTGTTCCTTGATTATAAAAGACCCTTCCTTAAAAAGCAATGTTTCTTCCAATCAAAAAAACGAATTATCTAAAAAATGCAACTTATTTGCTCAAAAAAGCAAGCGATGATTGACAAACGGTCGTTTTTAACTGATAATGAGAATCGTTATCAACTAAAAATAAAGGAGTTACACAATGAAACTTTTAAAAAAGACGGTCCTAATTGGTACAACCCTTCTTCTTGGTTCATTCTTACTCGCAGCTTGTGGTAATACGAATAAAGAAGCCAACAACGCTGACAAAACACATGAAGTAACAGATACCTTAGGCAATAAAGTAACCGTCCCCGCGAAACCCAAACGGATTATTGCGAGCTATTTAGAAGATTATCTAGTTGCATTAGGAGAAAAACCAGTGGCACAATGGACAGTTGGACAAGGCAGCATTCAAGATTATTTAGCGAAAGAATTGAAAGATGTCCCCACTATTTCCTATGACTTGCCATATGAAGCGGTTCTAAAATTTGAACCTGACTTATTATTAATCAGTTCATCTGCTCTAGTTGAAGGCGGTAAATACAAAGAATACAGTAAAATAGCGCCAACTTATGTGGTCAAAAATGGCGAAAATGTCACCTGGCGTGATCAATTGGAAGATATTGCCACTGTTTTAGATAAAAAAGAACAAGCGAAAAAAGTGTTAGAAGATTATGATACCTTAACCAAAGGTGTCCAAGAAGACCTTGGCAAAAAAGATGCTGGCAAATCTGCGGCAGTCTTATGGGTAACCAACAACCAAGTCTTTATGGTTAGCGATAATCGCTCAAGCGGAACCGTGCTCTATCAGGACTTAGGCCTCCAAGTTCCAAAATTAGTGGAAGAAATTTCTAAAAATGCTACTGCGGATTGGAATCAAGTTTCTTTAGAAAAATTAGCTGAGCTTGACGCAGACCACATTTTCCTTGTAAACAGCGATGAATCAGCACCTCTTTTCCAAGAAGCAATTTGGAAGAACTTACCTGCTGTGAAAAATAACCAAGTTCATACCTATGATAAAAAAAGTAGTTGGTTATACAACGGACCTATTGCGAATACTCAAATTGTTGAAGATGTAAAAAAAGCGCTCTTAAATTAAAAAAATGCTTGGATGAAAATAATCATCCAAGCATTTTTTTAATTAGCAATTGCCGTTTCTAAACCAACTTCAATCATTTCATTAAACGTCGTTTGGCGTTCTTCTGCCGTTGTTTCTTCGCCTGTCACCAAGCTATCACTCACCGTCATAATCGCCAATGCTTCTACATCAAATTTTGCTGCTAAATAATATAACATTGCCGCTTCCATTTCAATCGCTAATACCCCGTATCGACCTAAACGAAAGACATCATCTAAGCTATCTTTGTAAAAAACATCATCTGACAATACATTACCAACATGGGTAGTAAAGCCTTTTGCTTTGGCAATTTCGTAAGATTTGAGTAAAAGGTCGAAGCTCGCAATTTGTGGAAAATCATATTTAGGAAAATCATTGCGAATCGCGGAAGAAGGCGTCGCTGCTGCTTGTGCGATAACTAATTCACGAACGTTGACTTTTTCTGAAATAGAACCACACGTACCAACACGAATCAACTTCTTCACATCATAAGAGTTAATTAACTCATGGGCATAAATACCTGCTGAAGGCATCCCCATCCCTGTTCCTTGGACCGAAACACGCTGTCCCTTATATGTTCCTGTGTAACCTAACATCCCACGAACTTGATTATAGCAGACAGGATTCTCCAAAAAAGTTTCCGCAATATATTTTGCTCGGAGGGGATCCCCTGGTAGTAAAATTTTATCGGCAATTTCACCTGGTTTTGCTTCGATATGCACACTCATTCTGGTTTACTCCTTTTTTATAAAGCTGCTAGTGTTGCTTTCACTAACTCTTTGAATTGTCCTTTAACGCGTTCAGTTGTTTCAACTACTTCTGCATGATTTAAGCTACTTTGCATACCAGCTGCTAAATTCGTAATACAAGAGATGCCTAGTACTTTCATGCCACTATGAACAGCTACAATGACCTCCGAAACAGTTGACATGCCAACTGCATCCGCACCCATCGTCCGTGACATCCGAATTTCTGCAGGCGTTTCATATGTCGGGCCAGAAAAGCCCATATACACGCCTTCTTTTAAATCAATATTTTGTTCCGCAGCCACTTTTTTTGCCACTTCCCGATATTCTTGCGTGTAAGCATGACTCATATCTGGAAAACGCGGCCCGATTTCTTCATCATTTTCACCAATTAACGGATTATCGCCTGTAAAATTAATGTGGTCATTGATTAACATCAAATTCCCTGGTGTATATGTTTCATTTACGCCACCAGCTGCATTGGTTACAATCATTGAATGAATGCCTAAAGCAGCCATCACACGAACGGGATAAGTGACCGTTTGCATCGAATGTCCTTCATAATAATGAAAACGTCCTTGCATCGCCAAAACTTTTTTTCCAGAAAGCGTTCCGTAAACTAATTGTCCAGCATGTCCAACGACTGTTGAAACAGAAAAATGGGGAATTTCAGAGAAAGGAATAGCAATCGCATCGGTTATTTCATTAGCTAATTCACCTAACCCAGAACCTAAGATTAGACCGAAGTCTGCTTGTTGCACCCCTTTTTCTTTCAAAAACTCAGTTGTTTCGTTTAAATGGTTCGTTAACGTTGTCATGTGTTGCCTCCTCGAATTATTGTAATTGATTTAAAAAGCTTTGACCGTTTTCCGTTGCAGGAACTTCAAAGTTTTCAGCAATCGTTGCTGAAATATCTGAATAAAATCCTTGTGGCAAGCTGCCTTGTTTTGTCATTTTTTTACTATAAGCCAATAAAGGCACATATTCACGTGTGTGGTCTGTTCCTGGGAAAGTTGGGTCATTCCCGTGATCTGCTGTAATTAAAAGCAAATCATCTTCGGCCATAGCTGCCATAATCTCTGGCAAACGACCATCAAAATCTTCGATGGCTTTTGCATAGCCCTTCACATCACGACGGTGGCCATACAGCGCATCGAAATCCACTAAGTTAGTAAAACTTAAACCTGTGAAATCTTTGTTCATGACCGTTAATAATTGATCCACCCCATCCATATTGCTCTTCGTGCGGATAGCTTCAGTAATTCCTTGTCCATTAAAGATGTCGTTAATTTTCCCAACAGCGATCACATCATTGCCGTTTTCTTTCAACGAATCTAAAACAGTATGGCCAAAAGGATCTAAAGCATAGTCATGACGGTTACTGGTTCGAGTGAAATTACCTGGTTCACCAACATACGGGCGAGCGATAATCCGACCAATCATATAAGGTTCGTCTTTCGTAATGTCACGAACATATTGACAAATTTTATACAATTCTTCTAATGGAATAATGTCTTCATGCGCCGCAATTTGTAAAACAGGGTCTGCTGAAGTATAAACGATTAGATCCCCTGTTTTCATTTGATGTTCGCCATAATCATCAATGACCGCTGTCCCGCTATATGGTTTGTTACAAACAACTTTTCGCCCAGAAAAATCTTCAATTTGTTTCAGCAATTCTTCAGGAAAGCCGTTTGGGAATACCCGAAAAGGTTTTTTGATGTTCAAGCCCATAATTTCCCAGTGACCGGTCATAGTATCTTTTCCAACAGAAATTTCTTCTAATTTGGTGGCATAGCCATCGTGGTCTGCCACTGCTTTGACACCTGTTAAAGGAGCAATAGTTCCCAATCCAAGTTTTTCTAAATGAGGAATGGTTAGTCCCGCTTCTTTGGCAATATGACCCAGTGTATCACTGCCGACATCTCCAAATTTTTCAGCATCTGGTGCTTCACCAATACCGACTGAATCTAGTACGATTAAATGAACACGTTTAAACACACTTGCTTCCTCCTCTAAGGTCGTAAATACGTCAAGAATGACAATTATTTTACGCTAGCCTTTTAAATAGTCTCGAGAATCAAACAGAATAATCTATTTATTCTCAGCTCTTCAATTATACCATGAATCCGCTATTATTGCGTGTTTAAGACTGGCTTATATTTTAGAAAAAGCAACTTTTTCTAAAATATAAAGAAATAATTACACTAAAAAAGCCCCAGGCTGTTCCCTAGAGCATTGCTGAGATTCCTTCAATTTTCTTCTTAAAAATGAACGCATAAAATCCTTTTGTCATTGTAATATTCCTACAAGAACTGCTTCAAACTAATTGTTTGTCTTTGAAAGGCTTCTTTTACTTTATTACCAAACTGTCCTTTAAGAGCCGTTCCTAGTTGTTGCTGCCTTGTCCCAAAACTTGTTGCTGCTTCGACGACTAGCTTGCGATGCCTTTGATTTGCCTGATTCTTCTCCTGAGCAACCCGTTGTTGCATTGCTACTCCTACAGAACGAACATTGGCTTTATCTGCACTTCTAGCTAACTCCTTTAACAACCGTTGAATCATTTCGTCCACTAAATTACCTCTTTTCATTGCTTCGTTTTTGATACTCACTTCGATAAGTTTGTTCTAAATCCTCTATTTTATGGTTTATTTTTCGTCGTTCTAACTGAATCGTTTCTTGAAACTGTTCAATTATTGTTGAATAGTCCCTTTTCGCTCGATGCAAAGGTTCTCCGTCTAGCGCCAAGCTATTTAAGGCACTTCTTAAACGTTGCTCAGCTTCCATTACCATTTGTTCTCCGTGCGACTGTGCTCGTCGTAAATCGTCACTTTGTTCTTCTAATCCTTGCCGTTCTCTGCGATAATTCGCTTGTAATTCATCCAATGTCATTTTTTGCTCCTATCTAAATTGATTAGCCAGTTCGCTATCGCGGGCAACGATTTCTGCTAATTTGGCGGTGATTTCCCGTTCTAAAGCATCAAAGGTGGCGCTTTTTTCTTTGGCTTGTTGAATACGCAGTTCATGGGTTTCTTTTGGTTGAAACACCTGACTTTGCTTGGTGACACCCACACTAGCTAAGGCTTCCATAATTTCAGCTTCAGTTAACATCTGAACGGAATTTCTAGCCGCACGAAGTCCTACTTCCCAATTTTGCTCCAAGGTTCGAATCGCTTTTTGATGAATGCGAATCACTCGTTCCATGGCATATTTTGCATTGCGAGCTGCTGTTTGAACCACAGCTCTGGCTTGGGCATCCTCTAAATAAATTTGTTGACTACTTGATAAACCGCTACCATTTTTCAGTAACTTTTTCTTCAAAATTTGTAAATTTGCCAATTCACTGGCAAAAACTGTCATGGCTTTTCGCTCTTGTCCTTGAAGGCTCGCTTCTAAATTGTGTTCATTATCAGGAATAACTAAATAGCCGTCTGCATCAAAGAGCCAATTGGCTAAATCATGAGACTTCAACGGATTTTGTAAGCCTATTTGCAAAGCCACTTTGATTTCGGCGCCGGTGCCATTGCCCATTAAATTACCTACAATATCCGCCTGATTGCGATAATTGGTTAACCAGCCAGGATTTTCAGCGACCCACTTTTTAGCAGCTGGTGTCAACACCTCATAGGGATCTGGCCCATTAAAACCGACATTTTTCCATTGATTTTCCGCGGCAATATACAACGCTAAATATTCCCCTAAAGAATGTCCGGTAGTAGAAAAAGTGGCCTCGCTGTATTCTTGTTTGACTGCCTCAGCAAAAGCCACCGCCGAACTCAGTTGCCCAGCCAAACGTTGCGGACTCCGTGCATTGGAAAAACCAGGAGATGCCGTTTTGTCCCAAAAACCACCAATCGTGCGCAAGTCCGTTTCCACATCTTTCCAATCACCAGGATTGGTGCCAGCATAACTAATCACAATTTGCGACAAATCAGGAACCCCTTGCTTATCTAAAGGAGCCACAGCCATCGCTTGCATCCCATCCGTCTGAGAATTCTCTTGGATTTTGAGGATTTGGAATTCAGTACCACCAAGACTATGAATAACATTCTCTTTTATTGTAGGAGAATATTTCTTATCTTTTGGATCCAGCCAATAAACAGCACCACTTATTTTATTATAACTTTTGTCTGTTATACTCAAATTGGCTCCTCCTGTCCATTAGAAAATGTCACTCTAACAACATTTTTAGTTATTCCTTTTTTCTGAACTTCTCTGTCGACGACTCCATAATCATCAATTTCATTACTATTTTTTACAAATCCATAATCAAAATAAGCAGTGCTACCAGTAGTATTTTTCAACGTCACAACAATCCTGTACGATCCCGTCATAGTATTAAATCCTGTTCGTTCAATCTCTACCTCTGCTATATCCGCAAAGGTATTTTTCAATACTTTCACTGATTGTTTCTCTACTGCTAGTAAATCTTGTTCTTTTTGTTCTGCCCGTTTGTCCATAAATACTTTCCCTCCAATGCCAATTAGGATGATTCCTAAAATCAATAAAATACCTACTCTAATTCCTTTTTTATTCATAGCTCCTCCTTTTATTTATTCATAGTTAATTGCTTAACCTATGTATCTTCATCTGATATTTATGTTTGACACAACAGCCATCGCTTGCATCCCATCCGTCTGAGAATTCTCTTGGATTTTGAGGATTTGGAATTTTAAATTTCCAAATTTACGTATTCTTCCTTCTTTAATACTCGGTGTATATCTTTTATGCTTAGGGTCTAGCCAATAAACTCTATCACTTAATTGATTATAGTCTTGGTCAGTTATCATTAAATCAACTCCTCCTTCCCATTAGTGTATGTTACTTTTACTGAAGTAGTTGTGACTCCTTCTTTTTGTACCGCTTCATATTCTACTCCATAATCTCCCAATTCATTCCTCTCTTTCCAAAATCCATAATCAAATTTTACAGAGTCGTTATTCTTATTAAACATTGTCACATACATTCCATACGACCCTGTCATTTCGTTTTTTCCTGCTTCATGGAATTTGACTTCCTTAATATCCGCAAAGGTATTTTTCAGTACTTTCACTGATTGTTTCTCTACTGCTAGTAAATCTTGTTCTTTTTGTTCTGCCCGTTTGTCCATAAATACTTTCCCTCCAATGCCGATTAGGATAATTCCTAACACCAATAAAATACCTACTCTAATTCCTTTTTTATTCATGACTCCTCCTTTCTTTATTTAGAATCGAGACTTTGATAGCGTTTTACTTTTTAGTTTAACATAGCAAAAAGAAATGAATTTTCAATTTCTTGTACTTCACTAGAAAAAATTGAGAAAATAAGTACTAGGAAAAGTTCTCTCGCTAAAGTTGTTTGAAGAACAATCAAAAAAACTGCCCGTTATTTTACAACGGACAGTTTTAAATCTATTTCGTTTTGACGTAATTTTTCCCGTTCGCTTTTGGTCCCGATGATTTTCCGAAGAACACAACTAGGACTAAAATGGTCAATACGTATGGTGCTGCTTGTAGATAAACTTTTGGAATTTCTGAAATAATTGGTAAGTTTTCCCCAGCAATACTTAAGTTTTGTGCAAAGCCAAAGAATAAGGCTGCGCCCATTGCCCCAAGTGGATTCCATTTACCAAAGATCATTGCGGCCATTGAAATAAACCCTTGTCCTGCAATTGTGGTAATCCCAAAACGACCCGCAATACTTTGAGCAAAGACAGCTCCGCCCATACCGCCTAAGAAGCCGGATAGCAAGACGCCAGAATAACGCATTAAATAGACATTGATTCCCAATGTATCTGCCGCTTGTGGATGTTCTCCCACAGAACGTAACCGTAAGCCAAAACGTGTTTTATAAATGACAAACCAAGCTAAAATCGCAATCAAAATTGCTACGAAAGCTGGCAAAGAGGTTTTTGCAAAGAATAGTTCACCAATCACTGGAATTTTTGACAATCCTGGGAAAGAAAAATAGCCAAATGATTGTGTAATCATATCTGTTTGTCCTTTTTGATAAATAACTTTTACTAGGAAAACCCCTAGCGCCGGTGCCATCAAGTTAATGACAGTACCACTGATAATATGATCTGCTCGTAAGTTAATGGTTGCAACGGCATGTAAGAGAGAAAAGACAATCCCGACAACGCCTCCTACTAAACAAGCAATCCATGGTGTCGCCGCGCCAAATGTATCAGCAAACGTCAAGTTAAAAACGACCGAACTGAAAGCGCCCATTACCATAATACCTTCCAAGCCAACGTTAACCACACCACTTCGTTCTGAGAACGTTCCGCCTAATGCTGTCAAGATGAGCGGAGTTGCATACACTAATGTTTGCGTGATGATTGAGGAAATTGTTGCTAAATCCATTAGATGTCTCCCCCCTCTTGATTGTTTTTGTCTGGCGCCGCTTCAATTGTTTCTACAATCGCTACTTCTTTTTTACTACCAGACGCTTTTGCTAACAAGAAACGAATTAAATAACTAATTCCCACAAAGAAAATAATTGCTGCAATAACAACATCAACTAATTCGGTTGGTACACCAGCTATCAACGGCATTCCTTGTCCACCAAGTTTTAACATTCCAAACAGTAATGCGGAAAGTAAAATCCCGATTGAGCTACCTGCTCCTAATAGAGACACGGCCATACCATCGAACCCAATGCTCAACGATGTGTTTTGAATAAAGAAGTTTTGGAAAGTCCCCAATCCTTGGACCGCACCACCTAAACCAGCCAGCGTTCCTGAAATCATCATGGATAAAATAATCGTTCGCTTGCTGCTCATTCCAGCATATTCAGAAGCAAATGGGTTTAACCCCACCGACCGAATTTCAAAACCAAGCGTTGTTTTTTTCATCAAGAACCATACAAGAATAAGGAAAATGAAGGCCAAGAAAATGCCGATGTTCAAACGAGAGCCATCACTGATATTTGTTAAAAACGGTGAGCGTAATGATGCATTCGCACCAATCATTTTGGTGATCCCTTTGTTCGCCATAATACTTGGTTTCATGACATTATTAGCAATATGATTTCCTGTGTACAATAAAATATAATTCAACATAATCGTAACAATAACTTCACTCGTCCCAAAATAGGCACGCAAGAAACCTGGAATGGCTGCTGCTAAAGCTCCTGCAACCGCGCCAACAATAATCGCCACCGGCAACGCAATCATCCGGGGTGCATCAGGCATGGATAAAGCGACCCAAATACTAGCCACCCAACCACATAAGGCTTGTCCAGAAAGCCCGATATTAAAGAATCCAGCCGAATTTGCCACCGAGAATCCTAAAGCGGTAAAAATCAACGGTGCTGCGGTGACAAAAATCTCACCAATACTTTTCTTTCCTTGGAAAGCTGTTTCAAACATCGCTTGATACCCAGCCACTGGGTCATAGCCAAAGATAACCATAATAATTGCCCCTAAGAGGAAACCCATAATAACAGATAACACAGGGACTAAAATATTTCTTATTTTTTCAGAACGATTATTCAACAGTTTCACCTGCCTCTACTTTTGATAACTCAGCACGGGCTTCTTCCAATGAGTAGCCAGCCATTAACAAGCCCAATTCATTTTCTGTCGTTTCTTTCGGATCAACAATTCCGACGATTTCCCCCGCATGAATAACAGCGATACGATCAGAAACATTTAAAATTTCATCTAATTCAAAACTTACTAATAAAACAGCTTTATTTTTATCTCTTTGTTCAATTAGTCGACGATGAATGTATTCAATAGCTCCGACATCTAAACCGCGTGTTGGTTGAGAAACAATCAACAAATCTGGATCGCGGTCAACTTCTCGGGCAATAATCGCTTTTTGCTGATTCCCACCTGAAAGCGCCCGAGCTGGTACTAATTCATTAGGAGTCCGTACATCATATTCTTCAATTAATTCACGGGCGTGTTTGTTAATCATTCGATAGTTTAAAATACCTGTTGAACTGTATGGTTTTTGGTAATACGTTTGTAGGCCAATATTTTCAGCCAATGTCATCTCTAATACTAAGCCATATTTATGTCGGTCTTCAGGAACGTGGGCGACACCCATTTCCGTAATTTCCCGAGGTTTGCGATTAGTAATCTCTTTTTCATTCAAATGAATGGACCCGTTTTCGACTTTGGTTAATCCTGCTAAGGCTTGGATTAATTCTGTTTGTCCATTGCCATCAATCCCCGCAATTCCAACAACTTCCCCTGCTCGGACATCTAAGCTAAGATTTTTCACTGCATCTAAGCCGCGGCTTTCTTTCACTACTAAATCTTTAATTGATAAAATTGTTTCTTTCGGTTGCGCTGGTTTTTTCTCTGTTTTGAAGGAAACAGAACGACCCACCATCATATCGGCTAACTGTTGCGAAGAAACATCTTTCACATTGACGGTGCCAATACTTTGCCCCCGGCGAATGACCGTACAACGGTCTGCTACTTTTTTAATTTCATCTAACTTATGTGTAATTAAAATGATCGATTTGCCTTCATCGGTTAGTTCTTTCAAAATAATCATTAATTCATCAATTTCTTGTGGCGTTAATACTGCGGTTGGTTCGTCAAAAATTAAAACGTTCGCACCACGATATAAGGTCTTTAAAATTTCAACCCGTTGTTGCATACCTACAGAAATATCGCGAATATAGGCATTGGGATTTACATCCAACCCGTATTGCTTAGACACTTCTTCAATCTCTTTTTTCGCTTTTTTCCGGTCTAAAATACCGCCATGGGTAGGTTCGCTACCTAAGATAATATTTTCAGTCACAGTAAAGGCTTCAACTAACATAAAATGCTGATGGACCATTCCGATTCCTAAACGATTGGCTGCAGTAGGACTTGTAATGTTGACTTTTTCGCCATTCATATAAATCTCACCTGAGGTCGGTTCCAATAGCCCTGATAAGATATTCATCAAGGTCGACTTGCCTGCACCATTTTCACCTAGCAGTGCGTGGATTTCACCAGGTTTTACTTGTAAATCAATTTGGTCGTTGGCTTTGAACGTCCCAAATTCTTTGGTGATTTTACGCATCTCAATTACGTTTTCTTCTTGAGACAAGGTCTATTCACTTCCTAACAAAATTATATTGGCAATACTTTAGAGGGTAATTTTGACCCTTAACTAAGTAGTTGAAGAACCTCAACTATTTAGTTAAAAATCCAAACATCATAAAGGGTTTCCTTGGCAGCCGTCGCTGCCAAGGACCACTTTATTTTTAGAAGGAACAATAATGAGCCCTTCTTTTTTCATTTAGGAGCTTAAATTATTCTGGTTTTTCTGGGACTTTTACGTCACCTGAGATTACTTTATCTTTTGCTGTTTTAACAGCTTCTTTTGTTTTGTCGTTTAAATAGCCGTCTGTTAAGTCAACGCCACCATCTTTTAATCCATAAACTAAATGTTCGCCACCAGGGAATTTGTCTTCTAACGCACGGTTGGCAATATCTTGAACCGCTGTGCCGACACCTTTAAGCGTTGAAGTTAACGTGAAGTTGTCTTCTTTGCCGTCTTTTGTTTTGTACTTGCCATCAGCATCTTGATCGCGGTCAACACCGATTACCCAAACTTTGTCGCCAGAACCTGATTCATTCAAGTCTTTTGCTTCTTGGAAGACCCCTTGTCCAGTCGCACCAGAAGCATGGAAGATGATATCAACGCCGTTTTGGTACATTGCAGCAGCTAAAGCTTTCCCTTTGGCAGGATCAGCAAATGAAGCCGCATATTTTGTATCAACAGTAATTTCTTTACCTAATTCTTTCGCAGCATCAGCCACACCTTTTTCAAAACCAGCTTGGAAACGGTCAATTACGACCCCTTCTTCACCACCAACAAAACCGACTTTGTTCGTTTTTGTTTCGTTTGCAGCAGCAACACCGGCTAAGTAAGCTGCTTCATTATCTCTAAATGTTGCAGAAACGACATTCTTTTTGCCATCGATTTGATCATCGATTAAAACAAAGTTTGTATCAGGGTTGGCATCTGCTGCAGAAGAAATTGCATCTTTTAGCAAGTAGCCAATACCAAAGATTGTGTTGAATTTACTTGATACCGCTTGGTCAATATTCGTTGTATAGTCAGCTGCATCATTCGATTGAATATATGCATACCCTTTTGAACCTTCTGGTAAATCATGTTCTTTACCCCAAGCTTGCAATCCTTCCCAAGAAGATTGGTTAAACGACTTGTCATCCACGCCGCCTGTATCTGTAATGATTACAGCACTATGCGCTGCATCCCCTTTGCCACCGCCGCTTTCAGCGGTTTTACCTTTGCCACCACCACATGCTGCAAGTGAAACTGATAAACCTAATGCAATCAAACTAAAACCGAATAATTTTGCTTTTTTCATTTCTGTAAAGCCTCCTAAAAATAGTTTAATGTATTTAAACAACTAAGTTGTTTCTAAGGTTGGTCTGGGACTTTTACGTCACCAGAGATGATTTGTTCTTTGGCTTCTTTAACTGCCGTTTTGGCTTGATCGCTTAGGGCTTCTGTTGTTAAATCAACACCGCCATCTTTCAATCCATAAGTTAAATGTTCGCCGCCAGGGAATTTATCTTCTAATGCAAGATCAGAGATTTTTTTCACAGCAATATTTACACCTTTAATGGTTGAAGCTAACGTTAAGTTATCATCCTTGCCATCTTTGGTTGTATATTTACCGTCTTCGTTTTGGTCACGGTCAACACCAATCACCCAAACTTTATCTTTTGAACCTGTTTCATTTAGCGCTTTGGCTTCTTGGAAGATTCCTTGTCCTGTAGTCGCCGCTGCGTGATAAATAATGTCGGCACCTGCTTGATACATAGAAGAAGCTAAGGCCCGTCCTTTTGAAGCGTCTGCAAATGTCCCTGCATAAGTAGACGTAATTTGAATATCTTTGCCTAATTTTTTGCCAGCGTCTGCTACACCTTTTTCAAAACCAGCTTGGAAACGGCCAATAACAGGTCCTTCAACCCCGCCGATAAATCCTACTTTGTTGGTTTTCGTAGTGTTAGCTGCTGCCACACCTGCTAAATACGCAGATTCATTATCTCTAAATGTTGCAGAAGCGACGTTGTTTTTCCCATTAACTGTATCGTCGATTAGAACGAAATTCGTTTCTGGGTTGGCGTCCGCTGCATCTACTACTGCATTTTTTAGTAAATAGCCAATGCCAAAAATCGTTTTAAATTGACTTGAAATGGCTTGGTCAATGTTTGATGTATAATCAGATGCTTCATTTGATTGAATATACGCATACCCTTGAGGTCCTTCTGGAAGTTTGTGCTCTTTGCCCCACTCTTGCATTCCTTCCCACGCAGATTGGTTAAAAGATTTGTCATCAATGCCGGCTGTATCTGTGACCATTACGACACTATGTTGTGGATCACCTTTTGTGTTGGCGTTCTTTTTGCTATTGCCGCCACATGCAGCTAACCCAATGGTTAAGGCAACTGCTGCCAATCCTAGACCTAAAAATTTTGCTTGTTTCACTTTCCGAAAAGCCCCCTACTATTTTATCTATTATTTCATTCGCATTTATGCTATTGAAATCTACTTTGAGCCCAACGAAACCTTATGTCCTTTTTTTAAAAATCTTTATCTGTAAATGAATAGGGCAATAATGCCTCAACTGTCATTGTTTTAGTCGCGCCATCTTTACCAACTAGCGTGACCGGCATTTGTGGATCAAAGAATTCAGCCATTACTTGACGACAAGCGCCACATGGAGAAATGGGTGCCTCTGTATTACCTGCTACAACTAAATGTTGGAAGGTCCGTTCATCTTCTGAAATGGCTTTAAAAATCGCCGTTCTTTCTGCACAATTTGTTAAACCAAAGGAGGCATTTTCAATGTTGACTCCTTGATACATTTTCCCGTCTGTAGTCACTAAGCAAGCGCCCACAGGAAAGTTAGAATACGGTACATAGGCGTGTGCCAATGCTTCTACGGCACAATCAAGCCATTCTTGTTTTACTGTCATCTTTTTCGCCACACCTTCGTTTAATTTGAAATACGAATTAATACCCTTCGCCAGTTGCGCCAGAAACAATTGCTACACCCGTACTTGCACCGATGCGTGTTGCCCCAGCTTCAATCATTGCTAACGCTTCTTCTGCATTATGCACGCCACCAGAAGCCTTAACGCCCATGTCAGGACCAACTGTCTCACGCATTAAACGAATGTCTGCTACTTTAGCGCCGCCTGTTGAGAAGCCAGTAGATGTTTTAACGAAATCGGCCCCTGCTTCTTTGGCTAATTCACAAGCTTTAACTTTTTCTTCGTCTGTTAATAATGCTGTTTCAATAATCACTTTGACTAACGCTTTTCCTTTGGCTGCATCTACTACGCCTTGAATGTCTTGACGTACGTAATCGTATTGTTGTGATTTTAATGCACCAATATTAATCACCATATCCACTTCATTCGCACCATTTTTAATTGCATCAGCTGCTTCGTATGCTTTAACTTCTGGTGTATTTGCCCCCAAAGGAAAGCCAATAACGGTACACACAGCGACGTCGGTATCTGCTAATTGCTCGCTAGCAAAAGCGACCCAACAAGGATTGATACATACAGAGAAAAAGTTGTACTCCTTAGCTTCGTCAATAATTTTTTGGACAGCGGCTTCTGTCGCTTCAGGTTTCAAAATAGTGTGGTCAATCATGCGGTTTAATTCCATGATGAGAATTCCTCTTTTCTTTTTGTTTTATTCCGTAATAATATCGTGAATCAAAATAGGCTCTTCGCCGGTTGGTCCAATTTCAATGTTTTTATAAAGCAATTGTTCAACTTCTGTCACGTCTTCACGATTGGCGTAAATGGTCAATAATGATTCGCCTTTTTCAACTGGGCTCCCTACTTTTTTGTGAAGTTTCAAGCCAACTGCAAAATCAATCGTATCTTCTTTCGTAGCCCGACCAGCGCCCAGCAACATTGCGGCAACGCCAATTTCATTGGCAACGATTTTTTGTACCACGCCTGTTTCTTTGGCAGGTAAATCAAATTGATAAGTTGCGGTTAATAATTTTTCTGGCTGGTCAACAACGGAACTGTCGCCGCCTTGATTTTCAATCATTTCTTTAAATTTTGCGAGCGCTCGACCGCTCGTTAATGCTTCTTCTAATAAAGCCCGTGCTTCGTCTAACGTCTCGGCTTTTTTAGCTAAAACGACCATCTGACTTCCTAAGACATAGCACATCTCCACTAAATCTTCTGGCCCATTTCCTTGCAAGGTCTCGATTGCTTCAACGATTTCTAAACTATTTCCGATGGCCTCCCCTAAAGGTTGTGACATGTCTGAAATTACTGCCATCGTTTGGCGATTTGCCAGTTTTCCAATGCGAACCATTGTTTCCGCTAATCGACGAGCACTTGCTAGGTCTTTCATAAAGGCCCCTTCACCAGTAGTCACGTCTAAGACAATCGCATCTGCCCCTGCGGCAATTTTTTTACTCATAATGGAACTTGCAATTAATGGAATTGAGTCAACAGTGGCGGTCACATCACGTAACGCATAAAGTTTTTTGTCTGCTGGTGCTAGATCACCTGACTGACCAATCACTGCCACTTTTGTATCGTTCACCAATTGAATAAAACGTTCTTCTGTCAATTCAACTTTAAAACCAGGAATCGCTTCTAATTTATCCAACGTACCGCCCGTGTAGCCTAAGCCACGACCAGACATTTTTGCTACATTGACCCCGACACTAGCAACTAATGGCGCTAAAATAAGCGTCGTAGTGTCGCCTACGCCACCTGTAGAATGCTTGTCGACTTTGATTCCTTCTATAGAAGAAAGATCCACAATTTCGCCTGAATGGACCATTGCTAACGTCATTTGTGTAATTTCTTCGTCTGTCATATCTTGGTAAAAAACAGCCATTAAAAAGGCACTTACCTGATAATCTGGAATTGAACCATCTGTGTATCCGTTGATAATAAATTGAATTTCTTCGCTTGTTAGTTGATGCCCGTCACGTTTCTTTTCAATAATGTCTACCATTCTCATGAATTCGTTCCCTCCGATTTCCCGATAATGTATTATACAACAAAATCGTTCAGCTTTAAACCATTTAGTAAACCAGTTTACTATTATTTTTTTCTTGTGAAAACGCAAACAACACGAACATTCCATTTCTAAGCTGTTTTTTAAATCGGTTTTGTGCTTTTTCTAGCAATAAACGTCGCATCAAAAACTTTATTTGGAACTTTCCCTGTTGGATCTGCAATAGCTTCCACCAAAAATTTTGCTGCATAATAGCCAATATCAAAACTCGGCTGATAGACGGTTGTTAAACTCGGCACCAAATATTCGGAAATTTCCAAGCCATCAAAGCCAACCACCGAAATATCGTCAGGAATTTTCTTGCCCGCTTCTTCAATGGCTTGATAAGCTCCCATCGCCATTTCATCATTGCCACAAAAAATTGCTGTGATTTCTTCATTTTTCAAAACTTCTTTCGCCGCAGCATAGCCGCCATGCAAGTTCAATTCCCCAGCACAAACATAATGCGGACGAAAAGGTAAATTATTGTCCTGTAACGCATGCTGATACGCCGTCACTCGTTCCGTCAAACGATAATAGCCGGCACTTTCACGCAACATGCCAATATGCTGATGCCCTTGTTGAATCAAATGATGGACCGCTTGATAAGCACCTTCGTACTCTTTAACGATTAATCGTCCACTATCTCGTGGATTAATCCCACGATCGACAAGAATGACAGGAATCGGATGTTCTCGTCGGTCTTTTAAAATATGATTTTCTGGCAAAACATTCGGCGTGGCAAAAATAATGCCATCCACCGACCGATGAATCAACTCGCTAACATATTGCATCGCTTGCTCGGAATCATGCTTTGAATTGCATAACAAAATCATGTAGCCTAACGAATTTAAATATGTTTCCACACCTTCAATCACTTTTGAGAAAAAGAAATCCGTCACATCTGGCACAATCATACCAATGGTTTTGGAATGACGGTTGATTACATTCGAAGCAAAGTAATCTGGTTTGTAATGATTTTCAGCGACTACCGCCAACACCTTGTTGCGGGTTTTTTCACTGAAACGACTCCCTTTATTATTCAGAATTTGTGAGACGGTTGTGACAGAAACACCAGCCATATCAGCAATTTCTTTAATCGTTAGTTTCATCGCGCCCCTCCCAACGTCTCCTTTTGCATTGACAGACATTTGTAGACGTGTTACAGTCTTCAAAATACTTATCGAATCTTTTACATTTTAACAAAAAAAAGACAAAAGAAATAGACTAAAAAGATTAAAAAACAAAAGAAAATGGAGGCTATTTTTTTCATGGAAGAATCCCGTGTCCGTCAATTACCAAAAATCGAGCTGCACTGTCACTTAGATGGGTCGATTCGACCAACCACTTTACGCACCATTGCTGAAAAACAAAACATTCCATTACCCCAAGACGAACAAGCCTTGAAAGAGTTAGTGGTTGCCCCTGAAAAATGCACCGATTTGAATGATTATTTAACTCGGTTTGACTTCGTGCTAACCTGTCTACAAACAGCTGAAGCTTTGCAAGCAGCTGCGTATGACGTGATTAGCCAAGCTGCCGAAGATGGCGTAGCTTACATAGAGGTGCGTTTTGCGCCTTCCCAACATACAGAAAAAGGCTTGCGGTTACCTGAAATCGTGACTGCTGTTTTAACTGGCTTAAAACAAGGCGAAGAAGATTTTGGTGTAAAAAGCAATGCACTGTTATGCGGCATGCGGCATGATCAACAACAAGCCATAGAAAAAATCGTTCACTTAGCGCATGATTTCAGAGAGACAGGCGTTGTCGGCTTTGATTTAGCTGGCAATGAAGTCGATTTCCCTCCATACACATTTGAAGACGTATTAGCTTTAGCCAACCAATTGTCAATTCCATTAACACTCCACGCTGGGGAATGCGGCTGTGGCAAAAATGTCGCTGATGCTGTCACTTTAGGTGCTACTCGGATTGGTCACGGTATTGCTTTGAAAGATACACCCGAATATTTGGCGCTCTTAAAAGAAAAAAAGGTTCTTTTAGAAATGTGTCCAACTAGCAACTTCCAAACAGGAACCGTCAAAACATTGGCTGAATACCCTTTTCAACAATTTATAGAGGCTGGCTTAGCCGTCTGCATCAATACCGATAATCGAACTGTTTCAGATACTACGTTAACGAAAGAATTCATGAAATTGGCCACTTGGTATCAATTAAGTTATGACGAAATGAAGCAACTCACTAAAAATGCGCTTGCAGGTGCTTTTTTATCGCCAGACGAAAAAAAACTGTTGAACCAAAAAATTGATCAAGCGTATCTATTCTAAAAAAGAACCGCCACTAAAGTGGCGGTTCTTTTTTACTCTGCTTCTTTAACACTTCGTAAAATATAATAGCCTTTGTCTTTTGTCACAATTTCAACATTGCCAAATACTTCAGCCATTTTCTTTTCTGCACTAGGTGCACCTTGTTTCTTTTGAATAACCACCGTTAGTGTGCCACCAACTTTCAACAACGGAAAAGCCCCTGTTAAAATGCCATGGACAACTTTTTTGCCTGCACGAATGGGCGGATTGCTAACAATCGCCGCGTAGGTCGTTTCGTTTAAGGTTTCATACACATTGGAAGAATGGATATCCACAGTAGTAATTTGGTTGCGTTGGGCGTTCATTTGAGCTAGCCCAACCGCCCGTTGGTTGACATCCACCATTTCCACCAGTCGACCAGTCGCCGCTGCTAAGGACAACCCAATTGGTCCATAGCCACAACCAACATCTAACAAACGGCCTGCTGGTAAATTTTCCCATTCAAAGGCATCAATCAACACACGAGAACCATAATCCACTGTTCCTCTTGAGAAGACCCCGCTATCGGTCGTAAACTGAAAGGTCCGACCACGTAATGGAAAAGACCAGCTTTCTAAATCATGTGCTAATTCTGGATTTTCTGTATAATAATGATTCGCCATTTTGTTCTTCCTATCTATGCTTGTTTTGGTTTTAGTCTACCTTTTATTTCTCGAACAATCAAGGCACCTAATAATTCATAGCCCACTTGTGAAAAATGCAAACCATCCGCTTGTAAAAATTCATCCGTTCCAGGATAAACAGTCATCGCTTTATACAAATCAATAACTGGCAAGTTATGTGCCGCTCCGACTTCTTGTGCAACCTTGACCAATTCCTTGATACGCGTTTGTGGACGTTCTGGACGTCTGCCACTATCCGCATATGGTGGCGTAATTAAAATCACCTTTTCTGAACCAATTTCGTGAATCATTGTTTCAAGATTTTCTCTAAACGTGGTTACTGTTACCTTTCGATCCAGTGACGCATCATTGGCGCCAAAGAAAATCACCACCTCATCAGGTTTCTCAATCAGTACTTCTTTATTTAATCGTTTTAAACCATCCTCTGTTGTATCGCCAGGCATTCCAGCATTAATGACAGCCACTTCTTCTAGACCCATCGCAGCAATATCCCGTTTTACTAAGTCAACAAGAACAGGTGAGACAGCTTCGTCTAAATAACCAGCAGTAATGCTATCACCAAATAATACAATTTTTCTCATGGCTTTTCCCCTCTTTTCTAACAGTTTTCTCTTTTCATGATACCATTTTCATCATAAATTGGCGAAGAAGGGAATTCTTTTGTAAAATCCTGTGTTTCCCTTGTGAAATTATGGTAAAATGTACAAAGATTGAACAGGGTTTGGTGGAGGAACAATGGACGATAAAATGAATTACTACCCAATTTCCAGAGAAGAATGGCATGGGTTTTATCATGACGGCAAAGCACCGTTAACCGAAGCAGAATTGGATAACATTAAAAGTGTGAACGACCAAATTTCACTAAAAGATGTACAAGAAATTTATGTACCCTTAACGCATCTTATTCATTTGTACATGAAAGAATTTGAATCGCTAACACTTAGCAAAGGATTATTCCTACATGAATATGTCTCTGTACCACCATTCATCATTGGAATTGCCGGCAGTGTCGCCGTTGGTAAAAGCACCACCGCTCGTCTTTTGCAAAGAATTCTGGCCCGAACGTTTAAACGAAGAAACGTTCAACTCATTACAACGGATGGATTTTTGTATCCCAATAAAGTGTTAGAAGAACAAGGAATTATGGACCGAAAAGGGTTTCCTGAAAGTTATGACATGGAGAAGCTAATTAATTTCTTAAACGAAGTCAAAAGCGGCAAAGACGAAATTAAAGCACCCGTCTATTCTCACAGTGTCTACGATGTTATCGAAGGCGAATATGAGTTGATTCAACAACCAGATATTCTGATTGTTGAAGGCATTAACACCTTACAGTTACCCGCCAATCAACAAATTTATGTGAGTGATTTTTTTGATTTTTCTATTTTTGTGGATGCCGATCCAGCCTTAATTGAAAAATGGTACCTAGAACGTTTTGGGGCCTTATTAGATACGGCTTTCTTAGATCCTAATAATTATTATTACCAATATGCAATTGGCAAACGAGAAGATGCTTTCGCCATGGCACGGAATGTTTGGAAAACCGTGAACTTACCGAACTTGGAGGAATATATCTTGCCAACGCGCGGACGTGCGGACATTATTTTGCATAAAACGGAAAATCATTTGATTGACCAAATCTATCTACGTAAATATTAAGGGTTGACGAGCTAAGAAATATCCTGTATCTTTTGTAGAAATATCCTTGAAAATTTTCAGCAGAATGCATGACTTTCAAGGAGTAAAATGTTTTAATAAGTATAGCTAGACAAAGAAGAGTACGGAACAAAAGTGAACCACTTTTTAATCGCCTGATTCTCGGCTGTTTAAAAGTAGCCCCTGCGGAATTAAGCCAAAATTTTCTAAAAATCGTAAAACAATTTTTGAAAATCCTTTCTTAATTCTTGGTGCTGACCACTTTTTAACCGCCTTTTCTTTAGATAAATTTAAATGGATAAGGGGTAATAGACGTGACTAACGTTGCCGATTTGACATCTGTCGAAAAAATTATTGTTTTAGACTTTGGTAGTCAGTTTAACCAATTGATTACTCGTCGTATTCGTGAATTTGGCGTATTCTCTGAGTTATTAAGCCACCGAACTACGGCAGAAGAAATTCGCAAAATCGCGCCTAAAGGAATCATCTTCTCAGGTGGACCAAACAGCGTGTATGACAAAGATGCTTTTAGCATTGATCCAGAAATTTATGAGTTAGGAATTCCCATTCTTGGCATCTGCTACGGTATGCAATTAATGACTCATAACTTAGGCGGAAAAGTAGAACCTGCCGCAAACCGTGAATACGGAAAAGCAGAATTAGAAATCCTTGGTGATGCGACATTATTCCAAGGAACACCTGCGAAACAAACCGTTTGGATGAGCCACGGTGATTTAGTAACAGAAATCGCTCCTGGATTCGAAAAAGTTGGGACAAGCAATGATTGTCCAATCGCTTCTATCGAAGATGCCAACCGCAAATTCTACGGCGTACAATTTCACCCAGAAGTTCGTCATTCAGAATATGGTAACGACTTATTACGTCACTTTGCTTTTGATGTGTGTGGCTGTACTGGTGACTGGAGCATGGAAAACTTCATCGATATGGAAGTCGCTAAAATCCGTGAACAAGTAGGCGATAAAAAAGTCTTACTTGGTTTATCAGGTGGCGTTGACTCAAGTGTTGTCGGCGTGCTTTTACAAAAAGCCATTGGCGACCAATTAACTTGTATCTTCGTTGACCATGGATTATTACGTAAAGGTGAAGCAGAACAAGTAATGGAAAGTTTAGGCGGTAAATTTGGCTTAAACATTATTAAAGTAGATGCAAAAGAACGCTTCTTAAGCAAATTAGCAGGCGTTTCTGACCCTGAACAAAAACGTAAAATCATTGGTAACGAATTTGTGTATGTTTTTGATGACGAAGCAACTAAACTTGCTGGGGAAGAAGGCGTTTCATTCCTAGCACAAGGAACTCTTTACACAGACGTCATCGAATCTGGTACAGAAACTGCGCAAACAATTAAATCACATCACAATGTTGGTGGTCTTCCTGAAGACATGCAATTTGAATTAATTGAACCTTTAAATACATTATTCAAAGACGAAGTTCGTGCCTTAGGAACTGAACTTGGCATGCCTGATGCAATCGTTTGGCGCCAACCATTCCCAGGACCAGGATTAGGTATTCGTGTGCTTGGTGAAATTACAGAAGATAAATTACAAATCGTTCGTGATTCAGATGCTATCCTACGTGAAGAAATCGCAGCAGCTGGCTTAGATCGTGACATTTGGCAGTACTTTACTGTCTT
This sequence comes from Enterococcus sp. DIV2385, assembly GCF_051711925.1. Taxonomy (NCBI): domain Bacteria; kingdom Bacillati; phylum Bacillota; class Bacilli; order Lactobacillales; family Enterococcaceae; genus Enterococcus; species Enterococcus sp. DIV2385. Next base: position 128,361 of record NZ_JBIONV010000001.1, on the reverse strand, counting down.
ACCTGGCATCCGCTCAGTAGGCGTTATGGGCGATGGCCGTACCTACGATTACACAGTCGGTATCCGTGCTGTGACTTCTATCGACGGCATGACCGCTGACTTTGCCCGTATCCCTTGGGATGTTTTACAAAAAATCTCTGTGCGCATCGTGAACGAAGTTGCACATGTAAACCGTATCGTGTACGATATTACTTCAAAACCACCTGCAACTGTGGAGTGGGAATAACAATCAACCCGCTAGAAAACCTATTTTATAGGTGTTTCTAGCGGTTTTTTTTATTGATCACCGTTTGGTCACACTTTCCTCCCACCATTCTCCATTTTTCCTTTGCTCCACCGCCCTCAAAGTCCTATAATTTAATCATAAGAATAGTGACTATTAATAAAATTCATCAATTAAAAGGAAGCGATTTCAACATGTCAAAAGCAACTTTTCTTAAGTATGGTTTTGTTGTCCTCTTCATAGGAATTTTTTTACTTCGTGCCCAAAAAGTTATTTCTGAGCCCCTTTCGTACCTTTTTTCGGGTATTCTTTTGCTTATTGTTGCGTATTTAATACTCGTGAAAAAAATGAACTTTTTCTCAAGTTTGCTCACAGTTACCGACCAGCCTTCTTCTACCCAACAACGATTAGGTCAAATCTCTGGTCTTGTCAGTTTATTGATTGGTTTACTTTTGGTAATTCTTAGCTTCACTTTCTTTCTCCAACCTTGATTCCCCCTTGACTCTCCCTTTACTCTTGGCTATGATTACCTTAGCAAGTACAATGGTGTACTGTGAACAGTCGAGCAACGGCGCTCAAAAAGATTGGCTTTCGTGCATTCTTTTTGAGGGCTTTTTATTTTTAGAAAGTAGGGAAATTGAATGGAAAAAATGTACCGCAGTCCGTATGAAGCGTACCCGTATCTATCTTCTAAACCAGAAGATTTACGATGTGATTTTGAATTAATGACTGATGAATTGGCCTCGATGACAGGTCTTCTACGAGGATATGTGCAACAATTAGACGTCCCTGAACAGCCTGCACTAACAGAAGAACTAGCCAAAATTTGCGAGTTAATCTACCATGTCAATCCAACGACCCGAACAAAATTAACAGTCACAGAGGACGAAATAGCCTGGCTTTTGGAACGTGTCAATGCTATGAATGAACTGACATACGAAGAAAATCGTCCTTTTGTTTTACCGATGGGCACAATCTGTTCCTCTTATGCACACATCTTAAGAGCCAAAGCCAAAGATATTGTTCGTTTACTTTATCGCATGGACTATGGGGGTAAAAAAATTGATCCGCAGCTGTATGATGTAGTCAACTTACTCTCAGGTTACTTTTTCATGTTAGCTTTGTATCTAAATAAGCTCGAAAATGGTGAAGAAGTCCCCTTTGTTTCTCGCAACTATTCTATTTAAAAAGTACACCGATCGCTAACGACGAATTGCTAGCGGTCGGTGTACTTTTATACAGGCAAGTAAGCTTCCCCTTTTGCAAATAGTTTAGCAGTACCACCAATAATGACTCGATTTTCTTTCACTTCACAAGTTAAAAGGCCGCCTCTTGGGGACACTTGATAGGCGGAAAGGGTCGTTTGATTGAGCCGTTTTCCCCAATAAGGAATTAAATTGGCGTGCGCAGAACCACAAACTGGATCTTCGTTAATTCTTAGTTTCGGGAAAAAAGTTCGTGAAACAAAATCCACCGAGTCTCCTGATGCCGTTACAATGACTCCTACTCCTAAATCCAATGCTTTTAATGCAGAAAAATCTGGTGTGATTTTTGCCACTGTCTCTTCGTCTTTTAAGACAAAAAATAAATCGCGGCCCAAATAAGCTTCATAAATTTTCGTGCCTAAAGCGTCTTCATACTCTGGCAAAATTGGAATCCTTTCCGGTAGGATATAAGGAAAATCTAGATAATAGTATTCCTCTTTTTTGGTCACTGCGAGCGGTCCACTTTGACTAGTAAAATGAAGCGTTTCTTCCGCAACGGAATAATAGTTAAATAACACAAAAGCCGTCGCTAATGTAGCATGCCCGCAGAGATCGATTTCTCGTTCCGGCGTAAACCAGCGCAGGGCGTAACTTTGTCCCTCTTTGACTGTAAAAGCAGTCTCTGACAAATTATTTTCAATCGCAATGTTTTGCATCACCGCTTCTGGCAACCATTTTTCCAAAACATAAACAGCGGCGGGATTGCCTTTAAAAACTTCCTCCGCGAAAGCATCGACAATATAATAGGGATAACTCATTTTAATTCTCTCCTTGTATTTTTTGATAAATGTATTCCGCGCAACACAAATCCTCAACTGCTAAGCCAACCGCATCAAAAATCGTGCGGCCTTTCTGCTCCGCCTTTAGTTTAACTTTGCCAGTCACTAATTCGCCGAGAGAACCTACAATTTTTTCAGCTGAAAAGGCACCTTCTGAAATCGGAATTAGAAGATCCCCGCTTTCTTTTAATGCAGCCGCGTACTCATCTACAAACACTTGACTGTTTTTAACAAGGTCGCTTGTTAATTCTCTGGAAGTCGGCGTGAATGTGCCAATCGCATTGATATGGGCATTCGGCAAAACGTCTTTTTCTTCTAAAAATGCGTCCTGACTGGAAGTTAGTGTACAGATAATTTCCGCTTCCTGGACGGCTTCTTGGACAGAAGAACAACCAATAAAGGTACATTCGGGGTAATTGTGCTGTTGCTTAGCGATTAATTTTCGTGCGCGTTCTGCTGTGCGGTCATATATAAAAACCTTTTCAATCGCCCGAACGCTTTGTAGCGCTGCGAGATGAGATGAAGCTTGTTGACCTGCACCAATCAAAGCGATACTTTTTGCCTTTGGAGCTGCTAAATAATCGGTTGCCAAAGCAGAAACAGCTGCCGTGCGAAGCCACGTAATCGCATTGGCGTCCATCATCGCGACTGGTCTTCCAGTAGAACTATCAAACAATAAAATTTGACCAAGATGCGAGGCCAAATTTTTTTGTGGATTTTCTGGAAAAGCTGTAATGATTTTTGCCCCAAAAAAGCGATTTTTTCCTAAGTAAGCAGGCATTAATGCAAAAAGATTCTGATTTTCCCCATCTGGTAAAACCTCTACATGGCGCTCACTTTGCGAAATTTTTCCTTTTTGCAACTCTGCAAAGCAACGTTTCATCACTTGAATTGCTTCGGAAAACGACAATTGTTGAATAACCCTCTCATAAGAAATAATGTCCATCTGAATTCCTCCCTTTGCGCTATCATAAACCAGACAAACAATACACTCAATGCTATAATTGTATGGAATACAATTTTATAGAAAGGAAGTTCCCCTCATGCCGATTAATTCCTATGAGAACTATGCGTTGTCATGGCGCCCTGTTAAAGAACGTTTAACAAGACCTTATTACCAATCATTGGTTCAACAATTAGAAGCGGATATCTTATCTGGTGCACTTCAAAAAAATGTGAAATTGCCTTCGCAAAGAGAATTAGCTGATTACTTGGATCTGAATTTCACGACGATTGGTCAAGCCTATAAACACGCTATGGAAAAAGGCTTACTTTATACCAACATCGGTAGCGGCACTTTCGTTTCTCCCAACGCGTTTCACTCAATTACAATCTCTACCAACCAAGTAGCGGACCATCTAATTGATTTAGGGCTGGTTAGTTCCTTTGATATGTGTAATCAGCGGATTTTACCTTTTATTGAATCCGTTAGTAAAAATGCGGCCCTTAACAGTTTGCTAAATTATCGCGATCCTTTAGGTACGCACTTTCAACGAGCAACCGCTGCCGAATGGCTTCAGACACAAGGCGTTCGGACCAATGCCGAAGAAGTTGCCATTGTATCTGGTGTCCAGAATGGGCTGGCCGTGACGTTAGCCGCCGCTTTTTCTCCAGGTCAGCGGATTGCCGTAGATCGATACACGTATTCAAATTTTATTGAACTCGCCCAGCTTTATCATTTAGAAATCGTCCCGATTGGCTATGATTCCGAGGGGATGGACCCAGAGCATTTACTGCAAGAATGCAAAAAGAAAAAAATACATGGTATTTTCTTAATGCCCGCATGTAATAACCCGATTGGTTTCCAAATGTCTAGCGCCCGCCGAATGACTTTAGCTGAAATCATTCAGCAAGAACACTTATGGGTAATTGAAGATGACATTCATTCTTTTTTAACAACTTATGCACAGCAAGCAGTTTTACCAACGTTTCAAGAACTCTTACCTCAACAAACGATTTACTTAGCGGGGATGACAAAATTTGTCTGTACAGGCTTACGCATTGCATACCTTGTTTTCCCTCCGCTTCTTCGCCAAGAAATAGAGCGTGCGATTTTTAATATTAACGTTAAAACTTCTGGCTTTGATGCTGAAATTGTCACCCAAGTCTTACGCTCACCAGTTGCAGAAGAATTAGTGATAGAAAAATTGGCTTTAACAAAACAAGCCAATGACTTATTTGATACCATTTTTGGGTTAGCTAGACCTAGCAATCCTTTGCCGTACTACCGAACTATTCCCCTTTCTACCGAAAAAACGGCGCCGCAAATTGAACAAGAATTTCTCCAAAATGGGGTACGTCTTTTTCACTCGAGCCGCTTTACTGTGCAAAATCAGCCAGATGCTTTTTTACGAATTTCCTTGGCCTCCAATCAGCTTGAGGTATTGGCGAAAGGATTAACCATTATCCAAGAACTCTTACCGACATTAAACGAAAAGAAAGGACATTCCCTATGAATTCATTGCCAATACTTGAAAAAGCAGTGGGCGCGATCACCCTGCTTTCCGAAGAAAAACAAAATGCCGAATATGAAGGCTTTTTATGTCAAGTTAATGAATCGCAACAACTTATCCGCAGTCGCTTAGCCAAAAAAACGCCGAAAAAAGAAGGCTATTTTGCAGCCTTCTGGGAAAAAAATCAACAAAATCAGAACGAAGCCTTTGATGCAACGGAAGCCCCTGAAATGTTAGCAATTGTCATTGCTGATCAAGAAAAGCAAGGTCTCTTTCTTCTGCCAAAAGAATGTTTAATCCAACAAAAAATTCTCAAAACGCATCAACAAAAAGGCAAAATGGCGGCCCGTTTTTATCCTTCTTGGTGCCAAAATCTTAATCAAACCGCCAAAAAAACACAAAAATGGCAACTAGCTTACTTTACTGATTTATCTAAATACTAAAAACGTCAGCTGGCTTCAGAAGCCAGCTGACGTTTGTTTATTTTACTGTTTAGCCAATTGGTGGCGTACCTTCTGCGTTCCCAGCAATCGCTTCGATTTGAATCTGGGCACCTTTTGGTAAATCCGTCACACCAATCACTCTTCTGGCAGGCGTGCCTTCAGGGAAGTACGTTTGGTAGACGTCATCTACTGCCGCCAGCTCTTCAATCTCTTTCACAAAAATATTCACTTTCACCAGATCAGCTAAGCTGTGATCCACACTTTCAATAATCGCTTTGATGTTTTCTAAACATTGCGTCGTTTGTTCCTTGATTCCGCCAGCGACTAACGCATTTGTTTTAGGGTCCAATGGTAGCTGAGCTGATAGGTGGTTGTAATGAGAAAAAGCAACAGTTTGTGTCGAAAATGGACACTTCGGTGCGTGATCTGTATTATTTGCTTCAATAATTAATCCATGTCGATCTTCAATCGCTTGTGGTGGCGTACCATCCCCATGAGAAACCACCGCTTCTACTTGAACCGCCGCGCCCATTGGTAAATCAGCAACAGCAATCACTGTTCGTGCTGGCATATAATTGACCGTGCGCGCAATTCCTGAATCTGGGAAAAAAGCGGCATATACTTGATTGACAGCTTCCAGCTTAGATAAATCTTTTAAATAAATGTTGATCTTCACAATATCATCAAAAGGCACATCAATACTGGTTAAAATGGCTTTTATGTTTTTCAAACATTGTTTTGTTTGCGTTTTAACACAGCCAGCCACAACTCTGCCCGTTTGAGGATCTATAGGCAATTGTGCAGACAGATTGTTATAGTGAGAAAACGCGACCGTTTGACTGGCTAGAGCATCAATTGGTGCCTGAACAGTCTGATTTGTTAATTTAATTAAATCCCCAGCTTGAGGTGCATTAGGGATAGTTCCTTCCCCATTTGAAACAAGTGCCTCCATTTGAACAGAAGCGCCTAACGGCAAATCTGCGACGGCGACCACTGTTTTAGCTGGATAATAATGGGTAAAAAAGGCCGCATAGACCTCCTCAACTGCGGCAACATCCCGCATATCTTTGACAAAAATGGTCATTCTGACAATGTCACTCATCACATGGTTGATACTTTCAACAACCGCTTGGATATTTTTCAAACATTGTGTCGCTTGGGCCCGAATGCCACCTTCTACCAATTGTCCAGAGGTTGGCTCAATAGGTAACTGTGCCGACAAATGATTATAGTGGGAAAATGCGACTGTTTGGGCTGCGAGAGGATGCTTTGGTGCACGCTCTGTATTTCTTGCTAAGACGATATTTTCATTACTCATAACTCTACTCCCTTTTTTAGCATTCCAACAAAAATGATTCCGCTTACATTTCCAAGCATTAAACTTCCAACAAGATCCTTTTTATTTTCCTGCTTTTCTATTAATGGTGATAGCTTTCCACCACCACTTCTTTCAGTCTACAATAAGAACAGGAACATTTCAATAAGGCATTCCTAAATTGATTGTTGGCCCTCAAACAAATCTTCTTCCGTTAAAGAAGACTGGCACGAATCAAGCTTGATTCGTGCCAGTCTTTATAGATAACTCATTAGCTTTAACTAGTTTTATTTAACCACCATATACTCACGATAATTTTCCGAGAACGTATCCATTAGCGTATAAATTCGTTCAAAATCATAGTCACGACGAGGGTCATCATACCAAACACATTGAATACTTCCAATAATTGGAAGATTCGGGCTACCTGCTGGCACATCTGTAAATGCTTTTTTCGACATATTTGCTAAAGCATCATCATATTGATAAATGCCAGAATCAACATTGCCAGCTACCCAATACCACGCATCATTGGTATTAAAAATTTTGTGTCCTTTTTGAACAAAGTACTCAGGTTTGGCTACGTCATACCCACTCCAACCGGCTGTCCAATAAGAAATAATAATCTCTGGGTCAAATGTACCGAAAGAATCGTCGCTGTTGTAATAAATGCCATCATTGAAGCTCATTGGCTGCATGCCCGCATCTTTAATTATTTTAGCTAAATCATTCGCATAAGCGACAAAATCCTTGTAGCGCCCAGAAGATTGCAGTTTCGCCCAACCGCCTGTGTCGACATCATTTGCATACTCATCGCCACCAAAATTGAAAATTTCACTATGCGCGGAAAAATAAGCCACGTACTTACTGATAATCGCCTTTGTGAAATTCACTGCCTTTTGGTTCCCTAAATCTACTGTTCGTTTTGAGCCATCAAAAGCGGGATTTTTAATCGCTAGTTTTTCCATAGCCACTAACAAGGCATCCATATGTCCTGGACTGTTAATCACGGGAATGATGTTGATGTTGCGCGCTTTCGCAAAAGCCAACAACCGATCCATTTCTTTTTGTGTTAACGCGTTGCCATTAGGATCATTGTAATACGCGTTGTTGCCTCGTTGGATTGCTTTTGAAACCCGGTTGTGGTTGTATTTTTTACCATTCACATTGACCGACATATCATCCAAGATAAACCGTAAGCCATCATTTCCTAAAATTAATTGGACATCTGTGTACCCATTTTGACTGGCTTTGGCCACTAATTCTTCCAGTTGCTCCACGGAAAAATATTTTCTTCCCGCATCAATGGAAAAGACACTTTTTAAAGGTTGTGTTTGTTTCTCTTTTAAATTATCCAAAGCTGTTTGGACCTCCGTTTGCCAAGTAGTCACTTGCGCGGCTGTATACGTTTTTCCCGCAAGTTCTGTTGCGACTGTCTCTTTTGTTGTTTGTAGTGCTTGAATCGTTTCTGGTGTATAGCTTTCTGCCTTTTCAATGGCTGTAACTGCTTGATCTAACGCACGATATAAAGTGGTTAAGTCAATGGCTAACAGGCCTTTTTCTAATTCAGCATCATAGGTGTTTGAAATCCCTTGGCCATAATCGCCACCTAAAATAGCTTTATTCACATCATAAAGCGTTGTTGCTTGTGTCACTGCTTCTGCGGCTTTATTTTGTGCTTCAAGGTCTGTGTTGGCGTAGCTAATTCGTTTTAAATAGTGTTGCGCAGCCGCTTTCATCTCTGCAAGAGAAACGCCTTTACTCTCTGCAATGGCCGTTTTTGTCCAAAGTAAATTAGAAGGTTTTATCTGATTTAAATCGTCTTCATTATAGGTGCGACCATCGCGATCTAAGGCATAGAGGAACATGCCCCCTAAATTATTTTCATAAGAATAACGAGCTACTTTATACATGTTACTTTCCATATACGGCTCTTTTGTGTCATACCAGCGGTTGCGATCTTGCTCTTCTGGGAAAGTTAATCCTGGAACAAATCGTTCCCCATTGAGAACCGGACTTAAATTATTTAATGCTCGTTGCGTGCGTTGGTCATCGCTGCCATACTGTTGATACGCGAGAAAATCGAAACAGTCACTGACATCTTGTAAAGGTGGTAAATATTCTGCATTGGTATCATACAAAAATGGACGATCCGTTCCCGACTTCGGTCCAATGTATTTTGATAATGCACGAATGACACCATTAGATAGAACAATATCTTTTTCACTTGGACGAGTTTCCATGTCAATATCTAACCCATCAATTCCTAAATCATCGACAAATTTGGTTAACAACTCTTTCGCATAAGCATCAAATTCTGCTTCTGTAGGCGTTGTTCCTGCATAAGGAACTTTTAATAGCTCGCTGTAATCAATCCCACGAACTAAACGAACACCTCGTGCATGCAGTGCTGGCGCATACTCATTTTTTAACGTATCATAAAATGGCTGTGCAAGTGCTTCTTGTCCTTTTGGCACATAACTAAAGACATTCACAATGTCAATACCATAAGGAATATCGTGCATCGTTAGCCAATTTTCATCTGGCAATGTTGTATTAACTCCTTGCATCGTTTTGTCACGCCAAGCCCGATAATAAACCATAAAATGTTTCTCTTGGGTCGGCTCATTGGCTTGGCTGACCATTGGTTGATGAAACAGACTAAATAAGATAAATGCCAAGCCAACCAATAACGAAAGACCCAGCCAACTGACAATTGTTTCTCTGTTTTCTCCTTTTCTTGTCGATAAATTGTTCCCCACTTTGAACACCATTCCTTTCTGCACTCCGTTCATTTTTGTGTATCCACCTAAAAAGAAAGCGCATACACAACCATCAATAGAATAACAAAAAATAACGAATTTGCAAAATAGAAACTGGAAAAATGAGGATTTTCTATAAAAATCTTTTCCCGCCTAAAATCACTTTCGTTAGGCGGCGTTTAAATGTAAATTTTGAGACTTGCAAGAAAAACAGGCCTATTTTTCTTGCAAGTCTCCTTTACTTAGTCGTGATCAACATCGGCGATTTTCACAACAATTTTCCCTTGTGCTCGTCCTGTCAGTGAATAATCCACCGCTTCTTGAATTTGGCTAAAAGGAACGACTCGGTCAATTATCGGCTGTAATTTTCCCTGTTCAATGAACTCAGTGAGTAAAGCTAATTGCTCGCCATCTGGACGCATAAACAAAAAATGATAACTAACATCTGTGGCTTGCTCCAATCGATGAATCTTGCGAGTAGCTATTTTAAAGGCCCATTGTTTCCAAAGCGGCAAGCCATACTCTTTAGCAAAACGTTCGTTGGGAATGCCTGACAATGTAACGACTTTTCCCTGAGGTTTAACCACTGAAAAAGCTTTTTCTAAGATTGTCCCCCCCATTGTATCAAACACATAATCGTAGTCGGATAAAACTTCTTCAAAATTTTGTGTCCGATAGTCAATCACTTCATCTGCTCCCAACACTTGAACCCATTCTTTATTTTTACTACTCGTTGTGGTGGCAACGTAAGCGCCCGCTAGTTTTGCTAATTGAATCGCAATGGTCCCAATCCCTCCTGAACCTGCTTGAATCAGGACTTTCTGGCCTGGCTGTACATTCATAATATCATGTAGCGCTTGATAACTTGTCAAACCGACTAACGGAATGGCCGCAGCTTCTTCAAACGTTAAATTTTTCGGCTTCATAGCTACAGCCGCTTGATCCACTGCAATATATTCAGCAAAAGTTCCCACGCGATTTTTGGGTACTCGCCCGTAAACTGCATCGCCCAGCCTAAAATTTTGAACATTTTTTCCAACAGAAACAACAATCCCAGCAAAATCACTGCCTAAAATCAGTGGCATTTGATAATTTAAAAGCATCTTTACTTTGCCATCTTTTGTTTTTAAATCAATCGGGTTGATACTGGCAGCGATAATTTTGACCAAAACATCATTGTCATGAATGGTGGGTAAGGGCACCTCCTCGATTGCTAATTCTTTTTGTCCGTATTTATGAATTAAAGCGGCTTTCATCATTGAATCTTTCCTCTCTTTCTATCCTTTCTATCGGTTTAAAAGTTTAAACCTTTAATCAATTAGTATCTTAACGAAGAATGGGATTCACGTCAAGTTTCAGCCCTCAGCGTATTTCATTGACAAAAAACACGAAAAATGGTTTAATCGTTTAAAAATACGAACCAAAGAGGCGAAAAAATATGAAAGAATTAGAAGAAATTCAAACAGAATTTACTGCGCTTAGTGATTTTTTAATCGCATTGGGTGATGAAAAACGCCAAGCAATTATTATTGCACTGCTAGAAGACCAGGCCTGTGTTGGCCGTCGTGTCACTGAGTTAACAGAGGCGACACAACTCTCACGCCCCGCTGTTTCTCACCACTTAAAAATTTTGAAACAAGCCAAATTAATTGATTGTCGCAGTGAAGGAACTAAAAATTATTACTCACTTTCTCACGATACCACCAAAATTGAGCAACTCCAACAACTATTGACCCACATTACGTCGATTATGCCAGGGAGGAAGCAAGCATGAAAAAAATTCTCGTGGTCCTCACAAACGTCTCCCGTTATCACGGCACCGAAGAACCAACGGGCCTCTGGCTAGGTGAAGCCACGGAGTTCGTGGAAGAAGTAACCAAAGCAGGATTTTCAGTTGACTATGTTAGTCCCCAAGGAGGCTATGTCCCTTTGGATCCCCGGAGTATGAAATATGTAGATTCATCCATTATGGCGGTTTATGAAAGTGCCGATTTTCAAGAACGAGCGCTAGCGCATTCCCTCTCTCTTGAAGAAATTGATCCAGATGAATACGCAGCGATTTACTTTACAGGAGGCCATGGCGTTATGTGGGACTTTCCTGATAATCCTCAGTTGCAAGCAATCACTCGTAGCCTTTACGAACAGGGCAAGTACCTAACTTCTGTTTGTCACGGAATTGCTGGTCTTTTAAATGTCAAAGATGCGTCAGGAAATTATTTGATTGCAGATAAAACCATTACTGGCTTCACTACTGCAGAAGAAATTTTAGCCATGAAAAAAGCAGTTGTTCCTTTCTTAAACGAAACAATTGCCAAAGAACATGGTGCTACTTTTGCGAAAAAGCGTCCCTATAAAGAATTTGCGTATCAAGATGGCCGTATAATCACTGGGCAAAATCCTTTTTCTGTCCGCGCTGTCGCAAGATTGTTAATTCAACAACTATCAAAATGAAACAACAGCGACTACTTTTAGGTAGTCGCTGTTGTTTCATTGCTTCTTCTTTTTTCCGAAAGCCGAAGCCCTAACATAAAAAATTTTTGATTAGCTAAAGAGTAACATCGCGCCAATTAAGATAATTAGGTTAATTAAGCCTAAGACAATCATTGGTTTGGCCATAAATTTTGTCCAAGTGGCATATTGAACTTTGGAAATTTCCAAACCACCCATTACGACACCAGATGTTGGCGTGATCAAATTAATCAAGCCACAACCTGAAGCAAAAATCATAACCATCACTTCTGGACTTAAACCAATGTTTTTAGCTAACGCACCCATTACAGGAATAGAAACGTACGCTAAACCAGAAGTTGAAGGAATTAGGAAAGATAAACCTAAGTATAAAACAAAGGCACCGATGACAAATAAGACTGGGGAGAGTCCTTGTAATAAGCCTGCCGCTTTATCAAGGATAAATGAATCTAAATACGTTTTAGACATCAAAACAGATGCCCCGCGAGCAACTACGATAATTAAAACAACGGATAACATATCTTTGGCACCGTCGATAAATGCTTCAATGGTTTCTTTTTCAGTAAAGCGACCAATCAAGGCAGCAATGATCCCTAAAAGGAAGAACCACATCGCTAAGTCGCCAAAGTACCAGTCACCGAAACTGTTGCCTGTTAAAACAGACGTCCAGCCTTTGAAAATCGTCACTCCAAAGTCGTTCCATGGAATTAAGGAAACAATCATAACGACAAAACAGAAAGCGAATACCATTAAGATTTTTTTATGACGATTCGTAAATGGCATTTCTTTCGACGCTGCTTGTCCATACGTTTTTTCCATATCCTCTTGTTCTTGTAAAGATAAAATTGTTGAACCTTTGTCAGCCTTCACTTTTTTCGCATAACGCATCACAATGAAAATAGAATAGCTGGTAGAGGCCGCCCACAAAATAGCACCGACAATTAAAATAATTCCTGTATTCGGCTGAATGCCAATACCTCGTAACGCATCCATCGCTACCCCTGTGGAGAAAGGGTTAACCGTTGAACCGATAACACCTGATCCTGCACCCAATAGCACAGTCCCCACTGCGACAAACGTATCAAAACCAGCGGCGACCATGGTGGCACTCAATAAACCATAAAAAGGAATTGTTTCTTCTGCCATTCCATAAGTCGACCCACCAATAGAAAATAAAATCATTAAAATCGGAATGATTTTCAATTCGTTCCCTTTTAACTTTTTAACGACTGATTGAATCCCTGCTTCAAGAGCCCCAGTTTGCGTCACAATATTTAAAAAGCCACCGAGTACTAAAATAAAAATATTAATTTCAATGGCATCTTTAAACCCATTGAATGGAGCCATGATAATATCCGATAATTTGGCCCCTACCACGTGGTCAACCATTTTGCCATCAATTTCTCTTGGGGTAAATGGCTGGCCATTTAGCAAGACCGTTACGATACCTAAAACAATTAAAATAATAAATAAAATACTAAAAGACGAAAGCTGTTTTTTGTTTTTCTTCTTTTTTTCTGCCATATCCTTTTATACAGGAACCTACTTTCCTGTATCTCCCTTCTCTATGATTAATTACTCAATCGATCAATAAAGAATGGCGTATCTAGAAAAGTTAAGAATTTATGACTGTAGCTAATACGGTTCATTTGGACTAATTTTTTCATAACACTGCTTGCTGTTTCCCGCGTAGTTCCACTCATTCGTGCAATGTCATTAATGGTAATTGGACAAGTAATTGCAACGCGTTCTCTGTTGTCAATTCGTTCTCCTAAATCATTTAATAACATCGCCAGTGATGTCACAATCCGTTCACATGCATCATTGGTTGTTCCTTTTTGGATTTTGATCATACTTTCTTTTAAAAGGACCGATTGTTCTTGAATCCAATGAATCAATTGCTGGGGATTATTTTGGAGAAAACGCTCAAACAGTTTAACTGGCACAAACACAACCTCAATATCCGTATAGGCAATCGCGGAGTCGTAATGAACCTCATCTTGAAACAGTCCGATTCTCGGAAAAAGAGCCTGCTTTTTCATAAAATGCAGATAGGAAAAATTACCACTGCGATCATTTTTTTCAATTTTAATGACACCTGAAACCAGTAAAATCAAATGATTTCTCGGATCACCTGGATAAAAAAGGACTTGGCCTTTTTTATAGGAGCGAACGAAACTCTCGTTGCGCAATTCTGTTAGTTCTGATTCAGAAAAGTATTGAAAATCTTGATTATTTTTAGTGATTATTTTCTCTATCATCATCTTAATTCTCCTAAATACTATACTTTATTTTGTCACAACCGTTCCTACGATTTCATCGCCGCTCATACTTCCTAAGTTTTCCAAAGAAGTGATAATTGCTTGTTTATTGGGTTGGCTTTCTACAAACTGAATGGCGGCTTCAATTTTCGGTAACATACTACCTGGTGCAAAATGACCCGCTTGTTTGTATTCTTCCAACTCTGCTACAGTGACATTGGTTAATTGTTTTTCATCTGGTTTGCCATAATTAATGCACACATAATCCACGCCAGTTAAAATAACTAGTGCATCCGCATCTACTAATTCTGCTAGTTTTTCAGAAGCAAAATCTTTATCGATTACTGCTTCGACACCTTTTAATTCTTGTCCTACGACAGGGATGCCGCCACCACCACATGAAATGGTAATTATATCATTTTTTATTAAGGTATTAATAGTCTCAGCCTCGTGGATGTCAATTGGCTTAGGACTTGGAACGACTTTGCGCCAGCCACGTCCTGCATCTTCTTTAAAAATAGCACCTGCTTGCATTGCTTCTTTGGCTTCAGCTTCTGTTAAAAATGGACCGATCGGTTTTGTTGGATTTTTGAATGCCTCATCTGCTGGATCTACGACCACCTGTGTTAAAACAGTAGCCACTTGTTTCTTGATTCCTGCTTTGTTTAATTCTTGATTAAGCGCATTGGACAACCAGTAGCCGATACTTCCTTGTGTCATAGCAACACACGTATCTAGCGGCATCGCTGGATTTTTTTCAGAATCAGCTGCTTGTTGTTGCAATAATAGATTACCGACTTGTGGACCATTGCCATGTGAAACAATCAACCGATGCCCTTGTTTAATTAAATGAACTAAATAGGCAGATGTTTGAACTAATGCTTGCTGTTGTGCGTGTGCGCTAGCATCATTTGAAAGGATGGCATTTCCGCCTAGTGCAACGACCATTTTTTTCCCCATTACAAATCCTTCTTTCCTATCATAATAAAGAATAGGCCGCCCTTCAAAAGAATCTCTTAAAGGGCGAAACAACTATTCTTTTTTCAATGTTTTTTCAGTTGCTTCCTACACACGAGGAATGAATAAGTTGCCTAAAGTAGCTGCCATGATCGCTTTAATAGAATGCATTCTGTTTTCTGCTTCTTCAAATTGACGACCATATTTACTGCGGAAGACTTCATCCGTGATTTCCATTTCAGTAATGCCGAATTTTTCAGCAACCATTTCTCCGTATTGTGTTTTCGTATCATGAAAGGCTGGTAAACAGTGTAATACGATTAAATCGCCATCCATGTTTTCGGTTTTTTCTAACATAGCCATATTAATTTGATAAGGTTTCAACAGATTGACACGTTCTTCAAATTTATCTTCTTCACCCATGGACACCCAAACGTCTGTATATAACACGTTGGCTCCTTTAACACCTTTAGCAACGTCGTCTGTAATCATTAATTCTGCACCAGATTCTTTCGCAAATTCTTTTGCGTAATTAACGACTTCATCAGAAGGGAACAATTCTTTTGGTGCACAAATGCGAACATTTACGCCTAAAATAGCACCTGTCACTAACAAGCTGTTTGCCATGTTGTTACGGCCATCGCCGACATATACTAAAGTGATTCCTTCTAAACGACCAAAGTTTTCTTTCACTGTCATAAAGTCCGCAATCATTTGTGTTGGGTGCCATTGATCCGTTAATCCATTCCAAACAGGAACACCAGAATATTTCGCTAAATCTTCCACTACTTCTTGACTAAACCCACGGAACTCAATCCCGTCAAACATACTACCTAAAACAATCGCTGTATCTTCAACAGATTCTTTTTTACCTAATTGAATATCGTTGGCGCCTAAATACTCAGGATGTGCCCCTAAATCAATCGCTGCTGTCGTGAATGCAGAGCGTGTCCGTGTCGAAGTTTTTTCAAATAAAAGAGCGATATTTTTTCCTTCTAAATAGTGATGTGGAATCCCTTTTTTCTTCAATTCTTTTAAGTGAATACTGAAGTCTACCAAATACTCTAATTCTGCTCTTGTAAAATCTTTTTCTGCTAATAAACTACGTCCTTGAAATACTGAATTCATGATGATTCCTCCTATTTTTGGGTGTTTTTTAAAGATCTTCACGGTAAAGTGGCATACTCATACAACGAGGGCCACCACGGCCACGTACTAGTTCACTTCCTGGAATGTAATTCAATTTCACGCCTGCTTCTTCTAGCGCTTTATTCGTAATCGTATTCCGATCGTAAACAACAACTTCCCCAGGGGCAATTGCTAATGTATTTGAACCGTCGTTCCATTGTTCACGGGCTGCTGCTGTTAAATTTCCAGCGCCGCAACGGATTAGTTGAACATTGTCTAAATGCAAGTATTTGCATAAAATGTTATCTAATGTATCTTTTTCTTTTGTAATTTGGATGTCTCCATCTGCTTTTTCAGTGATCGAGTAAACAACCAAGCCGCCTTCGATTTCTGGATGAATCGTAAATTTATCATAGTCAATCATGGTAAAAACGGTATCTAAATGCATGAATTTACGATGTTCACCGATATCAAAAGCCAAGATATTTTTGAACCCTAATTTTTGTTCAAAAATATTTCTCGCAATTTTTTCAATTGACGCGGCATCCGTTCTTTGAGAAATCCCAATGGCCACTACTTCTTTTGAAAGAATTAATTCATCGCCACCTTCAATTCTGGTTGATTCTGAACGATCATAGACTCTAGGAACCTCTTTTCCAGCAAAACGAGGATGATAATCAAAAATGTATTGCCCAAAAATGGTTTCCCGTTGTCGAGTTACTGAATACATATGATTTAAAGAAATCCCGTGCCCCATTGTCGCAAAGTTATCACGTGTGAAGTATAAGTTAGGCATTGGATCAATAATGAATGGATAATCCGCTTCAACCATATCTGTTAAAAATTCTTGCTCATATTTAGGTAATTCTTGTTTTTGAATGCCTGCAATCGCTTTTTGAATCAGTTCTTCGTTGTCGTCAATTTCTAACATTAACTCTCTAACTTTTTCTTTTGCTGATTCGCTGCGAATATTGGCTTCTTCTAAGAATTGGTCAATAAATTGTCGGCGGACCTCTTCATTAATCAACGCTTCAGCAGCTAAGTCCTCTAAATAGACCACTTCGATATCTTTTGATCGTAACAACTCTGCAAATGCATCATGTTCTGCTTGTGCTTTTTCTAAAAACGGAATATCATCAAACAACAGTCTCTCCAGATAATCTGGCATTAAATTTTCTAATTCCTTACCTGGACGATGTAACATCACTGTTTTCAATTTCCCGATTTCAGAAAATACATTAATTGGATGACTCATGTGAAATAACCTCCTCAACTTAATTACAAACACAGAATAACAGACCTGATTAACCTAGGACGTGAGCCATTTGTCAAACAAAATACCAAATATACAACGGTATTCTTTCTTATGCATATTTTCAACCTAAAAGAATGCGCTTTCATAGATATTCTAAAAAAATAATGCATAATTAAATAAAAAAAAATGCATTTATTCAAAAAAAATTATTTCTCCATGCATTTCATAAAGTTATAATCTTATAGAGGTAAAAGGAAGGGAGCCAGAAGTCGTTTTGACTTCTGGCTCCCTTCCTTTTATGCGTTACTTTTTGACAAAGGTGTTGGCTGAATAAATTGTTGAAAATACTGCTCTAGTTCTTGTGCTTTTTCCTCGGATGATGAAACAATAATAACAGTGTCGAAGCCAGCGACAGAACATTTCTTTTCACACAAAGACACTTCATCAAGTACAGCTGAAAACAATGTTGCGTTGTCTGGTAATGTATGAACCACTAGTAAAAAGGCGACACGTTCAACTTTGGTCACTACCTCACGAATTGCTTGTATCAACTGTTCTTTTTTTCGTTCTTCTAAAGAAGTGAATTGTTCAAAAATCGTTAACCGCATCTCGCCAGACTCATCTAATGCTTTGACGACTTTTAATTCCCATAAATCCCGTGAAATCGTTGCTTGTGCGACATTTATCTCGCGCTTTTTTAATTCTCTTAACAACTCATTTTGACTATGAATTACAGTTGTTTGAATGATTTCTTTAATCAAACTTTGGCGTGTTTGCTTATTCACAAATAACACCCTTCCTCCAGACATTTACAAAGCAATACTAGCAGAATCTCTCTAATTAGAATAGAAAAAGGGTCGTTTAGCTAAAAGCTTCTCATTGATTTTGTCGGATATTTCGCATTTAAAAAAGTGAGACTTGCACAATTTAGTAAAACGTTGTACAGTGATTTTAGGGAATTACTGGCACCGTTTTAAATAACAGCAATGATGTTCTTTTGCATGATTAACTGAACTGGAGGAAAGTAATGAACCGATTAAAACGCCAAACGATGATTAAGCGATTGGTCACAGAAAATGAAATCCATACACAAAGTGAATTACTAGCATTATTGGAAAAAGAAAATATTCACACCACACAAGCAACTATTTCTCGTGACATTCGTGAGCTGAATTTAAACAAAGTAGACAATGGTCAAGGAGAAGCCTATTATCGTATCTTGAATAATTCTGCCCTTCGTCCAAAATATAAAACAGATGAAGAACGTCTTGTTGACATTATTATTGAAACTGGTGTTTCTTTAACACAAATAGAGTTCACAAATCTTTTAACCGTCTTACCTGGCAACGGGCAAGCCATTGGGGTTTTAATTGATCGCATACGTATCCACAACCCTCATATCTTGGGCTGCATCGCTGGGGATGATACCATCTTAATTCTTTCAAAAAATAAAGAAGATGCCCTTGAAGTTAACAACTATTTCCAGCAGTATTTGTACCACCCATAATTCATCACTTAGTGAAATCGACTATTTTTTGACATCATTGCTATTTTTATTAAAGATAAATAAAAAAAGGCGTCTCAGTGAAAGCTGAGGCGTTTTCTCATGAGTTTTTCTTTTGAACACCGTCTTTTTTTTGTATAATAATCAAAAAGCAAAGAAAGGGTTTCTTATGACTGAACAATTCATACTCACTTCAAACGATCAACAAACTCAGCTCAATGTACGTCATTGGCCCTGTCCTTCACCCAAAGCCGTAGTTCAATTGATTCACGGCATGGCAGAGCATATCCAACGTTATGATGAATTTGCTCGTTTTTTGAATCAATTAGGGTTTGCCGTAATTGGGCATGATCATCTAGGTCATGGCGAATCTGTACAACCAAGCGCACCGATCTATGGTTTTTTTGGAGAACAAGGGCCTGAAAATGTCGTTACAGATATTCATCAAGTGAAACAATGGGCTATGAATCACTATCCACAATTGCCCTATTTTATGATGGGTCACAGCATGGGGTCTTTCGCCTTGCGCAACTATCTGCAAGACTATCCTGTGACTATGCAAGGAGTCATTTTCATGGGCACTGGAACAAGTCCGTTACCTTTAACCGCCGCATTGCCTTTTATTAAAAAAATGGCCGAGAAACAGCCGAAAAAACCAGCTCCGTTCATTGATAAGCTGGCATTTGGTTCTTTTAGTAAAAAATTTCCTGAAGCAAGTTCCTTTAATTGGCTTTCTAAAAATCAAGCCAATGTGGCTGACTATGAAAATGACCCATTAATGGGCTTCGTATTTACCAACAATGGTTTTGCTACCCTTTTTTCGCTTGTTAAACGAGCAAATCAAAGGAATTGGTACCAAGCGATCCCAAAAGAATTGCCTATTTTAATCATTAGTGGCGCTGAAGACCCAGTTGGTGATTTCAGCAAGGGGCCAGCGAAAATTCAAAAGCAATTAAAGCATGCAGGTTTTCAGCACGTGACGTTACGACTATTTCCCACATTGCGTCATGAAATTTTATTAGAAACGGAAAAAGCAACAGTTTTTCAAGAAATTGGGCATTGGTTAACGGATTTAACGAATTAAAAAAGAAGGTTGATGTCACAACATCAACCTTCTTTTTTAATCTATTTTCGTTAAACCGCCCATATAAGGACGTAGAACTTCTGGAATCGTTACCGTGCCATCTTCATTTTGATAATTTTCCAAAATGGCAGCCACTGTTCGACCAACAGCAAGTCCTGACCCATTAAGAGTATGGGCATATTGAACATGACCCGTTTTATCACGATAACGAATCAACGCCCGACGTGCTTGGAAGTCTTCACAGTTTGAACAAGAACTAATTTCTCGATACGTTTTCTGTGCCGGAATCCAAACTTCTAAATCATAGGTTTTCGCTGCCGAGAAGCCCATGTCACCTGTCGAAAGAGTAATCACTCGATAAGGGAGGCCCAATTTTTCTAAAATGTCTCCAGCATTGTTGGTCATTTTTTCTAATTCTTCATAGGAGTGTTCTGCATCACTAAATTTAACCATTTCTACTTTATGGAACTGGTGTAAACGAATTAATCCTCGGGTATCACGACCTGCACTACCCGCTTCCGAGCGAAAAGAAGGACTTAAAGCAGTAAAATAAATCGGTAACTCTTGCGCATCTAAAATTTCATTATTATAGTAGTTAGTTAATGGGACTTCCGCTGTGGGGATCAGCGTCAAATCACTTTCTGCAACTTGGAAGACATCTTCTTTGAACTTAGGAAACTGACCAGTGCCAAACATTGCTTTACTATTGACCAAATAAGGAGGAATCACCTCGGTATAACCATGTTCATTAACATGTTGATCTAACATAAAATTATAGACCGCTCGTTCTAAACGAGCCCCTAAGTCTTTGTAATAAAGAAAACGGCTACCAGATACTTTCGCGCCTCTTTCAAAATCTAAAATTCCTAAGGCTTCACCGATTTCCAAATGTGGTTTCGGTTCAAATGAAAAAGTTTTCGGCGTACTCCACCGCCGAACTTCTACGTTGGCGGCTTCGTCTGCGCCAACAGGCACGCTCTCATGAGGTAAGTTAGGCAAACGTTCTGCAATGGCTGTGCATTGTTCTTGCAAATGAACAACTTCTTGGTCTAAAACTTTAATTTGCTCGCTAACTTCTTGCATATTTAGCAACTGTTGTGAAGCATCTTTTTGTGCACGCTTTAATTGTGCAATTTCTCCTGATACCTGATTACGGTGTTTTTTCAGTTCTTCAACTTTAACAAGTAACGCTCTCCGTTCTTCATCTAAAGCCAAAAAGCGTAATAAAACTTCCTCGTCCACACCACGTGTTTTTAACTTTTTCTGTACCACTTCTACATTTTGGCGAATTTTTTTCATATCCAGCATCTTATTTCCCTCTTCATGATTAAATTTTAAACAATGGTGAATTTTACTTTTTCAAAAATTTCATTCTTCATTCGTTGGCCAGTCGCTGTGCCAGCTAAGCCACCTAAACCCGTTTCTCTCAATTCTCGTGGTAATTGACGGCCGACTTTATTCATGGCTTCCACCACTTCATCTGCTGGTATTTTATTTACAATTCCAGCTAAAGCCATATCTGCAGCGATTAACGCATTGCCTGCACCTACTGTATTTCGTTTGACACAAGGAATTTCGACTAACCCAGCCACTGGGTCACAAACTAAACCTAATAAATTCCCTAAAGCCATAGCAAAAGCTTCAGAAGATTGGCGTGGTGTTCCGCCAGCCGCTTCAACAGCTGCAGCGGCGGCCATCGCTGAAGCACTGCCTACTTCGGCTTGACATCCACCAACAGCACCAGCAATCATCGCATTGTTGGCTGTGACCATTCCAAATAAAGAACTGGTAAACAAGAAACGAATTTGTTGATCACGCGTTAAATTCAAGGTATTTTTAATCGCTGTTAAAACCCCTGGTAAGGTGCCACTTGCACCAGCGGTTGGCGTTGCGCAAACAACGCCCATTGCTGCATTGACTTCATTAGTACCTAGTGCGGCTTGAACTGCAGACATCATTAAATCACCTGATAACGTTTTGCCAGCTGCGCGGTATTTTTTTAAACGAGCCGCATCACCGCCCGTTAACCCAGTAGGAGAAAAAACGCCCGCTCCTTCTTGCGAGCGTTTGACAGCAGCATCCATGACATCCAAATTTTGACCCATCTGTGTCCAAATTTCTTCATAGCTTTTTTGGCTACGCTCCATTTCTTGCTCAATCATCAAATCAGAGATTTTTTTTCCTGTTTTTTCAGCTTTATCGATAAATTCTTCAATCGAAAGGTACATATGTCAAACTCCTATCATAATAAGATTATTTTCGATGTGTCATCTAGTGAAAACAGTTGTTCTTTCACCGAGGAAATTGGTGCCGAATCTAAGTCAAAGATGAATAAAATTTGATTCCCTTCCACATAACGAGACACCGCATTCACTTGAATATTATTTTTTTGTAACGTATCTTTAAAAGCTTGCATCGCCTGCTCTTCTTGATTAATGACTAACAAAATAGGTAAAGGACCATGTAGTTGGACATTGAAACCGTCTAATTCAATGTATTTCACCTCGATAGTGCCGCCACCTACAGAAATTCCTGTTAAATGAATTTCGTGCGTTGCATCACTGAGTGTCACACATGCTGTATTAGCATGCTTCACTGGACTTTCTTCACTCATTTCTAAAAATTGAATCTCAATTCCTTGTTCTTCCGCAAGTTCAATGGATTGTGTTACGTTGGCATCATCTGCTGCTAGTCCAAGAATTCCGCCAATAATTGCAAAATCAGTCCCATGTCCTTTATGCGTGTCTGCAAAAGATTCATAGTATTTAATCACAATTTTTTCTGGTGTTCCGCCGAATAACTTTCTTGCCGCTAAGCCAATTGCTAAGGCCCCAGCTGTATGCGAACTAGAAGGACCAATCATAATAGGACCAATAATGTCAAAACAACTTTTGTAGTTCATTACTTTGTTCACTTTTTTAGGTTTATTGATGGCCATAGCTGTGTTCATACGTAACTCCTCCTTTGGTTTTTACTGCTTCTTTTTCACTGGTTACTTCCGTCGTTCCTTCAAATTCTGGTGTATTATCCACCGCTTCAATTCTGTAACGTTTAAAGACCAGCGCACCTAAAAATCCAAACATCAGACTGACCACTGTGATAATCGCTACTGCTAGTAAAGTCGTTTGAATGGCATTGTTACCTAATGTCACAAGTAAACCAGCCCACGGTGTTGCCATTCCTGTCACAGGTACTTTTAAGCCAAAGAAAGTCACTACAATACCACTAACCATTCCTGAAAATAAATTCGTTGCATAAATAGGTATTGGATTGGAGCTGATGATATCGACTTGTGTTAATGGCTCAATTGCCACAGCTAACGGGGTTGAAGCTGTGCCTAGTTTTAACTTTTTAAATAGCGCCGCATTGACAATGGAACTGCCGTAACAAGTCAACGCACCGACAGCCATTGGTACACCAGTCAAACCAATCAAGGCAGTTAAAACCATTGAACTTAACGGTGTCATACCAACAATCGGGATAATAGCACCTAAAATTGCGCCCATCACATATGGATTGCCATCTACTGCACTTAAAATCGTGCCCCCAATAACTTCTAGGACACCTAATACAACGGGTTGAATAAAACCAGCAACTAACGAAGCAGCAACTGGAATGACTAAAATAACGACTAATAAGTCAATCCCTTCTGGAATACGTTTTTGCATCTGCTCAACAACAAAAGATAAAAGATACGCGGTAATAAAAGCTGGTAACAAGCTGACTTTAATCAATGACAGACCTAAAATAATTGAAAAAACTGGACTAATCCCGAAAGCCAGCGGCACAAGAGCTCCAGCTGCTAAACCACCTAGACTACCCATAGTTTCACCAATTTGCGACACATAATCTAAATGAAAAACGCCGCCTACTGCATACCGCAAAAATGCCTCTGGTAGAAAGGTGGCACAAGCTGCACCAGACAAAGCACTTAAAGATTTTTTCCCTCGCGGTGCTTTAAAAGAGAATAGGGACATGCCACATAAAACTAAGACTAACATCAAGATTCCTGATAACGTTTTCATTTCTTTGCCTCCAACTATATTTTTTTATAACGGATGGTACTCCTGAATAAAATTTTTATTGCTCAACAAGTGAAAGAATGAGCGAGCATTCCGATGAACTAAAGTACAATGAGTAACAAAAATTTCATTCCACATTCAGAGTATACGACTAAACAAAAGTTTAGTCAATGTATTTTTTTAACGTAAAGAATCTTATTGCTTTTCCATAAAAAAAGTATTACACTAAAATTAATTTCAGTGTAGGGGAGGATATCACTTGGAGTCATATTTACGTTTAAGTGAAGTAGATAAACAAATCTTACATTCACATGCCTTAATGCTTGATGGATTAGGGAACTTCTTTGGTAGTACCCATGAAGTCATTCTTCATAGTTTAGAAAATTTGGAAAGTTCAGCTATCAAAGTCATCAATGGCCATTTCAGTAACCGCAAGGAAGGTGCCCCCATTACTGATATGGCGTTAAAAATGTTAAGTCAAGTAGAGTCGGAACATGATTACGCTGTGAAACCCTACTACAATAAAAATCAAAAAGGGGTTATTTTAAAATCTTCCACCATTCCAGTTATCGGTGAAAATGATCGTATTATTGGATTGATCTGTATTAATATGCATTTAGAAATGCCATTAATTGATTACTTGCAAGACTTATTACCTTCAGGACAACAAAATGATATGTCCCAAGAGCTTAAAAATTCTGAACATTTTTCTGACAATATTGACGAATTAATCACTACTTCACTGACAAAAGTAAAACAAGCAGTAGAAAGCGATCCAAATGTATCACATTTGAATCAAAATAAAGAAATTGTTATTCGTTTATATGATCAAGGAATTTTTAATCTCAAAGATTCTGTCATAAAGATTGCCGATCGATTAGGTATTTCAAAAAATACCATCTATTTACATATCCGCAATCATAAAAAAGAAGAAGCTTAAAACATCAAAGCCACCAACGCTAACTAGCGTTGGTGGCTTTGATCACTTCTCTTCTATTTTAATTTGGTAAATCAAACAAGTAAGGTGTCCCTATCTCTCCATTTAACGTAACATCTAAGCGATTTTTTGTGCCGGGAACTAAATTACTGGCTGTGAAATTCCCTTGGGCATCCGCAGTAAAACTTGCTAGAATCACCCGCGCATCATCTGCACGTGACACTAAAATAGTTGCATTCGGTGCTGTTTTACCAGAAATTGTCCCTTGTTTCGGATCAATCGTAATATTGCTAAAAGAAAGCGCTGCTTCTTGTCCTGAACTTGGAATATCAATTTGGACAGGTGCACTATTCCGTTGATCAACGGTTGCGATTAATTGAGTAGTCGCTCCCGCTCTGGGACTAATTACTGTAAAATTGCCATTGGCATCCGCATAAAAAACACCTGCTTGTGCAGAAGCATCACCGACTACCGTTGCTGTAATGGTTGCATTAGGTAATGTAGTACCATTAATTTCATTTCTTTCAGGATTGAAAACAACATTGGTAATTGTAATGTTTGTATCAGGTGCTTGGTTTTGAGGGACTTCATTCGTTTCATCAGTTCCTGCAGAAGGCTGCGTGGCATTTTCTGACGGATTTTCCCCTGTCACATTAGAATTTTGACCCGTGACAGACGAATGACTACTTTTCATTTCTTGTTGACTAGAGGATTTCTGCGTGGCTTTCTTTGTTTCTTGCTTTGGCTTAGAATCATTTGTGCTTGCTGTTTTTTTGTTTCCACATCCTGCTAGACTTAAAGACAATACACTGAACGTTAACATACTGAACAAAGCAATTTTTTTCATTTTTCGTTACCTCCAGAAATCTTTTTGTAACATTAATGTAACATTTTTTAAAAATCTAGCAATAATTTTTCAACCGTTTTCCTTTTTGTTTAAAAAGAAAAAACCTGCACAAAGGCATTTAGCCTTTGTGCAGGTTTTTATCTGCTAAATGGATTTAATGTTTGCGATAGCTTAAATAGTAAAAGCCAGAAACAAAAATAGCGCCACCAATGATATTACCTAAATAAACAAAAATAAAATTACGGAAAAAGTCTCCCCACTGAACGCCGCCTTCAAAAATTGCGGCTGGAATGATGAATGCATTCGCCACACTATGCTGAAAGCCAATTGCAACAAAAATCATTACTGGAAACCAGATGCCTAATAGTTTCCCCGCTGCATCTTTCGCACCATAACAAAGCCATAAGGCCAGACCTACGAACCAGTTACAGCCAATACCTGAAATAATTGCTTGAAGCCAAGTTGCTGCAACTTTATGTTCTGCAAGAGAAAGAACCTGATTTAAATAGGCGCCGCTACTGGTTAAACCTAAATAATGGCCAAAAAAATAGGCAACAAATAGGGCGCCAACCATATTTGCCAATGTAATTGTGACCCAGTTCACGAGTAATTCTCTGAAAGAGACCTTTTTAGCAAACCAAGCCGTACTCACCGCCATCATATTTCCTGTGATTAACTCACCACCAGCCATTAAAATAACAATTAGACCAATCGGGAAAACCGCAGCTCCCACTAAAGCTTGAACACTGGCTAAATCTGCTGGAATAGAGGCGGAAACACGCACATAAGCCAAATAGCCGAGGGAAATCATGGCACCGCCGATAAATCCTAAAATGAGTTTTGCTACCAAAGGCTTTTGAATTTTTTTCTGACCATTTTCAATACTAATACTTAAAATTTCATCTGGTGTATACAAATATTTCACTTCCTTTGTTTTTTGTCCTCCTTTACTTTACCCTTATATCACAGAAATTCAAGTGCTTTTGTGTATTTTTTCACTAAAAACTGTAGTTCTTTTAATTTTATATGAAAACATCCTGAAACAAGTCCTATTTCTTGTTTCAGGATGTTTACTTATCCGTTTTTAAAGAGTTATCTTTTCACTTTAAAACAATAGGTTGCTATGGCTAACGATAAAAAGCTTAGGCCTAGGAAGCTCACAACTGCTGAAGATTGTTCCCCTGTTTTGGGGAATTTTTTCTTGGCAATTTTGGTCGTATTATCCGCTTTTTTGACTGTTCCTGACGATTCTTTATTTGTCCGTATCTGTTTAGTTGCTTGGTTTTCTGCTACTGATTCCTTTGTTTGACTAGCCTTGGCAGAGGGCTTTGAATTACTTTGAGCGTCATTAGGATCTTGATTAGACTCTACCGCGTAAATGAAAGAATTCTGGCCTTTGCTTTGACTGTTTTCGTTTACAGTGCTTGGAGTGCTACTCTCACTTGTACTGTTGGTTTCGCTGGTTGTGCTTGGCGTGTTGCTTTCACTCGTACTACTGCTCTCACTTGTCGTGCTTGGCGTGCTGCTTTCACTCGTACTACTGCTTTCACTTGTTGTGCTTGGCGTGCTGCTTTCACTCGTACTACTGCTCTCACTTGTCGTGCTTGGCGTGCTGCTTTCACTCGTACTACTGCTTTCACTTGTTGTGCTTGGCGTGCTGCTTTCACTCGTACTACTGCTCTCACTTGTCGTGCTTGGCGTGCTGCTTTCACTCGTACTACTGCTTTCACTTGTTGTGCTTGGCGTGCTGCTTTCACTCGTACTACTGCTCTCACTTGTCGTGCTTGGCGTGCTGCTTTCACTCGTACTACTGCTCTCACTTGGCGTGCTTGGCGTGCTTGGCGTGCTGCTTTCGCTGGTACTACTGCTTTCACTTGTTGTGCTTGAGGTGCTGCTTTCGCTGGTACTACTGCTTTCATTTGTCGTGCTTGAGGTGCTGCTTTCGCTTGTGTTACTAGTTGTCTCTATTGATTTTTCAACTAACAGAAGTAACGCCGTTTTTATAGTTTGTGTTAATTGATTAATACGCTTTTGTGCATCTGCAGGCGTTTTAAAGCCACCAAGTGTTGGCTCTAATAATTCTTCATCTGACCAAGCAAGCAGTTGTTGTAACTGCTTAGAGCTTCCTTCGCCAGTTGTTGTATCTATTAAGGCTTCTTGCATGGCTTGCCAAGAGTCTTTGGTATATACAGATTCGTCTAATTTATGAACGCTTGCAAGTTCATTTTCTGCTTCTGTACGCTCTAGCGTGATATCGGCTTTTTTGACTAATACTTTCATTGCAAATTGCAAATTACTTGTTAACTGATCCACTTGTTCTTGAGTTTTGTCCCCACTCACCTGACCTTCTGCTAACAATTGTGTCGCCTGCTGATAATAGGAAGGAACAATCGTTTTAGGCCCAATGGCAGTGAATAGCTGCCAAGAGTAAACCGTATATTGGTTTGCTTCACCAATCGAAGCATAAACGGTTTGTAGTCGGGACAAATCAAGCTTTTTTGCAGGGGCCTCTACCGTCACCGGTACGTTCACTGTTACCAATGAACCTGTTTCATAAGTTAATTGAACAGTCACTTTTTGTTGGCCGATTTCATTTAAAACCTCTGGATTGACGATTTTAGCAGTTGGGACTGCTTCATCCGCGTCATTTGTATTAGCAACCAGTTGCTGCGGATCGATTGATTGTCCTTGCACAATCGTTGTAGCCACAGGGGTTGCTAAAGTATTTCTAACCGGAATTGGCGTATTTTTATATTGCTCATAAAGTGTTGGTGAAATTAACGATTCCCATGTTGCTGGCATTAAGCGATAGTCTGCCTCTGTCCAATTTTCTACTAATAATTGGCCGTTTTTAAGGCCATCATCTCGAGTATTGTCTTTCACAAAACTCGTTTCTGGTCGGAAACCACCGCCACTAGCGATTAACAATTCCCGACGTCGATTTTGCGGAATATTATGGTAGTTAACAAACTGATTGTTGATAAATACGCCATTGAACACATTGTTATTCCCTGTATGTCGATTGTATTCCATCCCAATTGCATATTGATTGTCCCAATACTTCCAATCAAAAATGTTATTAGCCACTAGCCAGTTGGATAATTCTGAAATAGCTCCCTCTGCTTGCGTTTCTGCCAAACCAATCTCTGGTGTTCCATACATAATGAGACCTGTATTTCGCAAATAATTATTCATAATCGTAATATTACGGCCTGATTTAAATTTAAATCCGCCAGCTGGACCATTTTGTAGTCCACGTAAATGATTCCCCACCACCGTGATGTTTTGAGCGCCACGGAAATAAATTGCATGATCTCCCACCAGACCATTCAAGTCTTCATTATCATAAGGTGAATAGAAAAAATTATGTTGAACAGTTACATCCTTCAGCATATTAAAAGAATTAACCCCGGTGGATAGATAGTTTTGTTCATTAGGTACTGAAATAGCACCAGCTTCAATGGCTGTTTGCAAACGTGTAATAGTCGCTGCTAAATCTGAACGACTGGTACTTTTAATTGCATCTAATTCTGTCACTTTTAACCCAAATAGATTGTCCACGATGTCTACATCTGACATATACTGGAAGCGACTTGGTGTTGAATAACCACCAATGTAAATCGCTCGGTTAAAATCAATCTTGGGTTGCATGTGTGCTGTGTCTCGCATGAAAATATTGCCTGAAATCTTAACGCCAATGTCTGCATTTAAATTGACCACAAATCCTTTTAATGGATTATAGAAGATATTGTTTGCTAGCGTTAATTGATTCGTCAATTTCAAGGTCACATTGATGCCATCAAAAGCAATATTTTGAAGTCGTACATTGGTTTTCGTTCCGTACGTAGTGTCTTTCAGTTGAATCGGTGTACCTGTAGCATTATGTAAAATAGTGGCTCCTGTTGTATCGCCAATTAATTGATAATTTGAAGAAATCGTAATATCTTTTGACAAAGCATAACTTCCCTGTGGTAAAAATAATGCGTTTCCTTCCTTTGCTGTCTGACTCAGCAACGTCTGTAACTTATCTGATTGATCTTCTGCACTATTAGGCACCATCGCTTGCGTACCAAAAATCGTTGTATCTGTTGCATTAACTGGTTCAACCGCTTCGGTCACCATTGGTAGACCAACCACTGTTAATAAACCAAACAGAAGTATGAGCATTGTTTTCTTCATGGAGTTCCCTCTTTTCATTCCGTTACTTCTAACGGCTTATTTTGTAAAAGTTGATACAGCGTAATGACATGACTGTCTTCGTATGCATAAATTTTTTTGAATTTTGGATTCATATGTAAAACACTTGTTACCTTTAACAAGTTTTGATTTGTGACTTCTAATTCTAAAGCCTCAACCAATTCTTTTAATCGGACACCAGCACTATTTTCTTCACAACTTAAGATTTCTTCAATTTGTTCCATCCGTTTTTTCATTCTATCCCGCCTTCCTTCCCTTGCTCTTTCTATTATATAGAAAAATTCTTGTGAGAACCCTCAATATTTTTTAACCACCTGTTAAAAAAAGTAGTAGTTCCTTTGCTATCAATAGCTAATCATCTATTATTTACGATAAAAAAAGCAAAAAAAGTACCTTTTTGACATAATTTTCAGAAGAATTGACGCAGTATTTATTAAAAAACAACGAGAAAACGTCAATAAGTAGGTGTTGATTACCTACTTATTGACGTTTTCTTCTTGTCTTTTTTTACTTTTTAGAAAAATTTTTTTACAATTTATGGGACATATGCATCAAAAAAGCCCATTTTTTTGATTTTTTATTAAAGTGACGTGGTTCTTTTCTCGTTAATTTTTACTATTTTTTGGTTCAAACGATTATATTGCTCAAACGTTAACTCACTTGAAAGTAAAAAGATCTCTGGATGACCCGTTTCCACATCTGCCAAAGAAGTCACTAATAGTAAATCAATATTTTGCCATTCTTCTTTGCTTGCTTCACTGTATCGTAAAACTTCCAATGCATAAAACCGACGAAAATTATTTTCAATCGAAAGTTTCACCCGTTCTTCTTCCAGTACTGGCAAGCCTGATTTTAAACCTAAAACAATTTTTTGTTCGCGATGAATTAAATCATCGGAAAGCGCCAAAACACTAGAATAACGCAGAGCCAAAAATTCTTTATTTGTAAATAATTCATTGCCTGTTTGTTCGTAAAGTTGATTTAAGCCTTGGCTTAATTCTTCTAAAAGAACTGGATATTTTTCTTTAACTTTATTCCAAAAGACATTGTACATTTTCACATTTTGGACATAGTAAAGTTCGGCAAATAAATGTGTAGCAAACAAATAATAAAAAATTTGCGGACGAATTTTCTCCAATTGCGGCGTCATGTGTATTTCTTCTAATAAGAAATGTTGGACTAAATGAGTCAACATGTAAACAGGCGCTTCAGACTCATCAAAATGCGCTAAAATTGCTTGTGCAGTGGCTTCATCTTGATAAAATTGGTCATTGGCTAACAAGAAAAAGTACACAAAAGTTAAATCGTTTTTATTAAGGAAAAGGGTGGTAGCTGTCATCTCTTCTATAAATGCTTGGTAATGTTTATTTCCTTCTAAATAGGTTTCTTGCTCGGCTGAAGGTCGGTATTCAGCACCTTGCGCACTCCGGACTTTTGAGATAGCGACCATATACTTAACTCGGCGTAACACCGTTTCCGCAACTTCTACGTTGAAAAAAGCCATCACTTTTTGGACGGTTTGTGCGACTTCCGTTTCTTGTATATAGTCAAAAGGCCAAGTATCACGGATTAAGTCCATAAAAATAGTGTAAGCAAAATGGCGCAAATACGCTTCATTGCCTTCAATTTTCCAGGTGCTTTTATTAATCACTAACCCCAATGGCGCTAAAATTTCTGTAAACCCTTTAAGCAAGCGCCGAATCGTGGCATCACTGGTATGATATTTTGCTG
The DNA here is from genome assembly GCF_051711925.1 of Enterococcus sp. DIV2385. NCBI lineage: Bacteria > Bacillati > Bacillota > Bacilli > Lactobacillales > Enterococcaceae > Enterococcus > Enterococcus sp. DIV2385. The sequence goes on along the minus strand of NZ_JBIONV010000001.1, from coordinate 96,729 downwards.
TCGCTGGCACAATCCCATTAAATCGACCCCAGAATAAATCTTCCATTACTTGATAAGTTAAACTATCCCGAAAAATTGCTGTATAAAGTTTCTGGAAGGCTTGGCTAGACGCCAAGTTCAAGCGATAACCATGCCCCTTTTCAAAAGCCAAAGAAGCATCATTATCCACAGCATAATACGTAATGTCATCTTTTAGAAGTTCTACGTATTTTTTGACTGATTTTTTGTTTAATTGTAATTCTTCTGCTAACTCATTGATGTCAATCCAGCCTTCATTAATTGGCAAGTTTCTTAAAATAATAATTTTAGAAACGACATCTGTATCGAATATATCAACATATTCATCCCATTTCACTGTTCACTCAACTGCCTCTCTTCTGTTCTATTGTACACAAAATGAGAAATCTATTCCACGAAAAAATAACAGTTGTTTCTTTTATTCTTTCGTAGATGTGGACGTTTCAGGAACAAACACGTTGAGTCCCCCAGCTTCCACCGTTACTTTAATCGGTAAATCATCGGTAGGGTCGCCATCTGTTCGTGTTTGGACTTTCTTGTCTTTTTCGCCACTAATTTTAAATTGACTCCCAGAGAAATACACGACACCAGGAATTTCATTTAATTGTCCTCTGATAATTTTAGGTAAATAATAGACAAACTTGTAAAAAACTAACTTAGGCAAAATGATAATGTGCACTTCGCCGTCATCTGGCGTAGCATTGGCATCGAAATTGGTAAAGCCGCCAGCAGAATTCGTCATGGTCATCGTTAATAATTGGGCTTTGCCATGCCAACGTCTTTCATCGCCATCAATTTTTAGTTTGTATTTTTTCTTTTTCATTAATAAGCGGAAAAATTGCTTTGTAAAGGCTAAAGGACCATATTTTTGTTTCTCCTGTTGGGTCACATTTGCTGCTGTGTCCGCTAATAGTCCAATTGTTAAGGTCGAAATCATCACATCTTGATTTACCATCCCAAAGTCAACTGGCGTGGTCTGTCCTGCCAAAATAGTCTCAAAGGCGTCTTCTTCTTTCAAAGGAATACTTAACACACGTGCAAAATTATTGACTGTTCCACCTGGAATAATCCCTATTTGATAGTCACGAATGGTGTCTTTAAAATTTTGAACGGCATGATGAATGGTCCCGTCACCACCAATAACGACCAAGACACCCACTTGATTTTCTTTGGCATTTTTCCGCATTTCTTCAGGATCAATGTCTGGATTAGAAGGTTGCAAAATAACCGCTTCCCCTTTCGCTTCTGCAGCTTTTTTAAAGCGTTCTGCAATCTCTTTACTTTCACTACTTCCTGAAGTTTCGTTGTATAAAACCATCATCTTTTTCATCATTCTATCCTCATATCTCTAACTAAATTTCTTGCACATGTAAAGTGTACAATATTTTAGCCAAAATACCTAAAGATAGCATCGAAAAACAAAGGCTTAGGCACAAGCGGTTATCTCCAAGAACCCAGTAAGTTCTGTTCAAAGGCTAAACTGAGATGAAGGCTTACCTGAGAATATCAATAAGAAGGAGCTACTTTTGTTCAGTTGATTAGCTTAAGAGGAAAAAACAGGCCATCCGTCCTTTCGACGGATGGCCTGTTTTTTTATAGCTTTTGCTTATTTCTTGCTCTTTTTATAGAAGAGCCAACTTGCCAAACCGACCAACAGGAGGCCGATAAAGACAAAGAAGTAATTGACTTGTGTGTTGGTTTTCGGTAAACCAAGCCAACCTGTCTCTCTAGCTGCTTGTTTCGTTGTTGGCTGATTTGGTTTTGTTTTTTTGGATACAGGTTGTTTCTCGTTAACAAACGTGCCCGCATCCACAAGTTCAGGTTTGTCTTTCGCTGTTGCTGCAATAGTGAATGCGACAGCTTGCTTAGATAGTTGGTAACCATCCGGTGCTTTTGTTTCCACAAAGGTATATTTTCCTGGTTGTAAGTGGTTCACTTGAACTAACCCTTGGTTGTCAGAACGTAATGAACGAGCGACAGTTTGCCCTGTCTCTGCATCTGTCACTTTAAATTCAGCACCTGCTAAGGCATTCTTTTGCTGATCAATTTTCACCAGCTTGGCAGTACCTTGGTAATTAATAAAAGGTGCTTTAAGTACCACAGTGGCTGGTTTGCCTTGGTTGTCTTTCGCAATCGTAAAGCTTGAGCTTGGCGTTTCATTAAGAAGATAGCCTGTTGGCGCTTGTGTCTCCACAAAACGATACGTTCCCGGTGCTAAATTTTTCGCAATGACTTTGCCTTGCTTGTCAGACATCAGATTGGCTTGTCCAGCTACGGTTTGCCCTGTTTCATCAATGACCTTAAACACCGCACCTGCCAATGCTTCACCTGTTTCGTTTTCTTTGGTTAATTGAGCAGTTCCTTGATAATTGATAAGATCGCCTAAAGCAATTGGCTGCTCTTTTCCTAATTGGGCGGTTACATCAAATGGATGTGGCGTTGTGTCTAACAGATAGCCTGTTGGTGCTTTCGTTTCCACTAAAACGTAATGCCCTTCATTCAGCCCTTTAGCGTAAATTTCGCCAGTCTTATCCGTTGTTATTTCAGAAACCTTTTCTCCTGCACGATTCAAGAATGTTATCGGTGAACCTTGGGGCTGATTCTGCTCATCGGCATTGTAAATTGCAAAAACTGCACCCGCTAAGGCTTGACCTTGCTCGTTGACTTTACGTCCCGTTACTTCCGCTTGATAATTTACAAACTCTAACTCATCTAGTGGTTGTTTATCATTTGAATTCTTCTTCACTACAAAATAAATGGGTTGTTTATTGACGATATAGCCATCCGTTGCATCCAGTTCATCTAATTCATAACTACCAGCGCCTAAATCCTCCATAGCCAATGAACCATCTTTTTCAGCAGTTACTTCTCTTTCAAAGATTTTTTCCCCGTTTTCGATTCGATACAATTTAAAAATCGTTCCTGGAAGTGGGTTCGCATTGGCATCGATTTTCTTAAAGACAGCACGTCCTTTGAAATTGGCGAAGGCCCCTAATTGGAAGATCTCCGGATCACCTTTGAAATCACCACGAACTTCTACTTTTACTAATTCAGGATAAATAATATAATCTGCGCCATCTGGTAATTTTGGTGCTTTGATTTCTTTATAATAATAGGTACCTGGCGCCAAGTCTCTAAAGATAATTTTGCCATCTTTGCCACTCGTTGCTGTAATCCCTAATGATTGTTTATTGTGATCATATAATTCAAAAACAGCACCTGCTAATGGTTGGTCTGCGCTATTCGTTTTCACGATTTGGAAAGCCCCTTTGTAATTCACAAAGTTGTCACTAGCAACAACGACCGCTGGTTTACCAGCATTTTTCTCAGCAATTTCAAATGGGACTGGCGTGGTATTTAACAAATAGCCTGTTGGCGCTTTGGTTTCTACAAAGCGATATTTACCTGGGGCTAAGTGCTCTGCAATAATTTCCCCTTGATTATTTGTCGTCAAGCCTGTTTGAATCGTTTGTCCCTTCGCATCAAGCACTTTAAATGTCGCACCACTTAATAAGTGTCCATTCACATCTTTTTTGATTAATTTAGCTGCGCCTTGATAGTTAATAAAGTTAGCCGTTGCTATAACTGTTGCTGGTTTGCCCCGATCGCTTGCTGCAATCGTGAAAGCACTTGGTTCAGTGTTTAAAAGGTACCCTGCTGGCGCTTTGGTTTCCACAAATTGATATTTTCCTGGGGCTAAATCCGTCACTGTGACTTTTCCGTTTGCATCCGAAACTAAGTGTTCTCGAACCGCTTGTCCTGTGGCATCAAGGACTGAAAATTCAGCACCTGCTAATGGATTGCCTGCTTGGTCTTTTTTAATTAGTTCAGCAGAACCTTGGTAATTAAGCATTTTAACATGAACATCACGAATTTGTCCGCTCGTGTTTTGTGTCACAATGAACCGTTTGGGTGTCGTGTCTAAAAGATAGCCTGTCGGTGCTTCGATTTCTGTGAACTGATAAAGCCCCGGTTTTAAACTATCCACCTCTAACTGGCCATTCGCGTTGGTTCGATCCGGCGCAAGGGGAACTTCTTCCCAATGAGTAAACGGCGTGGTTACAGCATGCTCTAATTTAAAGCGTGCATTGACTAATTTTTTGCCCTTCTCATCTGTTTTTTCTAAAATTACTTTATTGACATCGTTTTTAATAATGGTTGGTTGTGCTCCCTCGGCTGAAGTTTCTTCATCAATAGTAATGACTCGGCCTTTAGCTAATTCGTCCGAAACTGTATAGCCTTCTGGTGCTTTTGTCTCCACCAAAATGTATTGCCCTTGCGGCAACCCACCAAATGTGATAACCCCAGTGGCGTCTACTGTACCTTCACGTAGGACTTGTGTTTTGGCTTGGTCCCAAATTTGGAAATGGGCGCCTGCTAAAATAGTCGTCCCATCCATGGCTGTTTTCTTCAGCTGAATTTTGCCTTTAGTCCCTGTGGCATGCCCGCCACTGTGATCGATGTCAACGACCACATCGCCATTGTCATCCCCATGAACGACTTCTGAACCATTTCCAGTAATTGACACTTGGTTGGATACCGTGTCTGTACTCCCCGCTGCTGAAGAAGTCACTAAACTACGATATTCCATATAATAAGGTGCTTCAATATGGGCCATTTTAACGACAATTTTTTGTTGTCCTGTTTCATTATCGGTGGTAACTTCCAGTGTGTAATCTTTTCCTTCTTCTAAAATAACAGATTTATCTGGCGTAATCGTTCCGTCTTCTGTTACGTTGGTACCGTAAATCACCAATGACTCGGGATCTAACACTTGGTTTGGTGAGGGTGTATCAGTAATAACCACATCGTCTAAAACCGATTGGGCGCCATTGATCATTACATGCCAGTACACATGATCTGGATCATCTTTGTGGTATTCGCCACCTTTTTTCACTGATTCGCCACCATGTTGAATAGAAACTTTTCCTGTCACATCACGTGAAGAACCTTGGTTTGTATAAGATGCGGTGTTGTCATAACTAGCCGAACCTTCGATAACTTTTTCATCAACAGACGTCTTAAATTCAATCACATACGTACGACTATCATTAGGAAAATCAACACGCCAAGTATTTTGGTTTTTCTCGCTTGGTTCTTCCATTGTGATATCCGTCAACGGTTGCGCTGGTTTCACTTTTTCAACCGAACCATCTGGTTTTGTATTGCCTTCATAGACTTTCAAGCTCCCAGCCAAATAGGTTTGATTGGCTAAAATTGGATCCGTCAAAAAGGCGTCGACTAAACGATTATTACTTAAATTAACAGCAATCGTCCAAGTGATTTCTTTGGTGACGGCATTGTAAACACCGCTTTTTTGCGCATTTAAATCAAAAGCAGGTAAAGGTTTAAACGGTTTATTATCCTCTGAGTGATGATTGTTTCCTGCTTCATCCATCCAATCAATGGCAGCGGTATTTCGGTAATGGTCCAATGCAGGATTGTTAGCGTCTAACTCGGTAACATCGAAAACGGTAGTATAAGTTACGTAGAAGGCATCACTTGTTTTGGCATACGCCCCTATAAAACTTAACTTAAAGCCTGTTTCACCATCTGCATTATGAGTTATTTCTACCATGTAATCTTTACCTAACGTCAACTGAGCACCAGTGGTTGTATCTTTAACAACCAACGAATTGGGTACCATGGTTAAGCCAGGAACTGGTTCGTATGTGTCCGTAATCACGGCATTTTCCATCAAATAATTATTTTGATTCACAGCTAACGTCCAACCAATCGTTGAATTTTGATAATCAACTGCACCAGTGTTTTTAATAATATTTTGTTGACTGGCTGTGCCATCACCTTCTGAATGCTGACCAGTGCCAACATCCACACGATTATTCACGGCAACATTGCCTTCGACAATTCCATCAACTTTGGTTTTATAATCAATCTTGACTGCGCCAGTCACATCATGTAAAAAGTCAATTGCAAAGGAACCGTCTCCGTTGATTACCACTTTGTAATCTTTTCCTTCCACAAGTTCTGCTCCAACGACTTCATTTCCTTTGTCATCAAATGTCACTGAATATAAATGTAAAGAATCTGGTTCAAACGTTAAATTATCGCCCATTGTGTCTGTAATGACTGCTTGGTCTTTTGGAATGGTTTGTTCACCATAGTTGTAGTTAATTTCCCAAGTGAATTCTTGATTGGCTTCGTCGTAATCTATATTGCGCTTATCTAACATTTTGCCATAGGTTGCCGTCACAGTTGCTTCAGCATCTAACCCATTTGGATTATTATCACTTGTTAACGTCGCGTGATTTTTAAAAGGCACATCGCCGCCGCCATCTGGAATAACCGCCTCGTCAATCGTCGTTTGGTACTCAAGACGATACGCTTTGTTGGTGTCACCTTTAATCGTCACATTGCCATTTTTATCAACGGTATATTCATCTGGACTAAGTTCGCGACCCACTTCTTTAATTGTTCCATCAAGATTCATCACTAACTCATAGACTTTCACGGACTTAAAGGTATTCCCTGTTGGCCATGTTTCCGTCACAGTTGGATTTGTTTGATCTTTCATCGCTTGATTGATATCTACCGTCCAAGTAATCGCACTAGGATTGGGCGTTCGATCAAAATGGCCTTGTTTATCAATTTGTTGTTCGGTATCTGGGACAATCGGAATCACTACAGGCGGCAAATCTTCTTGTGTAGGAATATCAATCACCCAATCTCCTGGGCCCCGCCCATCTGAATCATTCAAATGAGTATCTAAAGAAAAGTCCCCGTGAATGTCACTTTCAGACGTGATTCGCTCATTAAAGGTAAAACGAACCGTACCATCTTCACTAATTGTGTAGGTTCCATAGACATTGCCTTCTGCATCAACTAAATCACCTGAACCTGGTTTATTAGGTTTCAAATTGCCAGGTAATTGAAACTCGAAGTAATCGCCTGCTTTCATTTGTTCTCGCACATCTTCTGGAATCGACCAGTTAAAGTTCCAATGAATGGTCACATCTTCTTTATACGGCGGTGTTGCTGGTGTGCCATCAGGATTTAAATAAATCGGATCTTCAAAATTATCGATAATCGTTGTTTCATCACCTGTAAAATAGTCACTGATATCTGTTGGTCCTGCTACGCGCGGTTTGACAGTCGTAGACTCGGTTGTTTTACTTTCTATCGCTTTTGTCGTGCTGGCGACAGTTTCTTCGGACGAACGAGGAACAGAGGAGTTTGTAGATGCTTCTTCTGTTGGACCTTCATTCGCTGATGCGGCTGGCGAACTCGTGATTGCCGTTGATTCTGTCGGATCAGTACCAGTATTTAACGTCAACGCTCGTTGCTGTTGTCCATAAGAAAACGTCACATCTTCTGTAGCTGTAGGGTTCAACGTTAAGACTAACGTATCTGCTAACGCTTGCTGATTCAATTCAATTTGAATCTGTTTCTTCTGGTCATCCACTTGAATCTTGCGCGTATTATTGGGCGCTGCCCAATGTGCAGCTTTGATTGACACATTGGCACTATAATGCACTACAACCTCTTGTGTTACTGGTTGTGCTTTTCCTTGAAGCGCTAAGGTCATTTCTTGTTGGCTGGTTTGCTTCACTTCTCCTAACGTTAACTGGCCATCGCTGTTAACATCTTCCGCCAAAGCCATGAGTGGTGTGCCATAATTTAGAACAAGTAACAAACACATCAACCCGTAGAGCCAACGGTTTACCATTGGACCATTCTTTCTCATTTCTTTCATCCTTCCTCTACTAACGACACATAGAAGAGAACGTTCACTTCGTACCAATTTTTTATTTTAAACCAAATAAGTGAGTGCTCTTCTGTTGTCTTTCTTCCTTGCTAAAACAGACAGCCAACACACCTTTTCTTTTTATCTCCTCAAAACGCACTCTTCCTTCGAATGCGGATTCATTTTCTGCTTTTTCCTATAGACTCTTCTATAAGAATAAGAAGAGTATAACGGGATTTTTCAGCGAAAATTATCAACAACTTCTCCTCCAAATAGAAAAAGTTGATGAAATCCCAGAAACCCTTTTCATCTTTATGAAAACACGTCCTTATCCTTTCTTATTTTTACTATTCCTTCTTCCACTATACCGTTTTTTTTAATTTTTTTCATAAGAACTAACCAGACAAAAAAGCCTATTTGTATAAGCTATTTAAGCTAAAAAATCAATAGACTCAAATTATCATTCTTGTTATTTAAATGTTTTATATAAACTGGTTGTTTTTCTTAATAATTTTTTGCTCTATCATTTTTTGTCCATGTTTTCTTCCATTTGACACATTCAGTTCTTCTTGATTTTTAAGAATAGATACAGTAGCATAAGAACAACTAGTTCTTTCACTGGCAATCGTCAATGTCATTTAGAAAAGAATGCCCTATCTGTATTATCTGAAAAATCAAACAATCATAACCAATTAGAAAGGTGGTTATTATGTATAACTTATTAACCAAACAGGAAATTCAGTTGCTTTCCCTAATTGAATACTTGTATGACAGTAAAGAAAAAGTCCCCATGCAAGTACTCCGACGAAAATATGAATTTTCCCATTACAATATCAACAATTTATTGAATCAATTAACTTTGTTAATTTCTCGAGTCAATACACATGAAAATGTACATATTCGCATCATTAATAATCAACAGTCCATAGAATTAGTTGCCGATGAAAATATCCCGATTGAGTTAATGAAAGAAGCCGTAGTTCGCGGGTCATTAACTTATATGTTAGCCTTAGATTTACTTTTAAAACGCTATACTTCAGCCAAAGATTTTTGTGAAGAGCATTTCATTAACTTTTCTATTTTCAAACAAGTCAGTGACCGTTTAAACAATTATCTAGCTAGATTTAATTGTTATTTAAACTTAAAAAGACGAGAAAAAATTTGTGGTGCTGAAAAAGATTTTCGCAGTTTCTTTTATTCCTTATTCTTCATTTCAGGAACTTCTCTAGTACCATTTTTATCTAAGACTAATCAAGCGCAATTGCAGAATTTTATTGAAATCATCAAAAACCGTTATCCTTACTTTACATATACCGATTTACGCAAATTAAAATTAATTATGTCCATAGGTTTACTCCGTTACCAATCTGATTTTACAATCAGCGATTATCCTGAAATTGCTACGATCAATTTAGCCTTTCCTTATTCAGAATTTCAATTATTAGTGAATGATTGTTTTATCAATGAACAACAAGAACCCGACACTTGGCGGGCTGAAATTCGTTTCTACTATGATTTTTTCAGTACACTAACGATGTATTCACTTGAACAAATAGAAACGGTCAACTTTGCCAACTTAGCGATTATGGGCATGGATGAAAGTCCCCATGTCACCTGGATTTTTGAAAAATGTACGCAATTACAGTTGGATTTAAGCGCAATAGAAGTGGTCTTTTTGTTGGTTAATTTATCTAATGCCAGTGAACGACTGATTCATTTCCCTGTGGAAGAGGAATTGAGCTATGAGGTTGCTAATGTCTCTTTGTATGAAAAACAATACCCAAATGTTTCACGAACAACCAACTATTTCTTAAAGCGTTTGCCTTTTGACAAACAACATCCACTAGATGCGTTATTTAAAGAAACCATTTTTTTAATTATTCGGAGCGTTTTATTAAATAAACAAATTCCTGTTAAAATTTTACTTCATTCATCTATTAATCAGATACAAGAAAATTGGTTAGCGAAGGAAATCAATAATTATTGCGATGTTCCTTTGAAATTTGTTAATCATATTCAAGAAGTGCCTGACTTAGTCATTACTGACAAAAATAATCCGCTTTTTCACGCCAGTAAAACTTTTTATTGGCATCCCGTTCCTTATTTAGACGAATACTATAACCTAAAACAAGTAGTTCGCAAAATTTATTTTGCCAAATTGCGTGGGGAAAACAGTTTGGAGGGAATCGGATGTTAACAGGGTTACTTGATGTACCTTATCGTAAAAGTTTTGCTCTTTTAGAAGAGTTACTCGAACGTCGTGAAGCAGAAGAACAAACATTGGCGATTTCTACTTTAGCGACTCAATTAAAAATGCAACAAAATACCATTCTACAATCTGTAGCTTTGCTCCAAACAGAAATTGAAAAAAACGGCTGGGAAAACTTATTTTCTTTGTCGGCAAACGCCAAAGAAATCACATTTTGGTTTGCACCCTATTTCCAACTATCGTTCTTGATGCCCTACTTTGTCAAAAAAAGTTTCGCGTATCAAGTACTGACCTATGCCTTTAACCATAATGCAATTGATAGCAAACATTTTGAAAAAGTCCTAGAAATTTCTTCATCAACCTTTACGCGAAAAATTGGACAATTAAACCAATGGCTCCAAAAATATCAGATTGAAATCAATTTAAAACGTACCAATGTGTTGGTGGGCAAAGAAAAAGATATCCGGATTTTCTTTATGATGCTTTTTTGGAACAATTACTCTGAAGGGGATTGGCCGTTGCACACGATTACTAAAAAAGAAGTCCATAGTCTCTTTCGACGTTTAAAACACTCTGTTTCTTTCAATACAACACAAGATTTTACAAAAGACTTAATTTTTTCTGCGGTGATTTTAGCGCGTTGGAAAGAGGGCTTTTTTATCAAAGAAACTTTCGTGGAGGAAGAAGCGATTGTTAATCCCTTTGTTAATCTGAGTGAATTTGAATTGTTTTTTAAAGAAGAAGCCTTACACCAAGTTCCAACAAAATTTATACAAAAAGAAGGCCTTTTTGCCTTTTTCTTATTGACGATTAGTGTCAGCTACGCTACACAAGATGTCTTGGAAATTCCAGCAGCACGGATGCATATGGTCCAGCTATTAGGCTCACCCATTAAAGAGATCATTTATCAACTAACGTCTTTTTATCAAATTAAATTGACATTTCACGAGTATCTTTATCTATATACTTCTATCCAAAATTTAAGTGTCTTTTTTAAGACCTTTGTCACGATTGCCAATCCATTTGTACAAGAAAGCTTTTTAAAAGAAGCGCTTCAAAAAAATCCAAGTCTCTACAAAGATGTGAAGCGACTTACAATCGAAATGCTTCCGACATTGATGGGCAATGAAAAATTGTTAGTTGACTGCTTGTTTATTCTTTTTTGTACATTGAAAACGAAATCTTTACCACCGATTCGTGTCTTAGTAAGGACCAATCAAAGTAATTTAATTTTAGATACCCTTTATGAAAAGCTAAGTAAAGCCGTGGATAAAAAATTAATTTTTGTCGCTTCACCAGAAAAGCCTTTCGATGTAATTATTACAGATATCTTTTCAGAAGTTAGTGTCAAATCAACGGTTCCCACTTATTATGTTGATTTTTCTGCTAGCATTGGTGAACTAGCGCAAAGCTTAGAAAATTTAAATACACAAATTGTCACCAAACAAAGTCCACGCCACTTTTAAAAGTTTTCACGTGAAACATTTTAAGTGTTAAAAATAAGCAAGAAACATAAGTTAAACTAGCTTATGTTTCTTGCTTATTTTCTTTAAATTACAAAAAACGTCAAAAGGTAGCAGAAAAACTGCTACCTTTTGACGTTACGAAAATTTTTCAATGTTCCACTCTAGTGATAACGAAGCGTAGAACATTCATTTACTAACTACTCACTTTACATGACGTTATTATTTTCTGTCACCAATTCTAGCTCTTGCAAGTAATGATCCAAAGTCGCGTGATGTTGATCGACATCGGCTAACTCTGTTTCAATTTTAGCTAAACGCGTGTTCATGCGTTGAATTTCCGTTAGTGTTTGTTGTAAAACGTTTAAAATCCGTTCATCGTTAGGCATTGAAATCACTCCTTGTCCATTTATAGTTCTGAGCCGTGTTCAATCTCTTCAATCGTTTCAAGAGACAAATCTTTGGCATCATTTTTAGCTTTGTGGAAGACCATATATAAAATAGTACAAACGATTGGGATACAGCCTGCTAAGAAGTACATTTGTTGGAATGACATAAAGTTACGTAATTCACCTAAAACGTACGGACCAACCCCTAATCCAAGGTCTAAACCGATGAAATAAGTCGATAAAGCAATCCCTATACGGTGAGGACTTGGGCTTTCTTGAAGACAAACCGCTTGGCCATTTGACATGAAAGTACCATAACCTAAGCCAATTAACCCACCTGAAACTAATAACATCCAACCAGACGTAGTCATACTTAATAAGAATAAGCCTAGTGTTAAGAAAATGTAGCTCGGATACATGACGTAGCGTTCACCTTTGACATCGAAAATCCGACCTGTCGATGGACGTGTTAAGGTAATCACGACCGCATAGACGATAAAGAAGAAGGTGCTGACGTCAACTAAATCGATTACTTTGACATAAGAAGATAAGAAAGATAAGACACTTGAATAAGCAAGCCCCATTAAAAAGGCGATAAATGTAATAAATAAAACTTTCTTTTCAACAAAACTATCAAAATTCCATTTAGATAAAGCTTCACGATGTTCAGGTGTTAACTCAATATTTTTCACTGGGAAAATGAAGCAAGCAATGGTTGTTAACAAAATTAAAATAATTGAAAAGTTAATAATGACATGGAAGTTGGAAACATTTAACAATAACATCCCAATAAATGGCCCAATGCCGGCTGCTAAACTAGTACTCAAACCATAATAATTGATCCCTTCCCCTTTTTTGTTTTTAGGGATATAGGCGGTAACAATTGCGTTGGTCGCTGTCGAAACGGTTCCGTAACCAAACCCATTTAAAAAACGGACCAGATAAAGAATGCCCATACTTGGCATATACATATACGCAACAGTCGTTAAAAGATAAAACAAAGCCCCATAACGTAAGACTTGTTTGCGCCCAATCAGTTCAAGGAGTTTTCCCATGAAAAGTCGTGCAAGCAATGTCCCGATGATGTAAATTCCTGAGGCCAAACCAGCTTGACCTAAAGTAGCGTGTAAGCTATCTTGCGCAATCACCGCAATAATAACCATTAATAAATAATAAACAAGATAGACAATGAAATTAATCACTGTAATACTGATAAAGCCTTTATTCAAAAGCTTTGTTGGTGTTTGTTCTGTCATAATTCTTTGAATTCCTCTCTCTTTTGTTCTGTTTATTTTGTGTTGCTATTTTTCAATAAAAGACCGCTATCCCCTCACTTTGATGACTTATCAAAAAATTTTCTGAAATTCATTTGCAGTTATTACTATACGAGATATCCGTTACAAAAAAATGTAAATTTGTGAATGATAAACGTTATCTACAAATAACTTCAACAAATGTTGTTGATTTTTGTTGAAGAAAGAGTCCTCAACTATTCTCAAAATATCGAATGGTTGAGGACTCTTTCTTTTAATTAAAAATAAGTTCACATCTATTACAAACTGTCTATAGTTTGACTCTGTATGTCTAAGACATCGGTTACTTTTTTACCAAATTGTCCTTGGACCGACTTTTCTAAGCCAGTATTTGCATTTTCTATTGAGCGTTTGGCTTGTGCTAAAGCATTTTTTTCCCTTCGCTTGCTTTTCTGTACTTTTTTACTCTGTTGTTGTAACAGCGATAAACCGAGAGACTGCGCTGTTACTTTTTGCAGATTCTTTTGGTATTCTTTCCATAATTTCTCCAATAACTCCATGAACATCCTCCTTCGTTAACTTTCCCGCTGTGCATTTAATTTTCTATACGTTATTTCTAACTCTTCCCTCTGACGGTAAAGTTTTCTCTTAGCATGACTTACTTCTTCTGAAAAGTCATATTCTAATCGGCCAAGCGCTTGTCTCGCTTGTTGTAGTGGTTGCTGATTTTCGGCAATCATTCGAATAGCAGACTGAATGTTATAATAGGTTTCTTCAGCGAGTTGTTGGCTTTTTCTCTGATAAGAAGCTAAGAGCATTTCTTGCTCATCTAACTCCCGCAATTGTCTGCGGCATCTTTCTAGCTCATCGGCTGTCGTCATGTTAAGGCTCCTTTCAGTTGGTTCGCTAATTCTTGATCTCTCTGAACCAATTCATTTATTTTAGCGGTAATTTGTTGGGTTAATTGAACAAATGAAGTTCTAATACGATTGATTTTGCTGAATTTTTGCTGGAAATATTCCAGATCTTGGTCAACCATCGTTTGTTTCGTACATTGGACTTGATCCATCGCCTCTCTCATTTCTGCATACGAAAGTTCTGGTGTATGTCGTTGAATGAGTTGCAATCCGTTTTCCCAATCTTCTTGTAATTCTTGCATCACTTTTTTGTAAATATGTAGGCACTCTTCCATCGCTACATCAAATTGTGATGCGGCGACTTTAACAACCGCTAAGGCTTGACTATCTTCTAAATAAATCCGTTCATTACTAGATAATCCGCCACCGCTCGCCGTTAAAGAAACACGTAATTCATTCAACTGATTAAATTGTTTCAGTTGTTCTTGAAGCCATTTGTTTTCTTTTTTTAAACGGTTGATTTCTGCCAATGTCTCAGGATTCGTGCCGTCGTAAGTCTCCAGCCCACGGATTCTATTTTTATTTTCTAAAATCTGCTGCGCCAGGATGGTTTGCTCGATTGCAACGCCACCATGCCCATCTGAATAGACAGCAATATCGCCAAATTTATCAATATAATTACCGGCATCATCAGTTTTAAACATATCCAAATCATGGCCGAACGTCTTTTTAACCCAACCGACAATTACGCCACTATAATTATCAACTCCAAAACTATAAAAAGGAATTTTCCCTTGTCCACCTGTTACAAAACTGCTGGTGACCGCATCTGAAGTATCATAGAAATTAATAATTTGACCTTTGTAGTTTTTAATTTGTTCGTCTGTCAATCCTGAACCAGCCGCACCATACGTGATGGCATTGTAGCCTTTCAAAACCGCAACATAAATTGCTTCGGCACCACCAAGAGAATGACCTGTCGTGTTAATTGTATAGCCAGCTTCAGGAGAATATTGGCGCTCAATCTGACTGGCATATGTTAAAGCAGCTTGGAACGCTCCAGCTTGGTGTTTGTCATTAAAGCCAATTTCTCGAAAATTGGTTTTCCAATCTTGCCATGATTTGGTACCAGCGTAGACAATGGTTAGATTTTGGTTGATTACGGATTGGGGATAGCCTGGTACATTTTTTAAATCAACCTCTTCTTTACCCTTGTATTCATCTTTGAGTTCTGCTACTGTCATGGCTTGCATGCTATTACTTCTTGGTTCATGTTCGTATCCGAGGGTATCTTTATCAGTATCGATGGTATTGATTACAAGGTACTTCGCCCCTTTGTATTTAATAACATCTCCTGAATTTGTTGTTTCTTTCTGCACTCCATATACTGTTTCAGAAAATTTCCGATAGTTATCCATTACTTTATCCCTCCTTCATAATACATAATTTTATTCTTGGACATTGTTACAGAAGTTGGCTGTTCTTTTTCTTCTAAAACATAATTATTTCTCGTATTTCCTGGATCCAAACTATAGCGAAATTTTCCTGTTTCTGCTGAGATAGTACTTAATGTTGTATTATCTTCATACACATCGTTAATAATAAATTCGACCTCTAAACCTTTCATTGGTCCTATTGAAAAACTTGTAAATTCTATTTTGGTAATGTCGGAGTATTCTCTTAACGCACTTAATTTATTAAAATACTCCTCTTCTGAAATACTTCCTTTTCCCTTATTAAACTCTTGATAAATCTCTTCGACTTTTTTTTGATTTCTCGTATAAATCCGATAGTTATTATACAAATAGTTCGCTAAGTCTGTTTGGATTTCGTGTAGTTTTGCTTTTTCTTGTTCGTCCATGTACCATTTCCCTCCAATTCCTATGATTAAAATAATGAGTAATCCGATTAACCATTGCTTCCTATGTTTCACTGATTCACCTCCTTGTTCTTTATGTACGATAATTTTTATTGGTTTGTTCCTTTATATGTCATCGATTACAATTTAGTCAGTACCTTCAAGCTTAGTATTTATTTTATCCTTTTGAACGCCATAGACCTTATCTGATAAGATTCTATTTTGATCCATTAACGAATTCCTCCTTCATCATACGTCACTAAATTTTCTGGTAAAGGTAAATTGGTTGCTGTTGGCTTTTTCTCAAGATAATAGGGGCCTTCTCCCTCATGCTCACCGATTTTGAATACTAACTTATTTGTCTCTGCGGAAATAGTGTTGAGATACGTCTGTTTATCTAGCTTATTATTTATTGTATAGTGTACTTTCAACATCTTCATTGGACTCACCGAAAATCCTGTGAATTCTATTTTGGTAATATCGGAGTATTCTCTAATACTTTTCATGTTTTGCAGATATTCTTTTTCTGTTATTGAACCATTTCCTCGATTATATTTTTTCTTTATTTCTTCCGATTTTTCTTTATTTTTTGTATAAATCCGATAGTCATTATACAAATAGTTCGCTAAGTCTGTTTGGATTTCGTGTAGTTTTGCTTTTTCTTGTTCGTCCCTGTACCATTTCCCTCCAATTCCTATGATTAAAATAATGAGTAATCCGATTAACCATTGCTTCTTATGTTTCACTGATTCACCTCCTTTTTGCCACGCAACGACTTTTTGATTAAATTTTAACAAAACCACCTATCAAAGGAAAGTTATATTTAATCTAATTTTAATAAACTGGATAATATTAAAGAATATAAAAAAAGAGTTTGGACAATCGCCCAAACTCTTCTGAAAACTCTTCTCTATTTTCGTCCTAAAATCCATGAAACGATGGCAACTAAAATCACTGCCCCGATAATCGATGGCACAATAGCCATCCCAGCTAAGCTTGGTCCCCATGTGCCTAAAATGGCTTGACCAATTGTTGAACCAACTAACCCTGCAATGATATTGGCAATAATACCCATCGATGATCCTTTTTTAGTAATTGCTCCAGCGATTGCCCCAATGACACCACCGACAATTAATGCCCAAATAAAGCCCATGATTGTTTCCTCCCTTTAACTGTTTATTCTACACGTGGTTCCATATTTTCTTTGACTTGTTCTGTTCCTTTATTCACAGCTTTTTTTGCTTTTTCTGTTTGTTCAGAAGCAAATTCACCGGTACTTTTGGCAGCGCCTGTGACTTTATCTTGAACCGTTTCGCTATCTTCTTCGTATTCTTCTTTTGATTTGATATCGACTACGTTAACATTCACTTCAATCACATCTAAGTGGGTCATTTTTTTCACTTCACGGCTGATTAATTCTTTCATTTTTTCGTAAATGTCTTGAATATCTTTGCCGTATTCTACCACGATATCCATATCAACAGCGACTTGTTTTTTACCAACTTCGGTATCAATACCCGCTGTGACGTTATCTGTGTTTACTAATTTTTCAGCAATATTTGAGAAAAAGCCGCCATCGACTGTTAATAGACCATCGACATTTTCTAAGGCTAAACCGATAATTTTTTGAACGACTTTATCTTCAAATGTTAATTCACCTTTGATTGCATGGTCTTCTGGTGTGTGTGGTCCGTTTCCTGCTGGTTTTGGTACATTATTGAATTTTTCGTTACTCATGGTTCATTCCTCCTAGTTTCTTCTATTATTGCTTTATTTTTAATAAAATAATAACCAATTATTGAACACGAGGTGCCGTGTTTTCTTTGACTTTTGTCTTGCCTTTAGTTACCGCATGTTTGGCTTTGTTGGTTTGTTTTGACATAAAACTACCTGTCGCTTCAGCGGCGTTGCCAAGTTTATCTTGGACTGTTTCACTTTCTTCTTGGTACTCTGCTTGTGTTTTGATATCTACTACGTTGACATTGACTTCGATTACTTCCAAGTGAGTCATTTGTTGGACTTCACGAGTAATAACCTCTTTCATTTGATCATAAATGGTCTCGATATCTTTCCCGTATTCAGCTACGATGTCCATATCCACTGCGACTTGTTTTTTGCCGACCTCGGTGTGAATGCCTGTTGTAACATCTTCACTATTAATCATTTTATCTCGTAAATTCGAGAAAAAACCACCGTCCACAGTTAACAAACCGTCGACTTCTTCCAAAGCAATGCCAATAATTTTTTGGATTACTTTATCCTCAAACGTCAACTCACCTTTAACAATCGATACATTTGCATTTTCCATAGCCAAAACCTCCTATTTATGATGAAAATAATTTTTGACAATGCCTGTCTGTTCCAAATACAAACCTAGCCAAATACCTAGTCCTGTCAGGAGTACTACTAACAATGTTTTAAAGAAGCCGATTGACAGAAACAAGATTGCAAAAACCAAGCCGACTAGGCCACCAATTAACGGAACGGCATATTGTTTTATCCATTCAACCATTGTACATCCCTCCTACTCCACACGTGCTTGTGTTTGCTGTTGTTGTGGTCGTTTCATTGATTGAATATCTTCAAAATGAACATCAATCGTAATCTTGTGACCAGTTCCCACCAAACGAGCAAGCCGTTCTTCCATTGTTTTTGACCAAGCTTCTGTTTGTCCAATTAAATCTGCCGTTCGTTTCAGTGTGCCTTTGACATTGACCTTAATGCGCCGTTTTGTCGCCTTTACACGAATGGTTGGTGCTTCCAGAAAGTCACTGTCTTGCAAGCTAGAGCGTACAAATCCTTCGATGGCTTTACGGTGTAACACTAACTTTCCTTGCTCTTCTTTTAATTCAAACGTGCCTTTTCTTCTTGGGAATAAAAGAATGAATAAAAAGAGAAAGAGCATAATTCCTAGTAAAACTAGCGCTACCCAAAAGATTGCTTGACGTGCGTACTCGTTGTCTTGCAAGAACCATTGGACATTATCTGGTGGTTGCCAAGCTGTATCGGCTGACCAAGTGGTGATGGCCACCGCGCCAAATAATGCCATTAAAATCAGTGAACCTAGAAGCAAAAGTATTTTAACAACTTTATTCACGGAACATCCCTCCTAAAGATTAATTGCTTCTCCACCAGTTACGCCATAAACTTGAGCCGTAACATAACTTGCATCATTGGACGCCAAGAAAACATAAACAGGGGCTAATTCAGCAGGCTGACCCGCACGTTCCAGTAAAGAATGTTGCCCAAATTCTGGCAACTCTTCAATTGGTTGTCCATGATCTAACTGTAACGGTGTCCAGATTGGTCCTGGAGCCACGCCATTTACCCGAATGCCTTTTGGTGCCAGTTGTTTTGCTAAACCAACGGTAAAGTTGGCAATTGATGCCTTCGTTGCTGCATAATCCAACAAATGCTCACTGGGATTAAAAGCTTGGACGGAAGTCGTTGTCACAATGCTACTTCCGGCAGGCAAGTGAGGCACTGCTGCTTTGACAATGCCAAACATCGCAATAATATTGACATGGAAAGTGTCTATCACTTGTTCCATTGGCAATTCTTCAATAGCAGCACAGGAAATTTGTTGGGCTGCATTTAAAACGAGGGTATCCAAGCCGCCTAAAGATTCACGAGCTTGTGCAACCAATTCTTCAGGTGCCTGTTTATCTCTTAAATCTGCTGGCAAAAGAACGACTTTTCGGCCAGCTTCTCGTATATAGTGCGCCACTTCTTCGGCGTCTTTTTCTTCACCTGGGAAAAAATGTAATGCGATATCTGCGCCTTCGCGAGCAAAAGCAATCGCCGCCGCTCGTCCAATCCCAGAATCACCGCCTGTAATTAATACCCGACGATTTTCTAATTTGTGATTTCCGACATAGCTGTCTTCCCCACAATCTGGTTTAGGGACCATTTTGTCCTGTAATGCGGGAGTTTCTTGATCTTGTTGCGGAAATCCATCACTATAAAATAACTTTCTTGGGTCTTTTAAGTTTGGTTCTGTCATTAAATCTCCTCCCTTTCTACTATTACCTTAATACAATTTTTTCTTTTTGAAAAATATTTGAGCACATAAAATAAAAAAAATATTTTTAATACTCATTAAGCGAAATTTTTGGCAAAATTATCTAAAAGCTGATTTTATTTTTCAAAATAGCGTTTAATTGACCTTTTTTATCAACATTTGTTATTGACATATGATGTCCAATTCGCTTAAATAAGAAAGAAGCCCAACAGGCAAAAACAAAAATATTTAGAGATAATTGAGGAGTTACCGCCAATGAGAAATGTTTTACAAGACTACTTAGATGAACATTCCTTTCGAGTCGTTGTAAAAAAGAAGAAAAATTATTTAACTTATGAAGGACTGCAAGATCGTTATGCCTATATTTTAAAAAGTGGCATCATCAAAACTAGCGTTATTTCCAAAGACGGTCGTGAATTTAATTTACGTTATATCAACAATTTGGAAATTGTTTCATTGCTACGTGATGAATATTCAGAATTTATTGATGCACCTTTTAATATTCGCATCGAATCTCCACAAGCAGAACTTTACCAAATCGACCGTGTTCAATTTTGGCGGGATATCAATAATAGTAAAGACTTGCAAATGTATGTCAAAGAATACTATCGGGACCGTTTAATGCATTCCATGAAAAAGATGCAGCAAATGTTGATGAATGGCAAATTTGGGGCCGTTTGTACACAAATCTATGAAATGTACGATTCATTTGGCGTAGAAACAGAGGAAGGTATTTTAATTGATTTCGTGGTGACCAATGAAGAAATTGCACATTTTTGTGGGATAACTTCTGCTAGTAGCGTTAACCGGATGATGCAGCAACTAAAAGAGTTAGGGGCAATTGAACTACGTAACCGCAAAATTTTGATTAAAGATTTAGATATGATTAGAGATAACATTATTGTTTAACATCAGCACCCCCCGCAAGTTTGACCTTGCGGGGGGTGCTTTTTATTTTTCAGTGACAATATTCACAGGAAATTGTCCATAATCTAAATTAAATGTCCGACCAGCCGTCAGCTGAAGCATTTCTTTTTTCATGCCTTCCGCCAAACGTGCATCCCCAAAACTTTCAATCATATCAATAACGGTGATTACTTCTTTATAATATCTCATTTTGCCAGTGTACAGATAATACGTAAGATTTTTTAAATAACGTAAGTTAAAATGAATATAGTAGATTTCGGCAGGAATCGTGGTAACACTCATTAGCGCTAAATATTCCCGGGCTTTCGCATAATTTTTCTTATAAAGTTGCGCTGTAATGATATTTAGGTAAAAACCATAGGCGACATTTAATGTTTGGGTATCACGTAATTCAGCATCTTTGACAGGAAACATCTGCTCAAGAATCTGAAGGACTTCGTTTTCAGAAAATAACGCCCCTGTATTAGTCACCATTTGATAATCGTAATATGTATAGTAGCTTTTGCTAGAGATAAGTGCGAGAATTGCTATTCGATCAGTTTCATCAAATTCTGGAATTTCCTCCCAATCATTACTGAAAGTTAGCTTAATATCTGTATAAATAGACATCTCTACTGCGTTTTTGTGGGGATTGCGCTCTAATTGATAAAAGTAATGAATCAGGTTCTTTTTTTCACTTGTATTGTTCACTCCCATTTGACAACATTCAATTTGATGCATAATTTTAGATGAAGCCGTACTTCTTGTTTCAGAGACCATATGAAAAAATTCATTAAAGGTAATCCCCAGTGACTGTAATGCTGTCATTAAATCCTCGTAACTTAGCTTGGCTTCACCAATTTCGATTCTTCGATAGGTTTGTTTCCCTTTTTTTGGTAAAACATCTTTCTGAGCAATTTTTTTCTTTTTTCTAAAATACTTTAATGCCTCTAACACATCCATAATATGCTCCTTTCTATTAATAAGTTAATATTAAGTATTATTTTTTTATTAACTAAAATATACTATTTTCTAAAAAATTATTTCTACGAACTTTAATATTATCAAATAATCGAATAATATATTTGTTTGAATTATTTTTTCGCACATTATAATTGTTAGACGTCAACAAATTTAAAAAAACTTTTCTAATTCGTTCTTGAAGAAACTAAGATATCTGTCTTATAATGAAATTCAATATAACTTAGAGTAGGAGGTGTCGCAATGTTTGGTTTCAATATTAGTTTATTTCTTATTACTCGGTTCCGTTAAACCCACTCTTCATTAACCATTGTACAATCAATTTCGTTGAATATCTATTTCATTTTTATTAAATAACATTTTTAATAAAAGTACATATCGTTTATTTTTAGATGTTTTATTTAATTATATGGAATATATTTATTTAAACAAATAAATTACCTTTAATTAAATCAGAGGGAAACAGATTGTAGCAAGTGAAGAAAAAAAATAGCTCTTGAGAGATATTTTCTCAAGAGCTGTTTTTCTATTTTATTTCAAAAGCGGTTTGCGTTGTGGGGTTATTACTTAATAAGGTGTTTTTATACAATAAATAGTACGCTGCTGCTGACCAACTAAAGTTTTTCGTACTTAGGCCCTTCCCTGTCAGTGGATCATAATTTTCATGAATAGGTCCTTCTCCCATCAATCCTTCGGCATGTAAGAAGAGTTTTTGTGTCATTTCTTTTGCTTCTTTTGTATAGTCATAGTTTTGAAGAGCTTCTACACCAAACAAGGCTTGATCAAGCCAAACTGGTCCCCGCCAATATTTCGTTGCAGCAAATTTTTCATTGTCTTTGGATGCTGTTGGGAATGGCATAAAGGTATTGAACATTTCTTGATTCATCATGTTTTTCTTAACTGCCGCCGCCTGTTCTTTGGTCGCTACTTTTGCCCAGAGCGGCAACCAGCCTTCTGTTCCTTTGCCACGATTGACTAACAATTTTGTTTTCGAGCCGTCTTCATTTATTTGTAAGTCATAGAAGAAGCCTGTTTTTTCATCAAACATATTTTCTTGAATATATTTTTTTAGTTTCTTCGCTTCTTTTTGATAGTTCTTATAGTCCTCTTTTTTGCCTAGTTCTTCTGCTATCGAAGCTAAATAGCCCTTTTCAGCGTAGAGATACGCATTCAAATCCACTGATTCTTGATTAATCGAATACCCCACTACTTTTCCTTTATTTTTGTTTTCAAAAACTTTAACTCCATCATCGCCTTTGCCCACACCTTCTTTGTCAAACCGTGTAGCGTTATCCATGCCACTTTCCCATGCGGCTGCTTCAATAACAGCATCATCGTCCACTTTAGGTTGGCCATTTTTATCTTTAATGATTTGATCCTTGTCGTCTTTTTGCCAGTGAGCATCACTGACCATGCTTCCATATTCTGCTATCCCATTTTTATTGTGGTCTCGGTTGGTATACCACCAATTGTGATAAGCCACAAGTTTGGGATACATTTCTTTTAAAAATTCCTTATCTTTGGTTTCTTGATAAATATGCCAAACTGCCCATGCAGCCAATGGTGGTTTAGAATTTCGTTCATTCCAGTTGCCACCTTCACCACCACGCGCACTGTCTTGATTGTAAAAGACAGCATCAATGATCGCTCCTGCATCTTGTGGACGTACGGTATCATCTTTTTGAATTTGATAATCAAACAAGGCCCGCATATTATTTTTAGCTAACTCAGGATTAAAATCAGCCGTTGCTACATCCGCTTTCCACGAATCCCAAGCCCACATACCAATAAACCATTTATAAGACATGGACGGAACAATCCCGTCATGCTTAAAGGCACCTGCCGCACTTCGCCAATTGGTATTAATCGTTTCAATCGATTTGACTAGCGCATTTTGATATTCAGGAAATTCTGCTGTTTTCTTTTGATCAAACGTTTTATCTAGATATCCTTGCCATCTTTGCTTGTTCTCTTTGAAATAGCGCGCCGCATTTTTGGTGTATTCGGGTGCTTGTTGTTGTTCCTTTGCCTCTTCTTCTTTTGTAAAAGTATAGCTTTCTGTTGTATAGGTATTGTACGTTTGTTTAGGCTTCAATTCAATTGGTTCAGCGGTCGCTGTATAATTCCGATTATCAATTTTTGTTGAAACTTTATCCGCATGATGAATCGTATATTTTGTGTCTTTCGTAGCAAAATAATTCCACGTTTCTCTGACTTCGCCAAAATTCACTTGAATGTCATTGTCTTTAGCAGTTAAACGAGTACCAATATCTAAGGTTTCCGTTCCCTCTTGAATTTTATCAAAGACCGCACCTGTCCAGCTTGCTTCAAGTGACAAGGGCTCTTCACCAGTGTTTTCAAGTGTCGTTTGGATAAGCGCCGTTCGATTGCTGACAAAAATTAAAGCTAAATGAATCGTTAGATCGTCTAATTCATAGGTTTGCTCTAGGCGCCCAGGATAATAAGACAGGTCCATGCGGTTGCTTTGGCTTAAATCATAGGTTTCTCCCGTTTTTTTATTTTTGACCGTTAATTTGTTTAAACTTGCCGCCAAGTTTACTGGATATTCTTCCGCAATAATCAATGGCCCCGCAAAACCACCCAGTAGCTCTTTATTGCTTTTTTCAGGTAAATAGTAGCCATGCCATGCACCTAAATCAGAAAAATTATTAAAATAATTGGTATCGTATACGCCATTCGTCCGTTCGGTTGGTGATGCACTCACATCTAAAACATTTGCAAATTCATCAACTTTTGTTCTTTCAACACTTGCTTGCACTTCCCCGCTTAACGGAAAACAGCTGACTACGGTGATTCCTAACGCTAACCAAGTAGACACCCGTTTCTTTTTTGATAAACCCTTCATAAAACCCCTCCTATAAAATGATAGCGCTTTATACACTGATTTATTATCAGCAAGGACTATGCCAAATGGAGTGTATCCCTTTTTATTATTGAAAGATTCAACTTTCTCTAGAAAAAAAGCGACCGTATCGAAGTGTATTGATCAAAAAATAACGAGTGTATCGATAGTGTATTTAGTTTATGCTTGATTCTGTTTTATTTTCGTAGCTTCCACAAATTTTTCAGTAATTTTTTGCGGTCGTGTAATAACAGATCCCACCACCACGCTATAAGCACCTAGCTCCAGAACACGTTGGACTTTTGCTGGCGTATCAACCATTCCTTCTGCAATAATTGGTGTAGTAAAATGCTTCTTTGCTTCTCTTAACAGTTCAAAATCATTTTGTTCAATCCGCTGATTTTCACTTTGCGGCGTATAGCCGACTAACGTTGTGCCAATATAATCAAAACCTAACTCCGCCGCTTCAATCATCTCTTCCAGTGTGGAACAATCCGCCATCCATTCTTGGTTAGGATACTTTTCTTTTATTCTTTTGAAAAATGTGGCTAACGTTTCGCCATTTGGTCGTTTCGAATGGGTTGCATCGAGAGCGATAATTTCTGGCTGAACAGCCATTAATTCATCTACCTCACGCATAGTTGCAGTAATATATACTTCTGCATCAGGATAATCTCGTTTAATAATCCCAATGATTGGTAAATCAACCTCTTTCCGGATTGCTCGAATGTCTACCACAGAATTTGCTCGAATACCTTTAGCCCCTCCTTGTTTAGCGGCCAAAGCCATCTTGGACATGATAAAAGAACTATGCAACGGTTCGTCTGCCAACGCTTGGCAAGAAACAATTAATGACCCTTTGATTTCTTCATTCAACATTGATCCCTCCAATTTAAAAGCGATTACAAGCACAGTATAACTACAACAGCTGAAATATGCCACTCTTCTAAATAAGAACAAACGTTTCACGTGAAACAAAAGAAAGCAAGCGGTTAAGGCTTGCTTTCTTTTGACTTATTTTTAATTTTTACGACCCTCTAAATAATCATACCCAAAATGTGCATACGCAAATGGCGTTGCAATTCGTCCTCGCGGTGTTCGTTTAATGAAACCTTTTTGAATAAGATAGGGTTCATACATATCTTCCACCGTTTCGGTTTCTTCACCGATGTTTACAGACAAGGTACTTAAACCAACCGGACCGCCGCCGTATAAATCAATCATTGTTTTCAACAATTTTTGATCGACATAATCCAAGCCTTGATGGTCCACTTGCAGTAAGGTTAACGCTTTGTCTGCAATCGCTCGGTCGATTTTGCCATCTGATTGGACTTGGGCAAAATCACGGACACGTTTTAACAAACGGTTAGCAATTCGGGGGGTTCCTCTTGAGCGGCGCGCAATTTCAAAGGCACCTTCCTCAAAAATCTCCGTTTGAAAAATATCCGCGGAACGAAGAACGATTTCTTTTAAATCCTGCTCTTGATAATACTCCATGTGAGAAATAATCCCAAAACGATCTCGTAATGGCGCTGAAAGCATCCCTGCCCGTGTGGTAGCGCCCACTAAAGTAAAAGGCGGTAATGGAAAATGAACGGGATGTGCAGTGGTTCCTTGACCGACCATGATATCAATGTAAAAATCTTCCATTGCGGAATACAGCATTTCTTCCACAACTCGCGGCAAACGATGAATTTCATCGATAAATAACACATCACCAGGCTCTAATTCGTTCAAAATAGCGACTAAATCTCCCGCCCGTTCGATGGCTGGTCCACTTGTGGTACGAATGTTCACATTCATTTCATTGGCGATGACCATCGCCATTGTCGTTTTCCCTAAACCTGGCGGACCATAAAGAAGGGTATGATCCAACGCTTCATTCCGATTTTTCGCCGCTTCAATATAAATCGTTAGTTCTTGTTTTACTTTGTCTTGACCAATATATTGTGCTAAAAATTGTGGACGTAACGATTTTTCAATTGAAGCTTCTGCTTCTTGACTTGCAGCTGAAAGCAACCGTTCTTCTTCTGTCATCGTTATTCCTCCTTAGCGTTTCATCATGAATTTTAACGCATTGCTCAAATAAACATCTGTCGTTGTCTCACCTAACGCTTCCAATTGCTTAGTGATACGCTTAATCTCGCGGTCACTATAGCCTAGGGCACTTAATGCTTCTAACGCTTCTGCCAATGCTTGATTGCTTGTTGTCATCACTTCGGTTGCGGTCATGGCAGCCACCGCTGCTTCGGAAGACTCTAATTCGCCTAATTTTCCTTTTAAATCTAAAATCATTTGTTGGGCCGTTTTCTTGCCAACACCTGGGAACTTCGTTAAATATGTAACATCTTCCCCTTCAATTGCATTGATTAAACCACCATGATCAGCCACAGAAGCCATGATAGCTAAGCCACTTTTAGGGCCAATTCCAGAGACACTGATTAATTTTAAGAACAATTGTTTTTCTTCTAAACTGCCAAAACCAAATAAAAGTTGTGCATCTTCCCGCACGACTTGGTGAAGATATAGTTTAATGTCCGTATCCATTTTTCCTGAATAGCGATACGGGTTATCGACTGAAATCTGATAGCCAATGCCATTTGTTTCAACGACAATATAGTATGGGCTAACAAACGTTACTTTTCCAATAATATATTCGTACATGTTGTCACCTTTCCAATTGCTGATTGCGTACATATGTTCCATTTTACTTGATTCATTTATTTTAAGCGATATCTTCATCGTTTGCAAATATTCCTATGAGCAATCTATACTAATAGCCTGAAAACACTCTTTATAAAACAGCTTTCTATTGATGAAGCAAACAATAATTAATAACTAACAGAAGACAGATTAACACGCTCTCCCTAGTAGAGACAATAATTTTATGTACAACTCAGTCTAATAATTCTATCTAGAAAGCTGTAAAAATTTAGGATTGATATTACTTTCAGACAAAACTAAATCATAATCTTCTGGGTAAACTTTTAAGTGCTGATCTAACGCAACAGATACCCCTGCTTGTAACCTTGCTAAAGCTACTTTATTATCCATCCATGTCAATGCATGAAATAGGGTACCTAAACAGGATATTCCTTTGCCTTTTCTATACTCTGCCTGAGTAATATTTGCTCGGGGATGAAAATTTTCACTATATCTAATAACTGCTTTAGCCGACCGATAGTTATACATTCGTCCACCATGTGCAGCTCTATTCCTATAACTATGACATAAAAAGATAATGTCAGTAAACATATTGGTAATCCCTTCATCCACGATTTCTTTAGGTATTCCTAGAATCATCGCTATAACTTCTTTTTTATTTTCACTTTTTTGTAATTTATAAAAATTAGCCAGGTTTCCAAATGTTGTTCCTTTTAACATAATCCAAGGTGGAACGTTTCCATGATAACCACGATAGTGTTTCATGGGTTCTATATCATCGTAGATAATCTTTTTAAACTTTGTAATTAGCTGATCAACTTTATATCCTTGTCCGTTTTTGTTTTTCTTTCCACTTTGATAATGACGTCTATTCAAATAGTCTATTTGTTGTTCACCTATATTTTTACTGACAACGTAAGAAATAGCTGCTCTTACATACATCTCAACATCACATGTCGCATCAATTACAGATGAAGTTATTGTTTTGTCCATCATAAATAAAGAAAAAATATGATCAAATGTACTGTTTTCTATAAAACATTCTTCTTGATGGTCAGTTATTTTTTGCTTTTTTTCCAAAAGGAAGTCTTTATAGCCATTGATAATCTCATAATAGCCATAAAAAGATAATTTCTTTTTTGCATTTTCTTTATCCGAGAAAACCAATCCTCGAGCTTCCAAAATAGCTAATTGTTCATCTAATGTTTTAAAAGGCTTCATATACTGTTCTCCTATTAATTAGCACAAGAACGTCTATTAGAAAAACTAATAGACGTTCTTGGTTAGCCGCACAGCAGCTCTTCTTTAAGGTTATCTCTATGCTATCATTTGTTTTGTAGCTAGTCAATAGCCCAATTTTCTAAAGAAAAAGCTTTTTATACTAAAAAATACAATACGTTGTATAAAAACAGAAAAAATATTAAGTATATTTCTATACATTGGCCAAAAAATCAAAATGCACACAGCCATAGCGGAGAATTTTTTATCATCGACCTTGGCTACATCTATTTGTTACTTTTCGCTCACTAGGGAATTAAAAAGTGCGTACTGTTTTTTTTGACATGCTTGCGTAATAATAGCGGTAGCTTCAAAAAAATAACCAAGAAGGAGACTACATACATGAAATTAAGTATCTTAGATCAATTAACGGTTCCTAAAAATCAATCAGCAAGCGACACATTACAAGAAGCCAAAGAGCTCGCTCAATTAGCGGAAAAACTTGGTTACACAAGAATTTGGTATGCCGAACATCACGGCTCAGACGCCTTTGCCAGTGCAACGCCAGAAATTTTAGTTGCACATATTGCTAGTGCCACCGAAAAAATTCGTGTTGGCGCGGGTGGCATCATGACCATGCATTATGCGCCATTTAAAGTCGCAGAAACGTTTAAAACGTTAGCAGCTTTATATCCTGATCGAATCGATTTAGGCATGGGCCGCTCGCCTGGCGGCAGCCCTTTAACTACGTTGGCGTTAAATAATGGTCAGCCACCACAACTAGATCAATTTGATAAATTACCTGAAATTTTACTCTTTTTAAGAGAGGAATTTCCTGAAGATCATTTATATTCTAAAATTTCAGCTGTTCCGCGAGAAGTTCTATTACCACAACCTTGGTTACTAGGTGCTAGTAAAGAAAGCGCACGTTCAGCTGGTGAATATGGCATTAATTTTTCCTTTGCGCAGTTTATTCATGGACATTTGCCCAAAGAAGTATTGTCCGCATATTACAAGCATTTCCGACCAGTAACTGAACAACAAGAGCCTCAAGTGAGCGCTGCGTATTTCACTTTCGCCGCCGACACGAAAGAAGAAGCAGAATACCATGCGGCTAGTTTCGAGCATTATATCTTTGCCACCGAACATGGGCTTCCAAATAAATTTTTATCGCCAGAAGAAGCCCTAGCTTTCCCTTACAGTGAAATGGACAAACTGGTTTTAGAACAAAATAAACAACGCTTTGTCATTGGCAGTAGCCAAGAAGTTGCGGAGTTTTTCCACCAACAAGAAGAACTAGGGTTGACAGAAGCGATGCTAATCACCCCAGGTTATGACAAACAAACGCGCTTTCAATCGTTTGAACGCCTAGCAAAAGAATTATTATAGAAAGGAAATGAGAAATGTTAGATGTTTTAAAAAGAATTAATACGCTTGCACAAAAAGAGCGTGAACAAGGCTTAACATCTGAAGAACAAGCTCTTCGTGTCGATTTGCGACAAGAATATTTGCGGACCATTCGTGAACAATTCAATAAAACATTAATGGGCGTCACTATTTATGATCCTACTGGTGAAGATGTAACCCCAGAAAAATTAAAAGAAGAACAGCAGAAATATTTTGATTAAAAGAGACACAGAACAGTCGATTTGACTATTCTGTGTCTCTTTTTAACTACTCTTCTGTTACATATGTCCACTTATAATCATATTGTGCGCCAGCACCATGGGCAACGACGCCTTTCACTTCTTTACTGCGTAGATGGGCAGTCGCCTTTTGATAAAGTGGTGCTAAAGCGGTCTCTTCACCAATCAATAACTTCTCAGCCTTAACCATATCTTCCCAACGTTTTTCAGGATCTGAAGCATCTCTTGTGGCTGAAGCCTCGATCAACTCATCGTAGGCTTTACTTGAAAAACGCCCGCGATTATAGTTATTACCAGTAACAAAAAGGTCTAAGAAACTACTTGGATCTGCGTAATCCGCAGCCCAACCACCTAAGATTGTCTCAAAATCGCCGCGACTACCTCGATCAATTCGAACTGAAAACGGCACTGGGCTCACTGTTACATCAATGCCCTCTAAAGTATCCTTTAACGTACCTTGAATATATTCCGCTAACTTTTTCGTAGAATCGACATCATCGGCAACAATATCCATTTTGAGTGTTGTTATGCCCAATTCTTTCTTCGCTTTTGCCCAATATTCTTTTGCTTTTTCTGGGCTATATTCAACAATTTTTTTATTTTCATCAGCAAAATCTTTGTCATCTGTCGGCGAATACGACATCCCTTCTGGAATTAAGCCAGTAGCGACTACTGAGCCGTCGCCTAAAATTTTATCTACTAATGCGTTGCGATCAATCGCTGCTGAAATTGCTTTGCGTAAATTCACATTATTATACGGTGAATTTTTATCTCGCTGATTAAATTCCAAATAGCTGGTTCGTGCTTCTTTTTCGATAACCAATTCTGGATCCTTCGCCATTTGCTGGGCCAATTCGCCACTTAAAATAACATCATCTGCTTGGCCATCTTGGAATAAGTTCAAGGCAGTTGGTGCCTCCTTAACAACATCAAAATTGATTTTATCTAATTTGACATTGTCTTTATCCCAATAGTTTTCATTTTTTTCCAAAGTCCAATTGGTATCTGAGCCAGCCCCTTCAAAGTTAGCTAAGACAAACGGACCATTATAGACTGCTTTTTCACTGGAAGCAGCGTAATCTTTGCCATATTTCTCTACGGTTGCTTGATGTTGCGGGAAAAATAGTGGAAAGGCCAGTAAATAATCAAAATATGGTGTTGGTTTTGCCAGTTTAATTTCTAGCTCGTAATCTCCGTTTGCTTTAATGCCTAATTCAGAAACTGGTTTCTTACCAGCTACAATGTCTGCACCGTTTTCAATCATTTCTAGAAAATAAGCATACTCAGCGCCAGTCTGAGGATCTGCTGTACGTTGCCAACTAAAAACATAATCGGCAGCTGTGACAGGATCACCATTGGACCATTTTGCTTCTTCTCTTAGTTTCACTGTGTATGTCAGACCATCATCACTGACTTGCACTTTTTCTTTAGCCCCTGCTGGTTGCGGCTTGCTTTTATCATCTAAACGATAAATTCCTTCATACGCATTATTCAGTGCCGTAAAACTAATTGTATCTGTTCCTAAAGATAAATCTGCAGAAGGCATTTCTTGTTGAACTACTACTTTAAATTCTTGTTTAGCGGCAGTTTTCTCTGATCCGCCCTTTGCTTTTTCGGCGCCAGCTCCCCCATCGCCACCACAAGCAGCTAAAACTAACAGCGTTGTTAAACTTAACCCGATAAGTCCTTTTATACGTTTACTTTTCATGCCTTTCTCCCTTCACAGAAAAAACTCTTCATTTTTTAATTTTTAGAATATTCTTATAATACTAAAATTAAAAACAAATGGCAAGCATTAAAATAAAAAAAGAACCAATCCCGAAGGACGGTTCTTAAAAAATGACTAACTAGCTTTGTTACGTCGTTTATAAATATACCAGCCAGAAGAAGAAAGTCCAACGAACAGTAAACCATATAATGCAAGCGTTTCTGTTTCTGTACCCGTTTTAGGTAAAAAGCCGCCATACTTTTTCTTCTCTGTTACGGATGGATTGTTCTGTCTTGCTCCCGCTTGGTTTTGTTTATTGGTTGCTACTGGTGTTTCTGGTGTTGGTATTGGATCTGGTTTCGGGTCTGGTTTTGGATCTGGTGTTGGATCTGGTTTCGGATCTGGTTTCGGATCTGGTTTCGGATCTGGTGTTGGATCTGGTGTTGGATCTGGTGTTGGATCTGGTTTTGGCGTCTCTCCTCCACCGATTAACTCTTTGTAAGCTTCTTCCGAAATAGAAACAATTCGTTCGCCTGGGAATGGTTCTTTATATTGTGCTAAATCAATCGTCGTTGCTGCACGATACAACCGCAAGCTGGTTGCACTTTTCAAGTATTCAATCAAGACAGCATCTAGTGAAATCCCTTCTTCTCGTTCACCACCTAGCATATCGTAACCATCACCACCAGCAGCTAAGAAATCATTGGTAGCCATCCGGTATTGTTTCTTCTCATCCAATGGTTCAAACTTTTGTGTTTGCCGATTTTTAATTTCTATTCCTAATACGCGACTACCGACAATCGTTTGTCCTGTTTCATTGCCTTCGTCACTATCCAAGCGAGTACCTGGTTTTGTGGAATCATAGTGGATACGAATGGAGCTTGAAACATGTAGGAAACCACCATTTGCGCCAAGTTTTGGTTGCCCAGCATCATCTAGTAAAATTGTGCCATTCTCATCTTTTTGTGGAATCGAACGAACAGACATTTCAAACATTTCTTTAACTTGAGCGCCGGTTACTTGAATTTGCGCAATGCTATTGCCAAAAGGTAACACAGCAATGACATCCCCAACTTTAATTGGCCCTTGTTTAATATCAGCGCGAATGCCGCCACCATTGGTTACTGCAAAATCAGCAGGTTGACTAAACGCGTCTTGGCCATATGACATAATCGCATCACCAATCAAATTCCCTAAGTTGGTCTCTCGTGTGCGCACATTTTCTCGTTGTCCATCCAATGTGAATGGAATATAATCGACAATTACTTTTTCATTTTCAGCGTTAAAATTCGTTCGTGCTTCATCAACGATGGCTTTAACTGCCGGGTTTTCTGGCAATTCTAGCAACTCTGCTGCTGAAATCAATTTTGCTGTTTTCTTAGTTGGTTCACTCTCTGGTGCTGTGACGATCCCAACATTATTTAAATAATTACCTGTTTGAGCATAGATCACTTTGCCATAACGTTTGCCGCTTTCGACGGCTGTATGCGAATGTCCATCAATCACAGTGATATCTAACTCAGGATATGTTTGACTAAGGGTTTCTGCTAGCGTATCACCACGCCAGATATGCGGCGTCGTTTCATCTACGCCTAAATGCCCAGTAACCACGAAAGCTTGAATATCCGCGTACTTCTCTTTAATTTCATTAATCACTGCTTCTACTTCTGGAATCGGATCTTTAAATGTCACCTTCTCTACGTTTTTCGGGTGTGTTTTCGTTGCTGTTTCTGGGGTCGTCACACCTACAATGGCAAACTTTTTCCCGGCTTTTTCTACGATAGTATACGGATCAAAAACCCGTCCACTGCCATCTTTGTAATACGTATTACTAGATAAAATCGGAAAATTCAGTTGGTCTTTATAACCTAGTGCAATCTCTAAACCAAAATCAAACTCGTGATTTCCCACCGCCATGGCATCATAACCAACTTCATTCATTGCTTTGGCCATATCCGCGCCTTTGGAGAAATTGGAGATTGGTAATCCTTGGAAAACATCCCCTGCATCCACCATCAAGGTTGGGTTTTCTTGGTCTTTAAAGGTTTTTAGACGCGCCATACCTAATTCGCCTTTCCCTGCTTCTAGTCGGCCATGAACGTCATTTGTGTGCATAATGGTATATGCATTATCTAAATCAAAGCCCGCATTACGGACATCTTGTTTCGTAATAGCGGCGGCGTTTGGTGTACGTCCATCAGGAGAAGTCGGAATTTGAAGAGTGCCGTCATTCACTAATTCGATTGCTTTGGCACG
Source organism: Enterococcus sp. DIV2385 (assembly GCF_051711925.1). Taxonomy (NCBI): domain Bacteria; kingdom Bacillati; phylum Bacillota; class Bacilli; order Lactobacillales; family Enterococcaceae; genus Enterococcus; species Enterococcus sp. DIV2385. The sequence goes on along the minus strand of NZ_JBIONV010000001.1, from coordinate 62,714 downwards.
CCATTTTTCATCAAAATTTGTCCCAATAATTGACCAATTTCGTTCGATTTCTTGTTCTGGATCAAGCGTTCCTTTTTTCTTAATATAATCAACAATCATTCCTCGTAAGGTTTCTGGATCAGAATTTTTAATAGGTTCTCCTACTTGAATCCCTTGGCTAGCTAAACCGCCGTAACGATAATTATTCATAGCAATCGTATATTCTTTGGCAGGATCCAGCGGTTGGCCGTCAATTTTCGCATCTACAATTCGTTCACCCACTGGTTTTGAAATGTCAATCTTGTAGTCCACTCCAGAAATCATGTCATAGTTATATACACGAATGTTTGGATTAAAACTAATGGTCAAATCATCTGGCTGTGTTTGGTTATAGTACGCCCCTTGTTTTTCTAAATACTTCAGTAAGTTTTCACCGTTAATGGGAACACTCACTAAGGTATTCGGGTATTTGTAGATATCAAAAATCGTGGCATAGGAAATCTTCCCCGCAGGTAATTTACTGTCGTATTTAAACAACGCTGCCGCACTTAATTGTGCGCCTGTTACTTCTTTTTGAACATTATTAATTAAAGAAATCATCGCTGTTGGTTGTAATTGTGCTTCGGGAATTCCTTTAATTTCTTGTTTTGGTAAAAAATCAGCTGTTGCTGTGCCGATCTCCTCCTGAATAAACGCTCGCGTTTGCTCATGGTATTCTTTTGTCGCTGCCTTAACTGCTTCATCTGCTGGAACATTCGTTGTTGGTACAATCGTTGCTGTACCTTCTTGCACTTCCCACTTATCGGCATTTTTAGCAACTGAAAGATCAATTTTGACAACTTCTGTCCCCGTATCTTTCGGTCCCCCTACCGGTACAGTTTTTCCATTCGGCGCTGCTCCTTGCTTGGTAAAAGAAAGGTGGTCATGACCTAGAATATACGCATCAATCCCCGCGACATTTTCAATTACTTGGTCGGCACTGGCAGCCGGATCACTATTTTGTTGTCCCGCATGAATCGAAGCAACAATAATGTCAGCTTGATCGTTAGTTTTCAACTCAGCAACTGCTTTTTCTGCTTCTTCTTTCAAAGGTAAAAAATTAAGCGAAGTAACACGAGGGCCATCCCACAAAGGAATGTGCGGGATTGTTAAGCCGATAATCCCAACTTTTAAATCTGGCTGCCCATCTTGATTAAGATCAAGTTCCTTCGTGGTAGTCCCTTCAACAAAACGACCACCATCCTTATTGTAGGTATTCGCAGACAAGATTGGAAAAGTGGCTTCTTGTTGAATTTTTTTGATTAACGGTAAACCAAAATTAAACTCATGATTCCCCAAAACCATTGCATCATACTTCATCACATTCATGGCGGTGATCATTGGATGGGTCTTTTCATTCACTAAAGGTGCTTTATTATACAAGTCATCTGTTAAAATAGTGCCTTGAATATTGTCGCCATTATCAATTAAAACGGTGCCTGCTGGGTTTTGTGCCCGGACTTGGTTGACGACTGTACTTACTTGGGACAAACCAACTGGTAGTTCTTTATCATCTTCATAAGACCAATTCCATAATTGACCATGAACATCTGACGTACCTAAAATTGTTATTTTTTGTGGTGTGCTCGTTTCTTCTTTTTCAGCGGTTGACGTTTCTAAATTCGTCGTTTCTGCTGGTGCCGTGGTTTCTTGTGACTGCTTGACACTGTCACTCGTAGCCTGATTTGGTGCTTCTTGTTTGATGTCTGTTGTTTCCTGTGTGATGACTGGTTCTTGTTTTCTACTTGAATCGGTGGTACTTGTTACTGCTTCTGAACTTTGTTGACTCGTTGTTTCTACTGCATATGCCGTACTAGTAACGCTTGGCGCTATCAACGCAACAGCCATTAAAAAATGCATGCCCCACTTCACTTTTTTAAAGCTCAACTTTTTCACAAATTTCCTCCTTGTGTTTCAACCCATTTGCAACAAACAATTGTCAAAGTAACAAACAACAAAAAGAGCCTTCCCCCATCACGCTGCTCTTCTTTTCCTATCATAATATATCCGTTAAATAAAAAACAGTAAATTCCGTTAAAATAAGATGTTTTTCCTGTAAATTGTTTTTATTTTTGGACAATATAGCGGATTTGTTTGTGAAAAAAATAGTAATTTTGACCAAAACACGAACTTTATAAAAAAAGAAAGTCTTTTTATATTGGAAAAGCGGAACAAAAACTATTTTTTTGAAAAAAATAACTAAAAATACCGAATAAACAGCATTGGTCTAGTCCTTGGACGTCTCTAAACAAATACTAGCAGCAATTGGTCTAGTCTTTAAGGAGGAAAAAGAACGCTCTTTTGCTTAAGCAAAAGAGCGTTCTTTTTTATTTGAGATTAATCCTTCATATAAGGTAACTTTTTAGCATAGCCTTCTTTATTCACTTGACGTGCCCGGGCAATCGCCAAATCTTCTGAAGGGACATCTTCTGTGATAGTTGAACCAGCAGCAGTCACCGCATGATCACCAATCGTGACTGGCGCAACAATGTTCGTTGCAGAGCCAATAAACGCGTGATCACCCACGACTGTTTGGTGTTTATTTTTGCCATCATAATTAACAAAAACAACGCCGCAACCGACATTAATATCTTTGCCTAATGTTGCATCACCAACGTATGTTAAATGGCCCACTTTTGTGCCTTCATCGATTGTTGCATTTTTTACTTCCACGAAGTTACCAATGTGTACGTTTGCCCCCACATCTGCTTTAGGACGTAAATGTGCATACGGACCCACATCGGCCCCCTCGCGAACCACACTTTCTTCAATCACAGACTGTTTAACAACCACTTGATTGCCGATGTGACTATCAACGATTTCTGAATGTGCGCCAATCAAGCAATCTTCGCCAATCACTGTTTTTCCTTTGATAGTGACTCCCGCTTCAATGACTGTGTCTGAACCAATTACCACGCCTTCATCAATATACGTTGTATCTGGATCAATAAATGTAACACCATTTCGCATATGCATTTCATTTAAACGACGATGCATAATTTTATTAGCAGTGGATAAAGCGACACGATCATTTACACCCATTGCTTCGTCAAAGTCTGCCATTTGATAAGCAGCGACAGCTTTGCCTTCTTTTTTCAAAATTTCAATGATATCTGTTAAATAGTATTCCCCTTGTGTGTTGTTTGTATCTGTTTTCGCTAACGCTTCAAACAATGATTCATTATCAAAACAGAAGGTTCCTGTATTAATTTCTTGAACACGTGCTTCTTCTTCACTGGCATCTTTTTGTTCCACGATTCGTTCAACAATGCCCACATGGTCACGAATAATTCGACCATAGCCTGTTGGGTCTTCCGCATGCGCTGTTAAAATAGTCGCACTTGCATTCTTACCTTGATGGTAATCGAATAAATTTTTCAAGGTTTCCGCAGTTAATAACGGCGTATCCCCTGTAATAACTAATGTTGTTCCTTGTTTGCCACCTAATAACTCTTGTGCTTGCATGACTGCATGCCCAGTTCCCAATTGTTCAGCTTGTAAGGCATATTGACTACGTTCGCCTAAATGGCTTTTAATCATTTCCGCCCCGTGTCCAACGATCGTCACGATTTCTGTTGGTTCTGTTTGTTCTACTTGATCTAAAATATGTTCGACCATTGGTTTACCAGCAACTGGATGCAATACTTTATAAAGTTTAGATTTCATGCGTGTTCCTTTACCAGCTGCTAAAATAATTGCGTATCTATTTTCCACGTTTGCCACCTCAAATTAACTAAATTGTTTGATTTTCTTCTAAATCGTCCTCATTATACCTTTTCTAGTTTATCTTACTCTTTTGTCTTTTTCAACAAAATAAGGCATTTAAAAGGTAGACCAATTTATTTTCTCATCTTTTTTTAAAGGAATAAAACAGAAAAAAAGAACCTGAAAATGGAATGGACCATTTTCAGGTTCTTTTTCAAATTATTTCTCTGTGAAATAGTTTCCTGGGACTACGCTAATCGTTTTTGTTTGTGTATCCACATCTTCCACATATAATAGCGAAGTGTAGTCATCGATTGCACGACGGCCATTGAATTTTGACTCAGCAAAAACGGTAATGCCCACAAGTTCTGCTTCAAATTCTTCAATCATACTCTTCATACCATTGACGGTGCCGCCGCCTTTCATGAAGTCATCCACGACTAAAACTTTTGATCCGCGTTTTAAACTGCGTTTTGAAAGTTCCATTTTTTCGATACGTTCTGAAGACCCTGATACATAGTTCACGCTCACCGTTGAACCTTCAGTAATCTTAGAATCGCGACGAACAATCACAAACGGAACATTTAAGTAATAAGACACAGCTTGCGCAATTGGCACTCCTTTAGTCGCAACGGTCATTACCGCATCAATTTGTTTGCCTAAATATTTAGAAGCAATAATCCGGCCCACTTGTCTTAATAAATTCGGTTCCCCAAGTAAATCTGAAAGATAAACATAGCCCCCAGGTAATAAGCGATCTTGTTCTGACAAACGATCACATAAATCCATAATCAACTGCTCCGCTTCCTCATAAGGAATTTCAGGGATAAAGCGGACACCGCCTGCAGCGCCTGGAATCGTTTCTAAAATACCTGTTCCACGTTCTTTAAATGTTTTTTTAACAATTGCTAAATCTTCACTAATGGAAGACTTGGCAGATTGGTATCGGTCAGCAAAATATGTCAAAGAAACCAATGTATGGGGATGATCTAAAAGATATTGGGTCATATCGATTAATCGTTCACTTCTCCGAATTTTCAAATTCGTCACTCCTTTTCATTCTATCGTTCCTTATTATAAGGGGTTTAACCGAAAAATTCGAGGATTTTTTTCAAATAACTGAAAATAGTTCGCCATTTCTTTAAAAAAAAAGAAATAAAGGAGAAAAACTTTCGTTTTTCTCCTTAGTTTCTTTGCATTTTTTGTTTTCGTTGGACCATAACAACCACTCGGCGATAAATATTGACTAATAAGAATAAACCAATAAAAATTAGGGTAATACTTGCACTCGGTGGTGTTTCCAAATAATACGAGCTAGTCAACCCTGTTAGCATGCCAATCAAGCCCATAAACACACTGATAATAATCACCGTGTTAAAGCCTTTACCAATTCGCATACCTATTGCAGCTGGTAAGACCATAATTGCTGAAATTAACAAGGCTCCCGCAATCGGAATCATCACAGCAATCGCCACACCAGTAATTACATTAAAAAGCATCGACATCCAATGAATAGGTAGCCCATCAACATGAGCAGTATCTTCATCAAATGTTAAAACATACATTGGACGTTTAAATAACATAAACAATAGAACTAAAACTACGAATAAAATTGCCAACATAACCACTTGATCCCACGTAATCGTGACGATGGAACCAAATAAATACGATTGAATACTAGCAGCTGAATTGCCTCCTGTTAAATTCATCAAAACTAACGCCAAAGCCAAACCGCCTGACATTAAAATAGCAATCGAAATTTCTGAATAGGTGCTATAAATCATTCGTAAATATTCTAGAATGATTGCAGCCACAATCACGACAATTAAGGTCATTAAATTAGGATTCCAATTAAAAAAGAAGCCTAGAGCCACACCGGCTAATGACACATGTGAAAGGGTATCTGCCATTAAAGATTGTCGGCGAATAACTAGAAAGACGCCGAGCATTGGAGCAATCACTGAGATAAACAGTGCTGCTAAAAAGGCCTTTTGCATAAATGCATAAGAAAGCATTTCTGCCATACGATTCACTCCTTACCGCTAAAATGAACACTACCATTGTAGCGACGTTTAAGCGAATTAATTTTTTAATTCCTGCTTATTTTTTAAATTTTTCCAACATTTCTTTAAGCCGTTCCTTGGCTTTCGTTATGATCGAGCCAGATAACGTTTTATTGGAAACTTTACGTATACGATTCTTCACTCATATGGAAACAACGCCATTTCGAATCTTCTTTGCGGACAAGACGAATTTGACGATCCACATAGGTTTTGATATCTTCATGATCATGCGTAATCATCAAAATAGCTTTTCCATGTTCATGCGCACTGTGTTGCAACAATTGATAAAATTCGTTTCGCGATTGTTCATCCATACCTGTTGTTGGTTCATCTAAAATAAACAAATCTGGATCGGTCGCAAACACTCGTGCTAAACTAATTCGTTGCTTTTGCCCTCCAGAAAGCTCGCCAATTCGTTTGTGGCGCATTTCCCACATGTCCACTGATTTCAAAGCTTTTTCCACATGAAGATGATCTTTTTTCGTCAACGGTTTGAACCAACGATTTCTGGGAAAACGACCTGAACGTACTAATTCAATGACGGTGCTAGGAAAGCCCGCATTGAAAGAAGCGACTTGTTGTGGAATGTAGCCAATGCTGATTTTTTCACCAGCACTATTTTTTTTAGCGACCGTAATTTTGCCACTTGTTGGTTTTAATAACCCTAAGGTACTTTTGATCAGCGTTGACTTGGCAGCGCCATTTTCTCCTGTTAAAATAACGAATTCCCCTGGATCAACATAATAAGAAACATCTTCTAAAACAGGTTCATCATCATAATAGAAGGTTAAATTTTCGACTTCAATATAATGCATAAGTTGGCTCCTTTCTGTTGCCAGATTAATGAATGCTTTTTTGTAAAGCAGCGAGGTTTTCTTTCATGACAGACACGTAGTTCTCACCTGCTTCTTGTTCTTTTTGAGTTAAACTCTCTAAAGGATTCAATACGGCTAATTCGACGCCTGTCTCGTCTGCCAATGTTTTGGCTACTTTTGTAGAAGCCGATGCTTCAAAATAGATCACAGAAACATTGTTTGTTTTAATATATTTTTTTAATTCGGCTAAACGACTTGGCGAAGGTTCTTGGTCTGGAGAAATCCCCGCAATCGGTTCTTGGGTCAAGCCATATTGTTTCGCCAAATAGCCAAATGCAGCATGTTGCGTCACAAAGGTCCGATTTTTAGCGCCTGCAAATGCAGCTTGGTATTCCTTATCTAACGCAGTCAATTTTTCCAAATAAGCAGCGGTATTTTTTTCAAATACGGCTTTTTTCTCAGGATATTTTTTGATAAGCGCATCCCGAATCGCTGTCACTTCTTTTTGCGCTAACACGGGATCTAACCAGACATGCGGATCCAGTTCGTGGGAATGGTTATGGCCTTCATGACCTTCTTCGCCAGATTCTTCCTCTTCTGTTCCTTGCATCAATTGAATGGATTGACTGGCTTCCACGATTGAAACTTTTTTCGTGTCCAAGTTTTCAATAACATTCGGAACCCAAGTTTCTAGCTCTTTACTATTATAAACAAAGACATCCGCATCAGTAATTTTCGCTAAGTCTTTTGCGCTTGGTTCATAATCGTGTGGTTCCGTTCCAGCTGGAATCAACAGCTCAACCTCTCCCTCATCACCAACGACTTGTTTTGCGAAGTCGTACATCGGATAAAAAGTAGTCATTACCGTGAGCTCTTTCTTCTCTTTTGGCGATTGTGTGGTTTGCCCACAGCTAGCTAAAAGAAAAGCACTGATTGCTAAAGTAACGCCGATTATCAAACGGCGGTAGATTTTCGTCATGTTCTGTCCTCTTTTCGATTTACCTATCATAAACCGTAATATTTACGATTTGCCAGGAATAATGTACCAAATGGATCACGGGACGTCAAGGAATAAATTAAAAAAAACAACAGAGCGTGGGACAAAAATCACTTTGGGTTTTTGCTCCACGCTCTGTTGTTTTTATTTATTTCAATGTCCGAACCAAATAAACTTCTTCACAAAAGCCTTTAAGTCCATTATAAATCCGTTGTGCTCGTGTTTTCTTTTCACATAAAGCAAAGACTGTCGGTCCACTGCCGCTCATCAACGCTGCATCAGCGCCGTACTTCAGCATGCGATCCTTGATTTGTTGCACGATTGGATGTCTGGCAATCGTGACACTTTCCAACGCATTGCCAACCGTTTGGGTCATCCCAGTATAATCACCATTCTCAATAGCTATTCTTAGTCCAGAAATATCTGGATGGTGCAATTCATCTACCGCTAAATCATTAAAAACGGTACTAGTGGATACACTAATTCTTGGTTTAACTAACACAATCCAACATTGAGGCATGGTCGGTAATGCTTCAATTTTCTCCCCACGTCCGTTTGCAAAGGCTGTTCCGCCCCTTAAACAATAAGGAACATCCATACCAATTTGGCTGCCAATTTCACAGAGTTCGTCCATCGTCAACCCCAGATTCCACAGTTTGTTCAAGCCTCGTAATGCTGCGGCACAGTCACTGCTCCCCCCTGCTAAACCAGCTGCCACGGGGATACGTTTTTCAATATATATTTTAATTCCTTTATGAATATTATAGGTACGCTTTAATAAGTCAACTGCTTGATAGACATGATTCCGTCGATCCACGGGTAAAAAAGAGCTGTCCGTTTCAATACGAATGATGTCTTCTTCTAGATTTTCAAAAGTTAAATGATCGGCTAAATCTACACTTGCAAAAATAGATTCAACTTCATGATAGCCATCCACACGTTTATGCAGAACATCTAACCCAAGATTAATTTTCGCAGGAGCTCGTTCGATTATTTCCATCGGTTCCCTGATTCACCTTCCTTAATCTTTTGTCTACCAACATTTTAATCTTTTAGATTCTATCATATGTCCATGAAGAAGTACACCGAAGATTGCTCTTTCTCTGACGACAGATGGCTGAAATTAAAAAGAGCTTAGGAACGAAGGGCTCTTCCTTCACTCCTAAGCGGACTTTCTAAATTATACGGCTTGACCGATGAATTCGATTTCAACGGTGCGTGTTAAAACATCTGAATAGCTATAAGATACACGTTCAAATGAGTTCTCGTCTGGATCCAAGTCAACAACAAAAACAGATGGATAAGTCTCCGTTAAGATTCCTTTACGTTCTGTTTGGCGCTTTCTTCCAGTCTGAGCAACTAACATAATTTCACTGCCGATACGGCCTTCCAAATCTTTCTTAATTGACGATAACGTTGTTGGCATTGCATTCACCTCGAGAAACATTATATCACTTTTTTTAAAAAATTTCAAGTTTATCATACTAGAAGTCTGTTTGCAACTACTTTTGCTCGACAAACCGGCTGTTTTGTCGAATTTTTATTCATTTTCTAATGTATATTTCATTTTTGCTTTGGCACGATCATAGGCACTTCGGACAGCTGAAAAAGTTCCCCCACGCACTTTAGCGATTTCTTCTAACGTGTAGCCTTTTAAGTATGCGTTTAAAATTTGTTGTTCCAACGAGGAAAGACGTGTCGGAAAAGCTGCCAATTTTTCTTGAATCATTAATTGACCTAATGGATCGGTGGCCGCTGTCCCTAAATAGTCCACTAACTCTTCACCAGCGCTTTCTAATCGTTGTTCCAGAGAAATAGACAAGGTATCTGTTCGTCGCTTATAGGCGCATTGATGGCGAATTAAGCTATGTACGTGATTTTCAAAATTTCGTTTAAAAAACTTTCCTAATGATGCTTGTTTTTCTGAATCAAATCGTTCTAACGTCCGAAAGAAGACAATTCGTCCTTCTTGAAGCCAGTCTTCAGTATCATAATCTTTTAAATAGTATTTTTTCATGCACTTATAAATCACTGGCTGATATTGCCCATATAAGGCTTGAAATTGTTCTTGGTCTCCTGCTAATGCTTGTTGAATCTGTTCTAACATAAAAAGCCCTCCTTTTCGATAAACGTATCGAATGATTTAGGAGAGCATAGCATGTTAGAAATTTATGACTTAAGCGAACATTTGTTTAATCTTTTTTTTGAGACAATTCTTCTAGCTTCTCAGAAAGTTTTGATAACTGCTCCACGTTCCATGGAGAATTTCGACGAAATTGCTGGAAATGGATATCCGTTGCATGAATGGCAATCGTCTTTTCTGTTTTCTGGACAGCTTTGTAAAGTTCATTGGCCGAAGTCCGCAATGCACCTTGTGAAAAGACCACCCATTGTTCAGCCAAATCACTCGTTGCGACTGTTACTTGCGTTAAACGATCATTTTTTTCACCAGCTAGACGTTCAATATAACTATCTGCTGTTTCATCTTCTTTGGTGAAAACCACGGTCAAAAGGTACTTTTTGTACGTTTGCTGAATACCTGGGACTAATTGGGCATCAAAGACCACAATGATTTCCAACCCTTCATATTTGGCGTAATTGGACAGACGACTAAGAAGCAGTTCACGCGCATCCTCTAAACGCTCTTGCTTTTTCAACTGGACCAATTCTGGCCAAGCACCAATCATATTATAGCCATCAACGATTAACAATTGTTTTTTCATACAATCGCCTTCTTCTATAATGGGTTGCGGCCACGATAGACTTCATACATTAGCAAGCCTGCAGCCACACCAGCGTTTAAGCTTTGAACGTGTCCAGTCATTGGAATCGTTAATAATTCATCCACTTCTTTATGAAGACCTTGACTCATGCCACGACCTTCATTTCCGATGATTAAGGCAATTGCGCCTTGTGTATTCCAGCGACGATAATCCGTCCCAGACATATCTGTACCAAAAATCCAAAATTGATTCTCTTTTAGCGTTGCAATACTTTGCGCTAGATTCGTTACACGAGCCACTGGAATATGTTCCACGGCCCCTGTTGACGCTTTGGTTACGGTTGGTGTAATTCCCACTGCACGATGTTTCGGAATGATAATACCGTCCACGCCTGTCGCATCAGCTGTTCGCAAAATTGAGCCAAAGTTATGTGGGTCCTCTAGACTGTCTAAAATTAGGAAAAATGGTGTTTCTGTCTTTTCTTTTGTTTGTTCCAATAATTCTTCTAAAGTTAAATATTGATACGCCGTGATTGCTAAAACCATGCCTTGATGCACGCCGTGATCACTCATCGTATCTAATTTTGCTTTAGGCACCCATTTAACTGGAACAGCCTGTTCTTTCGCTGCTTGTTTTAATTGCTCAATTTTCTCGCCACGAGCATCTTCTTGTAAAAACAATTTATTCCCGCGTCCTTGCTGCAACGCCTCAACAGTGGCATGGAAACCAAAGACAAAGTTATCTGCTAGCTCTTCTGAGGTTCCATCAGCACCTGCTGTCGCTGGTCGTGGGTTCCGTTCTTTTGAACGCTTATCTGAACGTTCTGGACGTTTCTTACCTTTTTTAAAAGGACGAGATTTTTCATTTTTCATTGGTTTCACCTACTTTCTTGATACACCAGTTAATTAATTCTTCTAAACGTTCTTTTTGTTGTGTTAAATGTAAATAACCCATCAAGGATTCGAAACCGGTCGCTACCCGATAGGTCGTCACATCAGCATTTTTGGCAAAGGTGTGACTTTTAGCATTCCGACCGCGTTTGTACATCACTTCTTCTTCCTCCGTTAGCATTTCTCCCGCTAACATCGCTTGCATTAAGCTTGCTTGGGCTTTTGCTGACACGTAGTGTGTCGCCATGCGATGCAAAACATTCGGTTTCGTTTGTCCTAAGGAAACTAAATAATCACGAATGTAAATTTCATAAATCGCATCGCCAACATAGGCCAAAGCTAAACCGTTTAATTGTTTGTAATCTCTCATTCACTTCTTCTCCATCTCGTTCCTTGCGGAGTATCTTCTAAAACAATGCCTTGTTCTTTTAATAAATCGCGGATTTCATCACTTCGGGCAAAATCACGGTCTTTCCGTGCTTGGTTCCGTTCTTCAATTAACGCATCGACTTGTGCATCCACTAATTCTTCGTTTTTAAAGAATAAACCAAAAATAGCTAACCAGCCACTGAAAAGCTTATCCATCGCCACTAGAACTGGTTCCGAAACTGTCGCTTGTTCACTGTACTGATTCATCATCTTCGCTAATTCATAAACGACCGTAATCCCGTTAGCTGCATTGAAATCATCGTCCATTTCCGTAATAAAACGTTGTTCTAATTCGTTTAATTGAGCCAAATAGTGTTCATCCTCTGGCAAACTTGCGACCGCATCTGCTTGTCTAAAACGTAAATTTTCAAACGCATTTTTCAATTTTTGATAATTGGCTGCTGCCTCTTTTAGAGTGCTTTCGCTATAACGAATCGGGCGACGGTACTGGGTGGTGGACATAAAGAAACGTAAAATTTGCGGATCCACTTTTTGAATCATTTCATGAACAGTAATGAAGTTACCTAGGGATTTACTCATTTTTTCATCGTCTTCACCAATTGTGACATAGCCGTTATGCATCCAGTAATTGGCAAAGGTATGACCTGTTTTGGCTTCGCTCTGTGCAATTTCATTCTCATGATGTGGAAATTCTAAATCTTGTCCACCGCCATGAATATCAATCGTCTCTCCCAAGTGTTTTGTCGCCATGACAGAGCATTCAATATGCCAGCCGGGACGTCCTTTCCCCCAAGGAGAATCCCAAGAAATTTCATCTTCTTTGGCACTTTTCCAAAGAGCAAAATCCAATGGGTCTTCTTTTAATTGTTGTTCAACGCCAGTTCGTTGACTTGCCCCCACTTCTAATTCATCAATCGATTGATGGCTTAATTTACCATAATTAGGGAATTTACGGGTGCGATAATACACATCACCTGCGACCTCATAAGCAAAACCTTTTTCAATTAAAACGTCGATAAAAGCTAAGATATCAGGCATATGGTCCATCACCCGGGGATGTAGCGTTGCTGGTTGGACATTCAATGCTTGCGTGTCTTCTTCAAAGGCTTTGATAAAACGATCTGCCACTTCCGGCGCAGTAATTTTCAATTCTTTAGCTGCCTTGATAATTTTATCATCGACATCTGTAAAGTTCGAGACATAATTCACTTCATACCCACGATATTCAAAATAACGACGAATCGTATCAAAGGCGATCGCACTGCGCGCATTACCGATATGGATATAGTTATACACGGTTGGTCCGCAGACATACATCCGAACTTTATGCGCCTCAATTGGCGTAAATACTTCTTTTTCTCTGGTCAATGTATTATAAATTTTAATCATGCCCTTTTTCCACCTTTCTTCCATTTAGACGAACGACTTTCGCAGGAACACCCACAGCTGTGGCATCTGCTGGGATGTCTGAAATAACAACAGCACCCGCCCCAATTTTTGAACGTTCACCAATCACAACTGGCCCTAAAATTTGAGCTCGTGCCGAAATCATCGCTCCTTTTTTCACTGTTGGATGGCGTTTACCCGTATCACGACCGGTCCCACCTAACGTCACTCCGTGAAACAAAACAACATCTTCTTCTATTTCCGCGGTTTCCCCAATCACAATGCCCATGCCGTGATCGATAAAAACCCCCGCACCAATTGTGGCTCCGGGATGAATTTCTACGCCCGTTATGAAACGCCAAAATTGTGCATGAATCTTCGCCAACAAAAACAACTGATGCCTATATAAGAAATGAGACAAGCGATGCCAAAACAGGGCGTGCAAGCCAGGATACGTTAAAAGAACTTCTAGTGTGGTCCGCGCTGCAGGATCGTTTCTTTTAACAGCTGCGACGCTACGTTTCAACCAACTCATAGGGTGAACTCCTTTCTACTATACAAAAATAAAAAACGTCTTTTAAGCAACAAAAAAACGTTGCTTAAAAGACGCCCATGCGTGGTTCCACTTTTCTTCACAAGAACTAGCTCTTGCCTCGATACAGTTAACGCCTGCCGACGTCTTCGGTTACTTTTTTCACCAAAGCCACTCATAGATGCATTTCGACAAAAGATGCTCGCTGTTCTCACCACCCACAGCGTCTCTGAAATCCATCTGATTGTCTACTTCTTCTATTCTTTGTGTTTTTATAACACTTTATTTAAATGATCTAATGCTTTTTCTTTGCCTAATAATTCGATGGTTTCGCCTAATTCAGGACCATGCATTTGTCCAGAAACAGCAATTCGAATTGGCATAAACAAGTTTTTGCCTTTAACGCCGGTTTCTTTTTGGACGGCTTTAATCGCTGCTTTAATACTTGGTACATCGAAAACGTCCAAGGCTTCTAATTGTTCTTTAAACGCCTGTAACACAGTTGGCACTGTTTCTCCTTGCAAGAATTCTTTCGCAGCATCATCTAAAACTGGATGTTCATTAAAGAACAAGTTTGATAGTTCCACAATTTCAGCTGCATAACTCATTTGTGGTTGATACAAGCTAACTAATTGTTTTAACCATTCGATTTTTTCAGGAGATGGATTTTCTTCAACACGACCGTCAGCGACTAAATAAGGAAGACACATATCTGTTAGTTCACTTAAGTCCATTTGTTTCATGTATTGATTGTTAATCCATTCTAATTTTTTCGCATCAAAGGCCGCTGGTGACTTGCTTAAGCGTTGTTCATCAAACAATTTAATCAAGTCTTCTTGTGAGAAGATTTCTTCTTCGCCAACAGGAGACCATCCTAGTAAAGCAATAAAGTTGAACATGGCTTCTGGTAAGTAACCTAATTCACGGTATTGTTCAATAAATTGTAAAATTGTTTCATCACGTTTGCTCAATTTTTTGCCAGTTTCTGAATTAATGATTAAGGTCATATGGCCAAAGACAGGTGGTGTCCATTCAAACGCTTCGTAAATCATTAATTGTTTTGGTGTGTTCGCAATGTGATCATCGCCACGTAAAACATGAGAAATTTTCATTAAGTGATCATCTACTGCAACGGCAAAGTTATACGTTGGCATCCCATCGCGTTTTTGGATGACAAAATCGCCACCAATGTTATCTGACTCAAAAGTAATTTCACCTTTCACGATGTCATCAAATTTGTATTCTGTGTTACGTGGCACACGGAAACGAATCACTGGTTCTAGACCAGCCGCTTCTTTGGCTGCTTGTTCAGAAGGTGTTAAATTCGCACAAGTGCCTGCGTAGTGAGGCATTTCCCCACGAGCTTGTTGTGCTTCACGTTCTGCTTCTAATTCTTCTGGCGTACAATAACACTTATACGCACGATTGCTACTTAATAATTGATCAATCAATGGTTGGTAAATTTCTTTACGTTCTGATTGACGATATGGACCATATTCTCCCGGATGAGCAGGTGATTCATCCCATTCCATCCCTAACCATGCTAAGTTTTCCAACTGACTTTTCTCGCCGTCTTCGATGTTCCGTTTTTGGTCGGTATCCTCGATACGAATGATAAATTCTCCGTCATTGTGGCGGGCAAATAAGTAGTTAAATAATGCTGTTCTTGCATTCCCAATGTGCAAGTGTCCAGTTGGACTTGGTGCGTAACGCACACGAACTTTCGTCATGTTCATTCCTCTTTCCATTTTTTAAAAACAGACGGTTTAACGTCGTTTTCAGTTATTTTTCCAATAAAGCAACGGCAATTGCGCCGATTCCTTCTTTTTTACCAACAAAGCCCATCGTTTCCATGGTCGTTGCCTTAATGTTCACTTGTGTGACCGCTAAGTGGCAACTCGCGGCTAGATTCTTTTTCATCTCTGCCAAGTATGGGCTCATCTTTGGCTCTTCCGCTAAAATTGTACAATCAATATTGCCAATAGTAAAGCCCGACCGCCCAACTTTTTCATTTACTTTTTTTAATAAGTTTACAGAATTCGCATTTTTGAACTGCGGATCGGTTTCGGGAAACAGTTGCCCAATATCACCCAGACCAGCGGCACCAAGGATTGCATCAATAATTGCATGTGTTAAAACATCGGCATCTGAGTGACCTAACAAACCTTTTTCATAAGGAAGAGTAACCCCACCAATAATTAAAGGTCGTTGCGGAACTAATTGATGAACATCAAAACCTTGACCGATTCGAATCATACTAAGTCCTCACTTTGCTTAATTTTTATCGTTTTTAGGATGGTTATCCTTGCGATCATTAATCCCGCGACCCGCGTGCGCCGGTTTGGCAAAAATCATACGCCCAGCTGCGGTTTGTAAAGCACTTGTAACGACCACTTCGATTTGCTCATTCATGTAATGCTGGCCATCTTCAACCACAACCATTGTGCCATCATCTAAGTAAGCGACCCCTTGTTGACGCTCTGTTCCGGCTTTTACAACCATCACATTCATCGTTTCACCTGGAATCACCACTGGTTTCACAGCATTAGCTAAAGCATTAATGTTTAAAACAGGCACATTTTGAAATTCAGAGACTTTGTTTAAGTTGTAGTCATTGGTCACAACCACGCCATCTAATAATTTTGCTAATTTGATTAATTTACTGTCTACTTCAGAGATATCCTCGAAATCTCCGTCATACATCTCAACGGAGATACCTTCTTCTTTTTGTAAAGCATTTAAAATATCTAAGCCACGACGACCTCTCACCCGTTTTAAACTGTCTCCAGAATCAGCAATGTATTGTAATTCATATAAAACAAAGTTAGGGATGAGCAAAACACCTTCTAAAAAGCCTGTTTTAGCGATATCGTAGATTCTGCCATCAATGATGACACTGGTGTCTAAAATTTTGTATTTATGGAAGTTGTCTTCCACTTTACGTTCCAACATTTGTCCTTCGGTGTCTTCCGTATTTGCTTTCTTTTGGCGAGGTGTAAAAACTTTTTTCCACTCCTCAATCCGTGTTGTTCCCATTCGGAAACCTAAGTAACCCAGAATAATCATAACTAGAATTGGCAGTAAACTATTCACGACAGGAATTTGTAAGTTGTACATTGGAATGGAGATAATGACGCCAATTGTTAAACCAATGATGGCACCAATACTTCCAAATAATAAATAGGTTAAACTCATTTCATTTAAAGCTGCTTCGATTTTTTTGACAGCGGAAACAATATACTTTGCTAACCCTAAAGATAAAATAAAGAAAATAATTGCACCGATTAATCCGTTCGTAAAGTTATTGTTTAACCAACTGTTATTGCCTTGCTTAGCCATTTCCCAAGCCATTGGGAAAAGAGAAATTCCTAAACTTGCACCAGCAATGATCATCAGCAACGTGATGATTCGTTTTTGCATATAGCCATCCTCCTCGTTTATTTAATAAAGACGTCTAGTGTTGTGGGGCGTACAAAAATCATACGCCACCAAAAACCTAAACGGATTATTTCTACTTTTTTCATTATTTAAAAACTTTTCTTAACGTTTCACCAATTGTTGAAACGCCAATAATTTCAATCCCTTCAGGCGCTTCCCAGCCACCAAGGTTATTTTTAGGGACATAGACTTTTGTAAAGCCTAGTTTTTGCGCTTCACGCACTCGTTGTTCAATACTATTCACGCGGCGGATTTCACCAGTTAAACCAATCTCACCAATGAAACATTCTGAAGATGAGGTTCCTTTTTCTTTATAGCTAGAAGCAATACTGATTGCTAACGCTAAATCAATAGCTGGTTCATTAATTTTGACTCCACCAGCCGCTTTTAGATACGCATCCTGGTTTTGTAATAAAAGGCCTGCCCGTTTTTCTAAAACCGCCATGATTAAAGAAACGCGATTAAAGTCCAACCCGGTGGTCGTTCGCTTGGCATTGCCAAACATCGTTGGGGTAACTAACGCTTGGATTTCCACCAAAATGGGGCGTGAACCTTCCATTGCTACCACAATCGAAGACCCAGTGGCTCCTTCTAAACGTTCTTCTAAAAAGACCTGAGAAGGATTCATAACTTCAACCAATCCATGTGTCTGCATTTCAAAAATACCAATCTCATTCGTTGAGCCAAACCGATTTTTGACAGCCCGTAAGATTCTAAAGGTGTGATGCTTATCTCCTTCAAAATAAAGAACCGTGTCTACCATATGTTCCAACATCCGTGGCCCTGCAATAGACCCTTCCTTCGTTACGTGTCCGACAATAAAAATGGCAATCCCATTCGTTTTTGCCAGTTTCAATAATTCGGCAGTTGTTTCTCGGACTTGACTGACACTACCAGCAACGCTGGTAACATCTGGCTGCGTCATTGTTTGAATCGAGTCAATAATGACATAATCTGGTTCTAATTTTTCAATGGCTCGTGATATTTCGTGCATATCTGTTTCTGCGTATAAGTAAAATGTCTCGTTGACGGTGCCTAGACGCTCCGCTCGCAATTTAATTTGCTCAGCACTTTCTTCACCAGAAACATATAAAACCGTGCCACCTGTGGCTGCTAATTGTTGCGATACTTGTAAGAGCAATGTTGACTTACCTATTCCGGGATCGCCACCGATTAAAACTAACGAACCTGGAACAACGCCACCACCTAAAACCCGATTCAGCTCCACTAATTCAGTTTTTACACGCGGCTCTTTTTTAGGTACAACTTCAGATAGCCGTTGTGGTTGTGTCTTTTTACCAGTCAAACTTACTCTAGCACGACGATCAGAAGTATCTTGAATAACCTCTTCCACCATCGAATTCCATTGTCCACAATTAGGACAGCGGCCGAGATATTTTGGAGACACATACCCACAGCTTTGACATTCAAATTGAACTTTTGCTTTTTTTGCCATGTAGAATCTCCTTATCTGTTGTTTATTTTAACATTTATTAAATGGTTTGAATAACGTTGCCTACTGAAAAAATGGGCTTTATTTTTGTCCAGACGAACCAAAACCGCCCGTTCTTTCTGCCTCGACTTGGTCATCATCCGCTAATAAAAACGGCTTAAAAATCCCTTGGCCAATTCGTTCGCCTTTCTCAATGACAACATCTTCATATCCAAAGTTTAAAAATTGGAACATGATATGTCCTTCGTTATTCTCGTTATTATAATAATCACTGTCAATGACTCCGACACCATTCGCTAAAAGTAGGAACCGTTTTAGCGGGTTCGAAGAACGACTCACCAATTCTAAATATTCAGAATCAGGCATATACGCCTTAATTCCTGTTTTAACTAAAATTGGTTTGGGATTTTCTCCAGCTTGTTGTAACTTCCAAAGACTTGGTACAACGACCGTTTCGGCTGCTTGAAAATCATACCCAGCGGCACCTTTTGTTGCTCGTTGTGGGACACTCAAGCCCTCTTCTTGATACTTAGAAATAATCTCAAAACCACGTTGTTTCATATTCATTCTCCCCTACTGTCTAAACTACTCCTATTTTACCATAATCTCTGATACTCTGGTTGTTTTTAGTAAGTTTCTCATTTCTAAAAGCCCAGTTAATCTAGACTACGCAAAAAAGAGGAGAATTTTTGTTTATTTTCCTTCTTTTAGTCTATCATCTTCTCTTAAAATAAACAGACCAAATCCCAAAAAGTCCCAAGATTCCCTCAAAAAGTTCACACTTTCATTAAACTTTCTTTACTATTCATTATTTAGCACTTTCTAGTAGCCGCTGATTTTGTTATAATGAGTGTCAAATTTTACTGTAAAAAGAAACGAGGCACTTATGAGAAACAAACTCCAACAGGCCAAACGAATTGTGATCAAAGTCGGAACCAGTTCTCTGATTTATCCCAATGGCAATATTAACTTAAAAGCAATTGATCAATTAGCCTTTACTTTGAGTGATTTAAGCAACCAAGGCAAAGAAATTATTTTAGTTTCTTCTGGCGCAATTGGTGTCGGACTGAATAAATTAAATCTATCTGTACGCCCAACGACAATTCCCGAACAACAGGCAGTCGCTGCAGTCGGACAAGCAGAATTAATGAACATTTATAATCAGCGGTTTTCAACCTATAGCCAACAAATGGCACAAGTTTTATTAACTCGTGATGTTATTGAATATCCTGAAAGTCGCAATAATGTTACCAATACTTTTGAACAACTGTTAAAAATGAATATTATTCCTATCGTCAATGAAAATGATACTGTCGCAATTGAAGAATTGGATCACTTAACCAAGTTCGGGGATAACGATCAATTGTCTGCCATTGTCTGCCAAATTGTTCAAGCTGACTTGTTAGTTATGTTATCAGATATTGATGGTTTCTTTTCAGACAACCCTACTGTCAACAAAGAAGCCACGTTATTTTCTGAAATCAATGAAATTAATGAAGACTTGTTCCAATTAGCCGGTGGTAAGGGGAGCCGCTTTGGCACTGGTGGGATGTCTAGTAAATTAAAAGCTGCTGAACGTGTGTTAGCTAATCAACAGGCGATGATTTTAGCAAACGGAAAGCAGCCAAAAATCATTTTTGAAATTTTAGAAGGAAAAGATATCGGTACGTTATTTATTAAAGGAGGGCATGAAAGTGACTGATTTAAAGCAACTAGGGCAACAAGCTAAAGAAGCCTCTTATACGCTAGGCTTGATGGATACTCGTCAAAAAAATACTTTGTTAAACAAAATGGCCGCAGCCATTGAAGCCAATGCACCCCGCATTTTACAAGCAAACGCATTAGATTTAGAGCAAGCCGCTACCCACGGAATTTCTGAAACAATGCAAGACCGCTTACGTTTAACAGAAGAACGGATCACAGCGATGGCCGAGGGCATACGTCAAGTCGCTACTCTACCCGATCCAATTGGGGAAGTAGATAAAATGTGGCGCAATGAAGCGGGGCTGTTAATTGGGCAACAACGCGTACCTTTAGGTGTTATTGGAATCATTTATGAATCGCGGCCGAACGTGACAACGGATGCCGCTAGCCTTTGTTTCAAATCGGGAAATGCTGTTATTCTTCGAGGCGGAAAAGAAGCGTTTCACTCCAATCAGATATTGGTGACAATTTTACAAGAAGCGCTAATACAAGAAGCCGTTTCTCCCCATCTCATTCAATTTGTTGATGATACTTCTAGAGAAACAGCCCAACAACTTATGCGCTTAAATGACTACTTGGATGTCCTCATTCCACGTGGCGGCGCCAACTTAATCAAAACTGTTTTGACGACGGCCACTGTTCCTGTTATTGAAACGGGCACGGGCAATTGTCATATTTATGTGGACAAAGACGCCCAGTTAACAATGGCAACTGAAATTATTGTCAATGCTAAATGTCAACGTCCTTCTGTCTGTAACGCCGCCGAAACGTTATTAATTCATCAAGAAGTGGCTGAAGCCTTTTTACCAACAATTGAAAAAGCCTTGAAGGAGTTTCACGTGGAACTTCGGGCAGATGAACGTGCGTTAGCAATTTTTGAAGAAGCCATTCCAGCGACTGAACAAGATTGGGAAACGGAATTTCTCGACTTTATCTTAGCAGTGAAAGTCGTTGATTCTTTAGACGAAGCCATCCAGCATATTAATCGCTACAATACAAAACATTCTGAAAGTATTATTAGTGATAATTACTTTGCCACACAACAATTTTTACAACAAGTGGATGCAGCCGCTGTTTATGCGAATGCTTCAACTCGTTTCACGGACGGTTTTGAATTTGGATTTGGCGCCGAAATCGGCATTAGTACGCAAAAATTACATGCCCGTGGACCTATGGGTCTAGCAGAGCTTACTTCGACAAAATATGTTATTTATGGAAATGGGCAAGCACGTTCTTAGAAAGAAAAACCCTTGATTTAAAAATCAAGGGTTTTTCTTTCTCCTCTCCAATGTGCATTTTTACACATGAGATTGTTCACAGTTCCACAATCTATTCTTGATATTTTTTTTGAATCCTCATTATACTTTCTACATATGCTTGTTTCACTTGGACTGGCTCTAAAATTGTCACTTCTTCACCAAAGCCCATAAAATAGTTGGCTAAAAATTGTGTTTCTGTTGGATGAATCTGTCCAACTAAAAAACACTGCGTGGGCGTTTCTTCCAACTGAATATTGTCAAAGCGATGTTTATAAAAAAATTCTTTGCCTTTTTCTGTAATGATTGCTTTAAATGGAATCGTACGTGCCGTCGTTTGTTGATGGCGATACGATTCTTTCAATTCTTCAGTCGTAAAATCCAGTGTTTGGTTTAATTGCTGAATAGCCTCCATAAAATCACAGCGGTAAGTACGCCAAGCCTTTTTAGTCACATCATAGCCTGAACAATACCAATACCCTTCTAAAATAGTTAACCGGGTTGGTAAGATTTTTTTCGTTGTTGCTTCATATCTGGTATAGTTAAACTGAATTACTTGTTGCGCCAAAATACAATGAAACAGCTGCTCTAAATTGCCTGGTGCTTCTACTTGTTCAATTCCTTCGTAATAGACGACCTTACTCATTTGACTGATTTTAAATTGGGTTGGTTCATCTAAAGAATGCAATAATTTTTGCTTAATTTGCTGATAGGAATGACCAAACGGTGACTCTGCGACTAATTTCAGTAATTGTAACGAAAAAAAGATCGCTAACACTTCATTTTCATTAAAATAAATCGGCGGCAACAACGGTTTGTTTAAAACTCGATAGCCACCATAACGACCATTCTCCACATATAGCGGTACGCCTAAATTTTCCAAAGCTTCAATATCCCGCAAAGCTGTGCTTTTAGAAATCCCAAAAGTTTTCATTAACTGATTTAAATTAAACTGAGGATGGGTTCTCAAGAAAAAAAGTTCCTGATTTAAACGTTCTGATTTTTTCATTTTTCCCTCCATCGGTGTCACTTTTTGACACCTTTTATTGTTATGCTTATCTTATCAATCTTAGGAGGTTCAAACAATGAAAAACACACAATTTGCCCTTTTTATGGTCTTAAACGGACGAGCAACGGAAGCCTTGACGTTTTACCAAGAAGCCTTTGCTGGTGATATTCTTTTTAAAATTACTAATCAAGAATTTAAAGAGCGTTTAAATCCTTCTTTGACCATTCCCGCTGGCGAAGAACACTGGCTTTCTCACTCGATTTTACAAATGGACACTTTTCAATTACAACTAGCTGATAATCCTTTGTTTGCAGGAATGAATACCACGCCCACAGAACAATTGACCCTCAGCTTAACCGTCGAGAGCCGTCACTCTGCCAAAACAATTTTTGAAAAACTCACGCGCCATCCCGAATCCTGTATTATCCAAGAACCAATTGAAAATGAATTTGCAACGTTTTATGCGATTGTGAAAGATCCTTTTGGTTTAGTCACTCAAATTACTCATGAAAAACAAGCAGATCCTACCAAGAAAGGAAGTTAGCCGAAGAATGCGAACCTATGAATCAAAAGAAGCCTTGATTGAGGCCATTCAAATAGCTTCACAAAAATATTTAGCTGAATTTGCAGAAATTCCTGAAACACTTAAAGATTACCGAATTGAAACAGTAGCTAAAACACCTTCAGAGAACTTAGCCTATCAATTAGGTTGGCTCAACTTGCTGCTTTCTTGGGAAGAACAAGAACAACGTGGTCTGACCGTTCAAACGCCAGCTGAAGGTTATAAATGGAATCAACTGGGCGCTCTCTATCAATCATTTTATCAAACCTATGGACAAATGAGTTTAGAAAGTCAGCTGATTGCGTTGCAAGACATCTTAGAAAAATTACTTCATTGGATTGACTCGCTTTCCGAAGACGAATTATTTTTACCTCAACAACGGGCTTGGGCGACTACCAAAGCACAATGGCCTCTTTGGAAATGGATTCACATTAATAGCGTTGCCCCTTTTACTAGTTTCCGAACGCAAATTCGCAAATGGAAAAAAGCGTGTCTTTAAAAAGTTATCCACATTTTTTCAAAAAAAGCTTGACAAGCATTTTTAAATTCTCCACAGAAAACTTTGTGGATGAAATTTCTTGTTTTTTCCAAAAAACTTTTCCACAGTGCTTATTTGTTCGACATTAAATCCTTGTAAATTCTAGAAAAAAGAAGATGAAAACGTTGTTTTAATAACGTTTTCATCTTCTTTCAACTTTAGGGGCTCCTTCACTTTTAGCAAGCAGCCCTTCTGAACTTACGTCTATTTTTTTAGCAACTCGAAAACTTATCCTTGTGGATAAACCGAGATAAAAAGCTTTTTTGTGGTTTTCAACAGAGTTATGCACAAAGTTATCCACAGGGTGTTTTCAGCAATTTTTCGGAGAATATTCGTTGTTTTAATCTGGTGATTTAGCATTTGAATGTCAATCCCTTACTCCTAATTCTTCTTCACTCCACCCTTAGGATCCTAATAAAATTTTAAAGTTTTTCTTCTATTGGTACATCAAATAAAGAGTATGATAAACTATAGGTACTTTCGAAAAATCAGGTGAGGTTATTTATGAAAAATAAAAGTAGGCAGTTTTTAAAAAACAACTGGCCTTATATGTTAGCCAGTTTCTTCATTCCATTTTTAATTATGGCAATTATCTATTTGAGTATTGGGATTTATCCAGGAAGTAGTCGCAGTGTTTTAGCCAGCGATGCCTTTTCTCAATTTTCAAATTTTCACGCAAGCTTTAACAATGTTCTTCATGGAAAACAAAGTCTTTTCTATACGTGGAATGCTTCTTTGGGACTAAACTACTTGTCCTTAATTTCCTATTATCTTGGTGGCTTATTTACGCCGCTCGTCTTTTTCTTTAACAATCAAAACATGCCTGATGCGCTCTATTTCCTAACGTTGTTGAAAATTGGGAGTGCTGGCTTGAGTTTTTGGTTCTTGGCAAAACAAACCTTTAAGATTCCTAAATGGTCCCATGTGACTTTAAGTGTGTCTTATGCGCTAATGTCCTTCATTGTGGCCCATTCAGAATTAATTATGTGGCTGGATGCCTTTATTTATCTGCCACTCGTAATTTTAGGAATTCATCGTTTAATGGACCAACGAAAACCGACATTATTGTTTGTCAGTTATTTCTTGCTTTTCATTACAAATTATTATTTTGGCTTTATGATTGGGTTGTTTTCCTTCCTGTACTATTTTGCACGAACGTTTACAGACTGGCAACGATATAAATCTCGAATCGTTGCGTATTTTACTACTTCTCTTTTAGCTGGTGGAGCATCCATGATTATGGTCTTACCTGCTGTCTTAGATTTACGAACCAATGGTGAAACTCTTTCTGAAATTACAACCTTTAAAACAGAAGCGACTGCCTTTTTAGATATTATTATGAAAAATATGATTGGCGTTTACGATACAACCAAATATGGGTCCATTCCTTTTATTTACATTGGGTTGTTGCCTTTGATTTTTTGTCTCTTCTATTTCGTTACGAAAGAAATTCCATTGAAAAACAAACTACTTTTTGGCAGTTTGTTTTTCCTATTGATTGCTAGCTTTTACATCACGCCCTTAAATTTATTCTGGCACGGTATGCATGCGCCGAACATGTTTCTTTTCCGCTATAGTTTCCTCTTTTCATTCTTAGTGATTTTGCTTGCAGGTTATGGTTGGGAGAAATTTGAAAAGGATGATCTCGGCGTCTTAAGCGGCTTGATTTTGATTCTTTTAGCAATTTTTGCTCTTGCAATGGGCACAAAAGGTGCTACTAGTTATACGTATGTGACTTTAACCTCTTTCGTATTAACGGCAACTTTTTTACTATTATACTTTTTCGGAATTGCTTTTTATCAATTGAAAAAAGCGCCTATGCAATACTTAGTGATTTTACTATTGCTGCTCGTTTCTGGTGAAGCAATCATTAATACACGGGCGATGGTCACTGGTATTTTAGATGATTGGAACTACGCATCACGCAGCTTGTATTCTGAGCCTTATCCTGACTTAAAAAATCTAGTCGATCAAACAAAAAAAGAAAATGATACCTTTTACCGCTTGGAAAATTTAAATGGTGTTTCGGCCAATGACGGCATTAACTATGGCTACAGTGGCATTAGCATGTTTTCTTCCGTACGGAACCGACATTCTTCAACATACCTAAACGCCTTAGGTTTCCGCTCGCGAGGCACGAATTTAAATATTCGTTACCAAAATAATACCTTGTTAATGGATGCTTTGATGGGCATTAAATACAATATTGCTGAAAACAATCCAATGAAATTCGGCTTTGAGCGACAAGCAGCTGCTGGTAAATATCAGCTTTATCGTAACGAAAATGCTTTGCCGTTAGGATTTTTAGCAGACAAAGAGATTTACAATGTTCGGCAACCTCTAAATGATAATTTAGGTAGTCAAACAAATTTACTAAATGCTTTAGCCAATACCAATGAACGGTATTTTACCTTTTATCAACCAACGATGACGCTTCAAAATAACGTGACAATTACGCAAAATACAGCTGGCGTAACTTTTACGGAGAAACAACATAACGTAGCCAAAGAGATTTCTTATACAGTCAATGTGCCCGCCAATACGCAAGCTTATTTAAGTTTATTCCCAACGGATTTTGCTCAATTGGAAAGTTCCACTGCGACGGTCACCGTGAATGGCTCGAGTCAGCAATCACAAATTGGCATTACTGGCCAATATTATAATTTAGGCTACTATCCAAAAGATACAACTGTTAACTTCAAAGTAAGTTTTTATGGAACCAAAGCAGTAAGTTTTGTTCAGCCGCAAGTAGTTGGCTTAAATACCAATGCATTTGAAAAAGCCATTTCCGCTGTGCAAGAAAAAGGCGTTGATTTAACCACTGGCAAACGCTCTGCTTCAGGTACCTTTACCGCCGACAAAGATCAAGTACTCGTCACTACAATTCCTTATGACAAAGGTTGGCGTGTCAAAATTGATGGCAAAAAAGTTACCCCAAAAGCCTTTAAAGATGCCTTTCTAAGCGTTCCTGTCAGCGCTGGAACCCATACTATTCAGTTCTCTTATTTACCAGAAGGATTGATTCCTGGCATCGTGTTATTCGTTCTATGTACTGGTGGTTTCGTTGCCTACGTAACCTTGATTCCTGCTAGACGAAACCGTAAAAAAGAAGACAAATAAAAAATCTTTCACAAAAAACTAAGGGTTATTATTAAAATGACTCTTTATCAATAAGGTCTGATGAGTTGTGAAAAACAAAATCTGAGACAGAATGGGATTCATTCTGTCTCAGATTTTTTTGTTATAAATGATTTAGGCAGTTAAAATAGATATTCGTTTATTCTATGAAATATCTATGCTTCCTCAACCTTTTAATTTCAAATTGCTAATTTTATCCAACAAGACAAACATTAATTTGATTTTTTTATGTAATTCCTATGATTTCCATTTAAACTACTAATGACACTATATTAAATAAAAGCAACCATAATTTACCAAAAAACAACAATTTAGTTGCTTTTACATCTTTGGTATTACTGTAAAATAGCAATAAAAAGATTATCACTTCAATAGAAGAAGTACTAATTGATAATGGTAATCTATCAATTGTTACTATTTCAGATATAAAAAGAACAAGAAGATTAACTACGCTTACTGACAATAGCAGACTTATAAATATATCTTGATTATAATTTTTTTTAAACCCAAAAATAAGTAAAACAATTTTCAAAATTATGAACGTAACAAAAAAGATACACAAATTAGCGATTATAACAATAACTATCATAAAAAAATTAAATTCTCCGTTTGAAATATTTAATAGTTTTGACGACTCTTCAATCATTTTTAATAGCTTATTATCTTTTTCTGTAAGAGTAAAAAATAAAAAAATATTTGAAACAAGGTACGGTATAAAAAATGCAAGTATCGACCAGTTCCACTTCTTCGTATTCAATTGGCTCACCTACCTCATCTAAGTTTATAGCAAAATAGTTATATTCTGATTCGTTATGTAAAACTAAAATAATTAAATGCACCTACTGCTTCCAATCGCATTCCTAGTGAGGCATTTTCTACCAAAATGGCTAATTATTTATAATCATTGTAAAACATCTTGATTAATTCTAATTTTGATTTAGTTAACCCTAGTCCATGAATTTGAATAAAACAGCTCGACATTTTTACATTACAGGCCATTCTGATAGTGTTCTAAACAATATTCAATTACATACTTAGCCAAATTATTCACTTGAATACTTAACTTCTGGTCTTATAAAATTATGTTCTTTCTGTTTATCGGCCTTACTAATCTCAAAATTTTACGTTAAATATCGACATAACGAGATTCCATATTAAAAGATAAACAACTGTCATTCTAATTAAATTCTAATAATACGCAAACTTAATGTCAACCATTCTTTAATAAAAAAATATATTCTTTGATTAATAATTTGTGATAAATAAAAAAGTTAGACCAAAGTCTAACTTTTTTATTTATATTAGAGTTAAATTTCAGTCATTGCTTCTTCCACAAGCGAAACACTTTGATGTCTCCCTTTCGTAATCAACAAGGAAAGTTGCACAAAAGCAAAGAGTACACTGGTCCGCTTAGGATAAGCAAAATAACGTGGTTGCCAACTAGTGACATATTGTTCTTTGCGCTTGCGTGTATCTTGAAACGCATAAATTTGATAACTATACTTGTAAAAAATATTAACAAAGCGTTCTTTTAAGAAAGAGTACTTGCTCTCCCCTACGTTAGCCAACGGCGCCATCCCAATATCAATTAATTGATAGCCCTGCTGTTGATAGGTTTCAATAAAATGAGTGAACAAATATTCTCTAGTAAAAGTAGGTGCTTCTGAACGAATACGTAACAAATCATACGAAATACTTTTGCCTTTTTCCATTTCTTTTCCCGTAATGAAACCGATGACCGTTTGTTTCTGTCTCACCAAGCCCACACTACTGCATTTCAAGTACTCCGGATCCAACCGTCCACCAATAAAGTAGCGCTCTTTTTGATTCCGTGACCAGTCCGCAGAAACTCGTTCTAACTCTTGATATAAGGCATCACTAATCGTTTCGGGATAAAATTCAAACTGAAAATCCGCTGCTTCTGCTGCTATTTTTTCAGTCACTGTTTCCGTCCAGGCTGTTTGATTCACTGTTGACGGCTCATCAAATTGAATCAAGCCTTCTTCCCCAACTTTCATAAATTCAAAGCCGCAATCGTGAAGATTCATAACATATTCTTCCGAAATACGATAAAAAACTAATTGATAGCCTAACAAATCAGCTTGATCCATAAACGCCAGTGTCGCCGCTGTCCATTTCTCTCGTTGCCCAATTGGATCCGCCAAGACAAAGCATTTATTAAACTTCATTTGAAACCCAAAAAGTACTTGATCTTCGCCTTCTTCTTGGTAATAAAAATGACCATAATCCTTTAAATACAAAAATTGACTGCCTTCGTTGCCACCAAATTTTTCCAAAAAGCGTGTCAACCGCGCTTCCTCAAACCCCTCACCTAAAGTAACAGTTGTTTCGGCTAAATATTGATACAAAAAGAATAAACCAATCAAGGAAATACTTAATCCAATCAATCCGTTAAACCAAACATCATCTGACGGAAACAACAAAAAGTGATTGATAACTTGATTGCCACCAGCTGGTCGTGCGGCGTAATAGCCAGCAACCGCATAACCGATAAACAAGCAGCCAAACAAAATACTATCTACCGTTAAAGCGCCCCATGAATAAACAAACTTTTCACGATAAAATTCTTTACGAGCCAAAATAACCGCCAATAAAATAACAGCATAAACAGCAATCAACTGCCACGAAGTCGTTCGTGCCACCGTATTTACAATACAAAATCCTAGTAAAATAATTGTAGGCCAATAAGCTTTTTTCACTTTCATAGAAATGCCTCGAGCTAAACCTAATAACAAGAATCCTACAAATAAATTCAATGTTTGATCTAAAAAATTAAAAGAAAAGGGAAGTAACACTTGGAATAAACGACTGACATTCGACAAATTCGTCACAGTCGACAATAGAACCATCATAATTCCTGCAAAATATAACGCCGCCACCAAAATAAAATGCGCCACTTTTTGTGAAAATAACCGAGGTAAATTATCAAAAAATTGATTGACTTTCATGCCTGCTTGTTGCAAGAACAAAATAACTCCTGTCATAAAAGGCGTCACATAATAAAACAAACGATAATACAACAACCAGACGACCGCTTGTGATCGATCAATCCCTAATTGTGACAAGCCCAAAATCATTAAGACATCAAACGTTCCCATACCACCAGGAACCATGGTCAACATCCCGATTAACGTAGCGATAACAAACATTGGGTAAACAGAAACCATCGAAACTGGCACCTGCATCAAGCGACCTATCATCAAGAAAGCAAACATCCCACCTAGCCATTGACCTAATGAAGCGCCGAATAATAGGAGCACTGCTTTTGGAAAAAATGTTTTAAACAATGTTCGCCGTTTTAAATACGTGAAAAACCAGAGCGCTGGCGCAATCAGGCTGCCCAATAATAACCAAACCCAATATTCACGAAAAACATTTTGGGTTCGAATAAAAAATAAATCAACAAACGCCACAAAAGATAAAATAGATAACCCTGAAATCAAGAACAGAGCAACTTTTGAGACCGTTGCTACAACCTTGCCCCGCGGTACATCTTTTCCGTAAAAATTAATCCGTAGCGTTGCCCCAACCACGCCGCCAAAACCCGCTAAGTTATTAATGGTATTGGTGACCCAAGCCGAAGTTAACCAATCCATTCGTTTCATTGGTGGCTTACCTTCTTTTTCCAATAATTTAACGACTACATAGTCATAAAGGAGCATCGGAATAACCCCTAATAGTCCTGCCAAGACCATACCAATTAAACGCCCCGTACTTTGTTGTTCCATCGTGGAAAAAATATCCGCCCAGGTCATGCCTTGAGCGATATGTGTCACTTGGTTAGCCACGAAAACTAATACAGAACCAAGAAAAATTAGTTTCAATAATAAACTGTGTTCTTTCAACCACTGCGTTAGTTGGCTAATATTTTTTTTCATCTTATAGCCTCTTTCATATCTCTTTTCTATTCATTTAACTTTCGTTTTATCGATTTTCTTCCATGGTAGCCTATTTGCTGAAAATTTTCCAGCACGGCTAGACATTTTGGCTGAATCGTATTGTTTTATTGAAAAAAAGAGTGAGAAAAAAATCTAAGACGATTTTTTCTCACTCTTTTAACTGTATTTTTTACGCCACTACTTCTGCGACAATCTCAATCTCCACCAACACATCCATCGGTAATTTAGAGATTTCAATCGTTGTGCGTGCAGGATATTCCGCACTAAAATACTCAGCATAGACTTCATTGAATGCCGTGAAATCCGCCATATTTTGTAAATAGCATGTCGTTTTGACTACATGAGCAAAATCACTACCAGCTTCTGTTAAAATCCCTTGAATATTTTTCAGTACTTGATTGGTTTGTTCTTTAATCGTTGTCCCAACCACCTTGCCTGTTTCAGGATCCAGTGGAATCTGACCAGAAGTAATCAATAAACCATTCACAATTTTTGCTTGTGAATATGGCCCAATTGCTTGTGGTGCTTGCTTTGTTTTAATTGTTTTCATTTCTTTTCCCCCAGTAAATGACAAGTTGTTACTTTTTGTTATTTTATTTGTTTCTATTTTTCCATTGTACTGCAACCAATTTCGGAATGCTATCTTTTCTCAATTATTCCCAAGTGCTGATGCTGTGCCATCCTTTTGTAAAACAGCTTCAAAACCTTGGCGCATCCTTTCAAGTCCCTCGTGTAGTTTTGCTTGCGAACAGCCAATATTTAACCGTAAAAATCGTTGTCCATTACCGCCATAAATCGAGCCGTCCATAATGGCGACTTTCCCCACAGAAACTAAAGCCTCTTGTAAGCGGGCCACATCTGGAACTGCCGCTGATACGTCCAACCACATTAAGTAAGTGGCTTCCAGCTCCGTCACTTTAATTTTTGGCAAATATGTCTGTAAAAAATCTTTCACGTAACGTTGGTTCTCCGCTAAATAATCATTCAACTCGTCAACCCAAGTACCACATTTTTGATAGGCCGTCATGGTTGCTAACATTCCCAAAATACTTGTTGATGATAAACCATCGGCGTTTTTTAATTTGAGCTGAAAAGCGTCACGCAATTCGTTATCTGGAATTAAGGTGTAAGCAAAAATCAGCCCTGGAAAATTAAAGGTTTTCGTGCCACTGGTAATAATGGCAGATTTTTTATAACCAAATTGCGTAATTGGTCGATGAACATGGCCTTTATTAACGATATCCATATGAATTTCATCAGAAAGTAAAAACACATCATACTGTTGGCACAATGAAACCATTCGCTCTAATTCCCATTGCTCCCAAACACGTCCTGTTGGATTATGCGGGGAACATAAAAGCAAACAGCGATTTTCTGGTTGCGCTAGTTTTTTTTCTAAATCAATAAAATCAATACTGTAGCGCTTCTCTTGATAAAGCAGTTCATTCGCCACTACTTGCCGCTTATTTTCCTGAATAACTTTAAAAAATGCATCATAGGCAGGTGTTTGTAAAATAATGCCCTCCCCTTCGTTAGTTAATAATTGAATCAAAGCAGAAATCCCGTAGATAACGGTCGGGGTATACATAATCCAGTGTTCTTCAATCTTCGTCTGGAATCTTGTCTGGTACCACGTTTGAATTGCTTCTTTTAATTGCGGATGATTCCACCTCGTATAGCCAAATACTGGATGTTTCAAACGCTCCTGTAATGTTGCCATAACTGCCTCTGGCACAGCAAAATCCGTATCGGAAATAGTGAAGGGAAGCAAATCCGCTTCCCCAAATCGGTCTTCTACAAAATCCCACTGTGTACAATACGTTCCTCGTCGATCAATTGCTTTATCAAACGACACACTCTTCACCTTCTGTCTTTTTTCTAACCTAAAATCATCTCTAATTGATTACGGACCGTTGTCACTTTGGTTCCGATAATCACTTGTACATTCTGCGCATCTAAATGCACGACACCTAAAGCCCCTAATTGCTTTAATTTGTCATCATCTACTTTATTAGCATCTGCTAACACTAAACGTAAACGCGTAATGCAATTATCAATAGCTTGAATATTCTCTTGCCCACCCAAAGCCGCTAAAATCCCAGGCGCATCATAGCCACCCGTTTTCTTATATTGAACTTCTTGATCGGTATATTCAGTCTCATCTAAGACCTTGTCTCGTCCAGGTGTTTTTAAATCAAAGGTTACAATGACTGTTTTAAAGACGAAATAATAAACAACAAACCAGATAGCGCCGACAATGAGAACCCACCACCATTTTGTATAAGTTCCTTGTAACAAGCCAAAAATAACAAAGTCCAGTAGCCCGCCATCAGTGTTCCCAATCACAACACCCAATAAAGCCATTACCATGAA
This sequence comes from Enterococcus sp. DIV2385, assembly GCF_051711925.1. NCBI lineage: Bacteria > Bacillati > Bacillota > Bacilli > Lactobacillales > Enterococcaceae > Enterococcus > Enterococcus sp. DIV2385. The sequence continues at coordinate 29,804 of NZ_JBIONV010000001.1, read as the reverse complement.
ACCTAGACCAGTCATAATGACATGAAACAGCCATAATAATGGACTAATAAATAAAAATAAAAATTCAATTGGTTCTGTAATGCCAGTGATAGCCGTAGCAATTACACCCGAAAGGAGTAAGCCTTTAATCTTATGTCGATTCGCCGGAGCTGCAGTATGATACATCGCAAGTGCCGCCGCTGGTAAGCCAAAAATAAAGGTCGGCATTTTCCCTTGTGACAAGAAAGCTGTTGCGCTTGGTGAAATCGGTAAATTATTTTGCAATTCTGCATAGAAAATATTTAACGCACCAAACACTTCTTTGCCAGCCACCACCGCTGAACCACCTGCTTCAGTAAAACGAATCATGGAAACCAAAATATGATGCAACCCAAACGGTAACAGTAGACGTTCCCCTGAACCAAACAGAAAAGGCCCAAAAATACCAGAACGTTGGATAAGTTGGCCAATCGCCATAATCATTAGCGCGAAAAGTGGCCAAACTAACGGAATTACTAAGCCCACGAAGGCCATCACTAATGAAGTAATAATTGGTACAAACCGTGCGCCAGAAAAAAAGGCAAAACTATCTGGTAGTTGCACCGTATAAAATCGATTATGCAACTTATAGACAATAAGCCCAGCGATAATTCCACCAAGAACGCCCATTTCAATCGTTTGAATCCCAAAAACCATTCCTTGGCCGGCTTCCCGCAACTGCTCAGGATCCACGAGGCGATTCGTCTGCACTAAATAGAAATTAATCGCTAAATTCATCACCGTATAGCCTACGAAACCTGAAAACGCAGCAATTCCTTTTTCTTTCCGAACTAACCCCAACGGAATGGCCATTGCAAACATGACAGGTAAATAGGCAAACGCAAAACCACCAATTGTCGACATAAATTGGAAAATAATTTTCACTGCGGGCTTTCCTAAAAACGGGACCGTTTCAATCATTGATTCACTGGAAAAAGAACTTCCTAATCCCAACAAAATCCCCATAAAAGCTAATAAAGCCACTGGCAACATAAACGTTTTGCCTAATCCTTGGAAAAACTCCCAGAAAGTCGCTTTCTTTTTCTTTACTGCCATTTCTTAACTCCTCCATTCATTCTTTACAAAGCTAAAAATGATTGCGTTTACATTCATTACCCTCATTATAACTAGCCCAAAACAAAGAAAAAAGAGGCTACACTCTTTCTGTATCCCCTTACATCATTTAGTATGGTGTTGCATAAAATTACCGCGGTTGCTTTGCCTCTGCGTACATTAATAAAACCGTATCGAACAAACAAATGACAGCAATTCTTGAACTTAAATCCACGCGCTGATGATAACGTGTCGTCCCTTTGGCAAATAACGTCGTCGTCGACAATTTTTCCAAGGTGCTTCCTTTAGTCGAAATCAAACTAATCATCGGCACTTGCTGTTCCTGCGCTACACGTGCATACGCTAAAATCCCTTTAGTTTCTCCTGTATAACTGACAAAAATGGCTAAATCCTGTCCATCCAGATTCTTAACTGCTGCCGCTTGTTCATCCCAATCAGATCGTGCATAGGCTTTTTTTCCTAAAAATGTTAGCTTTCGTGCAAAATCAGTACAAATAGGAAAACTGCCACCAACACCGAACACTTCAATCGTATTCGCACGCTCAATCATTTTAAGCATTTCCGCGACTTTGGCTTCATCCATTTGTTGAAAACTGTCTTGCACATTGGCGATCAACTGTTGCGTAATAGCTTGAAAACTACGACTATCGCTTTCTGTGCTCTCGCTCTGCACCGATTGGACGATCGCGTATTTTAATTCTTGGAAGCCTCGATAACCTAAGTGTTTTGCTGTTCGAGAAATAGTGGCTGTTGAGACAAACAACGCCTGCGCCACCTCATAAATGGTTTGTGAACTAATTTCCGTCATATGCGTCAAAATATAATCCAGTACTTGATTTTCAATTTTACTTAAATGATTTCGTTTCTTTTCTAACAAAGCGATTAATCCCTCAGTCGACATCCAATCCCTCACTTTAAATCCTTTTTTATAATTATACACCAGAATATTCTGATTATTTCAATAAGAAAGTCCAAAATAACCAACAGCGGCTCCATCATTCGCCAGAGAAAAAAATCAGCCTTCCGATGGAGGTGCTTGTTGCGCTTTCTTGCTATACTCTGTATATAGAAAACAGGAAAAATTTGGAGGTAGTACGTATGAATAATCAACGACCAATGTTTATAAATATTCTTTTAGTGGTCCTTTTATTTTTAGTTGTCGGTTCACTCTTTAGTGCCGTTGTCGGTATCGTGGGAAGCTTATTGTGGCTAGCAGTAAAAATTTTAGTTCCCGTAGCGATTATCGTGTGGCTTGTTCGAACAATTTCGGGAAATAATGGCAACTGCCGCCGTCGTTATTAAAAAAAAAACAGGTTTTCCTTTTCGGAAAACCTGTTTTTTTACTTCTTTTATCTAAAAGCATATACAATATTACTAATACCAAACATCATAAAGTAGAAGCCAACTAAGAAGCTTAGAGTTAATGCTGAAGACAATGGATTAAATAATAACATTACACCTAAGATAATCCCTAAAACGTCAACAATTAATGTGAACCAGAAGTAACCTGTGCTTACTCGTTTAGCAAAATCTAAAGTAAATAAGCCGAAAATTGAGTCGAATAAAAACCAAATTGCAAAAACAAATGGTAACACAGCGACACCAATATTTAAGTTAAACAATAAGTAAACACCAATTAGGATATCAATAATCCCTAAGATGATTGGTGCATAAGCTTTGTAGCCTAGCAATTCTTTCATACGATTACGTACAAAAATTTCGAAAATCCCTTTAATAATAGCAAAAATCGCAAAAACCATCACAATGGCAATTAAATTACCGGCAGGATTTTGGAAAGAAATTAATGCAGTCAGAACAAATAGAATTCCTAATACTAATGAACCCCAGTCCATTCCATGATGTTGTCGTTGTTCCATGACACTCACTCCTCTATAAAATAATTTATTACACTTATTATGTTACTACTATTTTACAAGGTGTCAAATATTTTCATCGTGCTTTCTGAAAACCATTTCAATGATAACTCCATTAAAAACAACGTATCACTTGATTGTCTCTTTTTTGGTGCAAAATTGTGCCTTTTTTGTATAAATAAGTCCCTCGTTTTCCCACAAAAAAACCGCTACTTTTTCATCTAGTTTATAAAAAAGTAACAGTTATAAATTATTTTTTCTTTTTCCCAATCGAGAGAATCCCTCTTTTTATGACATCAAAGAAACTCAAAGATTGGACCATATGATCTGGGTCAACATATTCACGAATAGCTCGTAACACTCGCTTCGGCTCTTTTGAAGCAAACGTATACGTCCCATTTTTCTTGGTTTGAATCGCATAACGAGGAATCCATTTTCCTTTGAACATTACTGAAGCCAACACGTAATCGACTTCTTCCCACGGAATTTGGATAAACTTACGTGGATCTTTGGCATGGTAAAATTCAAACCCGCGGTCACCTATCATAATTTGTCCATAATCTGTTAATCCTGTAAATGCCGTCGCATCTATAACTAAATCAACTTTTGTGTTTAATGATTGTACCATGTTATCTGCTCCATTTCATTCGACTAATTCCTCTTTATTATACGTTTCTTTCCTGATCGAAACAAACAAAATTACATCTTTGTTTAAAAAAGCGGAAGAAAAGTTTCTCGACTTCTCTTCCGCTTTTTTTGATTAGAAGTAATAAACTTACCTCGTCATTCTTATAATAAGCCGATTAAGTGGCCGACTACGCCGACTACGAATAAACCAAGAATGATAACGATTGGGCTAACTTTTTTCTTCAATAACCACATACATAAGAATGTAAGTAGTAATGGTGCTAGACCTGGAATCAATTGATCTAAGTTATCTTGTAAAGTAGTAACTTTCGTTGGTGAAAGCGCCAAGCCTTGGTTCACTTGTTCAAAGGCTTTATGCATTCCTTCACCGCCAGCAGGAAGTTTATCCCACTCGATATAAGCACCTTTGTCTAACTTAACTTGTGAGACAATTGGTAAGAACTTAATCGATACCCAACGTTGAACTAATGCGGCCAGTACGAACATCCCTAAAATAGAAGCACCTTTTGTAATATCTTGTAGTAAACCACCTGAAAGGTCATCAGTAATTTTAGAACCTGCTTTGTAACCAAACTCTTGTGTATACCACATGAATGACCAACGAATTAAGTTCCAAGCAACGAAGAATAAGATTGGGCCTAAGATGTTACCACCCATTGCTAAGGAAGCACCTAAAGCGCCTAACATTGGACGAACAGTAAACCAGAAAACTGGGTCACCGACACCGGCTAAAGGACCCATCATCCCAACTTTAACCCCTTGAATCGCTACGTCATCAACTGGTGCGCCATTGGCACGTTCTTCTTCCAAAGCTAATGTTACACCAAGGATTGGTGAGGCAATGTATGGGTGTGTATTAAAGAATTCTAAGTGACGTTTTAACGCCGCTGAACGTTCTTCTTTCGTTTTATATAATTTTTTGATTGCTGGAATCATTGAGAATGCCCAGCCGCCGTTTTGCATACGTTCATAGTTCCAAGAACCTTGGATAAATGTTGAACGCCAAGCTACAGCTAAACGATCTTTTTTAGTTAATTGAATTTTTTCTGCCATTTTCTTTGCTCCTCCTTCAGAATTAGTAGTCGTTTAAAATATCGCCTAATGGGTCGCCAGAGTTGCCTCCGCCATTTGAGTTAGAAGAACCGCCCATTTTAGATAAGTTCAAGTAAATAAGAGCTAAAGCGACACCTAAAGCACCTAATGCGATTAATGTTAATTGAGAAATCGCTGCGACTACGAAACCGATAATGAAGAATGGCCATACTTCTTTTGTTGCCATCATGTTGATTACTAATGCATAACCTACGGCAACGACCATACCACCACCGATAGCCATACCATCAGTTAACCAAGCTGGCATTGATTCTAAGAAATTACGAACAGTGTCAGCAGGAATGAATAGTAACGCACCTGCTGGAATCGCAATACGAATACCTTGTAAACATACAGCGAAAATGTGTAACATTTCAACTTGTTTAATGTTGCCTTTTTCAGCAGCCGCGTCCATCATGTGAACGATTGGAACCGCAACTGTCCGAACGATCATTGTTAAGAACAAACCTGCAACCGCTAAAGGAACTGCGATGGCAATCGCTGAAGGAACACCTTTAACACCTTGGCCACCTAAAACTAAAATAATTGCTGAGGCAACAGATGCTAAAGCGGCATCCGGTGCAACGGCAGCCCCGATGTTCGCCCAACCTAACGCGATCATTTGTAAAGTACCACCTAAAACAATTCCGGCTTCTAAATTACCAGTAACTAATCCGATTAATGTACATGCTACTAACGGTTGGTGGAATTGGAACTCATCCAAAATCCCTTCCATACCAGCTAGAAAGGCAACGAGTAAAACTAAAATAATTGATATAACAGACATGATAAGCCTCCTATTTTGATTTGTATTTGGCGAGTTACGCGTTTGCTAACTCATTTTTTGCTTTTTTCAAAATTTCGTCCATATTCGCTTTTGAATCATTTGGCACTTTACGCACATCAAATTTGATGCCTTTGGCTTTTAATTCATCAAACGTATCAACGTCTTCTTGACCCATTGATAATACTTTGCTTACAACGACTTTTCCAACAGAGTGAGCCATTGAACCAACGTTTACTTCTGGGATTTCTACGCCGCCTTCAACCACTTTTAAGACGTCTTCAGGATTTTCAAATAATAATAATGCTTTTGTATTGCCAAAACGTGGATCTTTCGCTACTTCAATCATTTTACTAATTGGAATAACATTGGCTTTTACTCCTGGAGGAGCTGCTTGTTCGATTAATTTCTTGCGTAAATCATCTTTTGCAACGGCATCAGAAACAACAATAATTCTGTTTGGTTGTGTTGCTTTTGTCCAAGCTGTTGCTACTTGACCATGTAATAAACGTGAATCAATACGTGCTAGCACAAATTTAATTTTGCCATCGCCAACAACTGTACCTGGTGGTAACGAACCTTTTGGCTGTGCATCTTCTGTCGCAGCAGCTTTTGGTGCTTCTGCTGGTTGTAACTCTTCTGGTTTAACTTTGACACCATCTTTTGCTGTTTCAAGAATGTGTGTCGCAATTTCTTGTGCTGATTCCATAGAGAAACGAGAAGCATATGCTTCAATAACCATTGGTAAATTCATACCTGCAACGATTGCCCATTTGTCTTTATGATCTTCTAACAATGAGTTCGCTTGGTTAAATGGTGTTCCTCCCCATAGGTCAACTAAAAATAGTACTTCGTCTTGATTGTCAAACGATGCAATGGCTTCTTGCATTTTTGCTTTTACATCATCGGGACCTTCGCTAGGCATTAACGTAACTGCTTTTACATTTTCTTGTTCGCCAAAGATCATTGCACCAGATTGCAAGATCCCTTCAGCAAATTCACCGTGACTTGCTAGGATAATTCCTACCATTTTTATACCTCCTGTATAATTGATGTTTTTTTTCATGGTTGTACTGCTAAACGCTTTCACTTTTTGAAAAAAATCAGATAAATCAGATTCTGACAAAAATAAATGAAAAAATTTCAATAGTTCTTGATTTTTTTCAACATCAGCACTTGCCTTTATCAATACAGTTCATGAAGCAATGATGTTGGTCCTAGGCCACCACATCCTTTCAATGTCTTTCGTCTGTAAAAATGAACGTCAGCTGGCGTTATTTTCTTTGCTACGCTCTTTTTTCAGTAAATCCATCAAATTCACTTGGCTGTCTGCTGCGACTTTTCGAATTTCCAATTCAATACCTTGTTCATTTAAAAACAGAAATGCTTTTAAATCGTTGGCATCCACTGCGACTGCATTCGTAATCATTCGCTTGCCTGTACTGAAACTCATTCCGCCAATATTCACAGAAGTTAGTTGTACACCGCCTTCGACCACTCGTTTCACGTCCAAAGGATTAGTGAATAACAACATGGCTCGAAACGAATCAAAACGAGGATCAGGGTAAACATCAATCATTTTTTGAACAGTGATGACATTTACTTTGACACCAGGTGGAGCAGCTTGGACCAACAAGGCTTTTCTCAAATTGTCATGAGCAACGGAATCACTAACCACTAAAATGCGATTAATGTTCGTCAATTTTGCCCAAACAGTTGCTACTTGGCCATGAATTAATCGATCATCAATTCGAGCTAAACGAATATCCATTACCATCGGGAATGCTCCTTTAAATTCATTTTTAAAGGTTAGGACCTTTGTCTTTTTACTTAAAAATTTTAGATAAAAAGGGACACCTTATTACAAGCAAGTTTCGTGCCAACTTTAGTGTATCGGTTCGAAACCTAGAAAATTATAGGTTTTTTTAAGAAAATTAAAAAATCGATACACTAATAAATAGTGTATCGATTTTTCTGTATTAATCTAGTGTATCAATTTCGGTGATTTTATCTTCGATACACTGGGCATTTTTGACTAACTGTGCGATAAAATAAACTTCTTCTGCTGGAACATCCATATTAAGAGCTTCTTCCATAGTCTCAATTGAGGCCACAATCACTGGATAAATTGGTTCTTGAACCAATCGACCAAGTTCCTTTTCTGAAACCGTCAGTGTATCATTCCGTAAAATACGCTCCAACATGCCCGATGTGTGCATAATCAAATTGATGTAAAATGTGTACTCTTCTGGCATCGCTAATTGGGTTTGGATATTTTTAGCGAATGACCACAACAGCTCAATGATTTTTTTTCCATTAATAAAAGTGAAACTTTGCTCCATATATTTGAGACAAATTTCTTTTGCTGCCGCTTCGTCCAACGGCTTATTCATTACTTCTTCTTTCCGCTCTGCTAGTAATTGCTGAATAATTTTTTCTGCTTCACCGGAAAAGAAATTTTCCATGGAAATATAAGGAACTCCAATTTTGGGATTGGTAATCCCAGTTGTCGCAATAATTTCATAGTCTTCTTGAATTTTAGGCAAGACTTCTTTCATATTTACAATGGACAAAGGAATCACTTCTAAATGCCAGTCTATTTGTGGCAAGACAGCTTCCTCAATAAGCTCTTTCATTCGGCGCGCAGTTCCTTCTCCAGAAGCGCAGATAGCAATAATTGCTCTTGTTTTCCAATTTTCAATGATTTGTTTCGTTTCACTTTGGCGAATATCGGCATAGCCATGAAAGTTTTTTAAAGACTCGTGAAGTGTTTCCAATTGCGTATCAATTAATGCGGTTTTGCGGGCCGCTTCAAGAACAATTGGCGTGGTCACCATGTCTACTGTCCGCACATCAATGCCTGTCTGGCGTACAATTTCTTCTGAAAACGTACTTAATGAACCCATGTCCACTAATAATAGTACACCATTTTCTTCATTCACTTCACCAACTGCTTCAACGATTTTACGCAAAGCTTCTTTCGGTGGCATATCTAACGGCATATCCACAGCCTTCAAATTATCAACATTTAACAATTGAGAAACCACTTGTACCATACTGCTAGCGGTACTATTTCCGTGCGCAGCCACGACAATGCCAATCCGGCCAGCCTCAGGATTTTCTCTTAAAGAAATGAGCAAAACAGCTAAATAGTAACTTTCAGATTCAGGAATCTCCATCTGATAACTACTTTCAATAATATTTTTAATTTCTTTCGCTGTTTCAAACTCTGTTGGATAATCTAAAACCATATTTCGAATACTTTCATTTAAAGGATGCTTAGGATCTTTGCCTAATTGGATGCGTTTCAAGAAAGAACTAATGTGTAAACTCATTGCATAAATAAAGTTGGGTTGAAACGAATACGATAACCGCTTCGCTGCAAAATTATAAATTTTCTTGGTGACATCAATAATTCGTTGGTCAACAATTTCAGCCAATTTATTTTCTGTATCAAAGGTGAACCCATAATCTTTGTAGAAAGATTTTAAATGAACATTGATATCCGTTGTAATAAAATTATTAATTAGTTCTTGGTCCAAGCCGTCTGCTTTTAAGAGAGCCGCTTTATCTCCAATAATCTCATATAGATTGTAAGGCAATTCATAGGCATCTGACTGAATAGCTACTAAAGATTCATTTGGTGATACCACTAATTGCGGTTCCAGATATTTCGATAACTCCGACAATACTTCTCGATTACTGGCAAGTTGCATAATGCCTTCTTTAATATTGTCCGTTAATTCGTCCATCGTAATCATTAATTCCTCTTGTTCCATCTGATTAAGGAACCCTCGCGCAGTCACAAGTTGCACATTCGATTTTAGCTGACCGACATTTCCATAAGAAACACTTCCAATTAACGCTTTGACCACATCTTCTGACAAAGAGATTCGCCGTTGAATCCGCGCTGCTTCCATTGAAACCATCACTTTTAGGAGGTCAATTTTTTCTTTCGCAGGACGGTCACTAAAGTTCGGTAATTGAATGATAATCGGAATGCGTCGCACAAAAGTATTCAATAAAGAAGAAGTAGGATTCTCCGTCGTAGCACAAATAATCCGAACATCCGCATGATGTGATTTCACTGTTTCACCTAAACGCGCGTACACGCCGTGATCCATAAAATAAAAAATCATTTCTTGTCCTTCGGGTGGTAACCGATGTACTTCATCTAAAAACAGAATGCTGCCATCTGCTTCATCAATAATCCCTTCTTTCGCTTTCGTAGCGCCTGTGAAGGCCCCTTCTACATACCCAAATAAATGCGACATCAAAAGTTCTGGATTATGCGCATAGTCTGCACAGTTAAACACCACAAACTCTTTTTCTTTGGCCACAATTTGGTTCAGCTTCGCAAATTGAAACATGGCATGAGCAAAATAAGTTTTCCCAGAACCTGTTGGTCCAGTAATTAAACAATTCAAGCCTTTTGGCGGATATAAAATCGCTGCTTTGGCTTGTTCCACCGGCGTTTTCATGCTTCCAGCTGAACCGATAATTTTTTTGAAAATATCTTCAACTTCTGGGGTTTTGCTGGTCGTGACTACTGGTTCAACCAATGGTTCGATAAAAGTTTTTGTGGAATGATCCATTGATTTTTCCCGATAACTTTTAACTGGCTTGGTTAATGGTCGATGCTGAAACGCCACCTGCGCGACATATTTTACTGGTCGACCAGATAATTTTTTCAAGCGCCCTTCACGAACCAGTTGATTCAAATCTTTACTAGCATTGGTCCGCTGAATGTTTAAACGTTCTGAAATTTCTTGTGTCGTGACTCCCGCATCACTTGTTAAGGTCATTGGCGTTAAATTCTTCGTTTGCTCTTTAACATATTGATAGATTTTTTCAATCCGCTTCATTTTTGATGGCTCCTTTAATCGATACACTAATTAATTTACATGATACAGTGTATCATTAAAAAAATACACTAAAAACCCTTTCATGAAAAAAATTTCTGTTTCACATGAAACATTTTAAAAAAGCGCCTTTTTTCTATAAAAAACCCACCTTTTTATTCGTTTCTGTAAAAAGATTGAAACTCCTTGAAAAAAGGTTCTGTAGCCGATATAATGCAGAGAGGTTCAAGAATATATTAAAAGCGAGGAAAACAATTGATTACTGTTAATGATGTAAGTTTACAATTTCCAGATCGTAAACTTTTTGAAGAAGTGAATATTAAATTTACTCCTGGCAACTGTTACGGCTTAATCGGCGCAAACGGTGCAGGAAAATCAACGTTTCTTAAAATTTTATCAGGTGAGATTCAACCGACAACTGGCGTGGTTTCAATGGGTCCTAATGAGCGACTAGCAACGCTGAAACAAAATCACTTTGACTACGAAGACTACACTGTTTTAGAAACTGTAATTATGGGACATAAACGTCTTTACGAAGTAATGAAAGAAAAAGATGCTATCTATATGAAAGAAGATTTTTCAGATGAAGATGGGATTCGTGCCGCAGAACTAGAAGGCGAATTTGCTGAACTTGACGGTTGGGAAGCAGAACCTGAAGCAGCTGTTTTACTCCAAGGGCTAAACATTCCAGAAGAATTACATGATCAAAAAATGAGCGAATTAACAGCTGGTCAAAAAGTCAAAGTGTTATTAGCTCAATCTCTTTTTGGTAAACCAGATGTCTTACTATTAGACGAGCCGACAAATGGTTTAGACACCCGCTCAATCAATTGGTTAGAAGAATTTTTAATCAACTTTGAAAATACCGTTATCGTGGTTTCCCATGACCGTCATTTCCTAAACAAAGTCTGCACTCACATGGCAGATTTAGACTTTAGTAAAATCAAACTTTACGTTGGTAACTATGATTTCTGGTTGGAATCAAGCCAACTAGCGACAAAATTGCAAGCACAATCTAATGCCAAAAAAGAAGAACAAATCAAAGAATTACAAGACTTTATCGCTCGTTTTAGCGCCAATGCTTCAAAATCAAAACAAGCAACGTCTCGTAAAAAAATGTTAGATAAAATTACCTTAGATGACATTCAACCTTCCTCTCGTCGTTATCCATTCGTTGGTTTTACACCAGAACGTGAAATCGGCAATGACTTATTACAAGTTGAAAATGTCTCTGTAACGATTGATGGCAAAAAAATCTTAGATAATATCTCGTTCAACTTAACAAAAGATGATAAAGTGGCATTCATCGCTGACTCAGATATTACAACGACTACGTTATTCAAAGTGATTATGGGCGAAATTACTCCCGATACAGGTTCTGTTCGTTGGGGCGTTACAACTAGCCAAGCTTATTTACCAAAAGACAACAGCAAAGACTTTGAAGAGCCATTAACCATTTTAGATTGGTTACGTCAATTTGCTGGTAAAGAAGAAGATGACAATACGTTCTTACGTAGTTTCTTAGGTCGGATGTTATTCTCTGGTGAAGAGGTACTAAAACCAGTCAATGTTCTTTCCGGAGGCGAAAAAGTGCGTGTCATGCTTTCAAAATTAATGCTTTCCAAAGCCAATGTCTTAGTTTTAGATGATCCAACGAACCACTTAGACTTAGAATCAATCACTGCGTTAAATGATGGGTTGATGGCTTTCACTGGTTCAATTCTTTTTGCTTCACATGACCACCAATTTATCCAAACATTAGCGAACCGAATTATTGCTGTTTCTGATAAAGGGGTCATTGATCGAGCAGAAACAACCTATGATGAATTCTTGGAAAACCCAGAAATTCAAAAACAAATGGACGTTTTATTCAGTTCAGATTATTAAAAAATGAGGTCGGGACAGAAGCGTTTAACTCCGAGAAATAAGAAGGAATTTCCGAAAATTGTTCTATAATTTTTGGAGACCAAGTAGGTATTGTTCATCATCGAATCACTACGTTCTTCGTGATTCTCAACAATTTCGGCTTATTTCCGAAGGACCTTCAACTCTTAGAGCTTTAGCTCTTAGAAGTTGTTGAGATCGGAGCAACGCGTAGTGTTGCTTCTGTTCCCGCCGTTTATCAATTTTTAAGCCTGGGACAAAAATCCAAAGTGATTTTTGTCCCAGGCTCATTTTTTATTTTCTTTTTTCACCAAAAGAAAACACAGCAATACAACCTATTCCGGTATGACTAGTAATGGTGGGTCCTAGAGGATAAATCAGTATCTCATTAACCTCTATTTCTTTTTCAATTAATTCTTTGACTTTTTCCGCGTCATCTTTCGTTCCCGCATATGCAATCAACAGTGTTTGTTTCATTGGCTCTACAATGCCTTGAATCGTTTCTTGCGCAATCTTTTGCAAGGACTTGTTTCGTCCACGAGTTTTACCAACGGATGCTAGTTTGCCTGCCGCATCCACGCGAATAATTGGTTTAATGTTCATTAAGCCACCAAGTGCTGCCGCTGTTTTAGAAATCCGTCCGCCACGTTCTAAATGTTTTAAATCATCTACCGTTACCCACGAGTGAAGTTTCATTTTTTGCTCTTCAAGATAGGCAACAACTTCTCCTAATGAATGACCATCTGTTTGTAATCGAATGGCTTCTCGGACTAACATCCCTTGACCTAAGCTAGCTGCTTTTGTGTCAATAATATGAATTTCTACATTATCGTACTCTTCTTTTAACATCTCTACTGATTGCAACGCACTTTGATAAGAGCCACTTAACCCAGATGAAAAAGCTAAATAAATCACCGGTAACCCTTGCTCCACAAAAGGACGGAAAAATTCATTGTAGCGTCCCACATTAACTTGAGAGGTAGTGGGCATACTTCCATTTTTAATAGCCGTTAAGAAGTTCTGATAATCAAACGTTTCACCTAAATCATCGCGATATTCTTTCCCGTCAATTTGAATATTCATGCTAATAAAAGGTACTTGGTTTTCTTTTAAGTATGTATACGGCAAGTCACAACAAGAATCTGTCACTAATTGATAATTCACGGACAATTGCCCCCTTCATGTTTTCTTTTATTTTACCATAGTTTTTCATTTTTATATAAAATTAAAAAAGAACGTAAAGGCTGAACTGGCATAAGCCATCCTTTACGTTCCCTTAAAAATCTGCTTAAATTTGTGCCCAAACGCTTTCTAAAACGTTCGTTTGGTTACGGTCTGGACCTACAGAGAATGTTGAAATGCGCACACCAACTAATTCTGAAATCCGATGCACATAGTTACGAGCATTAGCTGGTAAATCGGCTAAAGTTTTGCAACCAGTGATATCTTCAGACCAACCTGGTAATTCTTCATAAACTGGTTTACAGCGGCTTAATTCTTTCAAGCTTGCTGGATAATGATAAATTAATTCACCATCAAGTTCATAAGCTGTACAAATTTTCACCGTTTCTAAACCACTTAACACGTCAATCGAGTTTAATGACAAGTTTGTAATTCCTGATACACGTTTTGAATGACGCATAACTACTGAATCAAACCAACCGACACGACGCGGACGTCCTGTTGTTGTTCCGTATTCTTTACCGACACGACGAATGGTTTCTCCTGTTTCATCAAATAATTCTGTTGGGAATGGGCCGTCACCGACACGTGAAGTGTACGCTTTGCAGACACCAACCACTTTATTAATTTTTGATGGACCAACGCCACTACCGATAGTTACGCCACCAGCTACTGGATTAGAGGAAGTAACAAATGGATAGGTTCCTTGATCGATATCCAACATGACACCTTGTGCCCCTTCAAATAAAACCCGTTTTCCAGCATCTAATGCATCGTTTAAAATAACCGAAGTATCTGTAACATATTGTTTAATTTGTTGTCCGTATTCATAGTATTCTTCAAAAATATCATCAAATTCAATGGCTTCGCTATCAAACATTTTAACGAATTGACGATTTTTTTCTTCTAAGTTAATTTGCAAACGTTCCGCAAAAATTTCTTTATCCAATAAATCAGCGATACGGATTCCCACCCGTGCTGCTTTATCCATGTAGGCTGGGCCAATTCCTTTAATCGTTGTCCCAATCTTGTTTTCACCTTTCGCATCTTCTTGCAATTGATCCAATTTAATATGATACGGCAAGATGACATGGGCACGATCTGAAATACGTAAATTATCAGTGGCAACATTATTTTCTTTTAAATAAGCTAATTCTTTTACTAAAGATTTTGGATTCACAACTACGCCGTTACCAATTACACTAATTTTTTCTTTATAGAAAATCCCTGAAGGAATTAAATGTAATTTATACGTTACGCCGTCGAATTTAATGGTATGTCCGGCGTTATCTCCGCCTTGGTAACGAGCGATCACTTCTGCGTTTTCACTTAGAAAGTCTGTAATTTTTCCTTTACCTTCGTCGCCCCATTGCGTTCCAACAACTACTACTGATGACATTCGAACACCTCGTTCATAATTTTTTTGTCCTGAATCATTGTACCAGTAAAACCAGTCCCTTTCAAGGGTAAAAATCGAATATTCTTTCACAATCAAAAGCGTTTCTGTCAAAAATACGAACATTTTTAGTTATGTTTTTGTAAAATAATAAAATATACGAATATTGTTCGTGTTTTACTCTCTGATTTTAATCCCTTAATAAGCAAAAAAACGAACTCAAAAAATGAGTTCGTTTTTTTAAAATTCTGTCCTCGGCGAAAGCGAAGAAAATTTATTATATTCTTTAATGAAAAGTAATTCGACCGTTCCACGCGCACCACTACGGTTTTTCTCAATGATGACTTCTACAACATTGTCAACTTCTGGTGGCTCATGATCGCCGTCTTCTCCTTCACCACGATCGTAGTAATCATCACGATAAAGAAAGGCAACGATATCGGCATCTTGCTCAATGGAACCTGATTCACGAATATCACTTAACACAGGACGTTTATCTTGACGTTGTTCCACGCCACGAGAAAGCTGTGACAAAGCGATAACTGGGACTTTTAACTCTTTCGCTAATTTTTTTAATTGACGTGAAATATCAGAAACCTCCTGTTGGCGGTTCTCTTTTCCAGTTCCTTCAATCAATTGTAGGTAGTCGATCAAAATTAGACCTAAGTTGCCTTTTTCTTGTGCTAATTTACGACATTTCGCACGAATTTCGGTAATTTTAATCCCTGGTGTGTCATCAATATAGATATTCGCACGGGACAAACTACCCATCGCAATAATTAAGTTTTGCCATTCTTCTTCAGATAATTGCCCTGTTCTTAAATGGCTGGCCTCAATGGATCCTTCTGCACAAAGCATCCGGTTCACTAATGATTCTGCCCCCATTTCTAAACTAAAAATAGCGACAGCTTTATCTGTTTTGGTGCCGACATTTTGGGCAATATTTAATGCAAAAGCGGTTTTCCCTACCGCTGGACGGGCCGCTAAAATAATTAGCTCTTCCGCTTGCAAGCCAGCAGTCATTTTATCCAATGCTTGATAGCCTGTAGGTAAACCAGTAATCTCTTCATCATTTTGGTATAATTGGTCAATATTCGCAATAGTTGTATTTAGAACATCTGAAATTGATAAAAAGCCACTGCGATTCCGCTTTTCAGAGACTTCTAAAATGCTTCGTTCTGCATCATCCAAAATAGATTCAACATCTTCACCTTGCTCAAAGCCTTTAGTTACAATCTCTGTAGCAGTTTGGATTAAGTTGCGCAGCAACGATTTTTGTTCAACAATTTTTGCATAATAAATGACATTGGCAGCTGTCGGCACAGCTAAAGCTAAATCTGACAGATAACTTAGTCCACCAACATCTTCTAACAAATTCTCTTGTTCTAGGCGATCTTTGATTGTTACCACATCAATCGCTTCATTTCGGTCGCTTAAGGTCATCATCGTTTGGAAAATCAACTGATGACTACGACGATAGAAATCTTTAGGTTCCACATATTCCATCGCTTCTATTAGCACATCTGCATCTAAGAAAATAGAACCTAAAACGGCTTGTTCCGCTTCAATATTTTGTGGCGGTACCCTATCTTGCAATAATTCATTCATTTTGTTCTCTCCCACGATGTCTTACTTTCTGGTTCATTTAGTCTATCCATTTTAACACAATTTCATTAAAAAAAGTACATTTTTTCTCTGCTGATTTCTCTATTTTTAGTTCACTTCCCAATTTTAAAAAATATACAATTAATAAAAATATAATACTTTCGTTAATTTAAATTGTTGTATATTTGATTTTTAAATATTATAAAAATAATTAGAGTAATTTATTTGGCATAAAAAAGAAGCCGGAGAAATCGGCTTCTTTTTTATCGATTGTATCATTCCGCTACGACATGAACCTTAATTTTCGCTGTAACTTCATGATGTAGTTTGACTGGTACGTTAGTGTAACCTAGAGAACGAATTGGGTTGGCTAATTCGATTTTGCGTTTATCCAATTTTACATTGTATTGTTTGTTTAAGGCTTCTGCAATTTGTTTTGAAGGAATTGAGCCAAATAAACGGCTGTCTTCTCCAGCTTTTGCCTTGATCTCTACAACAGTCTTTTCATCTTCTAAAAAGGCTTGCATTTCTTTTGCTTGTGCTAAAACTTCTGCTTCATGTTTTTCTTGGGCTTTCTTTTGACCCGCTAACGCACTCATGCTCCCTTTATTGGCTTCTTTCGCATAACCATTTTTAATTAAAAAGTTTTGGGCGTAACCAGTTGGCACTTCTTTTACGTCCCCTTTTTTTCCTTTTCCTTTAACGTCTTGTAAAAAAATGACTTTCATTTCCTTCACTCCTGTTCATACATTTCATTAATATTTTGACGAATTACATCAAGTAGTTGCTCTTTTACTTCTGCTACTGTTACGTTTGATAATTGTACTGCCGCATTAGTAAAGTGACCGCCACCACCTAAATTTTCCATAATAATTTGGACATTAATTGAACCATTACTCCGAGCACTAATGCCAATCTGTTGATCCGTCCGCTTGGTAATGACAAATGCTGCATTAATCCCTGCCATAGAAAGTAATGTGTCCGCTGTTTTGGCAGCTGTGACACTATCATATTCTTTGTCTTCACTCCCGGCAACAACGACGGTATCTTTTGTGACATATTCGCTTTTAGAGATTAAGTTGTTCATTTCCAGATAGCTTGTAAGATCAGAACTTAATAGATATTGTACTAAAGATGAGTCTGCTCCACAAGTTCGTAAATAACTAGCCACATCAAATGTTCGCGCCGTCGTTCGTGTATTGAAACTTTTCGTATCAACCACAATTCCCGCCAACATCATGGTTGCTTCAAAGGCCTGCAGTTTATTTGCGCTATTACTTTGGTATTCGATCAATTCTGTGACTAATTCTGAAGCAGAAGAGGCAGAAGATTCAATATAAGAAAGCAAGGGTTTTGCTGGAAATTCGTCTCCTCGTCGATGGTGATCAATGATTACTACTTTATCAAAACGCTCATAGAGCTCTTGTGAGATCGATAGAGACGGTTTATGGTAATCTACCATAACTAATAAGCTACTTTCTTTCTTGCGCTTCATGGCCTCTTTAGGACTAATAATGCGCTCTTCTAATTCTGGGTACTCTTTAATCGCCTCTAACACTCTTTTGACATCGGGAATGATTTCATTTTCATCTAAAACAATCCACGCTTTTCGATTATTAAACGAGGCTAAACGAGCAACACCAAATGCTGAACCTAACGCATCCATATCTGGATAACGATGGCCCATAATATAGATGTCAGCAGATTCCGCAATAATTCCCTTAATTGCCATGCTCATTGCGCGAGAACGTACTTGGGAACGTTTCGTCGTTACTGCCGTTTTTCCACCAAAAAATAACGGCTTCGCTTCATCTTTGGCTTCTTTTACAACCACTTGATCGCCGCCACGTACTAAAGCTGTATCTAGGTTTGTTTGAGCCGTGGTCCCGGTTTGATCTAATGTTGGCCCCCCATAAGCAATCCCCATGCTTAACGTAATGGCTACTTCATGGTTAGCTGATTCCTTACGGATCGTATCCAAAATAGAAAATTTTTCGTCCATCATTTTTTGAATATCTTCCCATTGGGCAATGAAAAAATAACGTTCTGCGTTGATTCGCTTATAAAAAACTTTGTATTGGTCCATCCAATCAGAAACCATCGTCGTAATGAAACTATTCAAATAAGAAATTTCTTTCTCATCCATTGTATCGGTGACATCATCATAATTATCGACAGACACAATGCCAATAGCCGTTTGCATTTCGACTTTTTCTTGATACAAATTACTTTCTTTAGTGATATCTTCAAAAGTAATTGTATGTTGTTCTTTATTGACGCTAAAGCGATAGGTATTTTCGTCAATCGTAAAAATATCTTGGTTTCGTTCTGCTAATTCTAAATAAGACGTAACTTGGCTAGCGGTTAACGTTAGCTGATTGTCTTTATTAAAAATAGAAGCAGCATAAGGATTAAGCCATTCTACCGCGCGTGTTTCCCCGTTATACGTAATAATTCCTACAGGTACTTCATTCACAACATAATCCAACGATTGTTCAGCAATGGAACTTGCTTCTTGAATCTTTTCTACGTTCGTAATTTCTACATCTCTAATCAACAGCCGAATAACCACTAAGAGAAAGATATCTAATGCGATAATTACCGCCAATAGCAGCCATTTATTTGTCAGTAAGAAATAGAGGAGAAATTCTACTAAGAGAAGACCCACAACAATTAAGAAACCGTTTTTTTGAATTCTCTTCTTTTGCATTTTTTTGCCTCCAATCTTTCTGCAGACCTTTGAGGCGACTTGTTCCAACGAGCATATTGCTCTGGTGATTCACTAGTTATTTCATCCTTTATTTTATCACAAAACACTTCATTCTGCGAACCTTGTTATGTTTCACGTGAAACACTAGTCAAGATAAAAAAGAACCAAAGAGCAAGCTCTTTGGTTCTGGAAATTGTCATAAAATTATTGTTCGTCACTAACGAATGGTAATAATCCCATGATACGTGCGCGTTTAATAGCAATCGTTAATTTACGTTGGTTTTTAGCGCCAGTACCTGTAACACGACGTGGTAAAATTTTGCCACGTTCTGAAATGAATCGTTTTAACAATTCAGTATCTTTATAATCGATGTATTCGATGTGGTTTGCTGCGATGTAGTCGACTTTCCGACGTTTACGTCCGCCTCTTCTTTGTTGTGCCATTCTTGTTCCCTCCTATCAAATTCGTTTAGAATGGTAAATCATCATCTGAAATGTCGATAGATGAACCTGAGCCACCAAATGGATCAGAATCTTTATCGAAATCAGGCATACCGTTATTGTTTTGCGACTGAGAAGATGATGGATTGAAACTATTGTTGTTGTTATTAAATCCAGAACCGGCATTGTTATTACCAAAGCTACGATTTTGTGATTGATAACCATTTTCGTTGTTATTAAAGCTACCGCCGCCAGTTCCTCTTTGTTCTGAAGCAGAACGAGATTCTAACAATTGGAAGTTTTCACAAACCACTTCAGTTACGTAGACACGTTGACCTTGTTGGTTCTCGTAGTTACGAGTTTGAATTCTTCCGACAACACCTAATAATGTACCTTTACGGGCATAATTAGCCATTGTTTCTGCGGGTTTACGCCAAATCACACAGTTGATAAAGTCTGCTTCACGGTCACCATTTTGATTCGTAAAGTTACGGTTTACAGCAAGTGTAAAGGTCGCAACAGCTGAACCACTAGCGGTGTAACGTAAGTCAGGATCTTTTGTCAATCTTCCGACTAATACAACGTTATTAATCATTCAAAACATCTCCTTTCGTCAATAAATGTTTCATGTGAAACAAATTATGCTTCTACCTTCACGATCATATGACGGATAATATCGTCATTGATTTTTGCTAAACGATCAAACTCGTTGATTGCGCCAGCTGTTGATGGAGAAGTAACGTTAACGATATGATAGATGCCTTCACGGAATCCGTTCATTTCATATGCTAAGCGGCGTTTTTCCCAATCTTTAGATTCGATAACTTCTGCTCCGTTATCTTTTAAGATTGTGTCGAAACGTTCTACTAAAGCAGTTTTTGCTTCTTCATCAATGTTCGGACGAATAATGTACATGATTTCGTACTTCGTATCTTGACTCATTGATTTTCACCTCCCTATGGACTTCAAGGCTCTTAGTTGGCTAAGAGCAAGGAGAACATACCTAAAAAGGTAGTTCACAATCTCTAATTATATGCTAATTGATGGACAAAAGCAAGAAATAGTTTTGAAAAGCCCCAATAAAAAAGTTTCGCCAACTGGCGAAACTTTTTTATGTTATTCTTCTGTTTCTGATGTTGTTTCGTTTTCTGTTGTTTCTACAACTTCAACGATTTCTTCTTCCACTTCTTCTGGTTCTACAACAGCCATTGTTACCACTTTGGCACCATCTTCCATTCTCATTAAACGAACCCCTAATGTTGCGCGTCCTGTTTGAGAAACAGAATCAACGTTAAAGCGGATAATGACGCCTTTGTTCGTAATCAATAAGATATCTTCATCCCCATTGACCGTGGTTAAACCAGCTAATGGACCATTTTTCTCAGTGATATTTGCTGTCTTAATCCCTTTACCGCCACGTCCTTTAACTGGATATTCAGAAGCTTTTGTACGCTTACCATAACCATTTTCAGTAATGACTAGGACTTCTTTGTTTTCATCCAGAATCGCTGCACCGACCACATAATCATTTTCGCGGAGACGGATTCCCCGAACACCTGATGCTGTCCGGCCCATATCACGTACAGTATTTTCATCAAACGTGACAGAGTATCCTGCATGTGTTCCGATAATCATCTTCTGATTGCCATTAGTCGTTACCACGTTAACTAACTCATCATCTTCTTTTAAGCTAATGGCGATTAATCCATTACTACGGATATTAGAAAAGGCTGTTACGGCTGTCCGTTTGACGGTTCCTTTTAAGGTTGTGAAGAACAAGTATTTACCTGCTTCCGCTTTGCCCTCAACAGAAATAATCGCTTGAATTTTTTCTGCAGAATCAATTCCCAGTAAGTTAATCACTGGAATTCCTTTTGCTGTTCTACCGTATTCAGGGATTTCGTAACCTTTTGCTCGGTAAACTTTCCCAGTGTTCGTAAAGAATAATAACGTGTCGTGTGTTGAACAAGAAACTAGGTTTTTCACGAAATCATCATCATGAACGCCCATCCCTTGGACACCACGTCCACCGCGGCGTTGCGCCCGGAATTCGGAGTTTGCCATCCGCTTAATGTAGCCGTTATTGGTTAACGTAATCACGACTTCTTCTTCTTCGATTAAATCTTCATCTTCAAGACTTAAGACTTCACCTACTAATAATTCTGTGCGTCGTGCATCACCAAATTTTGTGCGAACGTCATTTAACTCTGTTTTAATGATTTCAATGACGCGTTCTGGGCGGGCTAAAATGTCCTCTAAGTCCGCAATGAATTTCAATAGCTCTTGATATTCATTTTCAATTTTGTCGCGTTCTAAGCCTGTTAAACGGCGTAAACGCATATCTAAAATCGCTTGCGCTTGACGATCTGAAAATTCAAAGCGTTCAATTAACGTTGCTTTTGCTTCGTCATCTGATTGTGATCCACGGATAATGGCAATGATTTCATCGATATGATCTAAGGCAATTCGTAGACCTTCTAAAATATGCGCCCGTGCTTCTGCTTTGTTTTTGTCAAAAATCGTCCGGCGAGTAATGACTTCTTTTTGGTGCTCGACGTAATTTTCTAAAATACGTTTCAAGCTTAAAATTTTCGGTACGCCTTTTTCGATGGCTAACATGTTAAAACCAAAAGATGTTTGTAAGGCAGTCATTTTGTACAAGTTGTTTAACACAACAGAGGCACTCACATCTCGACGAACATCGATGACGATCCGCATGCCTTCACGAGAAGATTCATCCCGCAAATCAGTAATTCCTTCAATTCGTTTATCTCTGTGTAATTCAGAAATTCGTTCGATTAATTTGGCTTTATTCACCATATAAGGCAATTCAGTTACTAAAATACGTTCTTTTCCATTCGGCATTTCAGTCAATTCAACTTTTGCACGAACAGTAATCGAACCTTTCCCTGTTTCATATGCTCGGCGAATCCCTGATTTCCCCATCACTAAACCGCCTGTTGGAAAATCTGGTCCAGGTAACACTTCCATCAATTCATTCGTCGTTACATCAGGATTGTCCATCAATAAACTTGTTGCATCAATCACTTCACTTAAATTGTGTGGTGGAATATTTGTTGCCATCCCCACCGCAATCCCCGTTGTTCCGTTAACTAGTAAGTTTGGAAAACGAGCAGGTAAGACTACTGGTTCTTGTTCTGAATCATCATAGTTTCCTTGGAAATCGACTGTATTTTTGTTAATATCTCGTAGCATTTCTAAAGCAATTTTACTCATACGTGCTTCGGTATAACGCATAGCGGCAGCGCCGTCACCATCGACAGAACCGAAGTTTCCGTGGCCGTCAACTAACATAGCCCGATAACTAAAAGGTTGTGCCATCCGCACCATTGATTCGTAAATCGCACTGTCCCCATGGGGGTGATATTTACCCATAACATCCCCAACAATCCGGGCTGATTTTTTGTGTGGTTTATCAGGGGTTACCCCTAATTCGTTCATTCCATATAAGATTCGGCGATGAACAGGTTTTAAACCGTCACGAACGTCAGGTAACGCGCGGGCTACGATAACACTCATTGCGTAGTCAATGAAAGATTCTTTCATTTCGCTGGTCAGATTGACGTCTTGAATGTTTTCTTTAATTTCTTCACTCATGAATTTTTTCCCCTCTAAATATATGTTCTAGCGTCTCTTACAACGTTGCGACACATTAAATATCCAAGTTTTTCACGTAATGGGCATTTTCTTCGATAAACGCACGACGTGGTTCCACACGATCGCCCATTAGCATTTCAAAAATTTGGTCAGCTTCAATGGCATCATCGACACTCACTCGCGCCATTAATCGTTTTTCTGGGTCCATTGTTGTTTCCCAAAGTTGGTGATCATCCATTTCACCCAACCCTTTGTAACGTTGAACACTTGGTTTTGGTGAAGCAGGTAATTCTTCTAACACTTTTGCTAGTTCCTCTTCAGCATGTTTGCCTGGTTGAACGTAGGTGATGTTTTTCCCTTGTTTCACACCATATAGTGGTGGTTGGGCAATATACACATAACCAGCTTCAACAATTGGCCGCATGAAGCGATAGAACAAGGTTAATAACAACGTTCGAATATGCGCACCATCGACATCGGCATCGGTCATAATCACTAGTTTGTGATAACGTGCTTTAGAAACATCGAAATCTTCGCCGAAGCCTGTTCCCATAGCTGTAAATAATGACCGAATTTCTTCATTGGCTAAAATTTTATCCATGCTGGCTTTCTCGACATTCAAGATTTTCCCACGAATTGGTAAAATGGCTTGGAATTCACGGCTACGGCCTTGTTTTGCTGAACCGCCGGCCGAGTCTCCTTCGACGATAAATAATTCGCATTTTTCCGGATCTTTACTTGAGCAATCAGCCAGCTTCCCTGGCAAGTTGCTAATTTCTAACGCGCCTTTACGACGGGTGACTTCACGGGCTCTTTTAGCGGCTAAACGAGCTTTTGAAGCCAACATGCCTTTTTCGACAATTTGTTTGCCGACTGTTGGGTTTTCCATTAAAAATTTTGTAAAGTATTCTGAGAATAGACGATCCGTAACGGTCCGTACTTCTGAGTTCCCTAATTTCGTTTTCGTTTGTCCTTCAAATTGAGGATCGGGATGTTTGATGGAAACCACTGCGGTTAAGCCTTCACGAACATCTTCCCCAGTTAATTTTTCATCGTTTTCTTTCATCAATTTTTGTTTACGTGCATAGTCATTAATCACACGTGTTAAAGAAGTTTTAAAACCAGATTCATGCGTTCCGCCTTCATAAGTATGAATATTGTTGGCAAAACTTAAAATATTTGAGTGGTAGCCATCTGTATACTGCATTGACACTTCCACTGTAATATCTTGTTGCTCTCCTTCAATGAAGATTGGCTCTGGGAAAATAACGTCTTTATTGGCATTTAAATGCTCAACATAACTCTTAATCCCGCCTTCATAGTGATACTCTTTTTTATCTTCTTGTCCTTCACGACGGTCTTCAATTGAAATGTGTAAGCCTCGATTTAAAAAGGCTAATTCACGAACCCGTGTTGCTAATTTATCAAAATCATAAACGGTTGTTTCTGTAAAAATTTCAGGATCTGGAATAAAGTGAACAGTGGTTCCGTGACGATCCGTTTCTTCGATAACTTTTAGGTCATCAACAACCGCACCACGACGATATTCTTGGTAGTACACTTTGCCATCTTTATAAACACGAACATCTAAACTGGTCGATAAAGCATTAACAACAGAGGAACCAACACCGTGCAAGCCACCTGATACTTTATAGCCGCCACCGCCAAATTTCCCGCCGGCATGTAGCACTGTAAACACTGTTTCCACAGCTGGGCGACCTGTTTTGGCTTGAATCCCGACTGGAATTCCACGACCATCATCGATAACAGTAATACTATCGTCTGGTTCGATAATTACTTGAATTGATTTAGCAAATCCTGCTAAGGCTTCGTCGATAGAGTTGTCAACGATTTCCCATACTAAGTGGTGTAACCCTTCGCCACTAGTAGAACCTATGTACATACCAGGACGTTTCCGGACAGCTTCTAAGCCCTCCAAAACTTGAATCTGACTAGCGTCATATTCTTGCGCACGTTCTCTCATGTTTTTTTCTTCTTCTGTCATGTCGCTGAATTCCTTTCTATCTTGCCTTGTTGAACATAAAAAATATCTGGTTCAACTGTTAGCTTGTCTTTTATGTGATCTAAACTAGTTGTCGTTAAGAACGTTTGAACTTTGCCTTCAATCGTTTCTAACAAGTGAATTTGACGTTCATTATCTAATTCACTCATGACATCATCTAGTAATAACACAGGATATTCTCCTGTTTCTGAATGCATCAAATCAATCTCTGCCAATTTAATACTTAAAGCTGTCGTTCGCTGTTGGCCTTGTGAGCCATACGTTTGAACATTTTGACCATTGACAATAAACAGCAAATCGTCACGATGAGGGCCTAAAAAAGTATTCGCTTTAAACAATTCACGCTTACGATTGTTCATTAATTGTTGGAGCAATTGATTTTGAAGTGCTTCTAAGGAAAGATCCGTGTTGTCAATTGGGATGCTTGATGCGTAGTCAATGGTGAGCGTTTCGCGTCCATGACTAATTTTTTGATGGAGTAAGTTTGCCCAGTGTTCTAATTTTTTAAGAAAACCTAACCGAGCGTATAGAACTTTCCCGCCAAATTCAGCTAGCTGTTCTGTCAAAATATCCAGATAAACAGTATCTGTTTGTTTCTTTTCAGCTAGTTGTTTTAGGTATTGGTTCCGTTGCTTTAAAACAGACTGATATTGGACAAGATCATAAAGATAAATAGGACTCACTTGTCCGAGTTCCATGTCAATAAATTTCCGGCGGACTTGAGGTGAGCCTTTCACCAAAGATAAATCTTCTGGGGCAAATAAAATAACATTCAGTTGCCCAATGTACGCACTGAGCCTTTTTTGCTCAATGTGGTTAACCTTGGTTTTACGTCCTTTGTTGGAAATTAAAATTTCCAACGGCACGGTGCCTGTCTTTTTTTCAACCACACCGCTAATTTTAGCTGCTGCTTGTTCCCAGCCAATTAATTCTTTTTCATTGCTGGTTCGATGACTTCGTGTCATTGCTAGAACATAAATGCTTTCTAACAAGTTGGTTTTTCCTTGGGCGTTTTCGCCTAAAAAAAGATTTAACGTTTTTGGAAAATCTAAGTTGACTGTTTCATAATTACGATAATGCTGAAGTGTCAGCTCATTCAGCCGCATCGTCGGACTCGTTTCCGTTTTTCACCATAAAAAAAGTACCTTCTTCAGGTATCTCAATCATCATGCCCGCATAAAGTTTCCGTCCGCGACGATTTTCCAACTCGCCATCAACAAACACGCTATTGTCTGCCAAATACCATTTGGCTTGGCCGCCACTACCAATGACGTTGATTTCTTTAAGAAACTGACCAAGCGTTATATACTCAGTTGCTAAAACAAACGTTTTTTTCAATGTGCATCCCTCTTTTTTCTAATACGTTCTCATATATATTATACCCTTTTTCATAAGAGAAAACAAATTTATCTGTCTAATTTTCATTCTAAGCAATTTTAATTCTAAATGACCGAAAATATTATTAGGATAAAAAAACTCTTAAAAAGCATTTTAAAACGGAAATTGATATTTTCTTGAGAAAAAAGGGGCCTGATTTGGCAGAAATGACGAGTAGCGTTTAACTAAAAAACAATTTGGGGTAACTCAAAGACAAACGAAGAGGGCATGCATTGAAGAAAAGTAGCTTGTAGAGGTCTGAGCGTCGTTTTAAGCAACGTAAACTTCTTTCACTAGGAAATATTCATAAAAAAATGAACAGCCCTTAAACGAAAAATTAAAGGGCTTTTTTCTTTATCCACGAAAAAAAAGGCAGAATTTATTCGTCAAACGATAGTTCAAACATTCACAATCATATTAGCGTAAAAGCTATTCTAGTTATAAAAAGCTTATCTAGCAGCGTTTATCGGCTTTAAACAGACGACAAAAAAGAACCTTCGGCGATCATAGTGATTTTCCGAAGGTCTTTTTTAAACATGATTAATTTGTACGAACCGGTGTAATTAGTTGAATGAAATCTAGTTCTGTTTCGGTTGGCTCCAATGTAAACGGACGAATTGGAGAAAGGAATTTCACGGTAATATTCATATCGCCAAACGCTCGCAACGCATCTTTCATATAATCTGGGTTGAAAGAAATATCCAACGCTTCACCAGAAACATTTTCATAGTTTAAAGCTTCTTCGACTTTTCCAATTTCAGGTGAATTTCCATATAAAACAACAGAGTCTGGTGAAATTGAAAGGCGAACAATATTGTTACGTCCTTCATGAGAAAGTAAAGAGGCACGTTCGATTGCTGAAAGCAATTCTGGTACATAAAATTCAATTTGCGTGTTATGGCTAGTTGGAATTAAACGGTTGGTATCAGGATAATTTCCTTCTAACAAACGAGAATAGAAGTACATTGTTTCTGTTTTAAATAGCACTTGGTTTTCCATAATGCTGATTTCAACCATTTCTTCTTCATTGGTTAATGAACGAGAAAGTTCAGTTAAACTTTTTCCTGGAATTACAATGTTAAAGTCTTCTACTGCTTGTTCTGTCGGGATCACACGTTGACTTAAACGATGTGAATCTGTCGCAACGGCAAGTAATTTTTGATTTTCTAAAATAAAGTGAACCCCAGTTAAAATTGGACGACTTTCGTGCATCGATACAGCAAATCCTGTTTCACTAATAATTTTTGTCAATAAATGAACAGGTAATTTCATTTGGTTTTGAGTATCAATTACTGGTAAGTGCGGATAATTATCCGCATCTAATCCATTAACCGTAAAATCAGCTTTTCCTGAAGTGATTGCAACTTGATTGTTATCTAGAACTTCCATTGTGAACATATCTTCTGGTAATTTACGAATAATTTCGCCAAAGAAACGAGATTGTAAAACGATGCTACCTGTGCGTTCAATGGTCATTTGAGCTTTTTCATCATCTTTACTTAAAAAACTTTCAATTGAAATATCCGCGTTACTCCCAGTAAGTGATAAGCCATCTTCTGATAATACAATTTTAACACCTGTTAAGATTGGAATCGTTGTTTTAGAAGAAATTGCTCGTTGAACAGTTTGTAATTCTTGTAAAAAGACACTTCGTTTGACCGTTAATTTCATAATGTAAACTCCTTTTTAAGTATTTTCAATACATTCTAATTTTGTACGCCACTGTTTTGTATATTATATATAAATAAATAATAAAAGTAATAGGGCATGTTGATTCTGTGGAAAAGTCAAAAAAGCATTGATTTTACTAAGTTATCCACTTGTGTATAAGTTGTGGATAACTTTGTTCTTTTTTGTTTAGTTTTCCACATCCTAAGAGTTCAATAAATTTTTAATTTCACTGACTTCTTTTTGAATCGCTGGATCTTTTTCCAATAATTGCTGAATCTTTTCGTGCGCATGAATCACCGTTGTATGATCTTTGCCGCCAAATTCGGCACCAATTTTTGGCAAGGAATTGTCGGTCATTTCTCTAGCAAGATACATTGAGATTTGACGAGGAACCACAATTGTTTTCACCCGTTTTTTCCCTTTTAAATCCTTAAGAGGCACATGATAATATTTGGATACTTCTTCTTGAATTTGTAAAATGGACAATTGATTTTTACTACCAACTGATTTTAGAGATTTCAAGGCGTCCGCCGCTAAACTAGTGGTAATATCTTCTCCATTAATAGTTGCAAAGGCTTGAACGCGGACCAAAGCACCCTCTAATTCACGGATGTTGGAATCAATTTGACCAGCGATATAACTTAGTGTATCATCCGGAATTTCTAAACGCTCGGCATCTGCTTTTTTGCGCAAAATTGCAATCCGTGTTTCTAAATCAGGCGGGGTGATATCAACAGACAAACCCCAAGCAAAGCGAGAGACTAATCGTTCAGGTAATTTTGGAATATCATTCGGCGGGCGATCACTTGTTAAAACAATTTGTTTATTTTCATTGTAAAGATCGTTGAAGGTATGGAAAAATTCTTCCAATGTTGCTTCTTTTTCCGCCAAAAATTGAATATCATCGACTAATAATAAGTCAACATTGCGATATTCTTTCCGAAATTGTTCGGATGTCTTTGTTTGAATTGAGTTGATAAATTCATTCGTAAACGTTTCGCTACTAACATATTTGACTTTGGCATCTGGTTGATTCACTAACATTTGATGACCAATAGCATGCATCAAATGGGTTTTCCCTAACCCTACACCACCATAGAAGAAAAGGGGATTGTAAATCGAACCTGGATCCTCGGCAACAACAAGCGCTGCAGCGTGCGCCATTTGGTTTCCTTTACCAATAACGAAGGTGTCGAAAGTGTACTTAGGATTAAGCATCGCTTTTTTACTTTGTTCACTAAAAACAACTTCTTCTTCGGCAGGTTCTTCGAGTTCTTGTGCCAGTGCTGCGTCTTTTTCATCGGCAACAACAAAATGGGGCATCACTTCTGCACCGGTCAATTTAAATCCAGTTTCGACAATTTTTGCCGAAAGATTTTTTTCCCAGTAATCACGATGAACTGCAGAAGGGACTTCTAGCCACAATTGATTGTTGTCTAATTTCAAAGGGCGTGTGGTTTTAATCCAAGCATCAAAACTTGGCGCCGACAAAATCGCTTGATAGGCTTCTTCAAGGCTATGCCAAAAACTTTCCACGTCGGGCAT